>NZ_JBIXJU010000006.1:0-332806 GCF_052871675.1 Sphingopyxis sp. LARHCG72 | reverse complement strand
CACCCGCCGAGATCGCCGGCCAATGGTCCTGGGGGCATGCCCCCAGGACCATTGCCATCCCATCAATCAACCATCATGAAGGAGCCGGACTCTACCTCTGACTGGTAACAATCAGGGGAGCACGTCACCTGCCCCTCGCGCCGCGCCTGGCTCACGGCCATCAACGCCATCTGATGGTGGTGGAGAAGTTGGTTGAGGTCCATGATCTTGCTCCTTCGGCGGGAGCGCAATGGTCTCTCAGTCGCCAGCACGCGGTGGAAGCGGGCGATGCCATAGAGGTGGTGTCACCTCCCCTCGATTACAATGAGCACGCATTCAGAATTGTCGGCGACCGACGAGAAGCTGCTCATATATCCGTACTTCCTTCGCAACGAGCTTGCCCTTTTCCGACATTTTGCGGACGGAGGGTTTCGGGCAGTCGCTTCGTGACCGCCTGCAGCCTAGTCGCGGGCGCGAAGCCGCCAAGAGAATCGGGATAGGCTGTAGGTGAATTTGTGACGTGCTAGCTGTCGATCAACGTTATTCCCTGTCTTTCATTGCCATCCAAACCGAACACGAATGCATCCAAGATCCTGATTTATTTATCTAAATCTCTTAATCCGCAGGTCCTAGGTTCGAGCCCTAGTGCGTCCACCATTTTCTCTCAATGAAATCAGAGAGCTGGAAGAAGACTGGCGAAGCAAATGCTTCTCGCCGGCCTGCTAAGACGACATCTTGGCAGGGCTATGGCATCGGCATGGCAACATCCCTTCGAGTTCCATGAAAGGGCTTGCAACGGCTTGAGACGAATTCTGGTAAGTTTTCCCGGCGGCCCGCTGATCTTAGGGCGCGGCATTCAAGCTCAAGTCCGCTTCGCTCCGTCAGCAGCGCCAGAGTCCATGCATGGCCGGTAGCGGACTGGCAGCTTTCAGACGCAGATCGCGGAAAGCAGACCCTGGCCCTTTACTGGCATGAAGCGACCATTTCTATACACTCGACCTTATGTTACGCGATGCCCGACTGAGCTAGAGCAAAGGCAGCCAGACCATGGCATGGCATCGACAATTTCCAGTCGGGTTCTTCGGTGTCGCGGCGTTGCTCGCAGCGGCTGCCGCGAGTGCTGATCCATACACTGCGCCGCTTCCGCCAGGATATCAGCCATCCGGAGAGAGATTGGTCGATGGCCTGTACGCCGAAGTCAACGGATTGAATTCGGTCTTCGATGATCAGGAGATCCAGGAATTGGAGAGCGCGTGTCAGGCCGACGGCAAAGAGGTTAGCTGGCAGGATCGGGATCTGGGTTCCAGTGGTGCAGTCCGGATCTACCGCACAAGCAAGGCTGTGGCAGTTATCCGTGACACCGTCCGGCTGGTTACCGATCGCAAGACTTGCGTCGCTAGATACGCGATTGACCGGCAAGCGACTGTAAAGACCGGCCGATGGAAATACAGCGATGTACCTAACTTCGAGGACCCGAACTTCACGTGCAGCAAGGTATTGATTTTCCACCGATGCGCCGAGGGAACCGTCACAGGAATCAATGTCACCTGCCTCAATCGCGGAGACGGTTTTGTCGGTGACGTGATCTGTGTCTCACGCCGACGTGACCTTACGCGCGGGCTACTTGTAAGCTACTCTTCTTACGTCGATGACGGCTCGGTCCCGACCGGCGAGTGGCAATTGTCCAGGGTCGAGCCAACCGCCCTGATAGATCCCGTAATTTTTCGTACCCGGCCGAATGATTAAAGAAGCCGATTTGGACAACGCGCCCTGGTGCATCTCCGACGTCGCGCAACTTGCGTAGCTCGGACCTCCTCAACGCGGACCGGAATCGTCTCTCTTCCCGGCAGTTTCATTGATCCTGATTGGACAGCGACTAAACTTCCCGTGCCGCTGTCGTTTCGTTTCACTTAAGTGCCTCGCGCTCGACTTTTCCCGATTGCCGCCCCCCACAATCTAAATTAGACGTCGCTTCATCGCTGGGCGCGAAGCACTTGCGGAACAGGGGTTGGGGGCTGCACCGAATGAACGCGATCTTCGCCCGAGCGGGGCTAGCTGCGCTTGCGCTCGGAATCGCCGTGCCCGCCCATGCGGGCGTATCGGAAGATTTCTCCGAATGCGACGGGCTCAAGAAGCCCAAGAGCAGCGACGACGGGGTGCGGGGCGAGGCGACTTTCCCTTCCTACCGCTTCGGCGGCCGCGATGCGCCCAGCCAGACGCTGGCCGCGTGCAACCGCGTGCTGGAGAGCGGGAAACTCCTGCCCGAGCAGACACTGCGCCGCGCCCATGTGCTGCGAGGCGAGCCCGAGCCCGAGGGCACCGCCGTTGATGATTACCTTCTTGCCGGCCAGACCCAAGTCCATCACGTCCTCCTCTCGCTATTTTGCAAGGAGGTTATCGCGGTGACGCGCTATGGGACATCAACAAAAATGTGAGCGGTGTCCGGCGGGCACGACAAGAACCCGCCAGCGCTTCGCTACGGGCGCTCGATCACCACCGTTACCGCCCGCCGGTTCTTCGCATAGGCCTCTTCGTCGGATCCGACGGCCGCCGGGCGTTCCTTTCCATAGCTGATCACGGTGATCCGCCCCGGATCGACGCCAAGCGTCGAGAGATAATTTTTCGCGGCATTCGCCCGCCGCTCGCCGAGCGCGATGTTATAATCGCGTGTCCCGCGCTCATCGGCATGCCCCTCCAGCGTCACGCGGACGGCGGGATTGCGCGCAAGCCACGCAGCTTGGCTTTGCAGCGTCGCCATATCCTCGGCATCGACATTATACTGGTCGAACCCGAAGAAGATGCGGTCCGAAGACACATTCGCCACGAAATCCTGCTGCGAACCCGGGACGACGCGATCGGTTTCCTCCGGCCCGCAGCACGCGGGCGGCGGCGGCAGGTCCTTCGGCGCCTTCTTGGCACAGCCACCGACCACGAGCATCGCGGCCATCGCACCCATTATAATCGCTTTCTTCGTCATATTTCCCCCCTCATGCTGGAGAACCCACCCTGTCGGTTCCGGAAATCGTCTTTGTCAGGAGCGTGTTCGTGCGAGCGTTTCCGCACGAGCGTCGATTGCTGCGGGCCCGCTGTCGCCGACCAGCGCGTAGGACATGTCGCCGCGCCGCCAATAGGCGACCGAATGCTCGCCTTCGCGGACGGCGTCGGGCCGTTCGGGCGCCCCTTCGCGTCCGCGCTTGGCAAAGAGCGACAGATGGTCGCCTTCGCCGGTCTTGAGCGCCATCACCAGCGCCGGCCCGCGTTCGGTCGGGAACAGCTGCACATCGGTGACCTTCCAGTCGGCCGGGACTTCCGGGACCGAAATCCTGGTCGCGCGCCGGATTTCGCGCGCATCGAACTTCGGCGCCTCGAGCTGCGAGACCATGTCGGCCCGCATTCCCGCCACCAGGTGTGACGTTAGCGCGTCATCGACATAGCCGGGCGGTCCCTGGAATGTCACCAGCAGCACCGCCGCGATTCCGGAAGCCGACAATCCTGCCGCCGGTGCCCAACGCCGCCAGCGTGCGCCCACTGCCGGCGAACCGCCCCGCATGGCTTCGCGTATTCCGCGCGGCAGTGGCTCGCTGCCGCGTGCGAGCAGTTGCAGTGCGCTCCGCGTGCCCAGGTCGCCCATCACGCGCGCCGCGAGGTCGGGATGCTCGCGCAGATAGTCTTCGACGGCAAAGCGTCCCTCGGTATCGAGCTGCCCGTCGACATAGGCGTCGATCTCCTGATCACTTGGTGCGGCTGTCATCCCGTCCTCCCACGATACGCAGCGCCGGTTCGGCTTGCCGCTCGTCCTGTTGCCTCAGTGTCGCGCGCGCGCGCGCAATTCGCGACATGATTGTTCCCACCGGGACGCCGAGCACGTCGGCGCACTCCTGGTAACTCAAACCCTCGATCGCCGTCAGGTGAAGGACGGCGCGGTGATGTTCGGGCAGTGCGGCAAAGCTCCGCGCGATCTCGCCGAGACGCGCATGATGTTCCTGCGACGCGTCCGTATGCGCGACCTGCATCTCGGCGAAGCGATCGTTGCGCCGCGCCTCCGCCACCTCGCGCCGCGTTCCCGAGATAAAGACATTGTGGACGATCGCGAACAGCCAGCGCCGCCGGTCGCGTCGCGCCTGATAGGTGGCCTGACGCTCGATCGCGCGGACCAGCGCATCCTGCACCACATCGTCGGCATCGTCGCGATCGCGCGTCAAAGACCGCGCATAGCGGCGCATCGCCGCGACATCGTCGGCAAAGCCGCTGGATTTTCCCCAACGGATCTTCATGCCGCATATTGCCGGGCGAGTGCCGGAGAATGCAAGGCCACATCACGGCCGGCCAGCCGTTCATAGACGCGCGCTACGTCGGCTAGGACCGCATCCCAGCGATAGCGGTCCGCCACCTCTGCCGCTGCCCTGCCCAACCTGTAACGGCGCGCGGGCTGGTCGATCAGCGAAGCGGCGGCGGCGGCATAGGCTCCCGGATCATGCGGCGGGACGAGCAGCCCCGTACGGCCGTGATCGATGAGCGCCGAGGCGCTGTCGACATCGGCGGACACGACGGCGAGGCCCGACGCCATCGCTTCGAGGTTGACGTTGCCGAACGCCTCGGTGACGCTGGGGTTGATCAGGATATCGGCGCTGGCGACGGCCTCGCCAAGCGCCGCGCCGTCGAGGAAGCCGAGAAAAGTCACGTTGGGGAGCCGCCGCGCGAGCCAATCGCGCGCAGGCCCATCGCCGACCACGATCGGCCGAACCATATGTCCGCGTTCGCGCAACGCCGCGATCGTCCCGGCGAACACATCGAGGCCCTTTTCAAGGACGAGGCGCCCGAAGAACAGTGGCACCAAGTCGTCCGGCGTATAGCCCAGAAGCTGCCGGAAAGCCTGGCTACGCAGCGCCGGCCCGAACATCTTCGGATCGACCCCGCGCGACCATATCGACACTTTCCCTGGCCCGAATTGCTCGCCCAACGCGTCGCGGATCGGGGGCGTGGGTGCCAGGATATGATCGGCATCGCCGTAAAAGCGCGCGAGATAGCGGTCGACCGGACCGCGCAGCAAGCCGAGGCGATAATAGTGGAGGTAGGTTTCGAAGCGCGTGTGCAGGCTGGTCACCACCGGAATCCCTGCTGCCCGCGCATAATTCTGCGCTTGCCGCCCGAGGATGTCCGGCGCCGACAGGTGAACGATGTCGGGTGCGAACGCTTCCATATCCTCGCGCGCTGCCTTGGTGAAACCCAGCGCGAGCCGATACTCGGGGCGTCCCGGAATGCAGGCCGAGCGCACCGGAACGATATCGCCGACCGACGCGAAGGCCTTTTGCGGAGCGACCGGCGAGTATATGCGCACCTCGGCCCCCGCTTGTTCGAGCAAATAGGCGACGAGACGGTTGAGCGCGCGGTTCGCACCATCGCGGACGCAGTCGTAATTCCCCGAAAACAGCGCGACACGCAGCGGCCGGGGCGCGAAGGCTCGATATTCAGGGACAATGGGGGAAATGGCAGGGAGAATCGTCGTCATGCGGCGCATACGCCTGCCGCACGGATTCTATTCCATGTGCCATGGACCAACGGGGCCCTGGACTATCCTTCAGACCGATCCCCGGCTGGCGGCTATGCCCGCCGCCGCAACCTCATCCGGGCCATGCGCGATTATATAGCCCCACCGGTCCCGGATATTCGCTTCCGTCGTCTCTTCCGACCTCACGCGCGATCAACGCGTTGACCATGGCATTCAGGCGCAAGATGTTGCGCCGTTGATCGGGATGCGATGCGAGATTGACGAGTTCGTTCGGGTCGGCCTGCGTGTCGTACAGTTCGAGGTCGCTATTCCCCGCCAATTGCTTCCAGTTTCGCGGTTGCTGATGATGCTCGGGCGCAAAATAACGCGCGAACTTCCAGCGACCGTCGTGGACACCGCGGTGCAGCCGGCGGCGTGACAGGTCGAAGCGGTCGGTGAACGGCGCGGTCGCGGGCTGGCCTGCCTTCGGCGCCCAGCCATAGGCCACCGCATAGTTGAACAGATGCCCCCGAATGTCGCGCTCGGTCCGCGCGTCGGGATCGGTCAGCAGCGGCGTCGCGTCGATGCCCGGCAGGCCCGGAAAATGCGCCTTTCGCCAGGCCAGATCCTTGCCGCCGAGCGCGAGCAGCGTCGGGGCGATATCGACCGCGCTCATCAGCCGGCGCGAGCGGCGGCCGCCCGGCGCATCGGGGTGGACGATGATCATCGGCACGTTCGTTTCCTCGCGATAGATCGTGCCGCCCTTTTGTCGCATCCCGTGCGCCCCGGCGCGCTCGCCATGGTCGGAGGTGTAGACGATGATCGTGTTCTCGAGCTGCCCGCTCGTCTCGAGCGCCCAGAGGAGCTGGCCGATCCGCCGGTCGACGTCGCGAATGCAGTTGTAATAATAGTTGCGGAAACGGCGCCACGAGGCCTCGTCGCCATGATCGAGCGTCCCGTAGGTACGGACGTTCGATTGGGCGATCGCGCGATGTGCCTCGGGCTTGCCGCTCAGGTCGTCGCGATAGAAGCTCTCCGGCAGTTCGAAGCCATTGTCCTCGGCATAGAGCGGGTCGCCCGGCTCGCGCCGCAGCGGCCCCAGAAGATAGGGATACGCGCGCGTTTCGGTCTGCTTGCCCGTCGCATCGTAGAACATGATGTCGTGCGGGTTGAGCAAGCCGACGACCATGAACCACGGCTTGCCCCCGGCCTTGTCGCTCCCCTTGAAGTCGAGGATGCTGCGTGATGCGTCGGCAGCGATATATTGATCGTGCCGGTAGCCGTCCCACGTCAGGCCGACCGCCTCGCCGTCGAAGCCGTAATCGTCGAAGCCATATTCTTCCATGGCCTTTTCGGTGGCGGGATAGATCATGCCCGACACCTGGTTCCAGTTGCGCTTCTCGTTGATCGGCGAAAGGTGCCACTTCCCCTTGTAGCTGGTGTAATAGCCCGCCGCGCGCATCATATGGCCGAGCGTCGGCAGGTCGGTCGGCAGCACCGGATCGTCGGCGCCGCTCGAATTCAGATAGATGCCCGTGCGCTGGGTATGATGTCCGGTGAAGATCGTTGAGCGCGACGGGCTGCAAGGGGTTGTCTGGACATGGTAATTTTCGACGAGCAGCCCGCGCGCCATCAATTCGCGATGCCCCGGCAGTTTTTCGAGCAATCCGGGCGGAAAGCTCGCGATGCCCTGCTCCTGATCGGTGACGATCATCAGGACGTTGAGCTTGCGCCCATCCACCGCGGACACATTGGCCCGCGCGCCGGACGCCGCGAGCGCCCCGGCGCCCCCCATGCCGGCAACGAACGTACGACGATCAACAGTCCAAACCATCCCGGAACCTTCCTTATCGCGTTCGCCGTTCCGCCTAGAAGCGCAGCACAGCTTCCAGATTGACCGTCCGCGGCGGGTTGATCATCACGACATGGCTGTTACCGCCGAGCAGCGGCGTGTTGATCGCCTGGCTGAACGTCACCTCGTTGGTCAGGTTGCGCCCGACGAGCGCGAGTTCCCAGGCGCCGTCTTCCTTGCGGATCGCGAGGCGCGCGTCGAACTTGGTATAGCCCGGCTGCGCGTTCAGCGGGTTCATGTCGCCCTGCAGATAGGAGGTCGACGTGTAATCGGCCGCGCCGCGGGCGCTGACGATCAGGTCGTCGCCCACCGGCACGTCGAACTGCACATAGCCCGACGCCTTCCATTCGGGCGCGCGCGTCAGGCGCACGCCGGACAGGTTGTTCGTCGCGGGCGTGCAGGTCGACGGGGCGTTGTACAGGCAGGGTCCGCCCGGATAGTCGTTATATTTCGCGTCCAGATACGCCCCCGTGGCGCCAAGACTGACAACCGAACTCGGCCGGTAGCGCGCCTCGACCTCGACACCTTGCGCGGTCGCCTTCGCGGCGTTGCCGGTGATGAAGGCGGTGCCGTTGTACGACGACACCTGCAGATTGGCGAAGCGGGTGCGGAACAGCGCGATGTCGAGGTCGAGCTTGCGGTCGAACAGCCGCATCTTGGTGCCGAGCTCCCACGCCCGCGCGCGCTCGTCGTCGAAGTCGAAACGGCCGTTGTTGTTGCGGATGTTATAGAGCAGCAGGCCATCGTTCGACAGGAAGCCACCGCCCTTCGTCCCCGTCGCATAGCTGACATAGGCCGAGACGGCCGGGCTGAATTCGTAACGGAGGCGCAGCGAATAATCCCAGAGCTTTTCGGTGCGTTCGCCGCTGATGTCGAAATCGAGGTTGTTGGCGGGAATACGCGGCCCGACATTGGTGCTGGTCCCGCGCGCCTCCTTCTTTTCATAGCTGTAGCGGAGGCTGCCGCTGAAGGTCAGCGCATCGGTCAGCTCCGCATCGACGATCGCGAAGGGCGACAGCGACCAGGATTTCTGGGTGAAGCCGCGCGTCCCTTCGGCCTGCGGCAAGGTCGTCCCCACCAGGTTGCCGTTGTAGCTGATGAGCTGGAGGATATCGAGATCGGCGTCGGTGTAGGTCGCGCCGAATGCGAGGTTGACGCCCGCGGCGACATCGCGCGAGACGCGCAGTTCCTGGAAGAACTGGCTGCTCTCCTCGGCCTGCAGCGTGTTGAGCAGGTTGATCGGGCCCGGGATGGTGTTGAATGTGCGTTCCGAATCCACAGCCTGGTAAGCGGTGATCGACGCGATCGTCCAGTCGCCGGGGGTCCAGTTGACCGTCATCGCACCGGTGCGCGACTTGGTGACATCATATTCCTTCGGGAAGCCGCGGCTGAACCGCCAGAAACCGGGCTTGTCCTGCGCCGCCGCGCCGCCGCTGGCGTTGCGGACGATGTTGCAGAGATTGCAGTTCGCGTTGCCGATATTGTTATAGACCGCGTTCGATCCGTTGATCTCGTTGCGGAATCCCTCGACCTTGAGCAGCACCTCGAAATCGTCGCTCGGCTCCCACAGGAGCTGCGCGCGCCCCGACCGGTATTTCGAGCCATTGTCGTCGAACCCGGTCAGCCGGTTTTCGATATAACCGTCGGCCTGCCCGGCGCCCCCGCTCACGCGCAAGCTCAGCGTGTCGCTGATCGGCCCCGACAGGAAACCGCTGAAATTCATGCCGCCCTGCGCCAGTTCGGTACCGGCGCGAAACTCGGCCTCGAAATCGCGCGTCGGGCGGCGCGTCACCATGCTGATCGCGCCGGCATTGGTGTTCTTGCCGAACAGCGCGCCCTGCGGCCCGCGAACGACCTCGATGCGCTCGACATCGAGGAACGGCACCTGCAGCGACCGGGCGCGGCTCGAATAGACACCGTCGACGAACAGCCCGACCGACTGCTCGAACGCGAGGTTGTTCGCGCCCGACCCGAGCCCGCGGATGGTGATCGCGTAATTGCCGTTAGTATTATCGATCTGGAGGTTGGGAACCGACGACTGGAGGTCGGTGAACAGGCGCTGCCCCTGCTGCTCGATCGCGGCACCCGTCACGACGCCGACCGAGATCGGCACTTCCTGCAGCGTCTGCGGACGGCGCGACGCGGTGACGATGATGTCCTCATTGCCCGCGTCTGTCGCGCCCGCCGCTTCGGCTTCCTGCGCCGCCGCCGGAATGGCGATGGCCATCATTAGCGTTCCGGTGGCGAGTGCCGTCATGGCTCGGTGGTTGCGTGTCATCCCTCTCTCCCTCGTGCGCAGCCACCGTCGGGATGACGCATCTGCGCTCCTCGACTCCATGGCCTTTCCTATTATGTATCAATTGATATATTTTGAGATGGCGAAAATCAATAGTATTCTAAGTATTTTTCCAAAGGTGTCGAAAGCCCGATATTCCGCCGGGAATCGGATGTTTGCCAACCCGCGGGCATTTGCTTTACGCACATGAGGTCCGTTGCAGCGCAGCGCATTGAGGTGATCATGACGATGGGAGATTCGGTCGAAGGACCCGGTGCACAGCCCGGACGGGACGCGGTGTCGAATGCGTCGCGCAAGGGCGACCAGTCGCGCCAGCGCATATTGGAGGCGGCGCTGATCGAGTTCGGGGCGGCGGGCTTCAAGTCCGCAACCACGCGCCGCATCGCCGAACGCGCGAAGACGACGCTTCCGCCGCTGAACTATTATTTCGGCAACAAGGAAGGGCTGTATCGCGCGTGCGCCGAAGAGATTGTGGCGCGCTATGGCCAAGCGACACAGGACGCCGTCGCACGCGCCAGACAGACCATCGCGTCGCCTTCGGGGCCAGAGGAGGCGCGCGAAACGCTCAAATATTTGATGGCGGCGTCGGTCGAACTGATTATCGGCAGCGACGCCTATATATTGGGCAACGGAATCATCGCCCGCGAATTGGCCGAGCCTGGGCCGGCCTTCGAGATTTTCTATAATCGCTTGTGGTTGCCCGGCATCGAGCGGAACTCGCGCCTGATTTCCCTGATCAAGTCCGAACCGCAAGTGTCAGCCGAAACCCGCATGCAGGCGATCCTGCTCGTATCGAGCCTCCCCTCCCTCCACACCCGACGGGCCGTCGCGCAAAGGGCGATGGAATGGTCCAAGATCGGCGAGAAAGAACTGCACCTCATCACGCGGACCCTGCACCGGCAAATCGATCATCTCTAGATTGAGCGTGTTCCAGCGATCTCTTTGCGGGCTGACGGCCCATTGCGCCCGGCGGCGATGCAGCTCGTCCTATCGGGTGGGAAACGCCGAAGCGGCATCCAGTTTTTCCGCCTCCCGGTCACGCTCGTCGCGCACCCGGCCAAGGATCGTGTACATCGATGCGCGGCTGATGCCGAGCGCCTTGGCGACGAGTTTGACCGAATTCCGGGCGGCGAACAACCCGGTCCTCTCCAGCTGGCCGACACATTCCTGCCGTTCATGCCGGCTCAGGCTTTCCGCCGTCCGGTTCACCGAGATCAGATAGTCGCGCACCAGATAATTGACATGCTCTTGCAGGTCGTTGCGGTAGATCGGCTCGGGCCGCTCGGTCGCAAACGCCACGAAATTCCGGATTCCGTCGACGACATTGTCGAGCGCCGACACATTGAGGTTGATGCAGAAAAAACCGATGATCGTACCGCCATCGTCGCGGATCGCCGCGGTCATCGACTTGGTACGCCCCAGGGCGCCCAGGGACTTTTCGTAAGGACCCAATATGCTCTCGGCGGTGAACAGGTCGGGCGCGCCCTCAAGATGCGACGGATCGCCCGCGCTGCGGCTGGTGAAGGCATTCCAGATGCGCACGATGGTCCCCGACCGCGTGTCGTGCAGCACCACTTCCGCAAAGGGATGGAGCAGCAGCGAAAGCGCCTCGCCTATCGGGAAATAGGACTCGAAGTCGCGCTCCGGATGTTTTTGCTTGGCCATAGATTTTCGATTGCCCCTTTTCCGGCCGACGCCTGTTCCTAGCGACGCGAGGGGCGGTTAGACAATAGGCCGGGCGAGCCGCCAGGCCGCTTCCGCGACCACCAGGTCCTGCGCCGCGTGGCCCAGCGACTTGTAGATGGTAATTTCCGACGGATTCGATCGGCCGGCCACTTTTTCCGACAGGACTTCGCCAATCTCGCCCGCAATCCATCCCTCGTCGACCACCCCCGCATCGATGGCGCGCGACAACTCCCCGGCCTGCGCGCGGCAATGCGTGGCACAATCGGCAAAATAGCGTCCCCCCGCTACCACGGCTTCGTCGACCTCGCATTGATCGATGGTGCTGGCTCCGACCAGATTGAGATGCTGCCCCGGGATCAGCCACCGGCCTGCCACGATCGGCTCGGTCACCGACGTCAGGGTACAGACGATATCGGCCGCTTTGACCGCCGCTTCGACCTCATCGTGGATTGTCGCCCGCACCCCGTTGGCGCGCAGCTGCGCTGCGAGCGACTCTGCGCGCAGGTGCGAGCGGTTCCACAAATGCACTTCGTCGATCGGGCGCACGGCGGATATCGCGGCGACATGATAAGGTGCCTGGTCCCCGCACCCGACCAGCGCCAGGGTGCGCGCGTCCGCGCGGGCAAGCGCCCGCGTCGCCACCGCGCTCGCCGCTGCGGTCCGCAGCAGCGTCAATTGCGCGGCGTCGACGATCGCCACCGGCCGCCCCGTCTCGCCTTCGAACAGGAGCATCAGCCCCTGATGGCTGGGCAGGCCGGACGTCGGCCCGGTTTCGAACATGCTGAGCACCTTTACGCCGAACAGCGACGGATGCTTCAGGACCCCGGGCATCAGGCCCAACTTGCCGTTTGCCGCTACCGGAACCGCCCAGCGCTGCGGTGCGCTGACATCGCCGGCGCTCAGCTTGCGCATGGCTCCGTCCACCAGCTCGATCGATGCCTCGAGCGAGACCAGTTCGATCAGGTCGGCACCGCTGATGAGAACAGGAGTATCAGGCGAACGCGAACGGCCGCCCGCCAACGACGGCTGGAAAGGAGAGGGTTCCGCGGTCATAGATTATCCCCGGGCGCAGACCCGTTTAGTCGATTTGAGAAGGGCCGCGCGCCGCTGGCGAGGAGCATCGCGGCGACCAGGCCGGCGACGCCGGCCACCAGCGGCAGCGAGGACTGGACGCCCTGTGCTCCGGTAAACAACCGGTCGTTCAACAATCCGATCATCGCGGCTCCGAGCGAGAGGCCGATCATCGAGTTGAAAAAGAGGAAAACCGCCGAAACCCTCGCCCTGAGCCGAGAAGGCACGATGGTCTGGATCGCGAACGCCGACAGCGGCATCGGAAAGGAGGCGAAGAACATCGCGACCGCCAGCGCCGCCAGCGCCTGCCACGGCTCCTGCGCCAGATAGAGCATGGCAAGGGCCGGCAAAGTCCCCAACGCCGCGATCGCACCGAGGCGAAATGGGCCCGGCCGGCCGAACCGCCGGACCCCGCCGTCGAGCAGCCAACCGGAAACAAGGACCCCGCCGCCGCACATGACGACCGCGATCGTGCCGAGCCAATAGCCGGCCTCTTGCGGCGTGAATCCATAAACCCGCATCAGCAGGGCCGGCGACCAGGCGAGCAACCCGAACAGGAGCATCGCATAGAAAGAGAAGCCCAATATATGCGGCACGAAGACATCGCGGTGCGCGGAGAGATAGGCGGTGACGCCGGTTTCCTTTGCCCCCGCGGGCGAAGTCCGGCCGCTCTCGATCCGCCGCGGTTCGGCGATGGTCAGATAGATGACGATCCCCAGCAATATTCCCGGCAGGCCGAGGATCACGAATACGAGTTGCCAGGGTTTCAGCACCGTTCCCAGCATCGAGACCGGCCCGATCGTTTCCAACGCCGCGATCGCGGCGCCGCCGACCAGATAAGCGAACCCCGCCCCTAGAAACGAGCCGAGCGAATAGACCGCGGTCGCCCGGCCGATCCCCGACCGGTCGAACATGTCGCTGATCATCGAATAGGTCGCGGGGGAAAGCGACGCCTCGCCTGCCCCGATCATCATCCGGGTCAGGAAAAGCTGCCCGAACCCGCGCGCAAACCCGCACGCCACCGTCGCCATGCTCCAGACGATGACGCCCGCGGCGATAATCAGCGGCCGGGGATGCCGGTCCGCGGCCGAGGCGATCGGCAAGCCCATCACGGCGAAGCAGAGGGTGAAAGAAAAGCCCTGCAACAATCCGAATTGCGTGTCGCTGATCCCCAGATCGGCCTGGATCGGTTCGATCAGGAGCGAAAGGACCTGCCGGTCCATGTATGAAAAAAAGAAGGCGATGGTGCACATGATGACGGCGTACCATCGCCTTTTATAACGCATATCAATCTGATCGTTCATCTTGTCGGACTGCCCCCGGGGTTCTTCAGAACTGATACCGCGCCGTTATGCCAATCTGGCGCGGCAGGGTAATCCGGATCAGATCGGGAAGGCCAGCCACGTTCTGCACCGTCCACCCGGTCGGTTTCCGGACGTCGAACAGATTCTGGACATACAGCGCTGCGCTCCAGCCGCCCTGCTCCACCCCGGCGCGCAGGTTGACCAGCGTATAGTCGCCATAGCTGCGTGCGATCGGGTCGGCGGGATTGAAGGTCGTACGCGCCTTGCCTGTGTAGGAAATGTCCCCGCGAACATATCCCGAAAGCTCGCCCAACGGGAAACTCTGTTGCACGCCAAGGTTCGCCGAGAAGGCCGATGTCCCCGGAATGCGGTCACCCTTGCGTCCGGCGTTCGGATCACCGGCTGGCCCTACCGCGAGTGGATTGTCTTCGGTCAGTTCCTGCCCCGATAGCCGCGCCGAGAAATTGGCGTGAAAACCGGGCAAGGCGCGCGGGCGCATATTGCCTTCCAGCTCGAACCCGATCAGCCGCGCCTTGCCCGCGTTGATCGTGTAGGCAAAGGCGCCGGTCGGATCGGTCTGCGACACCTGGATATCGTCCCATTTCATATAATAGGCGCTGCCGTTGAGGGTCAGTTGCTTGTCGAACAGCTGGGTCTTCAGCCCCGCCTCGAAATTCTTGACGAAATCCGGCCCGAAGCTGAGCGGGTAATTGCCGAGGAGCGCCGGCGCGTTCGGCCCGCCCTCACGAAACCCTTCGGAGAAGGTCGCGTAGCCGAGAATATCGTCGGTGAAATCATAAGAGACCTGCACCCGCTTCACATTGCCGCTCGATCGCGCGCGCTGGGTCGGGTCCTCACCCGGCGGGCGCCCGAAGGGGTCGAGGAAGAGACGGCCTTCGTCGCGGCGCCGGGACTTGAATAAACGGATGCCGCCTTCGATCTGCAGGCGATCGGTGACGTCGAAGGTGACATTGGCGAACGCCGCCTTGTTCCGCACATATTGCTCGGACTCGGTATCGAAGAAGAGCGCAGCGGGCTCAATCGGCTTCCCGTCGCTGCCGGTAAAGCCGCCATAGCTCGACGAAATCCGGTCGCGCTTTTCGTAGAAGACGCCGACGATCGTCTGGAACGGTCCCTGGAAATTGGACGCGAAGCGAAGTTCGGCGGTCGTCGCGTCGGTTTCGGCCGGCTGGTTGACGCGCCCGCTGCCGGGAACGAACTGGCTGACGTCGAACGTGTAGAAGGTCTCGCGGGTATATTTCGACCCCGTTGCCGTCAGCGTGCCGAAACCGAAATCATGCTCCAGTGTCAGGTTGAAGATCCGCAATTCGTCCGAAAAGGGCGAACGAACGGTGGCCGGGTTGATATTGGCTGTCTCGATGACCTCGTTCGAATTCTCGACCTCGGTCCGCTGATAGTAGAAAGAACCCAGCAGCGTCGTGTCCGCGCTCAGCTTGGCCTGCAGGAGCAGGCGTCCGCCATAATTGCGTTCGACATCGGCTTCGCCGAGGCCGAGCGTTGGCAGATCGACGAAGCCGTCGGCGCGGCGATAATAGCCGACGGCGCGGAGTCCGACAGCTTCGGGCACCAGCGCCACGTTGACCATGGCATCGAGGTCGATGCGCTCGCCGCCGCCCTTGGTGACCCCAAAACGCGTTCCCACGGACGCTGCATAATCATCGAGGTCGGGCTTGTTCGTGATGTAGCGTAGCGTCCCGCCCTGCGAACCGGCGCCATAAAGCGTACCTTGCGGCCCGCGCAGCACCTCGATCCGTTCGATATCGTACAGCCCGAGGTCCGATTGCCGCACGTTCGTGCCGCCGATGCCCGACAGCGGAATTTCGTCGACATAGATGCCGACCTGCGCCGCGCCCGCGTCCGAAGCGAGGCCGCGGATGACGACCGTCTGGTTGCCCGGGCCGCCCTGCGAGGTAATCCCCGGAACAAGCCTCGCGAGGTCCTCGAGCGACGTGACGCCGGTTTTCTCGAGCAATTCCTCGCCTACCGCGGAGATATTATAGGGGATGTCCTGCAACGCCGCAGTGCCGCGCTTGGTCGCGGTCACGACGATCGTCCCATCGTCCGAAGCCGCCTCCGCCTGGGCCAGCGCCGGCTGGCAGATTGCCAACGGCGCCAATGCGGCGCCCAGCCGCATGATCCGGTGCAATTTGGTCGTCATTCTCTTCCCTCCCATCATATCGCCGAGTCCGAAGCCCTTGCGGGACACGAGCGATGCTCGCGGCCGCGCCATCCCATTTTCGCTTTGATCGAATCGTCGAAGTCGGATTAGACAATATGTCTTATATGACACTTCGTAAAGTCATTTGACAAGGTGCATGTTATGGACGATCTGTAACAATGGAGATGGAAGGGGATTCGATATGCGGGACGAACTGAAACAGGAATCCGCCGCGCGTCGGGGAGCGAACGGGCAACGCGGAGCGCGGTGGTTAGGCGTGGCGCTCGGCAGCCTCCTGATCGGCTTGCCGGTGCAGGCTTCGGCTTTCGACGTCGCACCGGCCAAGTCGGCTGAAGCAACGGCGAAACAGCGCGTGATCGCCTATCGCAACGCGACGCTGATCGATGGTACGGGCCGGCCCGCGCAGCAGCATATGACGATCGTCATTGCCGGCGACACGATCAAGGCGGTGGCACCCGATGCGAGCGCAGTTGTCCCCGCCGATGCCGAAACGGTCGATGCCGCCGGACTCTACGTGCTTCCGGGGTTGATCGACACGCATATGCACCTCGCCACCCTGCCCGTGCGCCGCTGGGCCGAGGCGACGATGCGGCGCAGCCTTTATGCTGGCGTTACGGCGGTTCGCGACCTTGCCGGCGACACGCGCTTCCTCGGCGAACTCCAGCGTCAGGTTCTGGTCGGGGAGGTCAAGGGACCCGACATCTACTATTCGGCGCTGATGGCGGGGCCGAGCTTTTTCGAGGACCGGCGCACGCAAGCGGCGGCGCGCGGCGCAAAACCGGGCGAGGTCGCGTGGATGCAGGCCATCGACGATACGACCGACCTCAAGATCGCGGTGGCACGGGCACGCGGCACCGGCGCGAGCGCGATCAAGATTTACGCAAATCTTTCAGGCGAAATCGTCAAGCGCATCGTGGACGAGGCTCATCGCCAGAATTTCCGGGTGTGGGCGCATGCGATGATATTCCCTGCGACGCCGGCGGAGGTCATCGCCGCGAGCCCCGACGTGATATCGCATGTCTGCTACATCGCCTATCAACTCTCGCCTAAACCGAACAGTTATCATGATCGGATGACGGTCGACCTCAAGCAGTTCGAACGCGGCGACCGGCCCGAAATTGCCGCGCTGTTCCGCGAGATGCAGCAAAAGGGCATCGTCCTCGACGCCACCGCCCGCATCTATGCGAAGCAGGAAGCCGCTGCCGCAGAGGGAGGAGCCGTCCCCGGAAACTGGCGCTGCCCCGGCGGGCTCGCATTCCGTCTGATCAACCAGGCGCACCGCGAGGGGGTGATGATTTCGGCGGGCACCGACGGCGACACGGATTGGAACAATCCCTATCCCGCGCTCCACGAAGAGCTCGAACTGCTCGCAGATCGGGCGAAAATGCCAAACATGGACGTGATCCGCGCCGCCACCTCGGTTGCCGCGCGCACGCTTGGCCAGCAGGACCGGATGGGGACGGTCGAGGCCGGCAAGCTCGCGAACCTTCTTTTCGTTCGCCAGAACCCGCTCGACGATGTGAGCAACCTGCGCAGCGTCGCCTTCACGGTGCAACGCGGCGCGACATATCGGCGGGAGGATTACCGGCCCGTCACCGAAGACGAGATGCGCGCGCCGGATTTCTGACAAGCCGGCCGACATGCACCCATGCCAAGGGAGAGGGTAATATGGACAGCGAATTCGGGCACGAACGGAATATGGGCGTCAGCCGCCGCCAGGCGTTGCTGCTTGGCGCGGCAGGCGCCGCCACGATAGCGGCGCAGCCCGCCATGGCGCGCGCGGTGGGCGGAACCGACCGCTGGCGCGACAACATCATCGTCAATGCGCTCGGCGGCCTGTCCAATCCCAACCGCCGCGGCGAACCATCCCCGCTGGGCCGCCGCCAGCCGGTCGAACCGCGGGTGATCGCCGACGCCCGGGCATCAGGCATGACCGCGGTCAACATCACGCTCGGCTATGTCGCCGGCGATGCGGATCCGTTCGAAGAAAGCGTCAGCGAGATCGCCGCGTGGGACTGGATCATCCGCAACCAGCCGTCCGACCTCGTCAAGATCACGAGCGTCGCCGACATCAAAAAGGCCAAGGCCGACCGGAAGATCGGGTTGATCTATGGCTTCCAGAACGCGGCGATGGTCGGCGACAAGCCGGAGCGCGTCGACATCTTCGCCGACCTCGGCGTCAAGATCATCCAGCTTACCTATAATCCGTCCAACCAGATCGGCGACGGCTCGATGGCGCCGGGCAACCGCGGGCTGACGCCGCTGGGGCACAAGGTGATGGAACGGCTTCACGAAAACCGGATCATGGTTGACCTGTCGCACAGCGGCGAACGGACTTGCCTCGACGCGGCGCGCGCCTCGACGCGGCCGATCTCGATCAATCACACCGGTTGCCGGGCGCTGACCGATCTGCCGCGCAACAAGACCGATGAGGAGCTACGCCTCGTCGCTTCGCGTGGCGGCTTTGTCGGCATCTATTTCATGCCGTTCCTGAACCTGTCCGGCCACGCGACGCCGGACGACGTCGTCGCGCACATCGAACATGCCATCAAGATATGCGGCGAAGACCATGTCGGGATCGGCACCGATGGCGGCACGACGTCGATCGATGACATGGACGCCTTTCGCCAGAGTCTGGCGCGCGAAGTGGAACGGCGGCGCGCATCGGGCATCGGCGCAACCGGCGAGCGCCCCGATACGCTGCCCTTCGTTCCCGGGCTCGACGGCGTCGATCAGTTCTTCAAGCTCGCCGCCATGCTCGAAAAGCGCGGCCATTCGCAAAGCCGGATCGAGAAGATATTGGGCGGAAATTTCCTGCGCTTTGCCAGTGACATATGGGGCTAGCCTACTGCGGAATCTCGACATGCCCGCCGAACCCGGCGCGCATGGCCGAGAGGAGTTTTTCGCCGAACGTGTTGTCGGTGCGCGAGCGGAAACGCGCAAGCAGCGCGGCTGACAGGACATAGGCGGGCACCGCCTCTTCCATCGCGGCGTCGATCGTCCATCGCCCTTCGCCGCTGTCGTTGACCTTCCCGCTATATTGCGAAAGCTCGGGGTTCCCCGCGAGCGCCGCGGCCGAAAGGTCGAGGAGCCACGAGGAAATCACCGACCCCCGGCGCCAGACTTCGGCGATGTCGGTGAGGTTGAGATCATATCGCTCTTCGGGCGGCAGCCGCTCGGCATTCTTGCCGCGCAGGATATCGAACCCTTCGGCGTAAGCCGCCATCAGCCCATATTCGATGCCGTTGTGGACCATCTTGACGAAATGCCCCGCCCCCGCCGGGCCCGCGTGAATATAGCCCTTTTCCGCCCGGCCGTCATATTCCGGCGGGCTGCGTCCCGGCGTCCGGGGGATCGTTCCATATCCGGGCGCGAGCGTATCGAAAATCGGGTCGAGCCGGTCGATCACCGGCGCCTCGCCCCCGATCATCATGCAATAGCCGCGCTCGGCGCCCCAGATGCCGCCCGACGTGCCGACATCGATATAGTCGACACCGAGCGCTTGAAGCTCGGCCGCGCGGCGCACGTCATCCTTGTAAAAGCTGTTGCCGCCGTCGATCACGACGTCACCGGCATCGAGGCGCAGCGACAGGCGCCCGATCGTCTCCTCGGTCGGATCGCCGGCCGGCAGCATGACCCAGACCGCGCGCGGGGGCTGGAGCAAATCGGCCAGTTCATCGAGCGAAGCGGCGCCGACGGCACCCGCTGCCACCAGCTCCGCGACGATGCCCTCGTTCCGGTCGAAAACGACGACCTGATGACCGGCGTGCAAAAGGCGCCGTGCAATATTGCCGCCCATCCGCCCGAGTCCGACGATCGCGATCTGCATAGGGCCATGGCCTCCTTTACGGGATTGATGTCCCTTCCCTATCGCACTTCGCGCCCGACGGGCAATTGTGCTGCGGCCGCGCGAGGGCACGGGAGTCAACGCCGATCAGAGGGTCTCGATATGCCCTCGCAGGCTGTCGAATTGCGCGGCGACGTGCCGGGCATAGGGCAATCCGCTGTCGCGGATCACAAGATCGCCCTTATTCCAGTCGATAACGCCGCGCTGTTCATAGTCCTTGAGAGCATCCCGAACCCGAGCGCGGCTCCGGGGTGCGAGATGCGTGCGGCCATTGCAGAGAATATCGCGGATATGCCCCGCCCTCGCCCGCTGCTCGTCGGGGACCTCGACCCCGCGCACCGCCGCGAGGCGGCCATCATTCACTAGGTCGCGATAGGGGCCGGCGCGTTTCTCGTTCTGCACGATGAGATCGGGAAAGCGACTGATCGCGCTGGCGCCGAAGCCCAGCAGGACCGGGACGCTGTCGCTGGTGAAACCCTGAAAATTGCGGTTCACCCGTCCTTCGCGCGCCGCAATCGCGAGGGGGTCGCCGGGCCGCGCAAAATGGTCGAACCCCACCGGGACATAACCCGCATCGGTCAGGCGCCGGTATCCGAGTTCGGCCTGTTCGAAGCGCAGCCGCTGATCGGGAAGATTGGTGGCATCGATCCGCCTCTGGCGCGGGATCATGTCGGGAAGATGGGCATAGCCGAACAGCGCGATCCGGCTCGGCGCAAGGCGGATCGTCTCGTCGAGCGTCGCGTCGAGGTCGGCGAGCGTCTGCCCCGGCAAACCATACATCAGGTCGAAATTGATTGCGTCGATGTCACGGAGGCGCAGCGCTGCGACGACGCGCTCGATATGCGAGAGCGGCTGGATCCGCCCGATCGCCTGCTGGACATGCGGCGCGAAGGTCTGGACGCCCAGACTGACGCGCGTGACGTGCGCCGCCGCGAGCACGAGCGCCCATTCGGCCGAAAAGCCGCGCGGATCGAGTTCGATCGAAACCTCGGGCCGGTGCGCATCGAAAACGGTCAGGATGCGGTCGAGCAGTCGCACCAGTTCGACCGGTGCGATGGCATTGGGGCTGCCGCCGCCGAACGCGATGCTCTGCACCCGTCCGCGCCCGCCCAGTCGCTTTGCAACAAGCGCGATCTCGGCCCGCAAGGCCGTCAGATAATCGGCCAACCGCTGCTTGCGCCCCGCCGCGCCGGTGTTGCAACCGCAATACCAGCAGATTTGCTCGCAGAAGGGGATATGGACGTAGAGCGAGATCGGGGTCGCCGCCTCGATCGCATCGAGTGCGCGCGCATAGGCATCCGCGCCGACATCGTCGGTAAACTCCATTGCGGTGGGATAGCTGGTGTAGCGCGGCACCGGCCGGGCGAGCAGATCGGGATGATAGGACCACATGAGAAGCGTCCTACGTTCGCGATCCGCCAACAACATTGACCGGGATCAACGTCCGGGCGTCAGCAGCAATCCTTTTTGACGCCGCCCGACTTGCCGCGCCGGTCGGTGACCGCATGGCATGCCTTTGCGCAATCGCGGCGCTGCGCGGGGTCGGCGGGATCGCCCGGGACCATCGTCCGGTGCGCCGCGCCACCACAGGACGGAAGCGTCAGCACCCGTGCGTCGACAGCGATCGGCGGCTGCATCAGCGCCAGCGTGCCCATCGCGACGAAAAACCGGGACGCGGTCATGGCCTTCCACCCTCTTCTTCTTCTTCGACAAAGATACGCAGCGCGGCACCGTCGAGATCGTCGAACTGCCCCCGGCGGAGCGACCAGAAAAAGGCCGCGAGACCAAGCAGGCCAAGCCCGAGTGCGATCGGGATCAGGAAAATCAGCCCGTTCACCGAATCGCCCTTTTCAGGCGCAGCGCGTTGCCGACGACGATCAGCGACGATCCCGACATCGCGATCGCCGCAACGAGCGGGGTCACGAAACCGAGGAAAGCGAGCGGCACCGCGACGACATTATAGCCGATCGCGAGGATGAAATTCTGCCGCACGATCGCCTGTGTCCGCCGCGCCATCCGCACCGTCTGCACCACGGGCATCATCCGGTCGCCGAGGAAGATGCAGTCGGCGGCATTCTTGCCGACGTCGCTCGCCGACCCCGGCGCCATCGACGCATGGCCCGCCGCGAGCGCGGGCCCGTCGTTGAGGCCGTCGCCGATCATCAGCACCTTGCGGCCCAGCGCGACCTGCCGCTCGATCGCCTCGAGCTTTTGCTGCGGGTTCATCCCCGTCTGCGCCGTCAGCCCGAGTTCGCGTGCAACCGGCGCGACCGCGTCGGCGCGGTCGCCCGACAATATCATGGCGTCGATGCCCTCGCAGCGCAGGGCGTGGATCGCTTCGGCGGCGTCGGGGCGCAGCTTGTCGGCGAAACGGATCGTCGCGACCGGCCGGCCATCGACCGTCAGCTCGGTCGCGAGCGCATCGCCGAGATCGGCGCGCTGCGGCCGACCAAGCGTGACGACGACGCCCGCACATCGCGCCTCGACGCCGAAACCCGGCGTCTCGCGGATCGACGTCACTTCGGCGGGGCGAACGTCGAGCGCTTGCAACCCGCGGGTCAACGCCTCGCTGAGCGGATGGCGGCTGGCCTGCGCCAGCGCGAGCGCCAGCGGCTTCACGCCATTGTCGAGCCGGTCGAGGTCGATCGCTTCGGGACGCCCCAATGTCAGCGTCCCCGTCTTGTCGACGAACGCACGGTCGACTTCGGCGAGCCGTTCGAGCGCCGATCCGTCCTTGATCAGCACCCCCGCGCGCATCAGTTCGCCCGCCGCGACGATCTGCGCCGCGGGTACCGCGAGCCCGAGCGCGCACGGGCAGGTGATGATCAGCACGGCTGCCGCGATCAGCAGGCTATGATGCCACCCCGCCCCCGCCATCATCCAGCCCGCGAACGCCATCAGCGCGAGGCAGTGCACCGCTGGCGCGTAGAGCCGCGCGGCGCGGTCGGCGATGCGGACGTAGCGCGACTTGCCTTGCGCCGCCTCGCCCATCAGCCGTGCGATGTCGGCGATCGCCGTGTCGGCTCCCGCCGCCGTCACGCGCACACGGATCGGCGCATCGAGATTGAGCGTGCCGGCATGGACGCGGTCGTCCGGGTGCACACGTTGCGGCGCGCTTTCACCGGTGAGCAGCGACAGGTCGATCTGGCTCTCGCCGCCGACGACGACGCCGTCGGCGGCAAGCCGCTCACCCGCCGCGACAAGCATCGTCATCGCAGGTTCCAGCGCGGTTGCATCGACCCAGCGGGTGCGGCCATCGTCGCCGACCACCATCGCGCCCGTCCCCATATTGCGCAGCAGCGCGGTCACCCCGCCGCGCGCGCGGTCGCGCATCACGCTGTCGAGCCAGCGGCCGCAAAGCAGGAAGAAAAGCAGCATCGCCGCGCCGTCGAAATAGGCATGCGGGCCGCTCGTCGCGGTTTCGTAGAGACTGATGGCACAAACGAGCGCGACGCCGATGCTGATCGGCACGTCCATATTGGTCCCGCCGTGGCGCAGCGCGCGCCACGCCGACCGGAAAAAAGGCCGGCCGGCATAGGCGACGGTCGGCAAGGCAATCGCCGCCGACAGCCAGTGGAACAGGTCGCGCGTCGCACCCGTCGCGCCCGACCAGACCGACACCGACAGCAGCATGATGTTCATCATCGCAAAACCCGACACCGCGACCGCGCGCAGCAATTCGCGGCTCGTCTCGGCCTCTGCATCGGCTTCGCCGGGCCCGTCGCCGATCGGATGCGCTTCGAACCCCAGGTTCGAAAAGGCGCCGATCAGGTCGGGCATGTCGGTGTCGGGCATGTACGACAGATGCACGCGCTTTTCGGTGAAGTTGACGCGCGCGGCGGCAATGCGCTTGTCGCGCACCAGCCCCTGCTCCAGCTTGGCGATGCACCCCGCGCAGCGAATATCGGGAACCGCGAAGTCGCGCTCGATCAATGCGGCGGCGCTCATTGCACATCCTTCCGATACCGTGCCTCATCAGCGCCGTGCCGGACGACGAGGTCGAGCCGCCAGCGCCCTGACGCCAACGGACGGGCCGAGCGCAACACGCCATCCGCCGCCGGCTCGAAGCGGAGCGCGGCGGGTGCGGTGCGCCCAACCGGGTGATTCACCGTCGCCGACACGCCGAGACCCGCGAGCGGCTGGCCGTCCTTGCGGACGGTCAGCAAGACGTGCCGCGCGGAATCGAGGCTGACGCTCTCGTCCCATCCCAACCGGTCCTGCGCTTCGGCGCGTCGCAGCCATTCGTTATAGTGCTGGCTCGCGACATAGCTGTTTTCGACCACCTTGCCGCCAAAGGTCGACATGGCGAAGCGCGCCATCGTGAAATTGACCGCGATCACGACCGCGAAGAAGGCGACGAGGATCGCCGTCATATGCCGTCCAGTGAAAGCCCTGGGTTTACGCCTGTCGGTCATTGTCCTGCCTCCGGCCGGTCGAACTGGATGATGTCGCTGTCGCCGCGCGGATCGCCGTCGAGGCCGCGCGTGCTGATCGTGAAGTCCTGCCGCGCCGGTCCAGCGCCCGGCGCCGCGATGAAGAGCTTGAGGCTTGTGACGCTGTCGGGCGAGAGCGTCAGCCTGATCTCCTGCCCCGCGCCTTCGCGCGCGCCGCCTTCGGTCCAGACCGCCGCGCCCGGAAGCCCGCTGACCGTCACCGCCACGCGGCGCGGGCGCGTTTCCATGTTGCGCAGCTTCAGCGTGTAATTGTTGCGGACATGCCCGTCGGACAGCTGGACATAGAGCGGGCTGCGTTCGTGCTGGACGGCGAGGTCGAGCCGCGTACGCTGACCGAGCGAAAAGAGCATCGCTGCACCGATCGCGATCCACACGCCGAAATAGATCAAGGTGCGCGGCCTGGTCAGCGTCTTGCGGATCGGCTGCCCGGTGCCGCCGGCCTTTTCGGTAGCGGCATCGTCGAGCGTGCAATAATCGATCAGCCCGCGCGGGCGACCGACCTGTGCCATCACCCCGTCGCACGCGTCGATACAGAGTGCGCAGGTGATGCAGCCGATCTGCGGACCTTCGCGAATGTCGATTCCCGTCGGGCAGACCGCGACGCACTGGTTGCAGTCGATGCAGTCGCCGAATGCGCCCGGATGCGCCTGCGCCTTCTTGACGCTGCCCCGTGGTTCGCCGCGCCAGTCCTTGTAGGTCACCAGCAGCGACTTTTCGTCCATCATCGCGGTCTGGATACGCGGCCAGGGACACATATAGACGCACACCTGTTCGCGCAGGAAGCCGCCGAGGATGAAAGTCGTCGCGGTGAGGACGGCGACCGTGCCATAGGCAACAAGCGCCGCCTGCCCGGTCCAGAAATCCACCGTCAGCGTCGGCGCATCGGCGAAATACATGATCCACGCGCCGCCGGTCCAGAAGGCGATGGCCAAGTATATCAGATATTTAAGGCCGCGCTTTGCCACCTTCTCGAACGTCCATGGCCCCTTGGCCAGCCGGACCTGTGCATTGCGGTCGCCGTCGACCATCCGGTCGACATGCTGGAAAAGGTCGGTCCACACCGTCTGCGGGCAGGCATAGCCGCACCAGGCACGCCCGACCGCGCTGGTGACGAGGAACAGGCCGATCCCCGCCATGATCAAAAGGCCCGCGACATAATAGAATTCGTGCGGCCAGATTTCGATCTGGAACATGTAGAAGCGCCGGTTCGCGAGGTCGACGAGCACCGCCTGGTCGGGCGCATAGGGGCCGCGATCCCAGCGGATCCACGGCGTCCCGTAATAGATCGCGAGCGTGACCGCCATGATCGCCCATTTGAAGCGCCGGAAGGGGCCGTTCACCGCTTTCGGGTAAACGCCCTTCCGCGCTTCATAGAGCGGCGCGGGCTGGCCGGCGAGGTCCTCAGGGCTGGCCATCGGCTCCCTGCCCTTCAACTGCTCCCTCGTTCGCGGGCGCGAGCCCCTTCTCGCCGCCGCCCAGCGAATAGACATAGGCCGACAGCATCTTGATCGTCACCGGACCGAGCCGGTTGTTCCAGCGCGGCATCACGCCGTTGCGCGGCTGGTTCACCGTAGCGGTCAGGCTGTCACGGTCGCCGCCATAGAGCCAGATGGCGTCGGTCAGCTTCGGCGCGCCGAACTGGCGGCCGCCCTCGCCGCCTGCACCGTGGCAGACCGCGCAATTATCGGCGAACAGCGTGGCGCCGCGCGCCGACGACGCGCTCGCCTTTTCTTGGCGGCTGATCGTGCGCACGAAGCTGACGACGTCGCCGATCTGCGCCGCATCGAGGATCCCGTCGCGGCCGAAGGCAGGCATCAGGCTGGTGCGTGTCGCCTTGTGATCGGGATTCCGGATCCCGTGCGTGACCGTATATTCGATGGCGGAAAGGTCACCGCCCCACAACCAGTCGTCGTCGGTCAGGCTGGGGTAGAGATTCTTCACCCCCGCCCCGCCCGCACCATGACACTGGACGCAATGGACGCGGAACGCCGCGCCGCCGCCCTGTACCGCCGCCTGCATCAGTTCGGGTTTCGTCGGCAGGTCGGCGATCGCGGTCGCTGCGATCGCACGCACCGTCGGCGCACGGCGTTTCGAGTCAGCCGCCATTTCCTTTTCGAGGTCGCCGCGGCTCGACCAGCCGAGCACACCCTCGGTCGCGCTGTTGACGAGCGGCCATGCCGGATAGAGCACGACATAGGCGAGCCCCCACACGATCGTGGCGTAAAAGGTCCACAGCCACCAGCGCGGCATCGGCGTGTCGAGTTCCTCGATACCGTCCCACTCGTGACCGACCGTGCTCGTGCCCGTCGCTTCGTCGATGCGTTTCTGCTCAGCCATGCTCGTCGTCCTTGAAGATCATGTTCGCGGCTTCGTCGTTGCGCGCGCGGGCGCTCGGCCGGAACGGCCAGGCGATGAGGGTGAGGAACAGCAGGGTCATGGCGAGCAGCCCCCAGCTGTCGGCAAAATGCCTGAGGTCGTTGTAGGTCATCGTGCCGCCTCCGTTTCGGACGGGCGTTCCTGCGGCGCCGCCTTGTCGACGTCGACCAGCGTGCCGAGCATCTGGAGATAGGCGATCAGCGCATCCATTTCGGTCACGCGGTCGGGATTGCCGTCGAAGTCGCGAACCTGCGCCTTCGGATAGCGTTTCTGCAGATCGCCCGCGCCGGCATCGGGGTCGGCCTGCGCCTTGATGTCGTCGTTCGCCTTGGCGATGTCGGCCTTTGTATAGGGCACACCGACGCGATAGAGCGCGGTCAAGTCGTTCGCCATGTCGCCCGTCTGGAGATCGCGTTCGGCGAGGAAGGCATAGGGCGGCATGATCGATTCGGGCACGACGCTGCGCGGATCGATCAGGTGCGCCTTGTGCCATTCGTCCGAATAGCGGCCGCCGACGCGCGCAAGGTCGGGTCCGGTGCGTTTCGACCCCCATTGGAACGGGTGGTCGTACATGCTCTCGGCGGCGAGGCTGTAGTGGCCATAGCGTTCGACCTCGTCGCGGAACGGACGGATCATCTGGCTGTGGCAGGTGTAGCAGCCCTCGCGCATGTAGATGTTGCGTCCGGCGAGCTCGAGCGGGGTATAGGGGCGCATGCCCTCGACCTTCTCGACCGTGTTGTCGATCCAGAAGAGCGGCGCGATCTCGACGATGCCGCCGATGGTGACGGTGAGCAGCGCGAGGGCGCCGAGCAACGTCACATTGCGTTCGATCTTCTTGTGGCTGAAGCCCTGTTTGGCGGGTCTGGTGGCCATGATCCGGGCTCCTTATTCGGCAGGGACGGGCGCGAGCGGGCGGTCCGCTGCGGCGTTGTAGGGGGTTTCGGTCATCGGCTTTTCGGCACGGACCTTGCCGCTGAGCGTCGCCCAGACGTTGAAGACCATGATCAGGAAGCCAGCGAGATACATCGCCCCGCCCGCGGCGCGGATCAGGTACATCGGGTGCATCGCCGCGACGCTTTCGACGAAGCTGTAGACGAGGTAGCCGTCGGCTCCATATTCGCGCCACATCAGGCCCTGCATGATGCCCGCGACCCACATCGACGCGGCGTAGAAAACGATACCGACGGTCGCGAGCCAGAAGTGCCAGTTGACCATGCGCAGGCTGTAGAGCCGCTCGCGGCCCCACAGGCGCGGCGCGAGGTAATAGACGCAGGCGAAGGTAATCATCCCGTTCCAGCCGAGCGCGCCCGAGTGCACATGGCCGATCGTCCAGTCGGTGTAATGCGACATCGAGTTGACCCATTTGATCGACATCATCGGGCCTTCGAAGGTGCTCATGCCGTAGAAGGCCAGCGCCATCACCATCATGCGGATGATCGGGTCGGTACGGATCTTGTCCCACGCGCCGTTCAGCGTCATCAGGCCGTTGATCATGCCGCCCCAGCTCGGCATCCACAGGATGACCGAAAAGACCATGCCCAGCGTCTGCGCCCAGTCGGGCAGCGCGGTGTAGTGAAGGTGGTGCGGCCCCGCCCAGATGTAGAGGAAGATCAGCGACCAGAAATGGATGATCGACAGGCGATAGCTGTACACTGGCCGCTCGGCCTGCTTCGGCACGAAATAATACATCATCGCGAGGAAGCCCGCGGTCAGGAAGAATCCGACCGCATTATGCCCGTACCACCATTGCGTCAGCGCATCCTGCACCCCGGCGAAGGCAGCATAGCTCTTCGACCCAAAGATGCTGGCGGGCATCGACAGATTGTTGACGATGTGGAGCATCGCGATGGTGACGATGAAGCTGAGGTAAAACCAGTTCGCGACATAGATATGCGGCTCGCGGCGCTTGACGATCGTGCCGACGAACACGACCAGATAGGCGACCCAGACGATCGTCAGCCACAGATCGACATACCATTCGGGCTCGGCATATTCCTTCGCCGCGGTGACGCCCATCAGATAGCCCGTCGCCGCGAGGACGATGAAGAGCTGGTATCCCCAGAAGACGAAGCGCGCGAGCGTCGGGAACGCGAGCCGCGCGCGGCAGGTGCGCTGGACGACATAATAGCTCGTCGCGATCAGCGCGTTGCCGCCAAAGGCGAAGATCACCGCCGAGGTGTGCAGCGGCCGCAGCCGCCCGAAGGTCGTATATTCGAGGTTGAGGTTCAGCGCCGGGAAAGCGAGCTGGAGTGCGATAAAGAGCCCTGCGGCCATCCCGGCGACACCCCAGAACAAGGTCGCGATGACGCCCCAGCGGATCGGGTCGTCGTCATAGACGCCCTGATCGGCGGGCATCTTCAACAGGCCGCGCTCAAGGCCGCTGTAATCGGCACGCGTGACGGTCGCCCACAGCATGGCGAGGCATGCAAGCGCGACGATGATCATATGCACCGCGAAGGGCGCATCGACCGCGAGCGCCGCCATCACGAGCGCCAGCAGGGTCAATCCCAACCAGCCCCCCGCCTTTGTTACCAGACCGTCCATATCGCTTGTCCCTGCTTGGCGCAGCCCTTCGGCCACGCGGTTCACCGCCGCCATGGACGCGCGGGCGCGACGAAACATTGACCGGGATCAACGAACTTGTTGCGCCGCATCAATGCGGGCGCATTCCGCCGGGCGCAGGGACGGCTTCGTCAAGCAAGGAGCCTAGACCCATGAAAAAACAGACTCTCTCCCTCGCCGCGCTGGCCGTCGCGCTCGCGCTTCCCGGCCAGGCCTTCGCAAAGGCGGGCGACGTGCAGGTCAAGCTGCTCGGGACGCTCGTCGCGCCCGACGGCAAGATCAAGGATGTGAAGATCGACCGGATCGGCCTGCCTGCGGGAACGCAGACGAAGGCCGACGACAATATGGTGCCGACAATCGCGGTCGAATATTTCGTCGCCGACAACATCTCGCTCGAAACGATCGCCGGGGTGACGCAGCATGATGTCGACGGGCGCGGCGCGCTCGCCGGTGCTGGGCTGGTGTCAGACGCGAAGATCGTGCCCGCGACGCTGACGCTAAAATATCATTTCGGCAAGGATGGCGGCGTCCAACCCTATGTCGGCGCCGGACCCAGCTATTTCATCTTCATCGACGAAAAGCCCGGCGCGACCGCAGTGGCGCTCGGCGCGACGCGGCAAAAGATGAACGACACGTTCGGGGTCGCGCTCCAGGCCGGGATGGACGTCCCGGTGAACGACAAGGGACTGGCCGTGACCTTCGATGCGAAGCGCTATTTCCTGCGCCCGACCGCGCGCTGGTTCGCCGGGACGACCGAAGTGCTGCGCACGAAGCACAGGCTCGATCCATGGGTGCTGAGCGCCGGGGTCGCCTTCCGCTTCTGAGCGGGAGGTCCTAGCCCGCCATATCCTCCATCGCCGCGCGATCGTTGATCACGATTTCGCGGCGCGAGGGCAGATCGACGACGCCGTCGGCTCGCATCTTCGTGAGCTGGCGGCTCGTCGTTTCGATCGTCAGGCCAAGGATGTCGGCGATCTGCTGGCGGCCGAAAGGCAGCTCGAACCCGTCGCGCGCGCCCGACTGGCATCCCTGCCCCGACAGGCGCTCGGACATTTCGAGCAGGAAGGAGGCGACCTTCTCCGACGCCGACTTGCGCCCGAGCAGCATCATCCAGTGCCGCGCGCGGTCGAGTTCGTCGAGCGTCCGGCGGAGCAGCTTCTGCTGGAGATCGGGATGCGTACTCGCGAAATCGTCGAAATTATTACGGTTGAAGATGCACACTTCGGCGTCGGTCATCGCCGTGACGCTGTACGGGCTTTCCTTGCCGAACGGGCGGCCGATGAAATCGGACGGAAAGACGACGCCGACGATCTGCTCGCGCCCGTCGGTGGTCGAGACGACGAGTTTGAGCACGCCTTCGAGGACATTGGCGACGACGGGGGCGCCGTCGCCTTCCCAGAGCAGGGTCTGCCCCTGCCGTACTTTCTGTCGGCGCCCCATCTTGCCCAGCGCGGCTAGTTCCGCGGGGTTCAGGCTCGCGCAAATCGCGCGGTTTCGGACAACGCAGGTAGCACAATCGGTCACGCGGCCGCCCTACAGGAAGGCGGCCGGTTTGAAAAGCGTAGCGGACCGAAACCCTAATGCGCGAGAAGCAAAGGGGCCGGCGCGGCTTCGAGAAGGTAACGGGTCACGCCGCCGAACAGCGTCTCACGCAAGCGCGGCCGGCCAAAGGCGCCCATGACGATCAGGCCGGGGGCGATCGCCTTCGCCTGCCACTCCAGCACTTCCTCGGCAGTATCCGCCCCGCGCTCGACCTGACGGAAATCGGCATGGATCCCGTGGCGCGACAGATACAGCATCGCATCCTGGGCCGGGATCCGTCCGTCGTCGGCACCGACCGTGACCAGGATGACCTCGCTCGCGTCGCGGATCAGCGGTACAGCCGCGCGCAGCGCGTGCGCCGCCTGCGGGCTGCCGTTCCACGCGACCATCACCGGCGCGTCGAGATCGACCGGCCCGCCGCTTTCGGGAATCGCCAGCACCGGTACAGGCACGGTCATCGCGAGGTCGCCCGCCCTCATCGGCGCGTTCGGCTGTCCGAGCGAAACGATGGCGAGGTCCGCCAGCGTTGCGGCGAGCGACATCACGGACAAGGCATCGCCGTCGGCGATCGCGATATCCCAGGGCACATCCTCGCGCGCCAGCTCGGTCCCCAGCCGCTCTGCCAGCTCCTGATCGGCAAGCTCGGCCTTCGCGAGTTGCCCGGCCGCCAGATACATTCCGCCGAAAGGATCGGTCGCGATGAACTGCTGAAAGGGAGAGGCGATCACAAAGCTGAGATGTGAACGGTTCCGTCGGCCGATCGCCAGTGCGGTTTCCGTTCGCGCCGCCATGGCCCGGCTCGCATCGGCGTGGATCAACAGGTTTCGCATATCATTCCTCCTGCGGTTGCGGGGAACTCTTGCCGCGCCCTTCAAAGGCGGTCATTGATCGCGGTCAAATGGCGCGGCCATTGATATTTCGCATAATGCGAATAGTTATCACACCGTCTGTCCGGGCCGCCCCAAAGCCGGGATCCGACAATGGACCCGTCACCAAGGAGCCCCGATCTTGCCGGCCATCGCCACGCGCCCCGAGCCAGCGCCCGTCCCAACCCGGACTCCGGCGCTTGCCCATCATATCGTCGTCGTCGATGACGACGCAGGGGTGCGCACGCTGCTGACGCGAATCTTGCGCGAATGCGGTTATGAGGTCAGCGGCGCGCGCGACGGCGCCGAATTGCAGGAGATCATCGGGGCGGGACGGATCGACCTGATCCTGCTCGACATCATGCTGCCGGGCGACAGCGGCATCGAGCTGTGCCGGACGATCCGCAAGCAAAGCCATGTGCCGATCATCATGATCAGCGCGCGCGGGCAGGAAAGCGACCGGGTCGCCGGGCTCGACGTCGGCGCCGACGATTATATCGCGAAGCCCTTTGGCCGGTCCGAAGTGCTCGCCCGCGTGCGCGCGGTGCTGCGGCGGATGCGCGATCCGCACGCGCCGCTCGACGCGCCGATCCCCGAACGTTTCGAATTTGCCGGTTGGCAATATCACGCGCGGCGCCGCGAGCTGATCGCGCCGTCGGGCGCCGAGGTCGACCTCACCGCTGCCGAACAGGACCTGCTGGCACTGCTCCGCAATCCGCAGCGGATGATCGGCCGCGAGCGCCTGCTCGAACTGTCGCGCAGCCGCATCGGATCCTCGACCGATCGCAGCATCGACGTGCTCGTCAGCCGGCTGCGACGCAAGCTCGGCGACGGCCGGAAGGTGCGCCCGCTGATCCGCACCGTTCGCGGGGTCGGCTATATGCTCGCGGCCGACGTTATCGTGACCTGACCGATGCGCCTGAGCCTTCCCGAGGCGATGGTCGGGCGAATCCTGCTCGTTCTCGTCGGCGCGATCCTCCTCGAACTGCTTGGCAATATCGCGCTCCAGCGCTGGCAGGAACGCGAACTCCTGTCCGATCAGGAGATCGGGCAAATCGCAAGTCGGCTGACCGAAGCCGAACGCACCGCGCTGGCGCACCACGCGCGCGACCGCGGCGAACGCCTTCGCGACCTCGCGGAGGGCGATCTCTCGCTCAACTGGGTGCCACGCACCGTCATCACCGACTTCAGCGCCTCCTTCGCCCAGCTCCAGAGCCTGCGCGCGCGCCTCGTCCGCTCGGCGCCGGACCTGACATCGCGCGAACTGCGGCTGACGCTGATGCCGTCGGCCGCGCGCGGCGAGCGCGACCTCGTCGGCGCGCTGCGGATCGCCGACGGCAGCTTCGTCACCTTTCGCCTCAGCCCCTATCTCGGTGCGCCGCCCGACCCGCGCATGGTCATCCTGCTCCACCTCTTGCTCGTCGCGGCGGTGCTCGGAATCGCGCTCGTCATGATCCGCGCGCTCGTCCGCCCGCTCAGCGATCTTGCCGCCGCGGCGGATCGGACCAGCGGCGGCCGTCCGAGTCCGGTCATCGTCGATGGGCCCGCCGAAGTGCGGCGCGTCGCGACGGCTTTTTCGGCGATGCAGGAACGCCTGCTGCGAGCGATGAGCGACCAGACCGAGGCGCTGGTCGCCGTGTCGCACGACCTGCGAACGCCCATCCAGCGCCTCCGCCTGCGCGCGTCGTTGCTAAGTGATAGCGAAGCGCGCGAGGCGATAAGCGCCGATCTGGCTGAAATGGAAAGCTTCATCGAAGCGACTTTGTCCTATTTCCGGAGCGGCGAGGAAGAAGTGCCGCGGCTGATCGACGCCGCGGCGCTGCTCGCCACGGTTGCCGACACCGCCGCCGACCTCGGCGACGATATCGCCTATCGCGGCCCCGACGCTTTGCTGGTCACCGCCCGCCCGCTCACGATCAAGCGCATTCTCGCCAACCTGATCGACAATGCGCGGCGCCATGCGAACCGCGTCGAGCTCTCCCTTCGCGACGATGGCCCCGACCGGTTCACGATCGACGTCGACGACGACGGGCCGGGCATCGCGCCCGACCGGCGCGACGAAGCACTGCTGCCGTTTCGCCGCCTCGACGAAGCGCGCGCACGCGATTCCGGCGGCGCAGGGATCGGCCTTGCCGCCGCGCACAAGGCCGCCGCCGCGATGGGCGGTGCGCTGACCCTGCGCGACAGCCCGCTCGGCGGTCTCGGGGTCAGCCTGATGCTGCCGCGAGACTGAAAGCCGCTACCCGCCGCGAATCCCCCTCTCCTCCCTGCTGCCCGCGATTGTGACAAAGTGTTGCTGACACTCGCCTGACCCCGATTCCGAATTGACCCCGCACGGCGTCCGCATCAGGTGCGCGCCGATCTTTTGCAAATCATTCGCATTATCGGGGGACTATCCAATGACCGCTTTCCATCGCTCGGCTGCGCGCCTCGGCTGCAGCAGCTGCTTAATGGCGATCGCCGCGCTGATCGCAGCGCCCGCCGCCGCGAACGAAGGCGACGAGGCCCCTGCCGGATCGGACATCGTCGTCACCGCCGCGGGGTTCGAACAGAAAATCACCGATGCCCCCGCCAGCATCACGGTCGTCACCGCCGAGGAGCTGCGCGAACGGCCCTATATGACGCTGATCGACGCGGTGCGCGATATCGAGGGGGTCGACGTCGGCGAAACGTCGGACAAGACCGGCCAGCGCACGATCAGCATCCGCGGCATGGGATCCGACTATACGCTGATCCTGATCGACGGCCGCCGCCAGAACAACCATGGCGACATCTATCCCAACAGCTTCGGCGGCAACCAGTTCAACCATATCCCGCCGCTCGACGCGATCGAGCGGATCGAGGTCATTCGCGGCCCCGCATCGACGCTCTATGGCGCCGACGCGCTGGGCGGCGTGATCAACATCATCACGAAGAAGGTGCTCGACCGCTGGTCGGGCTCGGTGACCTTCGGGCGCAGCATCCAGGAAGACAGCGATTTCGGCGACGACATGACGTTCGACGCCAACGTCAGCGGCCCGATCGTCCCCGGCATCATCGGGATGAAACTGCGCGGCTCCTTCTACAAGCGCTACCCTTCCGAACCCGATTTCGCGCCGGTCGTCGATCCTGCGGGCGTGTCGCATGTCGGGCTGGGCTTCGGCGGCGGCGGCAAGACGGTGAAGAACACCAACCGCAGCTATGGCGGGTCGCTGACCTTCACGCCCTCGCCCGACCACAGCCTGATCTTCGACATCGATTATTCGAAACAGGTCTATGACAACACGCCGATCATCGACCCGGTCAGCGGTGCGATCACCTATCCGCTCGGCACCCTCGACGGGATCGAGAGCATCTGGCGCGCCTCGGGCGGCATCGTCCAGCCGCGCGTCGGCTATACCGAAAACCAGGTCTTCGACCGCCTGTCGTGGGCCGGAACCTATAATGGCGACTTCGGCTTCGCGCGGACTTTCCTGTCGTTCGCCTATATCGAAACGAACAACAAGGGCCGCACCATGCCCTTCTCGGTCGCCGAACGCCAGTTGCTGCAACAGATGTTCAGCGGCACCGGCCCCTATGCCGGGATGCCGACCGCGCAGCGCCGCGCGCTCGCCGAAAGCACCTTCCTGCCGCGCCCGCTGCGTACGCTCGAAAGCGCGCAATATACGCTCGACGCACGGATCGACATCCCGGTCGAGAATCTGGCGGGGCGCCATCATTTCGTGGTCGGCGGCCAATATATCGACGGCACGCTCGACGATGGCGTGTTCGGGCTGGAGGCTGCGGTCGGCGGGATCGAGGCGGTGCAGGATCACCGCATCTGGTCGCTGTTCGCCGAGGACAACTGGACGATCTTCGAAGGCTTCACCCTCACCGGCGGCATCCGCTACGACAATCACAACCTGTTCGGCGGCCATGTCAGCCCGCGCATCTATGCCAATTATTCCATCACCCCGACGCTGACGGTGAAGGGCGGCGTCAGCACCGGCTACAAGACGCCGAAGACCACCGACCTCTATGACGGGATCCGCGGGTTCGGTGGACAGGGCACCAGCCCCTTCATCGGCAACCCCGATCTGAAGCCCGAAACCAGCGTCAACAGCGAGGCGGCGATCTACTGGAACCCGACCGCCAACAGCGGGATCAACGTCACGCTGTTCCACAACAAGTTCAAGGACAAGATCGACACGACGATTGTCCGGCCGTGCGCACTGACCAATTTCGTCCGGCCTTGCGCCAATCTGGGCGACTATTACGCCGTGCTCGGGCTGGGCAGCACGATCAGCATCCCGTTCAACGTCGACAAGGCGCGGATCAAGGGCGCCGAGGTCGCGGGCCGCTATCAGTTCTTCCCCGGCCTGTCGCTGCGCGCCAACTATACCTATACCGACAGCAAGCAGCTCACCGGCGCCTCTGCGGGGCAGCCGCTGACCCAGTCGGCGAAGCATATGGCGAACGCGACGATCGACTGGGAGCCGTTCGACGGCCTGTCGACGCAGCTCTCGGCCGAACACCGCTCACGGCGCTATCGCGGCGTCGCGACGAACGGCGATCATCTCTATTACAACAGCTACACGGTGCTGAACCTTGGCGCGCAATATCGCCTGAACGACCATCTGACGATCAGCGGCCGCGTGAACAACCTGCTCGATCGCGACTTCCGCGGCTATGATGTCGACTTCGGCAATCCGGTGAACGGTGCCTATACGCCGACCTACATCGATCACTACAACAACAAGGACAAGGCGCGCAGCTATTGGGTGAGCGTCAACGCGCACTTCTGAGACAGGCCATGGGGCGTCCGGACGCCGGGCGCCCTCAGGCGGTCATCTCGCGTCGGCGCATTTCGGTGGGAACGACGCCGAAGCGGCGCGCGAAGGCGCGGGTAAAGCTCGCGTTGCTCATATAGCCACAGCGATAGCCGATGCTCGAGATCGACAGGTCGCTTTGCGCGAGAAGCTGGCGCGCGCGCTGGAGCCGCCGCTCGCTCACCGCCTCGGCGACGCTGCATTGATACAGCTCGCGAAAGCCGCGCGTCAGCTTTTCCTTGCTCAGCCCGCAGCGCCGCGCGACGCTGCTGACGGTCAGCCGTTCCTGCCAATGCTCGTTGACGAGCTGGTGCGCCGCGGCGACGCGGGTGATGTCGTCCTCGCTCAGCGTCGTCGCGCCGCCGACTTCGACCATGCGATTTTCGGCCAGCGCCGTAAAGAGCTGGCACAAGAGTTCGAGGCTGCGCGCGGACCGCAGGATGTCGGGCACTTCGCCCTCCCCTTCGACCGCAACGACGGAGCGGCCGAGCCCGCGCAGGTCGGCGGGAAGATACCAGCGGCCCGCAGGCTTCGGCAGCAGGGCGAAAAGGCGAAGGCAGGCGGCTTCGCTGACCGCGAACACCACCAGATGATCATTGGCATTGCCGTCGAGATCTGACGCGACGAGGACGCTGACTGCGGGTTCGCCGATATCCCCGAAGCCGAGGATGATCGCATCGGGCGGAAGAACCGCGGGGTCGCAAGGGCCGCGGCCGATGTAGCTCGTGAACTCCGGCGTGATGGCCAGAGGCAGTTTGTTGTCCATGACGGTCATCCGAAAGAGCAGCCAGTCCCATTGATGCGCTCCGCAGCGGAGCTCAAGCCCCTTATCATATAAGAGGCTAAAGGCTGGCTTTTCGTACTTTCCCGGTAATCGCCCGCGACGCGGGGCCCGCGCCCTAGCCGGGCGTCAGAAACGCTTGATCGACAATACCTCGAAGGTTTGCCGCAGCGTCTCCGTCGAACGGTCGTAATCGTCGAGCGCCAGCGCCGCGATCAGCGCGTCGGCAACGCAAAGCTGCGCGATGCGGCTCGTCATCGCCTCGGTGCGAAAGCGCGTTTCGCGTGCCATGGTGAACAGCACGACGTCGGCATAGGCCTGGATCGGTGAGCGCGCGAAGTTGGTGATGACGATCGTTCGCGCCCCCGCTTCCTTCGCGAGACGTGTCGCCGCAACGGTCTCGTGCGTCGCGCCGCTGTGCGAAATCGTCAGCACCGCTACGTCGGGGTCGCAGCGCGAGGCGCTGATCGCCTGGATATGGCTGTCGATCACCACGCGCGCGTCGAGCCCGATGCGCAGCATCCGGTAATGCGTGTCCTCGGCAATCGGGGCCGAAGACCCGATGCCATAGATTTCGATGCGCTTTGCCGAACGGATCATGTCGACCGCGTTCCGCAGCGCCTGCGGATCGAGCACCGACAGCGAGTCGCGCAGTGCCTGGATGCCCGAATGGAAAACCTTGCGACAGATCGTATCCATGTCGTCGTCGCGGCCGATATCCTCGTGGATGAACTGCACCGGCTGGACCACCTCGCGCGCGAGGCTCAGCTTCAGGTGCTGGAACCCCGACAGCCCGATGCTGCGGCAGAAATTGACGACGCTGCCTTCGCTGACCCCGACCGCCTCGGCGAGCTCGGTGATCGACATGCGGACAATCTCTTCGGGCTGCGCGAGGATATGGTCGGCGATGCGCCGCGCGCCCCGCGCCATCGTGCCATGAGCCATCCTCATTCGTTCGAGCGCATTTTCGATCGGCGCCCGATCGTCGCCTGCCGCTTTCGAAACCCCACCCTTGTCATTCATCTTACGCAATTCTCCGTCAGAATCCTCACGTCCGCCACCGCGACAGAGAATGCTAGCCGAGATCGGAATCATCCGAAAGTACAATTTGCTCATTATTATTTAAATCTAAAACTGAGCCTATTTCACTCAACTGTCACATGCCACCCCTAGCGGATGCCTCGCACATTGGTGCGGCGCAGCATCGAGTCGTGAACACGGCCGCCCCTGCTCCGCCAATGTGACCGGGATTCTTCAAAAGGGGCATGATTGTGCACATCTCTTCCAAAACGCGTGCGGCCATGGTTGGCCTGTTGCTCTCCGCCAGCGCGCTGCCGTCGGTGGCGTTTGCGGCCGTCGATGAAGCAGGCGCCGACAGCGCCGATGCCGGCTCGGGCGCGGGCGACGAGATCATCGTCACCGGCACCGCAGCGGTCGAAGCCACCCCGCTCGCCGCCGCGGCGGTCGAATATGGCAACGCCGTCCAGATCGTGACCGCCGAGGAAATCGCCGCGACGGGCGCGACCAACTTCGCCGAAATCGCGCAGTTCCTGATCAAGGGCGCCAACATCGGCTATTCGCCCGACGAAGGCGAATATACGATCCGCCTCGACGGCGGCAGCGACCGCGACACGCTGGTGGTGCTCGACGGCGTGCCGCTCTACGACCGCGGCCCCGCACTCGAGGATATCTGGGGATCGACGACGATCGACCCGCACATGATCGAGCGCGCCGAGGTGTTCCGCGGCGGCAACAGCCTCTTCTTCGGCAGCAACGGCGGCATCGGCGTGATCAGCCTCGTCACGAAGCGCCCCGACGGCAGCAGCAAGTTCGAACTCGGCGCGCAATATGGCGCGTTCAACACGCGCGAAATCTGGGGCAACGCCAGCTTCCCGATCGACCCCGAAGGCCGCCACAGCCTGATGATCTACGGCGGCACGATCCAGACCGACGGCCCCCGCATCTTCGCCCCCGAAGCCTATGTCGACAATGTCGCCAAGGCGGGCGGCATTCAGGATTATCCGCTCAACCGCAGCAATATCGGCATCAAATATCTGTGGAAGGTCGATGACAAGAGCGAACTCCGCATCAACGGCCAATATACGCAGATCGAATTCCACGACCCCTTCCCCGACGCCGAAACCTTCTCGCCGAACCGCGTCCGCTATCCGATCGTCGATTTCTCGCTCGACCGCCGCTGGTCGGAGAATTTCTACACCGAGATCGCCGGCTACTGGAGCAACCCGCGGCTCAACAACACCGAGACCTTCGCCGAAATCTGCAAGACGCCCGCGGGCTGCACCGATCCGACGACGGGCCGGTTGATCCGTTTCGGCGACGCGACGGGCAAGTCGATCCCCTTCCCCAACAAGGGCTTCGGTAAGGATTCCAAGGTCGGCGGCTTCCGTGAAATGGGGCTCAACGTCCGCAACACGCTGTCGCTCCCCAACATCCTCGAGGTGGTCGCGGGCGTGCAGGTCGTGTCGTACAAGAATGACTCGGACCCGGTCTTCCCGATCTCGAACAAGGCGAACACGATCACCGGCGTCTATGCAGACTTCCGCCCGGTGATCCCGTTCAGCCCCGACACCAAATTGTCGCTCGCCCTGCGCACCGACTTCGCCGACAGCTTCGGATCGCGGACGATCTGGAAATTCGGGTTTCGCCAGCCGATCGGCGCTTTCTATATCCGCGGCAACGGCGGCACCTCGTACAGCCTGCCGCGCACCAACGAACTGTTCGCGCAGAGCCCGACGCTCGTCGGCAACCCCGACCTCAAGACCGAGGAAACCGAAACCTACAATGGCGGCATCGGCTTTTCGCAGAGCTTCGGCAACGTCCAGGTGAATGCCGAGGTCGGCGCATTCCGCACCGACGTGACCAACCGCATCCAGACGACGTCGGGCCTCACCCCCAACACCTATTTCAACAACGACCGCATCACCGAGATCCGCGGGCTGACCGCCGAACTCGACGTGCGCGTCGGCAAGGGCTTCTCGTTCAACATCAACTACACCAAGCAAAAGGCGCGCCTCGACGGCAGCAAGCTGCAGATCAACGAGACCCCCGAATATATGATCGGCGGCAACCTCCGTTGGACCAGCCCCGACGACCGCTTCTCGGTCACGCTCTTCCCGCGTTACCAGGGTCCCGAATATGCGACGGGCGGGGTCAATAGCTCGCTACGCCACAATTTCGGCAATTATTTCCTGATGAACGGGTCGATCGGCTATCGCCTCGGCGACGAGCGCCAGCACCAGTTTCAGCTGCGCGTCGTCAACATCTTCGACCAGAAATATGCCGAACGTTACGGCTATGGGAACATGCGCTACAGCTCGGCCTTCATTCGCGGCGAGATCGCGCTGAACAGCCCCGAATATTTCTACGGCTACGAGTTCGAGGGCAAGCCGCGCAGCGTCTATATCTCCTACTCGACCAAATTCTGACCGGCCCGGCTCGAGGAACCCGGTTCATGCCGCTGTCACAGCCCCGTCGTAGTTGCCCCCCGTTTCTCGGGTCGACGGAGGTTGTTTATGCGGCGGTGGATGATTGCGGCTGTGCTGGCGGCGTTATGCGCTGCCGGCGCGGCCTGGCTGCTTTTGCCGCCGCGCACCGCGCAGCCGCCGCCGCTGCGCGTGCTGCTGATCCCCGCCGACGGCGGGACCGAAAGCGGCACGCTCGCCGACTATCGCCCGGTCTTCGACGCGGTGGCGCGCGGCACCGGACTCCGTTTCGACCTCAAGGTCGCGCAATCCTATGGCGGGGTCGTTGAGGCCATGTGCAACGATGCCGCCGACATCGCCTTTGTCGGACCCGTCACCTATTTGCAGGCGAGGCGCCGCGGCTGCGCCGAAATGCTCGCCGTCGCGGTCAAATCGGGGCGCTCGGTCTATTATGCCGGGCTGTTCGTCCGCCCCGACTCCGCCGTCCGCTCGATCGGCGACCTCAAGGGGAAGCGCGTCGCGTTCGGCGATATCAACTCGACCTCGGCTTTCGTCTTTCCCGTCGCGATGTTCCTCGACGCGGGGATCGATCCCGCACGCGACCTGTCGGCGGTACGCATGACCGGCACCCACGCGAACAGCCTCGCCGCATTGGTCAATGGCGAGGTCGACGCCGCCGCGCTTTCCTTCGACAGCTATGACAAGGCCGTCCGTGCGAACGTCCCCGGCGCAGCGGACCTTCGCGTCGTCGCGCGCAGCGGCCCGATCCCCTACCCGCCGCTGATCGCGAGCACGCGCCTCCCGCCCGCCGTGAGTGCGCGGCTTCGCGCGGCGTTCGAGAATATCAGCCGCACCCCCGGCATCACGCCCGAGATGATCCGCGGTTATGGCGGCGCACAGGTCGACGGCTATACGGGCGCGGTCCCTGCCGGTCATTTCGATCCCGCCGCGCGGAAAATGGCGCAGGTCGGCCCGGCGTTGAAGGGCGAGATGCTCCGCAAGGCGGCCGAAAGGCCGGTCCGATGATCGACATCGGGATCGCCGGTCTCGGTGTCCACCATGCCCCCGGCAGCGCCGCACTCGCGGACGTCACCCTCTATATCCCCGCTGGCCAATTCTGCGCGGTGCTCGGCACATCGGGCGCGGGCAAATCGACCTTGCTCCGCGCCGCAGCGGGCCTCGTCGACGCAAGCGAAGGGCGCATTCTCTATGACGGCGCCGCGCCCGACCGCGCGCTTCGCCGCCGTATCGGCCTGATCCCGCAGGATTTCGCGCTGTGCGGCCGCGCCAGCGTCGCGCAGAATGTCATGGCGGTCGCCGGCATCGCCCCCTGGCGTTGCTTCACCGGCCTCTATCCCCATCCCGAACGCGAGCGCGCCGCGCGTCTGCTTGCCGGACTGGGGCTCGATGAAATCCATCTCGCGCGCCGCGCCGACAGCCTGTCGGGCGGACAGCAACAGCGCGTCGCGATAGCACGCGCGCTGCTCCATCGCCCCGCGGTCATCCTCGCCGACGAGCCCGTCGCCAGCCTCGACCCCGCGACGAGCGAAGCGACGCTGGCGCTGCTCCGCAACGAAGCTCGAAGCCTCGGCGCCACGGTAATCTGCAGCTTGCATCAACCCGCGCTCGCACGCCGCTTCGCCGATCGCATCGTCATGCTCGACGCCGGCCGCGTGGTCTTCGACGGGACGCCCGCGATGCTCGACAGCCATGCCGCGCCGCCGCGCGTCCGGGCAGTGGCGCGATGAACGCCGCCGTCCCCTGGCGCTTTCCCGCAATGCTCGACGCACGCGCGGTTGCCCTGCTTTTCGGCGCCCTATTGTTGCTCTGGTACACCGGCCAACGCGTCGAGATCGGGCGGATGCTGACGCTCAGCGGCGAAGCGGTGCTGGCGGAGGCAGGTCTCGCCGATCGCTCGCAGGTCGCCGAAGGTCTCGGCACCACGCTGGGGCAGCTCATCTCGATCCAGCTTTCATCGCGGCGCGAGGTCAGCCGCATCGCCGGTTTCGACCCCGCCCGCCTGCCTCCCTTCGCGCACATCGAAACCGTCGAGACGCGCGTGTCCGAACTCGATCCCGAAACGCTGCGCCGCAAAGACCGGATCGTGCGGACCGCCTGGCTGGTCGAGCCCTTCGGCTATCTGTTCCATGTCGCGGCAAAGATGCTCGAAACGCTCGAAATCGCGCTCTGGGGAACGTTCATCGCCGTGCTGATCGGCCTGCCGCTCGCGCTCTTCGGTGCACGCAACATCACCCCGCACGCCGCTCTGCGCGCCGGATCGCGCGCGACGTCGGCGTTTCTGCGCGCGGTGCCCGAACTCGTCGCTGCGCTGTTCCTCGTCATCGCCTATGGCTTCGGCCCGATCGCCGGCGTGCTCGCACTCGGCCTCCATTCGGCGGGTTTCCTCGGCAAATTCTACGCCGACGATGTCGAGGATGCCGACGCACGGCCGCAGCAGGCGCTCGCCGCGATGGGCGCCGGACGGCTCACGGTCTGGCGCAGCGCGATCCTGCCGCAGGTGCTGCCGCAGCATATCGCCTGCACGCTCTATACCTTCGACCGCAACGTCCGCATGGGCGCGGTGATCGGCCTCGTCGGCGCGGGCGGTATCGGGCAGGAACTCAAGGGCCGCTTCGACATGTATGAATATGGCCATGTCGGCACGATCCTGATCGCGATCTTCCTCGTCATCCTGACCCTCGACCTCGTCGCCTCGCGCGCGCGGCGGGCGTGGCGATGACCTCCCTCTTTCCTTTCAATCCGGAGTAGTTTGGATGTCCAATTCGAGACGTGATTTCCTGAAGGCCGCCGGCGTCGCGGCGGGCTCGGCCGCGGCCTTTCACGCCAGCATCGGCCGCGCGCTCGCCATCCCGGCGAAGCGGACGACGGGCACGATCAAGGATGTCCGCCACATCGTCATCCTGATGCAGGAGAACCGCTCGTTCGACCATTATTTCGGGACGATGAAGGGCGTGCGCGGTTTCGGCGACCGTCACCCGATCCCGCTCGCCGGCGGCAAGAACGTCTGGTCACAGAGCAACGGCGCGCGCGACCTGCCGCCCTTCCACCTCGACACCGCGCGTACCAACGGCCTGAAGGTCCCCGGCACCCCGCACAGCTTCTCCGACGCGCAGGCGGCGTGGAATCAGGGCAAGTTCGGCCTGTGGCCCAAGTTCAAGACCGATTATTCGATGGGCTATTACAAGCGCGAGGACATCCCCTTCCAGTTCGCGCTCGCCGAGGCCTTCACCATCTGCGATGCCTATCATTGCTCGATCACCACCGGCACCGATCCCAATCGCATCGTCTTCTGGTCGGGGTCCAATTTCGACCCTGAGGTTGCCGCCACCGGCACCAATTGCCGCGACGACAAGTCCGAACCCAATAACCTCCGCTGCTGGATCAAGGGCGCGCTGCCCGAACCCGGCTATACCTATGCCGGAAACGCGCTCGAATGGGCGACGATTCCCGAAGTGCTCGAAGCCGCGGGCGTCGACTGGCGCATCTATCAGGACCCCAACGACAATTGGACCGGAGCGATGCACGGCGGCCTCGCCTTCAAGGGCTTTCGCGACGCGAAGCCGGGTTCGCCGATCTACGAACGCGGCATGTCGCACCATTCGCTCGAAAAGCTCGCCGAAGATGCGAAGAATGGCACGCTGCCTGCGGTATCGTGGGTGCTGCCGCCCAAGCAATGGTCCGAGCATCCCTCCGCCTCGACCCCGATCGAGGGCGCCGAATTCACCGCAAGCGTGCTCGACGCGCTGACGGCCAATCCCGACACCTGGGCGGGTACGGTCTTCTTCCAGACCTTCGACGAGAATGACGGGCTGTTCGATCATTTCCCGCCCGCCGCGCCGCCGTCGTACAATGCCGACGGCACGCTCGCGGGCAAAGCGACGCTCGCGCTGCCCGGCCATTATTTCGACGATCATGAGGACAAATATCTGTCGCGCGACGACAATATCTCGGGAACGACGCGCCCGTTCGGCCTCGGCCCGCGCGTGCCGATGTATGTCGTCTCGCCGTGGAGCAAGGGCGGCTGGGTCAGCAGCGAGGTTTTCGACCACACCTCGGTCGGCCAGTTCCTCGAACAGCGCTTCGGCATCACCATCCCCGCGATCAGCCCCTGGCATCGCTCGGTGTGCGGCGACCTGACCTCCTGCTTCGACTTCGCGAAGGGCGCCGACGCCGCCTTCCCCGCGCTGCCCGACGTCAGCGGCTCGACAACGATCCTCGGCGCGCACCTGCAACGCCCGAAGGCGCTTCCGCCGCGCGCGCCGCAGCAGCTGTTCCAGGAAAAGGGCATCCGCCGTTCGCGCGCGCTGCCCTATATCCTCCACGTCGACGCGCGGATCGACAGCGCGGACAAGGCCATCGTGCTCGATTTCGTCAATCAGGGTACGGTTGGCGCAGTCTTCCACGTCTATGACAAGCTGCACCTCGACCGCATCCCGCGCCGCTATACCGTCGAAGCAGGCAAAGCGATCGACGACCGCTGGAACGTCGGCTCCGACGGGAGTTTCGACCTCTGGGTGCTCGGCCCCAACGGCTTCCACCGCGCCTTCCGCGGGACAGTCGACGAAGCCGCGCGCGCGCCCGCAATGACCGCGCGCTACGACCGCAAACGCGGCGGCCTCACCTTCACTTTCGTCAACGCGGGCAGCGACGCGCAGGAGGCCAAAATCGCCCGCGACGCCTATGCCGCGTCGGCCGCAAAGTCGGTGACCGTCGCCGGCCGCGGCAAAGCTGTCGAGGCATGGCCGGCGCCGAAGGACCATGACTGGTACGACGTGACCGTCGCGCTGCCGGGTATGGAGGTCCGCCTCGCCGGACGCGTCGAGCGCGGCGGGCATGGCATCAGCGACCCGCTGACCTTCGGCTGACAGCGGCGAAACGCCGGGTCAGTGTTTCAGATACTGGCTCGGCGGCACGCCGAAAGCGCGGCGGAACATCGCGGCGAAACCGCTGGGGCTGTCGTAGCCGACGTCGTACGTGACCTGCGTGATCGACGCCCCGGCGGCGAGCAGCGAGAGCGCCTCCATCAACCGCACCTGCTGGCGCCAGACCGCGAGCCCCATGCCCGTTTCCTGCTTGAAGCTGCGGGTGAAGGTCCGCCGCCCCATCGCCGCGAGCGCCGCCCAGTCGTCGATATCGCGCGGGTCGGACGGATCGGCGATGATCGCGTTGCACACGCGCAGCAGGCGCGGGTTCGACGGCATCGACACCTGATAGGGCGCGTTCGGCATCCGCCCGATCTCGTCGAGCAGCAGCGTGATGATCCGCCCCTCTCGCCCGTTGACGTCGTAGAGTGCCGGAAAGTCGACGACCTCGAGGATCAGCGATTTGACAAGGTTCGACACCTCGAAAACGCGGCATTCCCTCTCATGCTCATGCCCCGCGCACGGCAGGTACAGGGTGCGAAGCGACACCGGGCCGCGGCACGCAACCTCATGCCTTGTCCCGGCCGGCAGCCAGACGGCGCGCTGCGGCGGGATCACGAAACTCGTCTCGGGCGTGCGCACCGACATCACCCCTGCAGACGCGTAGAGGATCTGGATATGGTCGTGGCTGTGCATCGGATCGATGAAGCCCGCGGGATATTCATCCTGCAGCGCAATGACCGGCCGGTCGTTCACAAGGACATCGACACTATGCTTCATGGCCCGATCCTCGCAACTATTGGACAAATGCACGATATAGGCCGCACACCCTGTTGGCCAGCGAGGATGCGACCGCTGGCCTGTCCGGCGCGGTGATTGGCCCGAACGGGCGATAGATGCGGCGGTGTAAAAGCTATCAGGCGATCAAGGATCGTTTCGAGAAGGATATGCCAAATATGTCAAAGGGCTTGAGCGCCATGCAGGACGACATGGCCGACCCCGATATCCGCCGTTTCGTCGATGCGATCAACGCCGCTTATGTCGAGCACGGCGCCCCCGCGGGCGCCAGCATGGCGGTCCGTCGCCAAGTCGCCGAACGCGTCCGTAAGCCTTGGCGCGAAGATGGCCCGATAATGGCCGAGAGCAGCGAACTGGATATGGGCGGCGTCCGCATGCGGCTTCATCGCCCCGTCGCGGACGAGAAGCTGCCCGTCATGCTCTACATCCACGGAGGCGGCTGGATGTTGTTCAGCATCGACACGCACGACCGGTTGATGCGCGAATATGCGGCGCGCGCCGGTATCGCGGTGCTTGGCATCGATTACAGCCTTTCGCCCGAAAGCAAGTTCCCTGTCGCACTCGAGGAATGCGCCGCGGCGCTCGACTGGATTGCGGCGCAGGCGGACGCGCTGAACCTCGACGCGGGCCGCGTGCTGATCGGCGGCGATTCAGCGGGCGCCAACCTGTCGGTCGCGGCGTGCCTGCTGCAACGCCGGCGCGGCCGCGCCCTCCCCGCGGCGATGCTGCTCAACTATGGCGCCTTCGCGCCCGAACGCACGCCCAGCTATGCGCGCTTCGGCGCGGGCGATTATTCTCTCGAAGCCGACGAGATGGACGCCTTCTGGGCCGCCTATGTCGATGGCCCCGAACAGCTTTCCGATCCGCTTGTCGCGCCGCTGCGCGCCGACCTCGCCAGCCTGCCCCCCGCCTTTCTCGCCATCGCCGAATGCGACATCCTCGCCGACTGCAACCACGCCTTCGCCCGCAAGCTCGAAGAGGCCGGCGTGCCGACGACCGCGGTGACTTACCGCGGGGCGACGCACAGCTTCCTCGAAGCGGTATCGATCGCCCCGCTCGCCGCCCGCGCGCTCGACGAGCAGGCAGCGTGGATCCGTGATATCGTCGGCGGATGACCGGACCCTATGAACCGCGCGATGCCGCCGACATCGCACAACTGGTCGCCGAATACCCGCTTGCCTGGCTGGTATCGGGCGCCTTCCACGCCAGCCCCCTGCCGCTGATCGCAGAGTGCGACGACAGCGGCACCGTCGTCGCGCTGCTCGGCCATTGCGCGCTGCGCAACCGGCTTGTCGGCGATTTCCGCGCTGACCCGCGCGGCCTTGTCCTGTTCAACGGCCCATCGGGCTATGTACCGACGTCGCTCCTCTCGAAAACCGACTGGGCGCCGACGTGGAACTATGCCGTGCTCCGCTTCACCGTCGAGGTCGAGTTCGTCGGCGAGGAGACACGCGATGCGATCGAGCGGCTCGTCGCGAAGATGGAGGGCGGCGCCTGGTCGACAGCCAGCCTCGGCCCGCGCTATGACCGGATGCTCGATCAGATCATCGCCTTTCGCGCGCACGTCCGCTCAGCCGAGCACAGCTTCAAGCTCGGGCAGGACGAAAGCCCGCAAGGCTTTGCCGAGATCGTCGCGGGACACGGCGACCGGACGCTGACCCAATGGATGGAAGGACAGGCCCGAAGGTGAAGCTCTTCTTCGACGATCGCCAGATGGCGCACGCCCCTTCGCGCGAACTGCACAACGGCGACTGGGTGCCTCATGCGGAAAACGTCGAACGCCCGCGCTCGATCGTCGAACAATTCGCCGATTGGGCTCCCGTACGCGACTTCGGCATGGCGCCATTGCTCGCGGTGCACGACGCGGACTATCTCGCCTTCCTCGAACGCGCGCATCGCGACTGGCTTGCGGCGGGACGCGATGGCGACGCGATCGGCTATACCTTCCCGATCCGCCGCCGCCGGCCGCTCGCCTTCGGGCGCATCGATGCCGATCTCGGCGCGTACAGCTATGACGCCGGGACGCCGATCGCGGCGGGAACGTGGGAAGCGGCCTATTGGTCGGCGCAGGGTGCGCTGACCGCGCTCGATCATCTCGCGACCAGCGGCGAGGCCCATGCCTTCGCGCTGTGCCGTCCGCCCGGCCACCATGCCGGGCGCGACTATTTGGGCGGCTATTGCTACCTCAACAACGCCGCGATCGCGGCGCGCGAAGCGCAGAGCCGCGGCCTCGGGCCGGTCGCGATCCTCGACATCGACTATCATCACGGCAACGGCACGCAGGATATCTTCTACGAGGATCCCGCCATCTTCTTCGCCTCGATCCACGCCGACCCACGCACCGACTACCCCTTCTACTGGGGCCACGCCGACGAGCGCGGCGAAGGCGCGGGCGAAGGCAGCACGCTCAATATCCCCCTGCCCCGCGGGACCGACGGGTCAAGCTATGCGCCCGCTCTCGATACGGCGCTCGCCGCGATTTCGGGTTGGGGCGCGAAATTTCTTGTCCTCTCGTTCGGCGCCGATACGCACAGCAGCGATCCGATTTCGAGCTTCGCGCTCGAGCGGGAGGATTATGTCGAACTGGCCGGGCGCATCTCGGCGCTCGGTGTCCCGGCGCTGATCGTGATGGAGGGCGGCTACGCCGTCGGCGATCTCGGCAAGAACGTCGCCGCATTTCTTTCGGGCTTCTGAAACGACAAAGGGCCGCCCTGCCGAAGCGGGGCGGCCCCTTTCCGGTCATCAGTTCAGGCTGAAACGCACCGTCGCGCCGATCGTCCGCGGCCGCGCAACCGAGCCCGCGAAGGCGAAGGGCGCGTTCGAGATGCCATATTGGTCGAACAGATTCTTGGCGAACACGCCGAGCTCGATCTGGTCGGTCACCGCAATCGAGGCATTCAGGTCGACGATGTGGAAGTCGCCCTTCTCCAGCGAACCCGCAAAATCGACGGGCGCGCTCGACAGGTAGCGATGCGCAATGCCGAAGCGCGGCTTCAGCTTCGAGTCCGGGAAGCTCAGATCGATGCTGTTCGACAATATCCATTCGGACGCGCCGGGCAGCCGCGATCCCTTCGCATAGCCGCCGCCGGCCGCAAAGGTGTCGGGCAAGAACTCCGACAGACGCGCGTCATTGTACGACACGTTCGACTGGAAGGTCAGGCCGCGTGTCGGGCGCAAGGTCAGGCTGAGCTCCATCCCGTCGATGTCGGCACCGCCGCCATTGGTCGTGTAGGCGCGAACATCGGGGGTGAAGAGGCGCGCCTGGATATTGTTCCAGTCGATATGATAGACGGTCAGATCGACCGACAGCGTGTTGTCGATCACGTCGAACCGCGTGCCCAGCTCGAAATTCTTCGTCGTATCGCTGCCGAAGGTCAGCGGCAGGTCAGGGAACGGCAAGGCGAAGACGTTGAGCCCGCCGATCCGGAAACCCTCCGAATAGAGCGCATAGGCCATGAAATCCTTGCTCGGTTTGAAGGTCAGCGATGCCTTCGGAATGAAATCCGAATGCTTCTCCGCCGCCGCCTCGAAATTATAAGCGGGGACCTGCGCCGCGTTCGGGAGCAGTTCGGCCTGCGGACGCGTGCGATATTCGAACAGACGGCCGCCGAGCGTCAGCGTGAGCGAGTCGACGATGTCGTAGGACACCTCACCGAACAGCGCCTTTTCGGTCACGCGGTTGCGGCTGAACGTCCGCTCCGAAAAATCGCCGGGAGCAAGCTGGTCGCCGGTCTGCCCGCCGAATTCGCCGGGATTGGCGTCGATATAGTCGCTGATCCCCTCGATATAGAGCAGTCCGTTCCCGGTCGAACGCATCTTGGTATAATTGGCGCCGATCAGCCATTTGAACGGTCCCTCATCGGGCGAGGCAAGCCGCACCTCGACATAGTCGGTCTTTGACTTCGACCGGCCGCGGTCGAGCAGCGGCGTGTTCGTGCGCGGGTCGTTGCCGCCGAAGATCGAATAATCGAAGAGAACCTCGGCATTCTTCTCGATATGGCTACCGAGCGCGGTCAGCGTCGCAAAGCCCAGGTCCTGCTCGAAGCGCAAGCTGTGCAGCATGAAGTCGGTGTCCTGAAACTCGGCGAGGTTCGTCGCGCGCTCATAGGTCTTCTCGGGACCGAAGAGGACATAGGTCTGATCGTCGAGATCATATTCCTGATACATGCTGATCGCCGAAATGCGCGTCGTTTCGGCCGGCGTGAAGACGATCGAACCGCGCAGGCCGCGAACGCGCAGGTCGTTGCTGCCCTTCTCACCGAGCAACGTGTTGTCGAGATAGCCGGCATCGACGCGCTGGAGCGCGACGAGGCGCACCGCGAGCTTGTCGGTCGCGATCGGCAGGTTGACCATGCCCTTCACCGCATAGCCGACATCGCCGGCGGCGCGTTTGGTCGTCGATACCATGCCCTCAAAGCCCGCGTCGAAGCGGGCGGGGTCAGCCTCGTTCACGACATAATTGACCGCACCGCCCAGCGACGACGACCCGAAGAGCGTGCCCTGCGGCCCGCGCAGCACTTCGACGCGGCTGACGTCGAAACTGTCGACGTCGGGAATGACGACGGGAAAGCCCGGCTCGATCAGGGGGATTTCGTTGAGATAATAGCCCGTCGTCGCCTGGTTCGCCTCATGATAGGTCGACGATGCGACGCCGCGGATGACGACTTCGGACACGCCGGGCTGGTAATCGTTGAACACGACGCCGGGGACGCGCGTAATATAGTCGGAGAGGCTTTGCGCGTTGAGTTTCTGCAGCGTCGCTTCGCTGACCGCGGTCAGCGAACCGGTGACGTCGCGCGCCGATTGTTCCCGCTTGGCTGCGGTGACGACGATCTCGCTGTCATCGGTTGCCTGCGCCAGCGCGCTCGATGCCTGGCCCAGCGCGAGGATCGAAATGCCGCACGCCGCGACGCACCTGATCGATGCAAAACCCATTTTTGCCTCCCTGATTGATAATGGCTGTTGTGAGAAGATCCGATGTTCAAGCTATCACGCGAAACTGGCGTGACGGCGATGGTCGGGCCATATTCCAGCCGGATCGGGCCAGCACGCCGCCGCAGGAAAGCACGGTTTCGTAGGGGCTTGCCGCCAATTTGCCCGATCGATGGATTGGGCGGCCTGATCGGCGCAGTACGCCAGCCCGTGCGCCATAGACTGGACGCGACATCCCCGTCGGGCGAAAGAGGGTCGGTATGCACAGCATCGAGAACAAGGGTCGCAGAGCGTTTATGAGCAGCGCCGCAATGGCAGCATTCCTGCTGGGGAGCGGCGCCGGCCGGGCGCTGGAAAAGAGCCTCCCCGGACGCTGGCCGAAGATCGCGCCGCCGCAGTCGCCGCGAATCTCGCATGTGATCGATCAATTGGGCCGCCAGCGCGACGACGCCTATAGCTGGATGAAATTCATCCCCGCCGAGGGCGAGCGCAACCGCACGAACCTGCCCGCTCCGGTCGCAAAAATGCTCGCCGACGAAAATGCCTATGCCGATGCGGTGCTGGAACCCACGAAGGTCGCGCAGGCCGAGCTGGTGCGCGCGATGCTGGCGCGCAGTTCAGGCGCGGTCGCGGCGCCCGCGCTCGAAAAGGACGGCTGGACCTATTCGTCCACGATCCCCGAAGGCCAGACGCACGCGCGCTATAGCCGCCAGAAGGAAGGCGCCGCGGCCGAACTGCTCGTCGACGAAAGCGCGCGCGCCAAGGACCAGCCCTATTTCCGCAGCACGGGACACCAGCCAAGCCCCGACCATCGCTATTTCGCCTGGGCCGAGGATGTCATCGGCAACGACCGCCACCGCATCTGCATCCGCGACAATCGGAGCGGCGACATTCGCACGATCGTCGACAAGGATGCTTATGGCTATGGCGGACTCGTCTTCGCGCCCTCCTCGCGCTGGCTGTTCTGGATCTGGCGCGACGCCCGCAATCGCCCGACGCGGCTCTACCGAACCTCGGTCGACGGCAAGATCACCGATCTGGTTTACGAAGAAAAAGATCCCGCGATCTTCATGCAGGTGAAGCGCACCGCCGCCGACGGCTTCATCGCGCTCACCCTCGCCGGCCCCGAGACCGCCGAAGTCCGGTTGCTATCCGCGGCCGACGAAACCGCCGCGTCGGCCGTCGTCTGGCCGCGCAAAGCGGGAGTGCTCTACGAAATCGACGAATGGGACGGCGGCCTGATCGCACTCACCGACGCCGATGAAGCCTTTGACATGTCGCTGGCACGCCTCGATCCGAAGAGCTTTCGCAAGCTCGCGACGCTCGTCCCGCACCGCCCGGGCACACCGATCCTCCAGGTCCTGCCCTTTGCCGCTGCACTCGTACGGCTCGAACGCGTCGACGGCCTCCACCGCCTGATGATCCTTCGCGCGGACGGCACCGAACATGCCATCGCGTTCGACGATCCGGCTTATGCGATCGAACTGCCGCCCGAACAGGCCTATGACGCATCGTCGGTGATGATTGTCCACCAGTCCCCCAAATCGCCGCGCCGCTGGATCCGCATCGATCTCGCCAGCGGCAAACAGACCGTTATCCAGCAGCAACAGGTCGCGAATTTCGACCCCGACGCCTATGAGGTCGAACGGCTGTTCGCCCCCGCCCCGGACGGCGAGATGGTGCCGATCACGTTGCTGTCGCGCCGCGGCGCGGCGAAGGACGGCAAGGCGCCGCTGCTCCAATATGGCTATGGCTCCTATGGCGTGCCGAGCGACCCCGAATTTTCGATACCCGCGCTCGCGCTCGTCGATCGCGGCTGGCGCTATGCCATCGCGCATGTGCGCGGCGGCTCCGAAAAGGGGCGGCGCTGGTTCCTTGGCGGGCGCAAGTTCACCAAGCGCAATAGCTTCACCGATTTCATCGCCTGCGCCGAACATCTTGCCGCCGAAAACTATACGGCGAAGGGCAAGGTCGTCGCCTATGGCCTGTCGGCCGGCGGTCTGCTCGTCGGGGCCAGCATGAACATCGCCCCGACCTTGTGGGGCGGCGTGATCGCGCAGGTGCCCTTCGTCGACATGCTCAACACGATGAGCGACGGCGCGCATCCGCTTGTGCCGCTGTTCAGGCCCGACTGGGGCGATCCGCTCGCCGATCCCAAGGCCTATGATTATATCGCGTCGATCTCGCCCTATGAGAATGTCCGGGCGGCCGCCTATCCGCCGCTGCTCTGCACCGCGGGGCTCAAGGACGACCGCGTCGCCTATTGGGAACCCGCCAAACTGGTCGCCGAGGTGCGCCGCCGTTCGACGAGCGGCAATCCCGCGCTCCTCCACACCGACATGGACAGCGGCCATCAGGGCAGCGCCGACGTCGAGAGCGAATATCAGCAAAAGGCACTGTTCTGGGCCTTTGCGATGCGCTGCGTGAGTTGAACCGTCAAAAGCCCCGGAACGACGGCACCGGTGCAAACATCAACGCCAGAAAGCCATAGGCGCTGGCGAGCAGAAGCAACACGCCCGCCGCGCCAACCAGCCAGTCGGGGCGGAGGCGGCGAACCAGATACGCCCCGATCGGCGCGGCGATCACCCCGCCGATCAAGAGGCCGATCGCCGCGGTGCTGAAGCTTTGCCATCCAAGCGTGCCGATGAAGCCCGCCGCGATCGTCACGGTCACGAAAAATTCGGACGCGTTCACCGTCCCGATCACCATGCGCGGTTCGGCGCCCTGTGCGAGCAGGTTGGCACTGACGATCGGTCCCCAGCCACCGCCGCCCGATCCGTCGGCAATCCCCCCGACGAGGCCGAGCGGGCCGACGAGCTTGATACTGCGGTAGGTTTGCGGGCGCCGCGTGCCGCGCCAGAGCAGGTAGATACCGACCGCGCCCAGATAGGCGAGCACGACCGGGCGCGCGATGCTGTTGTCGATGTTGGTCAATATCCACACGCCGATCAGCCCGCCGACGATCCCCGGTACGACGAGGCGGCGGAACAGCCGCCAGTCGACATTACGCTGTATCGCGTGGCTCAGCCCCGACACGCCGCCGGTGAAGCTTTCCGCGACATGGACCGCAGCAGAAGCCGTTACGGGCGGCAGCCCCAGCACGAGCAGCAATGCCGTACCGATCACGCCAAACGCCATGCCGAGCGCGCTATCGATCAGCTGTGCGGCAAATCCCACGAGGATGAACGGCAACAACGCCCAGAGCGTCAGTCCGTCGAACAGCGTCATCGCGCTACCTGCCCGCGGCGCGCGCCCTTGCCCGTCCGGCGCGTGAGCAGGAATACCGCCGGGAAACCCAGCGCGATCAGCGACAATGCGCCGGCGAACACCGGCTCGCCGCCCGCGAGCCACGGCAGCACCGCGGCCCAGATCGAGACGCCGAGCACGGTCAGCAGCGTCTGTTCCTGATCGATGTCGGTGTCGACCGCCAGCGGCACCCCGCGCGCGTCGGCGCGCAACGCTTCCAGCCGGCGCGCGACCGGGCTGTGCGGCGCCGAACGCTGGCCGGGCGCGAGGGACGACAGCACCGACCCCAGCCCCGCACCAACCAGCCGGACGCCGACCGCGCGCGCAAAGGCCCGCGGCTCCTCGACCCGGTCGCCCACCGCTCGCAGGCTCAACCGCCCGCCGAAAACGAGGTCGATCAAAGCCTCGCCGGTCACCGCCTTGATCGGCCGCGCCTGAACCTCGTGGCTCGCCTCGATCCAGTCGAAGATCGCGCCGGGCACATCGATCCCACACGCCCGCTCCAGTCCCTGGAACCCCGGGGCGCTGTTCGCTTCGCAGATCCGGTAGCCTTCGTCGTCGAAAAGAATGTCGATTCCCGCGACCTCCAGCCCCAGCGTGTCGGCAGCGCGCGCCGCGAGGTCGGCCATCTCGCCCGTCGGCGTATAGGCGATCCCGACCCCGCCCAGCGACACGTTCGATTTGAAATGCCCAGCCGGGGCGCGCCGCTCCATCGCCGCGATCACGCGCCCACCGATGACGAGGACGCGTACGTCGCGGCCGTGGCTCGACCGCACATAATGCTGGAACAGGAAATCGGCCTTGGCCTCGGCGCTCTCGAGCAGACCCGCGAGGTCCTCGAACTGGCTGCGGTCTTCGCATTTGAGCACGCCCGTGCCGCGCGTGCCGCGCAGCGTCTTGACGATCAGCGGGAAGCCGAGCTCCTCCTCGACGATATCGACCCCCATCGGGAATTTGCCGAGGATCGTCGCGGGGATCGGCAGCCCCGCGCGCGCCAGCCGCTGCATCGTGTGCAGTTTGTCGGCGACAAGGTCGATCGCTTCGGGTCCGTTGATCAGCCGCACGCCGCGGCGCTCGAAGTGCCGAAGCACGGCGAGCGTGAAATAGTCGGTTTCGGCGCCGGTACGGCACAGGATGAAGTCGGGGCGGGCCAGTGAATGGCCTTCGTAGTGGACCGACCAGCCGTCGACCGGCGCCGCGACGATGTCGAAATTATGCGGCTTCAGCACGTGCAATTCGATCCCGCGTGCGGCCGCCACCTCCTGGAACCGCAGGATTTCCGGTACTTCCGGCAAAGCAGGATCGAGGTCCCGCCCGAAGAAAATCCATCCCAGCAAAGATCGCTCCTTCGATAACGCACGTTCACTGCCAGAGAACGTACCGCTCGCGCAATCGTTCAAGCGGCAAAGCGGGCTAAGCGATTGTTTTGACGGTTCGATTGCATCGATCCTCCTTGCACCGGGCAAATGCGACCAGAAAATCCCGCCGATCTACGGTGAATCGGCCTTAAACCTCCGTTCTTGCGCTCGTTAAATGTCGCATGACCACCAAAGCGACACAATCGAACGAACCGGTAGGACGGTTCCTGGGTTGGCTGGGGCTTCGCCACGCACGTGGCGGCGCGCCCGATCGAGGAGAAGCGCCGCCCGACCGTGCCCGCGCCGCGCGTTACGAACTGGCGGCGTCGATTACCTCTTTCCTTGTCGACAACGACCTCGACGTCTCTCCAGCGAACCTGCTACTCGCACATGGCGCCTTTTCGGGGCGGAACCCGCGGCTCGCGCGGCAGATCGTCGCGCAGGCGCAAACCCCCGAAGGTATCAGCCAGAAATGGCTCAACGAACTCGATGAACAGGAAAGAAACCAGCCCGATCACGTCGAAATCGACCGGCTGATGACGCGGCTCGAAACGAATATCGAGGCCTTTCAGGCCAACACGAAAGAAGCGCGCTCTGTCACGAGCGATTATGGCACCGAGCTCGAACAGCATGTCGTCGATCTCGAACAGCTCCAGAAGACGGGCCGCATCGTCTCCAGCCTCGCCGACCTCGCCAAAGTCATGCTCGACCGCACGCGCAAGGCCGAGGACGATATGCGCAAGAGCGAGGACGAGGCGAAGGCGCTGCGCCGCAGCCTCGATCGTGCCAAGCGCGACGCCGAGCTCGACTATCTGACCGGCCTGCCCAACCGCCGCGCGTTCGAAATCCTGCTCGACCGGCATTACAAGGAAGCGCGCGCCATGGTCGAACCGCTCAGCATCGCTTTCTGTGACATCGACGAGTTCAAGAAGGTCAACGACCTCCACGGCCACGAAGCGGGCGACCGCGTGATCAAGGCGATCGCCGACACATTGGCGCGCATCTCGAACGATCATTGTCACGTCGCGCGCCACGGCGGCGAGGAATTCGTCATGCTGTTCCGCGGCCTGACGCCGACGCAGGCGGCCGAAAAGCTCGACGACGCGCGCGAAGCGCTCGCCGACCGGCGGCTCATCAATCGCAAGACCGACGAACCCTTTGGCCAGATCACCTTCTCGGGCGGGGTCGCCGACGTCTTTGGCTATGCCGACACGCGCGCGGCGCTGAAAGCTGCCGACGATGCGCTTTACAAAGCGAAGGCCAGCGGGCGGAACCGCGTCGAACTCGCCGGTCCGGCCTAGAAGAATTCCCGCGAGGGGGCGGGGCGCCGCGGACTATCGTGCACCATAGCGCGATCGTCCGCGGCTTTAACCGTCAGACAGCGGGGCGCCGCGCATAATAGCCGAAGGCCGCAATGACCGCATAGCAGAGCGCGGGCAGCAACAATGCCGTCGCGAGACTACCGGTGAGGTCCGCAAGCGCCCCGGTCGCGAGCGGCACAACCGCGCCGCCAAAGATTGCGACATTGATGATCCCAGATCCGTCGGCCGCGCGGCTGCCGAGCTTTTCGGACGCGAGGCTGAAGATTGTCGGGAACATGATCGCGTTCATCAGGCCGATCGCCAGCAGGCTGTAACCCGAAACGACGCCGGTGGTGTTGATCGAAATCAGGATCAGGGCGATCGCGCCGACGGCCACGAAGCCGAGCAGCTTGCCCGGGCTGATCACGCGCATCAGTCCCGAACCGATGAAACGACCAACCATCGCGCCGCCCCAGTAAAGCCCGATCAGCTTGCCCGCGGCTTGTTCGGCAAGGCCCATGACGCCCGGCTGCATCAGGTAGTTCACGATCAGCGAGCCGATCGAGACTTCGGCGCCCACATAAAGGAAGATGCACAGCGCACCGAATCCGAAGCGCGGGCGCTTCAGCAGGTCCAGGCCCGCCAGCCCGGCACTCGCTTCATGCTTTTCGCCTTGGAGCCGATTGCGGAACATCCAGACCGCGCCCGCGACGACCAGCAGCGCGACCGCGATGCCGAGATAGCCATGGACGATCGCCTGGCTTTCGGCGGTGCGATACGCGTCGAGTTCGGCGCCCGATAGATCCTCCGCCTTCATCGTGGCGAGGCTGCCGAGGATGAGGATCGAACCGACGATCGGAAAGATCGTCGTACCGAGCGAATTGAACGCCTGTGCAAAGGTCAGGCGACTATGCGCGGTCTCGGGTTTGCCGAGCAGCGAGATCAGCGGATTGGCGACGACCTGCACGATCACCACCCCGCTTGCGAGCACGAAGAGCGCGAACAGGAACAGGCCGTAAACCGCATTTTGCGAGGCCGGGATGAACAGCAGACAGCCGACCATCATCGTCAGGAGGCCCGCCACCGCGCCGCGCATATAGCCGATCTTCTTGACCAGCTTCGCTCCCGGAATGCCGATCACCAGATAGGCGGTGAAGAAGCAGAACTGCACCAGCATCGCCTGCGTGTAATTGAGCGTGAACAGCTCTTTCAGCTTGGGGATGATGACATCGTTCAGGCTGGTGATGCCGCCGAAGATGAAGAACAGCCCCATGACGAACAGCCGCAGTTCGGGCGCGTCGACATGCGTCCCCTGCCCTTCGCCGACAGCGGCTCCGCTGCCCGACGCGATTTCCGGCGCTAATGCCATTTTTCTCTCCCAAACCCTTGTTTCAGGCTAACCCGTTTGCGGGTTTTGTCATTTTACCGTGGGTGGGCAAGGCAGATTCTCCCCGACCGCCTCGACATTCGTATTCAACAGCGTCGCGGCAAAGCCCTTGCCAGCCTGAATCGTCATCGCATTGTCGACCTGCCGCAGGTTGGCGCCCGCGTCGGCGAAGCAACGCAGCGGCACCTTGATCGTCGACACCTGCCCCTTCAGCGCTGCCTTGACGAGTGCCGAAATGTCGAATGCCTTGCCGCCTAGCGCGAGGCTGACCGGCGCGCCGCCGGGCGCATCGATCCGCCAGTCGACACGAAGTGCGAAGCTGTTGTTGAGCTGGCGCGAGAGGTCGGCATAGGGTCCGGTCAGTTCGAGTGTCGCCGGGCCGGTCCAGGCGAAGGATTTGCCATCCTCCTGCGCGCGCACATCGACCGACCGCGCCGCGATCATCCCGCCCGGGCTCGCGATCGGCGCGGATTCGACCGGTCGCTTGCCGCCCGCATCGGCGATCGAAAGCACCCACGGCGCGCGCGCGCGGCCGCCCGAGAAGAAATTCTCGACGTTCAGCACCGCGGCAATATCGACGCCCAGCTCTTCGGATAGCGGCGGCACCGTCGTGCTCGCACCATATTTCAGGCCGTAACCGACGGGGAACTGCGGCTTTTCGACGGGCGAGCGCGCGTCGGACGGCCAGGCGAAGGGCAGCGTCCCGGCAAAGCCGCGCGCCGTCTTGCCATCCTTGCCCGCGATCAGCACGTCGGCGACGCCCGCGCCTTGCGAGCCCGGCAGCCAGCCCGCGACGAACGCGTCGGCGGCATTGATTTCGGGGTTGGTGAACATCGGGCGGCCCGACAGGAAAAGCGCGACCACCGGAATGCCCGCGGCTTTCAGCGTCTTGAGCGTGGCGAGATCGGTCGCCTCCGTCGGCTGGTAATCGAGCGTCGCGACATCGCCCTGGAACTCGGCATAGGGGGCTTCGCCGAACACGACGATCGCAACGTCGGGCTTGTCGCCGAAGCTGCCGTTCGCCGAAAGCACGGCCTTACCGCCCGCATCGCCGACGGCCTTGTTGAGCGCTTCCCAGATCGTCTGGCCGTTCGGGAAGTCCGACCGGACGACGTCGGTGCCCTGCCAGCTGATCGTCCAGCCGCCCGACTGCATCGCCATATTGTCGGCGCCCGGCCCCGTGACGAGCACTTTGGCGCCCGGTTTGACCGGCAGGATATTGCCGTTATTCTTCAACAACACCAGTGACTTGGAAACCGCCTCGCGCGCCACTGCCAGATGATCGGGCGCCCCGACGGCGGCGAAGTTGCCACGGTTAACATGGCCTTCGGCGAACAGGCCCAGCTTGTATTTGACGCGCAGGATGCGGCGCACCGCATCGTCGAGCCGCGCGGCGGGAATTGTGCCGTCCTTCGCCTGCTTCAGCGTGCTCTCGTACAGCCCCTTCCAGCTATCGGGCGCCATGAACATGTCGAGTCCGGCGTTGATCGACTGGGCGCAGTCGGTCACGCTGCACCCGGCGACCTGCCCGTGCCCGTTCCAGTCGCCGACGACGAAGCCCTCGAACCCCATCTTCTTCTTGAGCGCGTCGGTCAGCAGCCCCTTGTTGCCGTGGTGCTTGACGCCCTGCCAGCTCGAGAAGCTCGCCATGACGGTCAGCGCGCCCGCGTCGATCGCGGCGGGGTAACCCATAGCGTGCTTGGCGATCAGCTCCTTCTCGTCGATCCTGGCATCGCCCTGGTCCTTACCCTCGAACGTCCCGCCATCGGCGAGGAAATGCTTGGCGGTCGCGGCGACATGGCGCGCGTCGAGGGTCTGGCCCGAAACGAGCTTGCCTTGTAGGCCGAGCACCATCGCCTTGGCATATTCGGCGATCAGCCCCGGGTCGGAGGCATAGCCTTCGTAGCTCCGCCCCCAGCGCAGGTCCTGCGGCACCGCGAGCGTCGGCGCGAAAGTCCACTCGATCCCGCTGCCCGCAATTTCGGCGGCGGTGACCGCGCCAATGCGCTGGATCAGTTCGGGATCGCGCGCCGCGCCGAGCCCGATATTGTGCGGGAACAGCGTCGCGCCGGGGATATTATTGTGCCCATGGACGGCATCGACGCCAAAGATGATCGGGATCGCAACGCCATTTGCCTGCGGCCGCAAGGATACCGCGCGAAAATCGCCGACGAGTTTCGCCCAGTCGGCCGCGGTCGAGCGTTCGTTGCCGTTCGGGCCGCTGTTGCCGCCCGCGAGGATCGAACCGAGCGGATAGGTTTCGAGGTCCTTGGGGGTAATCGTCGTGATATCGGCCTGCACCAGCTGGCCGACCTTCTGCTCGACCGTCATCTTCCCGATCAGCGCATCGATCCGCGCCTCGGTTTTGGGATCGGATATCGCGGCGGGACTTTTCGCCGCCGGCCAAAGCTCGGGATGAACCGCCGCGGCGTCCGCCCCGTTCGTTTCGGGTGCCGCCATAGCGGTTCCAGCCAGAAGCATTGCGGTCGCCATGACCATTGCCTGTCGGCGCATCGTCTCTCCCATCCCTCTAATGTGAACGTTATCAAATCTCGTGTCGCATAGCGGCCGAATGAAATCAAGCGCTGTATTCGGGATGGGTCAGCGCAGGCGCGGCATCGTCGCGAGCAGCAGCACGGCAATCGCGGTCAATCCCGCAAGCAGCAGGAAAAGCGCGTCAAAACCGAAGCCGGGTACCAGCGAGATCGTCAGCCAGGGCATGATCAGCGACGGCACTGTGTTGGTGAGGTTGAAGATGCCAAGGTCGCGTCCGCGCCGGTCCGAGCGCGGCAGGATGCGCAGCGTCTGGCTGCTATGGAGCGACAGGAACACCGTCGTCGCGATCCCGAATACGAGATAGCTCGCCTTCGCCGCATCGAGCCCTGTCGCGAGCGCCATCCCGACCATGCCGAGGCCCGACACCGCCGAGCTGACGACGAGCGGCAGGAACGGCCGGTCGTTGCGGTCGGCCCAGCGCCCGCTCGCCAGCGCGATCGGGATGGCGATCGTCAGTGCCATGCCGAACAATCGCGCCTTTTCATTGTCGTGCATCTCGGGATCGATCGAGCGGAACCAGAAATAGAGATAGGCGAACAGCGCCGCCTCGGCGATCTGGACGAGCAGGCGTGCGAGCCACATCCGCACCGCCGGGCCGGTCGGTCGCTGCGGGCCCGCCTCTTCCGTCCGCTTGGGCGGCGCGGTGAGTTCGGGGAACGGCCGCGGACGGCCGAACAGCAGCACCGGCAGCACCGCGGTCGCGACGAGCAATGCGATGACGATCAACCGGCTTTCCGCCGGCACCAGTCCCGGCCAGGTGACGAGCCATCCCGACCAGCCGCCAAGCGCAGGCGAGAAAGCGAGCAGCCCGCCGAGAAGGCCCTTCTGATCGTCGGGAACAAGGTCGCCGGCCCAGGCGGCGAGCGGCCCGAGCATCATGTTGAGCGCAAGCTGCCAGGCGATGATGATCGCGACAAGCGACCAGATGTCCTGTGCAAGCGGCACCGCCAGCAGCAAGCCGATGGTCAGCGCCAGCCCGGCAAGCACCCAGCCGCGCCGGTTCTGCGTGCGGTCGCTCAGCCATCCGAACCCGATCGCCCCGACACTGGCCGCGATCGCGCCGAAGAAGGTGACATAGCCCAATGTCTGCACGTCCGCCGACCCGGCCAGCTCGGTCATCCGGCCGGGCAGCCAGATCGTCAGGAACGGTACATAGGCGATCGCGCCGCCCGCCGAAGCGAGCGCGTAGAGGAGGAGGAAGCCGAGCGACTGGCGGCGCGCGACCACCTTGTCAGCCATGCGCGGCGACCGGCGGCGCTGCGGTCGATCCACGCGGGACAAGCCCGCCCTGCACGCGCGTCGGCTCGGTCGGGCGCGGCGCGCCGCGCTGCGCGGCGATGATCAGTTCGACCGCACGCGACGCCGTTTCGGCGACCGGCTGGTCGACCGCGGTCAGCGCCGGCTGCGTGAAGCGCACGACGGGGGTATTGTCGAAGCTGACGATCGACAATTGGCCCGGCACGTCGAGTCCCTTTTCGCGCGCGACCTCGAGCGTCGCGAGTGCCATCTGGTCGCTGCTGGCGATGATCGCGGTCGGCGGGTTCGCGCCGCCGAGCAATTGCTGCGCCGCGTGCGTTCCCGACGCAAAGGTGAAATCGCCCTCGACGAGCAGCCCCGCGGTCGGCAGATCGGCCGCCGCCATCTCGCCCTGCCAGCCGTCGATGCGCCAGCGGCTGAGGCTATATTCGGGCGAACCCGCGATGAATCCGATGCGCTTGTGCCCGAGGTCGATCAGGTGCCGCGTCGCGCGCCGCGCCGATCCCTCATCGTCCATCGTCAGCGCGATCCCCGCCGCGCCGCCGCGCGACCCGATGCGCGCGAAGGGAATTTTCTGCTGGTCGAGCAAACCGACGATCAGCGGATTGTCCGAATGCGGCGGCGTCAGGATCACCCCGTCGGGCTGCAATGCCGCGATCGCCGCGCGCAGCTCGCGCTCGACATGGTCGTTGTGCGTATCGACGAGCTCGAAGATCATCCGATAGCCGAACTCGGCGCATTTCAGCATCCCGCCGAGCAGCATCTGGTCGACCCAGTCGACCCCTTGCCGCCCCTGCCAGTCGGCGATCGTGCGTTCGCGGTCGTTGATCGCGAGGATGAGATACGAGCGCGACCCGCTCATCCGCTGCGCCGCAATCGACGGGACGTAGCCGAGCTTGTCGATCGACGCCTGGACGCGCTCCTTCATCTCGGGGCGGACATTGGGCTCGTTGTTGATGACACGGCTCACGGTCTGCAGCGACACGCCCGCGTCGGCTGCAACATGCTTGATCGTGACCGACTGCCGCCGACGCCCCATTATGTCCCCTGGCCCCCTCTACTTTCGTCATCGCTAACGGTATCGCCGCCACAATGCCAGCCGCGAACCCGCTCTGCTTCCATAATTTTCCGGTATCCGCGGCGAACGACAGTCATGCCGCCTGCGGCTCCGCAGCGCCGCAATAGCGCGCGACATAAGCCTGATGCTCGGGCAAGGTCGCGACCGTCTGCGCGATATTGTCGCGGATCGACTGGAACAATCGCTCGACCTCGTCGTCGCGCAGCTTGTCGGCGATGGGGTGATAGGTCTGCGGCTCGATCCCCTGCCCCATCATCACCTGCACCCAGCTATTCTCGGCGAACAATTCCTCATATTTGCGGAAGACGCGGCCGGTCTCGCGGAACAGCTCGATCTTCTGCTGCAAGGAATCGGGGATCGGCATGTTCGCGACATGGCGCCAGAAGGCGCTGTCGCGGCGGTTCGTCGCCTTGTAATGCAGCACGACAAAGTCGCGGATCTGCTCGATGTCGAGCCGCTGCTGGTCGTTGAACTCCATCGCATCGCGCTCGCTGACGCGCCCGTTCGGCATCAGCCGGATGAAGCGCAGCACCGCGCGCTGGATCAGGTGCACCGTCGTCGCCTCGAGCGGCTCGACGAAGCCACCCGCGAGGCCCACCGCAACGCAGTTGCGGAACCATTGCTTGCGCCGCACCCCGCCCCTGAACTTGATGTCGAACGGCTCGATCAGCGGCTCGCCGACGCTGCCCATCAGCCGGTCATAGGCGGCGTCGCGCGACAAATAGCCGCTCGAATAGACGATCCCCGCGCCCATGCGATGCTGGAGCGGGATGCGCCATTGCCACCCCGCGTCGTGCGCAATCGCCTGCGTATAAGGCTGTGGCGGCCCCAGATGCTTCGCCTGCACCGCGATCGCGCTGTCGTTGGGCAGCCAGTGGCTCCAGTCCTCGAACCCCGCGTGCAGCGCGCCGTCGATCAGCAGCCCGCGAAAGCCCGTGCAGTCGACAAACATGTCGCCTTCGATCCGCCGGTCGCCGTCGAGCTGCAGCGCGGCGATATCGCCATTCTCGCCATTCAGTTCGACGCGCGCGATCTTGCCCTCGACGCGCTTGCAGCCGTCCGCCTCGGCCAGCTTGCGCAAATAGCGGCCGTACAGCGTCGCATCGACATGATAGGCGTAATTCATCCGGTCTTCGGGCAGGTGCGCGAACTTGCCCTGCATTGCGGCAACGAGCTCGAGGCAATAATCGCTGTACGGCTGCTCGTGCCCGCGCGCGCGCGCGTTGAGCCAGAAATGCTGGAAGCCCGCCGACCAATGGTCCTTGCCGGACAGGCCGAAGCTGTGGAAATAGCTGTCGCCGTCGTGCTTCCAGTTGTCGAACAGGATGCCGAGCTTGAAGGTCGCCTGCGTCGCGCGCATGAATTCGGGCTCGGGAATACCGAGGATGCGGTTGAAATTGACCAGCGGCGGGATCGTCGATTCCCCGACGCCGATCGTGCCGATCTGCTCGGACTCGACCAGCGTCAGGTCGACGGTCTGTCCCATCGTGCGCGCGATCGCTGCCGCCATCATCCAGCCCGCAGTGCCTCCGCCCGCGATCACGATACGCTGGACCGGTTTCTTGTCGCTCATTTACTCAACGCCCTCAGCAAGAAGGCGCGCAGCCGCCCCGCCGTCTCGGACGTGAGCGGGGCGAGGATGCTGCGCGCGGTTTCGGGAATATGGTCGGTGACGCTCGCGTCATTGTCGAAAACATAATGGTCGAACTGCGCGCGCCAGATCGCCTTGTCTTCCGCCGGCAGGTCGCGGATCGCGAGAATTGCGTGGTTGAGCGCCGCCTGCGGCTGGCCGAGCCACGCAGGGGTGCGGCGCCACCAGTAATTGACGAGGATGTTGAAGTCCGCGAGCCCCTCGACATGGTGCCACCACATCGAGGGGATGAAGATCGCATCGCCGGGTTCGAGCTCGACCGTCAGCGCCTCGGCCATCGCGTCGACGAAGCGCGGGTGCGCGGCCAGGTCCGGCGCGTCGAAATCGACCATGCTGACGACGCGGCCCGCGGGCGTATTGTCGATCGGGCCGAGATAGAGGTTGCGGAACGCACCCGGTGGGAACAGCGTGAAGCGGCGGCGCCCCGCCGCGCAGCACGCGAGATTGTCGGGGAAGTCATTGTGCGCGGCGATCTTCGTCCGCGTGCCGATCCAGATGCTCCTGAGCGGGTCGCGGTCGCCCAGATCGAGCGGATTGGCATCGTCGAGTCCGTCGAAATGCGACGGAATGTCGATCGAAGCGAGATAGACGGTGCGGCTTTCGCCGCGTTCCTCGGCCGTATCGATCCCGCTGAAAATGTCGGCGAGCTTGCCCGTCCCGATCCGGAAATTCATCTCCATTTCGGCATCGTAGAACAGCCGGCCGTCGTGCCCCGGCGGGCCGATCGACACCTTGAACGGCCGCTCGCGCGCATGATCGAGCAGATAGCACCGCACGTCGCGCGCCGATCGCTTGCCCGCGGCGACGAGCGGCCAGTCTGCGACAAGACCGCGCAGGACAAAGGGCTCGCGCGCGCCTTCCAGCAACGCGTCGAGCCCCGCCCCCTTATCCCATTCCAGTTCGGGCACCCGCGCGAGGCGGTCGGTAAAGGCGCCACCCTGCTCAGCCACGGCCGAGCCTGCGGTTCTTGCGCGCGACCAGCACGGAGAGCTGCGACAGCGAGGCGAGCGCCATGAACATCGGCATCAGGTGCCCCGCGGCGTGGAGGCTACCCAGCGCCTCGCCATCCAGCGCACGCAGCTTCGCCTCGTCGATGATATGGAATCCGACGAGCGAATGGAGCGAGCCGTCGTCGAGCGTCACTTCGAGGCTGAACGGTTCGAGCAAATCATAGGCGAGCAAGGCGTCATAGAACGCCTTGCTCTCGCGATAGCCTTCGTCGAGGTCGCCGAGCCGTTCGGCGATGTCTACAAGATGAGGTGTCGCCACGCCATCGGCGTCGAACAACCGCATCCCTTCGCCGCCCGCCGCGATACGCGGATGGTCCATGTCGATATGGACCTGCCCCGGCCCGTCGCCATTCGCCGGAAGGCCGATCAGGAAGGGCTGGATCGCGACCGACAGCGGGCGATAGCGCGCGTCCCAGCGATTGCCGTCGAGGAACAGATTTTCGCCGTTCTGGAAGCCGAACATCGCCAGCGCGGAGAAATCCTCGCGCCCCGTCTCGCGGCGGAACAGGATCGGGAAATGCGCCTGCACGCGGCGGAATTCGCTCGGTACCGTCAGCGTCGCCATGATGTCGTCACCCAGCTCCGCGCCCGCATCGGTCCGGATGCGCAGGTCGCGGTGGGTCTTGTTGTCGAGGACGGCGTGGCGGGTCATCAAATTCCTTCCTGTCGCGCCGCGACCCTATGGGCGTCGGGGCGCAGCGCATCGAGATAGTCGCGATTGGCGGGCAGCGCCGCGGCGAGCGACCTCGCGCGCTGGCGGATTTCAGCGAGCAAGGCCCCCATTCGCTCGTTCGCGGCCAGACCGGCGGGGACCGGATAGCCCATGCCATAGAGGATATATTGATGGCTTTCGGCCGAGAAAATCTCGTCGACGCGCGGGAAGTCCCACGCCGACGGCGGCTGGTCGCGCCACAGCGCCAGCATGTCGGCGAGCCGCGGCGGGATATGTGCCGGATCGCGCTGTGCCAGCCAGTAAGGCTCTTCACGCCGGCTCAGCGCATAATGCAGCTTGAGAAACTCGACGATGCGGTCCCAGCGATAGCGGAACAGCTCGTTGAAACGATCGACATGGATCGCCATTGCGTCGCGGCTCGCCGGGAAATTGTCGATCAGCGCGTTCAGCGACAATTCGATCAGCACGATCGCCGACGCCTCGAGCGGCTCGATGAAGCCCGCCGACAGGCCGATCGCGATGCAATTTCCTTCCCAGAAACGCGCGCGGTGACCCGTCGGAAAGCTCAGGCGGCGCACCGGAACCTCGGGTGCGCCCGGCAGCACGCGGGCGATATAGCCGCGCAGCGTTGCCTCGGCCGCGTCGTCATCGATAAAGCGGCTGGCGTAGACACATCCGATACCGCGGCGCCCCGGCAGGCCGATATCCCAGATCCAGCCTGCGGCGTGCGCGGTCGATATCGTCTGCGACGCGATCGGGCTGCCCGGCGCAACCGGCACCTGCGCCGCGAGCGCGCGATCGTTGAACAAGGTGTCGCTGCGGTCGATCCATTCGACGCCCAGCTCGCCGCCGATCAGCAACGACGCATGCCCGGTGCAATCGATGAACAGGTCGCCTGCGATATCGCCATGATGGCGGGTCGCGACCGCGGCGATCCCGCGCTCGCCGTCGCGCGACACCCCGACGACATGATCCGATATGTGCCGCACCCCGAGCCGCCCGACCGCGTGCGCCGCGAGCAGCGCCGCAAACTTGCCGGCATCGAGATGATAGGCGTAATTCGCCGCACCCTGATAGTCGGGCATCGCACGTTGCCGCGGTGCAAGGTCGAGGTCGCAGACATGTGCCTGAGCGGTCATGACCGCCGCGAACGGCTGGCCGGGCGCCCCCGCCTGCCAGGCCGCCAGCAACTCCCGCATCGGAGCGGCAGGAGGCGAGGTGAAGGGATGCAGATAGCGGTCGTCCGCCGCACCGTTCACCCAGCCGTCGAAGCGCGAACCCTGTTTGAACGATCCGTCGCACGCCGCAAGGAATTCGGCCTCGCCGATGCCGATTGCGGCCAGCGTCGCGCGCATCGTCGGCCATGTCCCTTCGCCGACGCCGATCGTCGGAATGTCGGGCGCCTCGATCAACGTGACCGACAGCTTGCCCGCGACGGCGCGGGGCGCGCTGGCGAGACGCGACGCCGCGAGCCAGCCGGCGGTGCCGCCGCCCACGATGACAACCCTCTCGATCGCGCTAGTCATTGCCGTCGATCCTAGGCCGGCCTGGCCTCGCCGTCACGCAAAAGAGCCGCGCCCGAAAAGGCGCGACCCCCTTGCCTGCGACCGGGCGGAGATGACCCACCTGCCTTAGAAGCTGAACCGGACCCCGGCGGCGTATCGGGCGAAACCGGGCGACACGAAGGTCACGTTATTTTCGTGCCTCAGATGCTTGCGCTGCCCCTCGCCCGTCAGGTTGATCGCCTCGACAAAGGCGGTGAGCCCGGGAACGAACTCGTAGCTCGCGCTGGCGTCGATCTGCCAATAGGCCTCGGTATAGGTCGGGTTGGGGCCCGTTCCCGAAAGGAATTTGTCGCGCCAGTTCCATGCTACGCGCGCCTGGATCGGCCCCTTGTCGTAAAAGGCAACGGCGTTGGCCGTGTCGCTCAGCCCGACCAGCGCGAACTGCGCCACGGACGACGGCTGGCTATTGTCGTAAGTCGCGTCGCCGTTGACGATCGTATAGTTCAGGATCACGCCAAAGCCCGTATCCCAGAAGCTGTGCTGTAGCGCGAACTCCCAACCGTTGAGCGACGCGGTCTGGTCGCTGTTGACCGGCGTCGTAATCTCGAAATTGACCAGCGGATCGCCCGGCGCGGCGTTGATGATATTGCCCGTGACCGTGCCGGGGAAATTGGTGATGATATATTGGCGGATCTGCGCGACGGTCGCGTTCGGACCCAGCGCGGCCACAGCGGCGTTCCACCGCGGCCCTTCGACCGGCGTCGTCAGCCCGAACGCACTGCTGTCGATGCGCGTCGAGGATATGAAATTGCTCACATCCTTGTGGAAATAGCCCGCCGAAATATAGCTGTCGCGCGCGTAATACCATTCGGCCGACAGGTCGATATTCTTGGATTTATAGGGGATCAGCCCCGGGTTGCCCTGCGCGCCGCCGCCGCCGCCGACGCGGAACAATGTGTCGATCGTCCGCCCGCCCTGCATCAGGTCATAGCTGGGACGCGCGATCGTGTGGCTGTACGAAGCGCGCAGCTTGACGTCCTGCAATGGCGAGATGTCGAAATCGATCGCGGGCAGCCAGTTGTCGTAGGATCCCTTGAACCTGGTGAAGTCGCTATCGCCCGAAAAGACGACGTTGAATTCATTGTCGCCGACCCAGGTGGTCGTGACGGGGACCGGCACCAGCGCCGCCGACGAAATGTCGGTCGTCTCGTACCGGATGCCGGCAACGAGATGCGCCGAATTGTCGAACAGGTCGAATACCGTCGCCACCTGCAGGTACGGCGCCAGCGTTTTTTCGCTGATGCGCCGGTCGGTGTTGAAGTTCGCGAGGCACGTGCCGGGCATGGCCGAACCCGTCGCGGGGTTGCTGCACGTCTGGAAATTCTGCTCGACCAGATCCGCCATGCGCTCGAAATCGAAACGATAGAAGCTTCCGATCATCCCCGGTTGCGCGAGGCCCGGGAATTTGTCCGGCAGCGTCACGAGCGAGAAGATGTCGTCGGGAATGCTCGACGCCGGCCCCGCCCCACCCCACGTATCGTCGTTCTGGATCGTGCCGAAAGCCGAACGCACCTTGCTGTCGACATAGGATACGCCGAAGTCGATGCTGTCGAGGAAGCCGCCGTCATGGTCATATTGACCGCGCAGCTGCACCTGGTTGATCCGGTTCCGGAAAATGGCGTTGCGGAAGGCATTGCCCGTCGGCGTGATCAGCGCCGGGTTCAGCGGATCGATACCGGGGTACATGCCATAGGAAATGACCGGCAGGTCGTTTTCGAAATTGATCGTCTGGTTCTGGACGCCGAAAACGGCATTGCCCAGCGACATGCTCGATCCGAAGCGATTGACCGGATTCACCTCGGCGGTCGAATGGTGACCATCGAGTTCGAAGGTGACGCCGCCCGGCCCGTTCCATTCCAGATTGACGCCCAGCGACTTGTTCTCTGCGCGGTTTTCGGTCAGCGCGCCGCTGTACGACAGGTCCTTGCCGCCATAGAGCGCGTTCGGTCCGGGCACACCGGTCGGCGCCGCGAAGCGTTCGGTGTAGAAGAGCGGACCGGCGACCGGGCCGTCGGTCCACGCGCTCGTCGTGTCTTCGTGGTTGAACCACACGCCGACATTGCTGTTGCGCGTTTCGACGGTGTTGCGCGCATAGGTATAGTCGATCGTCGCGGTAAACGCGTCGCTCGGACGGAATTGCAGCACCGCCTGGCCGTTGATGCGCTCGCGATTGACATCGTTGAGGTCGTAGGAGGTATTCTGCGGAACCTGATAGACGTCGGTCGGATCGGGCCGGTTCGTGATGTTGGCCGCGCGCGGCGTGCCCGGCTGCGCCAGCGAACCCCAGTTGTTCTCGCTGCCCAGATAGCCATCGCGCCAGCCGACGTTCGCGTTGTTTTCGCTCGACTTGCGCTTCTGGTACGACCCCGTGATCAGGATGCCGATCGTGTCGTTCGCAAAGGTTGTGCTGATAATGCCCGATACCTCGGGGGTGATCGGATTGCCTTCGTTACGCGACGAGTCATAGACGCCCTTGACCGCGAGGCTGCCCCGCAGGCCCGGCTTGTCCAGCGGGCGCGGCGTGCGGAGGTTGATGATCGAGCCGATCCCGCCCGATTCCATCGTAACCCGGCCGCTCTTGTAGACCTCGACCCCGGCGATGCCTTCGGAAGCGATATTGTCGAAATCGAACGAGCGCGACGATGGGGCATTGTCCCCGCCGCCGATCAGCGCGGTCGGCATCTGGCGCCCGTTCAACGTCACCAGGTTGAATTCGGGACCGAAGCCGCGGACGGTCACGAGCGAGCCTTCGCCGTTCGAGCGGTCGATCGACACGCCGGTGATGCGCTGGAGCGATTCGGCGAGGTTGGTGTCGGGGAATTTGCCGATATCTTCGGCCGAAATCGCATCGACGACGCCCTGCGCCTCGCGCTTGATATCGGCCGATGCGGCAAGACTGGCGCGAATGCCGGTTACGACGATCTCGTCGCCGTTCACGTCACCTTCGGCTGGCGCCTCCTGCGCCGCCGCGGCCTGCGCCACGCCCATCAGCGCGAATGCCGACGTCCCTACGAGAAAATTCGCGAGCCAACGCTTCTGAGATGCCTGCACCCCTATCCTCCCCATTTTGCAACGCTCTGTTCGGCGGCATTTTCTTGAATGTGAACGTTCACCTAAATGATAACGTTCCCTTTGTCAATCCGCCCGATATGATGCTTTCGCAGCGGATGACTACGTATTCGAGTAAGAATCCATGCCTCTCGGACGCTCTTATGTGGCTTCGTTACGCGTAGTGCGTGAGCGGTGACACTGGCAGTGTGTCGGCGCCCCGCCTTCCAGGATGCTCGGTTTGACGCCGCAATTTGCCAGCTTTACCTCGCCAGTCAGAAGTGAGATGGTATCGCGACATCTATCAAGGGAGGGGCAAATGAAATCGGCGACAGCATATTGTCTGTCAATTTTCCTGGTGATGCTTCCGTCCGGCACGATGGCGCAGGCGGATGCGGCGCCGCAGCAGATCGATCCGCGCGCGATGACCATGAGTGAAATTCGCGTTCACAACGCCAAGCTCGATCGCAAGGATCGAAAATATATCGTCTGTCGAACAAGCGACCAGACCGGCTCGTTGGCCCGCAAAAATCGTATTTGCCGTACGAATAGCGAGTGGGATCGGGCGTCGCGCGCCGCGCAGGACTGGACCAACGGCGTTTCGCAAAGCTCGCGAAGCATGCCCGTTCCGCTGCCGCCTGGCAGCGGACAGTAAGCGCCATCGACCAGACGGCTCTGCTAACGGCTCCAGCGCGCAAAAATGGCCGTCGGAAGCAATAGCCCCCTCGCCTCCTCACGCACCGCGAGTTCCCCGCATTCGACCTTGCCCGGCAAGTCGGCAAAAAGCTGCGCCAATAGCTCGCCGATCGCGAGCGCCGACATGCGCACCGCATAGACGGTGAGGAACAGCGCGCGGCTGTCCGCATCGAGCAGCTGGCGGCAGTCGGCGAGCAAGGGCGCGAGTCCCTCCTCGATCTGCCAGCGTTCGCCCGCCGGGCCGCGGCCGAATTTCGGCGGGTCGAGCAGGATCGCGTCGTAGCGCTTCTCGCGCCGGACCTCGCGTGCGGTGAACTTGCCCGCGTCGTCGAGGATCCAGCGCACCGGCTTGTCGGCCATGCCGGCAAGCGCAGCATTCTCGCGCGCCTGCCCCACCGACTTCTTCGATGCGTCGACATGCGTGACCGACGCGCCCGCCGCGGCGAGCGCCTGGCTACCGACGCCGGTATAGCCGAACAGGTTCAGGAAGGCCGGATCGGGCTTGTCGGCGACTTTCTCGCGCAGCCAGTCCCACACCGGCGCCATGTCGGGAAAAAAGCCCAGATGGCGGAACGGCGTGCACGATGCGGTGAAGCGCGTCTCGCGCCAGCCGAGCGGCCAGCCTTCGGCGGGCACGGGCTTGTTATAATACCAGCGGCCGCCGCCGTCGTCGTCCGACGCGGGGATGAACTCGCCGTCCGCCTTGTCCCACTCGCTGGCGGGCAGCGCAGGCGCCCACATCGCCTGTGGTTCGGGGCGGATGAAGCGAAAGCGGCCATAGCGTTCGAGCTTGCGCCCGTTCCCGCTGTCGACGAGCCCATAATCGTCCCACGCCTCGCCGACGAGCGTGACGAGGGGCAGAAGGTCAGCCACGCGCCGCTTCCGCGAGAACGAACGCCTTCACCGCGTCATAGTCGCCCGGCAGGCGTTCGTAACGCTCTTCGCGATCGAACAGATTGCCGAGCCGCGCAGGCAGCGGCGGGCGCACGCCGGTCGCGCGCTCGACCGCTTCGCGAAACTTCGCGGGATGCGCGGTCGCGAGCGTGACGACGGGAATATCGTCATCGATGTCGAGCGCGCGCGCCGCCGCGAGGCCGACCGCGCTGTGCGGATCGATGATCTGCCCGCCATGTTCCTGCGCCCAGCGCAGCGCGAGCGCCATCGCGTCGCCGTCGATGCTCGCGCTCGAGAAGAGTCCGCGCGCGCCCGCCAGCATGTCCGCGGGGATCGACATCGCGCGGTTCTTGTCGAACTCGCCCATCATGCCGGTGATCGCGGCGCCGTCGCGGCCCGCTAGGTCGAACAGCAGCCGTTCGAAATTGCTGCTGACCTGGATGTCCATGCTCGGCGTCGCGGTCGGCGTCACCGTGCCCGCGCTATAGTCGCCGCTGGTCAGTGCGCGGTGGAGGATGTCGTTGACGTTCGTCGCGACGACGAGCTTTGCGATCGGCAACCCCATCTGCGCCGCGACATAACCCGCGAACACATCGCCGAAATTGCCCGTCGGCACCGAGAAGGCAACCGGGCGGTCGGGCCCGCCGAGCCGCACCGCGGCGTAGAAATAATAGACGACCTGCGCCATCAGCCGCGCCCAGTTGATGCTGTTCACCGCCGACAGGTTCACCTGCGCGCGCGCCTCTTCGTCGCCGAACAGCCGCTTCACCATCGCCTGCGCGTCGTCGAAGCTGCCGTCGATCGCGATGTTATGGACATTGGGCGCGAGCACCGTCGTCATCTGGCGGCGCTGGACGTCGCTCACGCGGCCTTCGGGATGGAGCATGAAGATCTGGATATGTTCGCGCCCCGCGACCGCCTCGATCGCCGCCGACCCGGTGTCGCCCGAGGTCGCACCGACGATCGTGATGTCGGTGTCGCCGCCCGCGAGGAACTTTTCGAACAGTTCGCCGAGCAATTGCAGCGCGACATCCTTGAACGCGAGCGTCGGGCCGTGGAAGAGTTCGAGGAGCCAGTGGCGATGGTCGAGCTGGACGAGCGGGGTTACCGCGTCATGGCTGAAGCGGCCATAGGCGGCACGGCAGAGGCTGCGCAGCTCGTCCTCGGTCAGCACGCCCGCGACGAAGGGGCGCATGATCCGTACCGCGGTTTCGGCATAGTCGAGCCCCGCGAGCGCGCGGATTTCGTCGGTCGACATCTGCGGCCATTTTGCCGGCACATACAGGCCACCGTCGCTGGCAAGGCCCGCGAGCGTCGCGGCACGAAAGTCGAGGGTCGGCGCGGAGCCGCGAGTGCTGATATAGTCCATCACGGACAGCGCCTAGCGGCGCGCCGTCACGGCTGCAAGCGGCGGCGGACCGCGAGGACGTAGATAATCAGCGCAACAATCGCGAAGAAGAACCATTGGAACGCGTAGGCCAGGTGGTTGTTCGGCGTATCGTCGGCGGAGGGAACCGCGCTGGCGCGGAGGCCCGCGGCCGGCTGATCGGCGATCAGCATCGCGCGCGCGGGGCTCGCCTTGCCCATCGCGCGTTCCATCACCGTCGGCTGTTCGGGTCCGGGAACGATCGTCCCCTGCACCGTTCCGCCCGTCCATTGGGGCGGGGTGAAAGTGTCGCCGATCCCGACATCGACGAGCACGCCCGGACCTTCGGCGCCGGTACGACACTCGGCGATCATGCGGATGCCCGACTTGCCCTTGCGGTCGGTGCCGCTGCGCGGATCCCAGCCCACCGGATCGAGGCAAACGATGCTGCTCTTGCGATAGAGGAAGGCGTCGGCAACGGGCGGCAGTTCGGGATAAGCGACGGTCGAGGACATCGCCATGTTGCGCTGGAACAGCGCGATCAGCGCTTCCTTCTCGCTCTTGCGCTGGAGCTGCCAGACGCCGAGCGCGATCATGACAGCGACCGCGGCAAGCACGAGGATCGTGGGGATCAGCGGCCAGCGCCGCGCGGGCTGTTGGGCTGGTTCAGTCATGCTTGTCCACCTTGCGGCCCTCGGCCGCCTGACGCTGGTGCTCGCTCGCCAGCAAGGCGCCCTTGCCGACGCGCAGGCCATAGACGACCGCGGCGGCGGTCAAGGGCACCCACAGGATGACATGCACCCACAAGGGCGGGCGCACGACGGCATCGAGCGTGAGCGCGATCGCGATCAACAGCGCGCCGATGATCAATGTCAGGAAGGCCGCGGGGCCGTCGCCGACATTATAGCGGCCATAATCGAGCCCGCAGCTTTCGCATTTCGGACGAAACTTTACCGGCCCGTCGAACAGGGCCGGCGCGCCGCATTCGGGGCAGAGACCAAAAAGGGCAGCGCGCCAGACCGGCGGCTGCCCTTTTTGAATTTTGTCGCCAGTCGGCAATTTAGTGCGCGGCGATCGGCGCGCCCCAGCCGCCCCAGACATAGACGATGATGAAGAGGAACAGCCACACGACGTCGACGAAGTGCCAGTACCAGGCCGCGGCCTCGAACCCGAAATGCTGGGTCGGGGTGAAGTGGCCCTTGTAGGTGCGCACGAGGCAGACGATCAGGAAGATCGTGCCGACAAGCACGTGGAAGCCGTGGAAGCCGGTCGCCATGTAGAAGGCCGAGCTGTAGTTGCTCTGTCCGAAGCCCCACGGCGCGTGAGCATATTCATATGCCTGGATCGTCGAGAAGACGACGCCGAGGATGATCGTCAGCCACAGGCCCTTCTTCAGGCCTTCGCGGTCACCGTGGATCAGCGCGTGGTGCGCCCAAGTGATCGTCGTGCCCGAGCAGAGCAGGATCAGCGTGTTGAGCAGCGGCAGCGAGAAGGGATCGATGACTTCGATGCCCTTCGGCGGCCACATGGTGATCGCCGCGGCGCCATCCTGCCCGAACAGCGAGGTGACCGCGCCTTCGGCATATTCGATCGGAACCGGGAAGAGCGAGAAGTCGAACCACGCCCAGAACCAGCCGACGAAGAACATCACTTCCGATGCGATGAACAGGATCATGCCGTAACGCAGATGGAGCTGAACGACCGGGGTATGGTCGCCGGCGTGGGCTTCGTTGATGACGTCCGACCACCAGCTGAAGAAGGTGGCGATCACGCCCATGAAGCCGAGGCCGAGGACCCACTTGCCGATGCCGCCGAAATAATCCGCGTGCATCGCCATGACGAGCCCGAAGAACATCACGAGTGCAGCGACCGAGCCGATGAGCGGCCAGACGCTGGGGTTTACGAGGTGATAGTCATGATGTTTCGCACCGGACATGGCGTGTTTCCCGTTTTTAGCAGCCCCAGCATGACGATTCCCCATCATCTGCCGGTCTTGTTAGACTCTTGTTCGCGGCCTTAGCTCGCCTTTTTACCCTCGTCTACAGGGTGGAAGGTATAGCTGAGGGTGATTTCCTGCACGTCGCGCGCGTCGGGGTCGTCCATGATCTTCGGATCGACGAAGAACAACACCGGCATGCGCATCTGCTGCCCCGGCTCGAGCCGTTGCTCGGTGAAGCAGAAGCACTGGATCTTGGTAAAATATTTGCCCGCTTGGTCGGGCGTGACGTTGAAACTGGCGGTCCCGACAACGGGATGCGCCGAATTATTTTCGGCAATGAAGATCGCCATGTCGCGCGCGCCGACGCTGACCGTATCGCGCGGATGCTCGGGATAGAATTTCCACGGCAGGTTCGGCGAGACATTGGCGTCGAAACGCACCGAGATCGTCTGGCTCAATATCTCGGGCTCGGCCGCCGCAGCGACCGGGTCATAACGCTGCGTCGTGCCGCCGAACCCGGTGACGCGGCAGAACAGGTCGTACAGCGGCACGGCGGCAAAGCCGAGGCCCGTCATCGCGACCGCGATCAGCGCGGCGAAGCTCGCGGTCTTCGCGTTCGGAGACATGCGCCCGATCATGAGAAAATCTGCATCTTTGCGATGGTGATGAAGAAGAACAGGATCGCGAGCGCGCCGAGCATCCACGCCATCATGTTCGCGCGGCTGCGCTGGCGGCGGCGATATTCGGCCTCGTCGAAGGGTTCGAGATTCGGTTTTTCGGTCATAGCGGCCACCAATGGTCGGCAACGACAGCGCCGAACAATATGAAAAGATAGGCGATCGAATAAGCGAACAGGCGCTTTTCGGGTTGCATGAGGTCGCCCTCGCCCGTCGTGCGCGTGCCGACCTGGATCGACAGCAGCACGAAGACCGCCGACAGGATCATCGCGGTCCAGCCATAGAGCGCGCCGGTATAGCCGAGCGGCCAGGGCGCGATCGCACCGATCGCCATGATGACGGCGTAAAAAAGAATCTGGCGCCGCGTCGACTTCTCGCCCGCAACGACGGGCATCATCGGAATGCCCGCGGCGGCATAGTCCGAGCGGACGAACAGCGCGAGCGCCCAGAAATGCGGCGGCGTCCACAGGAAGATGAGAAGGAAGAGCAGCACCGGCAGCGGGGCGATCGAACCTGTCGCAGCGACCCAGCCGATCAGCGGCGGGAACGCACCCGCGGCGCCGCCGATGACGATATTCTGCGGCGTCCGCGGCTTCAGCCACATCGTATAGACGAAGACGTAGAAAAGGATCGAGACCGCGAGCAGCAAGGTCGCCTGCCAGTTCGACGCGAAGAGCATCAGGAACAGCGAAAAGGCGGCAAGCCCGACGCCGAATTGCAGCGCAGTCTGCGGATCGAGGCGCCCCGCGGGAAGCGGCCGCCCGGCGGTCCGCTTCATCTTGGCGTCGAGTCCGGCTTCATACCATTGGTTGAGCGCACCCGAAGCCCCTGCCCCCAGCGCGATCGCAAGGATCGACGAGAAAGCAAGGACGGGCGGGACGCTGCCCGGCGCCGCGAGCAAGCCGCACAAGGCGGTGAACACCACCAGCGACATCACGCGGGGCTTCGTCAGCGCGAACAGGTCGCGCCAATCGGCGGGTAACGCCGTTTCGCCGTGGGTCAGGCTCTGCGCCATATTTACTCCGGCCCGAAAATCGTGCGCCCCCTGCCGTCAAACGGCAGGGGGCAACACAAATCAGGCGATACGCGGCAGTTCGTTGAACTGGTGGAACGGCGGCGGGCTCGACAGCGTCCATTCGAGCGTCGTCGCGCCTTCGCCCCACGGATTGTCGGCGGCCTTCTTGCCGGCGAACAGCGAGTAGAGGATGTTCACGAAGAAGAACACCATGCCGGCGGCCATGATCACATAGCCGAACGACGAGATGTAATGCCAATAGGCATAGGCTTCCGCATAGTCGGGGTAACGGCGCGGCATGCCCTGCTGGCCCAGGAAGTGCTGGGGGAAGAACATGACGTTCACGCCGATGAAGAAGACCCAGAAGTGCAGCTGTCCGAGGAACTCGTTGTACATCCGGCCCGACATCTTCGGGAACCAGTAGTAGAAGCCGGCGAAGAGCGAGAAGACCGCGCCCAGCGACAGAACATAGTGGAAGTGCGCGACGACATAATAGGTGTCGTGCAGGTTGGTGTCGACGCCGCCATTGGCGAGCACGACGCCGGTCACGCCGCCGACGGTGAACATGAAGATGAAGCCCAAGGACCACATCATCGGCGTCTTGAAGGTCATCGAACCGCCCCACATGGTGGCAATCCAGCTGAAGATCTTGATGCCCGTCGGGACCGCGATGACCATCGTCGCCGCAGTGAAGTACATTTTGAGGTTCACGCTCATGCCGACCGTGAACATGTGGTGCGCCCACACGATGAAGCCGACGACGCCGATCGCGACCATGGCATATGCCATGCCGAGGTAACCGAACACCGGCTTCTTGCTGAAGGTCGAGATGATCTGGCTGACGATGCCGAAGCCCGGCAGGATCATGATGTACACTTCGGGGTGGCCGAAGAACCAGAAGAGATGCTGATAGAGGACAGGGTCGCCGCCGCCGGCCGCATCATAGAAGGTGGTGCCGAAGTTGCGGTCGGTCAGCAGCATGGTGATCGCCGCAGCGAGAACCGGCAGCGCGAGCAGCAGCAGGAAGGCGGTGACGAGCACCGACCACACGAACAGCGGCATCTTGTGCAGCGTCATGCCGGGTGCGCGCATGTTGAAGATGGTGGTGATGAAGTTGATCGCACCGAGGATCGAAGCCGCGCCCGCGAGGTGGAGCGAGAAGATCGCCATGTCGACCGCCGGGCCTGCCGAGCCGCTGGTCGAAAGCGGGGCATAGACCGTCCAGCCGGTGCCGGCGCCATGACCGCTGCCCCCCGGGACGAACATCGAGCCGACGAGCATGAAGAACGCGACGAACGTCAGCCAGAAGGACACGTTGTTCATGCGCGGGAACGCCATGTCGGGCGCGCCGATCATCAGCGGCACGAACCAGTTGCCGAAGCCGCCGATCATCGCCGGCATGACCATGAAGAACACCATGATCAGGCCGTGCGCGGTGATCATCACGTTCCAGAAATGCTTGCCCGCGACCTCGTCGGCACCGCCGCCAAGGGCGCTGGCCCAGCCCGAAAGATACTGGACGCCGGGTTCGGCGAGTTCGAGACGCATCATGCCCGAAAGCGCGCCGCCGACGATGCCGGCGACGATCGCGAAGATCAGGTAGAGCGTGCCGATGTCCTTGTGGTTCGTCGACATGAACCAGCGGACAAAGAAGCCGGGCGTGTCGTGATCATGGTCGTCATGCGCATGGACGGCATGGCCATGATCGGGTGCAGTTGCAGCGATATCGGTCATCTGTCGGACCCCTTATTAATTCTTGGCGGCCGGCGCAGCGGCAGGAGCCGCTGCGGGCGCAGCTTCGGGTGCAGCGGTCGGCGCGGCGGCCGGCGTTGCGGCAGGTGCCGCAGTAGCGGGCGCCGGCGCGGCAGCGACAGGAGCCGCGGCGACCGGACCAGCAGGGTTGCCGCCCTTCGAGCGGACCCACGCTTCCCACTTGTCCACCGGAAGCACTTCGACGGCGATCGGCATGTAGCCGTGATCAACGCCGCACAGTTCCGAACACTGGCCGTAATAGACGCCGACCTTGTTCGCGGTGAACGTCGTTTCGTTGGCGCGGCCGGGGACCGCGTCCATCTTGGTCCAGAAGGCCGGGACCGCGAAGCTGTGGATCACGTCGGCGCCGGTGATGATCAGTTTCACCTGACGACCGACGGGGACGACCATGCGGTTGTCGACGGCGAGGTGATAGGGTTCACCCGCGGCCTTCGCCTTGTCTTCGGGCAGGATCTTCGAGACATATTCGCCGATGCCCTGGTCGGGATAGGCATAGCCCCAATACCATTGGTAACCCGTGACCTTGATGGTCAGCGCATCCTTCTTCGGTGGCTCATACTGCGCCGCGAGCAGGCGGATCGACGGCACCGCGATCACCGCGAGGATCAGCACCGGAATGGCGGTCCAGATGATTTCGATGAAGGTGTTGTGCGTCGTCTTCGACGGAACCGGGTTCGCCTTGGCGCGGAAACGGAACATCACCCAGAGCAGAAGACCGAGGACGATCAGCGTGATCACCGTGATGACGGGGAGCAGGATGACATGGTTGAACCAATATGCCTGTTCGCCGATCGGGCTGACCTGCGGCTGGAAATCGATGCCCTTGTCGATCGGCTGGCCGACCCCGGGGGTCGGCTTCATCGGGACATAGGTCGCATCGCCAGCCGGTGCCGCGGCGGTCGTCGCGACCGGCGCCGCTGCCGGAGCAGCCGCATCGGCGGCGGCCGGAGCCGGATTCGCCGGAGCCGTTGCGGCGGGTGCTTCGGCCGGAGCCGTCGCGGGTGCCTGCGCATGGCCGGCGCCCATCGCGCCGAGCGACAAAGCAGCCGCAATTACAAGGGTTTTCAAGCTCTTCATAAGGATAGTGCCGCCCGTTGCCTGTTGTTCTTATTGATGCCCCAGCCGGCCTTTCCCCACTGCTGGACACAGGTCCACGCAGCCATCGGACAGGCTGAATCTCGCGGGCGCTATAGACCCGCTTGCCGCTTGCCTCAAGCATCTCTAACACTATTTTGCGGCTGGATAATCTTCGCCGCTCAAACCCGCTCGCCCGCCACGGGCGACGCACAGGACAAAAGAATAATTCTCCCATGACCGATGACGAAATCCTGGCCGAGTTCCGCGCCGCCGACGCCCTGCTGCAGGGCCATTTCCTGCTCTCCTCGGGCCGCCACAGCGAATATTACCTGCAATGCGCGCGCGTATTGATGGATACCGAGCGTGCGGGTCGGCTTGCTGTCGCGCTCGCCGCCAAATTGCCGCGAGAACTCAAACAGACGATCGATATCGTCGTTTCGCCCGCAATGGGCGGGGTGATCATCGGGCATGAAATGGGCCGCGCGCTCGGCAAGCCCGCGATTTTCGTCGAGCGCCCGACGGGCACCTTCGAACTGCGCCGCGGCTTTGCGATCGAACCCGGCGCGAAGGTGCTGATGGTCGAGGATGTCGTGACCACCGGCCTGTCGTCGCGCGAAGCGATGGACGCGGTGCGCGCCGCGGGCGGCGAAGTCGTCGCGGAAGCCGCCCTCGTCGACCGGTCGGCGGGTCATGTCGAACTCGGCGTGCCCTTCTACCCGCTCGTCGCGATCAATTTCCCGACCTATGCCGAGGACGAGCTGCCGCCCGAACTGGCGAAGACCAAGGCGATGAAGCCCGGGAGCCGCGCGAATTGAGCCAGCGGCTTCGCCTCGGGGTCAACATCGACCATGTCGCGACGATCCGTAACGCGCGCGGCGGCGAGCATCCCGACCCGGTGCGCGCGGCCGAAATCGTCGCGGCGGTCGGCGGCGACGGCATCACCGCGCACCTGCGCGAGGACCGGCGCCATATCCGCGACGACGACCTCGCGCGCATCCAGGCCGCGACCGACCTGCCGCTGAACCTCGAAATGGCGGCGACCGACGAGATGGTCGAGATCGCGCTGCGCCACAGCCCGCACGCCGCGTGCATCGTCCCCGAAAAGCGCGAGGAGCGCACGACCGAGGGCGGGCTTGACGCAGCGGGGCAGCACAACCACCTCGCCCCGATCGTCGCGCGGCTGAACGACGCGGGCATCCGCGTCAGCCTGTTCATCGAACCTGACGCGCGACAGATCGAGGCGGCGATGCGGCTGCGCGCGCCCGTCGTCGAGTTCCACACCGGTCGCTATGCCCATGTCGAGGGCGAGGAACGCGCCGCCGAACTGCGCCGCCTCGCCGACGCCGCGGCGCTGGCGTGGAAGAATGGCATCGAGCCGCACGCCGGCCACGGCCTGACCTATGAGAATGTCGTGCCCGTCGCCGCGATCCCGCAGCTCGCCGAACTCAACATCGGCCACTATCTGATCGGCGAGGCGATCTTCACCGGGCTCGATCCCGCGGTGCGCCGGATGCGCGCGCTGATGGACGAGGCGCGGGGCGCGCTGTGATTATCGGCCTCGGTTCCGACCTCTGTAATATAGAGCGCATCCAAGCGTCGCTCGACCGCTTCGGCGAGCGGTTCGAAAATCGCGTCTTCACCGATGTCGAGCGCGCCAAGGCGGCGCGGCGCCCGTTCACACGTGCGGGAACCTACGCCAAGCGCTTCGCCGCGAAAGAAGCCTTCTCGAAGGCCGTCGGCACCGGCTTCAAGCGCGGCGTCTTCATGAAGGACATCGGCGTCGTCAACGCCCCCTCGGGCGCGCCGACACTGGCGCTTACGGGGGGTGCCGCCGAACGCCTCGCCGCGATGATCCCCGCGGGACACACCGCGCATATCCATCTGACGCTGACCGACGACCATCCGTGGGCGCAGGCCTTTGTCATCATCGAAGCAATCAAGGACTGAATGAATAATGGCGAAGGACAAGACGAAGGATGACGGGGGCTGGGGCAAGCTGATCCGCGATGTCGTGGTGATATTGCTCCTCGTGCTCGGCATCCACAGCTGTGTCGCCAAGCCCTTTTATATCCCGTCCGATTCGATGATGCCGGTGCTGCGCAATGGCGACCGGCTGATCGTCAGCAAATATCCCTATGGCTGGTCCTATTCGTCGGTCAGTTTCCACCTCGCGCCCAAGGTCGCGGGACGCTGGTTCGGCAAGCTGCCCGAGCGCGGCGATATCGTGGTGCTCGAGCATCCGGTGACGCGCATCGACTATATCAAGCGCGTGATCGGCCTGCCCGGCGACACGATCGAGCTGCGTAACGGCGAACTCAGCATCAACGGCAAGCCGGTGAAGCGCGAGGTCCAGCCGATGCTGGCGATCCCGGTTGATCTCAACACCCCAGGCCCCGACAGCAGCCTCTTCCGGTTCGTGAGCCGCGGTGCCGACGGAAAGGAAGTGCTCGAACTTCCGATCGTCCGCGAAACGCTTCCCGGCGGGGCGACCTTCGACACGATCGACATGGGCCCCGGCTATACGACCGACGACTATGGTCCGATCAAGGTCCCCGCCGATCACCTGTTCCTGATGGGCGACAACCGCGACGGCAGCGCCGACAGCCGCGTCGGCACCAACCAGAAGGGCCTCGGCGGCCCCGTCCCGTTCGACGCGATCGCCGGGCGCGCCGAGATCATCAGTTTTTCGACCGACGGAACAGCCGAATGGTACAACCCCTTGAGCTGGTTTAACGCCCTGCGATCGGGCCGCGCCGGAACCGATCTGCGCCCCGAGCGTCAGAGCGACTAGGCACAACGGGGAACAGGTGATGGCGGCGACACGAAAACCAGCGGCAACGCGTACAGCCGCCAGCGCCGCCGCGAAGGCCGAGGCGCACCGCGAAGCCCCCGGCCCCACCGAAATTCGCAGCCAGCTCGTCCGCACCGAGCTTCTGAAGGCCGGCGTCTGGATCGGCCTCGCGCTGCTCATCGGCGTCTGCATCGTGCTGATCCAGCCGATCCTGCTGATCTTCGCCGGTATCGTGATGGCATCGATGCTCGACGGCGGCACGCGCCTGCTCGGCCGCGTGCTGCCGATCGGACGCGGCTGGCGGCTGCTCATCGTCTGCCTCTCTTTGCTCGCCTTCCTCGGCTGGACGATCATGTTCGCGGGATCGCAAATCGCCGACCAGGCGGCGACGCTGCAGACCGTCGTGATGGCACAGATCGAACGCATCGCCGCGTGGGCAAGCGATCATGGCATGGGCAATCTCCAACTCGACACCAAGACGATCACCGATAATATCGCCGGCACCGTCGGCCGCGTTACCGCGGCGGTCGGCACCGTGCTCGGCGGCCTCACCAGCCTCGTCATGATCATCGTGCTCGGCATCTTCATCGCGATAGAGCCGCGGCTTTACGAGCGCGGCGTCGCGTGGATGCTGCCGATGAAGAGCCGCGAGAATTTCTATATTACCACGGCGCGCATGGGCTTCACGCTGCGCCGGTTGATGGCGGGGCGCCTGCTCGGCATGCTCGTCGAGGGGATCGGGACCTGGCTCGCCTGCCTTGCCGTCGGCATCCCGATGGCGGCGCTGATGGGGCTGCTCACCGGCCTGCTCGCCTTCATCCCCAATATCGGCGCGATCGTGTCGGGCGTGCTGCTCGTGCTCGTCGGCTTTTCGGCGGGGACCGATACCGGCCTCTGGGCGATCGCCATCTATTTCATCGTCCAGACGGTCGACGGTTACCTGATCGTCCCGATGGTCGCGAAGAAGACGGTCGACCTCGCCCCCGCGCTCGTGCTCGGCGCGCAGATATTGTTCGGCGCGCTGCTCGGCTTGATGGGGCTGTTCCTCGCCGACCCGATCGTCGCGATGATCAAGGTCGCGCTCGAACGCGAAGCCGAACGCAACGCCGACACCGCCAAAACGAAAACGGCGGCGGGTTCCTGAACCCGCCGCCGCTTCGGCTTTTCTCTTGTCAGTTCGTGCCGCTTATTGCGGCGGCCCGCCCGGCGCCGGGGCGCCGCCCGGGGCGCCCTGCATCATCTGTTGCTGCTGCATCATCTGCTGCTGTTGCTGCATCTGCTGTTGCATCGCGCGAACCTCGGCCTCCGAACGGAAATCGAGCAGCGTCACGGTAAAGTGCAGCGTGCTGTTCGCCGGGATCGGCCCGGTCTCCCGGTCACCATAACCAAGCTGCGGCGGAATGCTGATCTTGTATTCGCCGCCCTTTTTCATGCGGGTCAGCGCTTCGGAAAAGCCCGGAACGACCTGCGCGACCTGCATCGGCGCCTGTTCATTGGCGTCGAAAACGGTGCCGTCGTCGAGCTTGCCTTCATATTTCACCAGCACGACATCGGCCTTGGTCGGACTCTTCCCCGTGCCTTCCTTGACCACTTCGAACCCGATGCGGGGGGTCATGTGCCAGGCAAGGGCCGCGCCCGCGACGAGCAGCGCCGCGAGGCCGAACCACATCAGCCACAGGCCGCCCTTGCTCACCGGACGCAATGGAACCGTCGTTACGCTCATCTTGGATGATCCTTCCGCTGCCCCGGCCGGGGCGAAAATGCTGGCGAGGCCTATAGGCGCTGTGCCGCGCGGCGGTCCAGAGACAATATGCGCGCGTCGTGCATAACGAAAAAGGGCGCCGCGTTGCCGCAGCGCCCTTTTCACGATCAGGATCCCGAACGGGAGACGGTCTTACTTGATACCGTCGCGCTCCATCCGCTTGCGCTCCATCTTGCGGGCGCGGCGGACAGCGGCGGCACGCTCGCGGGCGCGCTTTTCGCTGGGCTTCTCGTAGTGACGGCGCAGCTTCATTTCGCGATACACGCCCTCACGCTGCAGCTTCTTCTTGAGCGCGCGAAGGGCCTGGTCGACATTATTGTCGCGAACGATGATCTGCATACGCCGTGTCGTCTCCTGTTCGTCAAAACGATTTGGTCCACCGGGCAACCCGGTTTGCCGTAAATCGCCGATATTCGGGCAATAAAAAGAGCGCCGCGATCACGCGACGTTCCGATGGGCAGCCAACTAGAGAGATTCGCGGCAAAATGCAAGCCCCCGCGCGGTGAACCGCCTCTGCCGCACCCTCGTCGCACCGTGACACCGCCCTGCCCGCTCGCGGGATTGTGTCCGCCCCTCGCCTTATGGCATAGGTAGCAGGACGAAACTAACATGACAAAGGGACAGGCCATGGCGACCCAGCTCCAGCGCAACAGCAAATATAGCGAAGCCGAATGGACAGCGCGGCAGGAGCTTGCCGCCTGTTACCGCATCTTCGCGATGATGGGCTGGGACGAGATGATCTTCAACCATATCACGGTGAAGCTGGAGGATCAGGAAGGCGCCTTCCTGATCAACCCCTATGGGATGCATTTCAGCGAAGTCACCGCCTCCAGCCTGATCAAGATCGACATCGACGGCAACAAGCTGGACGAGGACAATCCGTGGCACGTCAACAAGGCGGGCTTCGTCCAGCACAGCCTGTTCCACCGCGTCCTGCCCGACGCGCACGCGATCATCCATACCCACACCACCGCGACAATGGCGGTGTGCGGGCTCGAGGGCGGGTTGCAGCCGACGAACTTCTATGCCTGCAACTTCATGGGCCAGCTTGCCTATCATGATTTCGAGGGCATCACGGTGCGCGAGGAAGAGGGGGTACGGCTCGTCGAGCATCTGGGCGACAAGCGCATCCTGATGCTGCGCAACCATGGCCCCGTGGTGATGGGCAAGTCGCTGACCGACGCCTTCATCAAATATTGGGCGCTCCAGCGCGCGTGCGAAATCCAGCTCGCGACGATGAGCATGGGCAAGCCGATCCTGATCAGCGACGATGTCGTGAAGGTCCACCAGCGCGACCTTTACATGGCGCAAATCCCCGGCCGCCAGTCGGGCAAGGCCGAATTCGACGCGATGGTGCGCAAGGTCGACAAGATCGACACGAGCTGGCGTGACTAATCCGTCCATTCGGCTAACAGGGGCGGCATGACGCGATTCTCGGTCAACGACCGCCCGGTCGAATATCGTATGGACCCCGAAACGCCCCTCTTGTGGGCGCTGCGCGACGCGTCGAACCTGACCGGCACCAAATATGGGTGCGGCACAGGCGATTGCGGCGCGTGCACCGTCGACATCGACGGCGAGCCGATTCGCAGCTGCCTCGTCACGATCGCCGAATGCGAGGGGCGCTTTGTCACGACGATCGAGGGGCTCGCGCGCGACCGCAGCCACCCCGTGCAGCAAGCGTGGGTGGCCGAGCAGGTGCCGCAATGCGGTTTCTGCCAGTCGGGCATGATCATGGCCGCCGCGGTGCTGCTCCGGTCGAACAGCAATCCCAGCGACGCCGAGATCGATGCGGCGATGACGAATATCTGCCGCTGCGGCACCTATCCGCGCATTCGGACCGCGATCCGCCTCGCGGGCCGCGTGATCCGCGGCGAGGAGCGGATCGCCGCCGCGCCGCCGCCGGGCATCCGACCCGAGGATGCGGCAGGGGCCGTCCCCGCGCTGCGCCTGCCGCCCGGACGCTGAACGCACCCGTTCATCTAGCTGAACCGCAGGCAACGGCCCGGTCAGCGATCGATCATCTTGCGGGGCGTAAGAATCACCTCATCATCCCGGCTGGCGTCTCCAGCAAACGGGACATGAGTTGGAGAATGGCGAGATGAAGAAGATGTTCGGAGGGTTGCTGATCGCTGCAACGATCCTGACCCCCATCGCCCCCGCAGCCGCACAGGCATCGGGCGAACGGGTTCAGGTCGCGCAGCGCGGCGACCGGGGAGACCGCGGCCCACGCGGTCCCGAAGTGCGCCGCGGCGGCAATTGGGGTGGTCAGGCACGGCCTGAACGCCAGCAGAACCAGCAGCCGCGTGCGGAACGCCAGCAGCGCAGCGAAATGCGCCAGCAGCGCGGCAACGATCAGCAGCGACAGGCGCAGCGCGAGCAATGGCGACAGCAGCGCGGCAACAACGACGCGCAACGCCAGCAGTGGCAGCAGCAACGTGGCAACGACCAGCAACGGCAGGCCCAGCGTCAGCAGTGGCAGCAGCGGCAGGCCGAACAGCGCCAGCGCGGCACCTATGACCGAAACCGCGACGGCCGCACCGATCGTCAGTGGGATCGGAACCGCGACGGTCAGGTCGACCGCCAGTGGGACCGGAACCGCAATGGCCAGGTCGATCGCCGCTACGACCGCAACCGCAATGGCGACCTCGATCGCCGCTGGGACCGGAACGACAACAACCGCGTCGACCGTCGTTGGGACAACAACCGCAACGGCTCTGTCGACCGGCGCTATCGCGACGGCCGCAACGACCGCTGGGACCGGAACGACCGCAACAACCGGTGGAGCCGCGACTGGCGCAGCGACCGGCGATACGACTGGCGCAGCTATCGCGACCGGAACCGCAGCTATTACCGCATGCCGCGCTATTACAACCCGTATCGCGGCTACAACTACACGCGGTTCAGCATCGGCTTCACGCTCGGATCGCTCTTCTACGGCCAGCGCTACTGGATCAACGATCCGGGCTATTACCGCCTGCCGCCCGCCTACGGGGGTTATCGCTGGGTCCGCTATTATGACGACGCGCTTCTGGTCGATACCTATTCGGGCGAAGTGGTCGACGTGATCTACGATTTCTTCTGGTAATATTCCTTTCGGTTATCAGATGACAAACTGGGGGCCGGTTCGCCGGCCCCTTTTTTTGGAGTCCGCTTTCGATCGATTGCGGACGTTGCTGTGAGCGGATTCAAACGCCATGTTCGAGGTATGGCCGATTCTTCTTTACCGCCTTCCGACGTTCGCGTTCGGGACGCCATTCATTCAGTTTACAGGCATTTTGCGACGCCAGCGCCATCGGCCATAGAAGGCTGCCCTTGTTGCGTCGACACGCGAAATGTAGATGTTTTACTGACAACTCCACTACCGGAAATCACCGCACAAGCGCTTTGGCGCTATGTGTCGGGCGCCTACTACACGATCGGCAGCGACCAAGACTTTCGATATCTGCTCCCGCGTATTCTGGAAATATCGGTTAACGATCCCGGCAACGCCAACAACCCTGAAATCGTATTGAACAAGCTGGCCTTGGCACAATGGCGATCTTGGGGAACGGAAGAGCAGCAAGCGGTGAGCGAGCTATTGGACGCTTGGTTCGAGCGAGCGCTGGAGCAGGATTTGTCCGAAGCTGAAGATGGTTGGGTGGGCCGAGAAGCCGAGGGCGTCCTTTGCGGAGCGGCGTTGGCCGGATTTCCGCTAGATCAGTGGCTGGCTCGTCTGACCGAACCGTTTGCTGCGCCGGTCCTGGATGATTTGAAAGACAGATTCCCCGGCGAGCTATCGCCATTCTGGGAGCAATCGCCGAACGGCTTGAGCCAACTGTCGACGATCCTGGCACAGGGCCGCGCATAACGTCCGCTTCCCACCCCAAACTCACTCCTCGCTTGCCCTCCCCCACCCGGCGCGCCACGATGGCACAATCAGACAGGGGAGACTTCATGCGTAAACTGGGAATGGTCGCGGCCGCGACGCTCGCGCTGCTCGGCACGACGGCCTATGCGAAAACCACTATCGTCTATGCCGGACGGGTCATCACCGACGCCAGCAAGCCCGCCCAAGGGCCCTCGACGGTCACCATCACCGACGACCGCATCACCGCGATCACCCCCGGCCGCGCCGAGGCGCCCGCCGGCGCCGAAATCGTCGACCTTGGCGACAAGACCTTGCTTCCCGGCCTCATCGACCTTCACGTCCATCTGACCGGCGATCCGGGCGGCGACTATCGCAGCGAAGCGGTCGATCCCGACGAGTGGGGCGTCGTCGTCGGCGCGAAAAATGCCGCGATCACGCTGCGCGCGGGCTTTACCACCGTGCGCGAGGCGGGGTCGGCGCAATATACCGCCTATGCGCTCCGCCGCGGCACCGCGAACGGCTTTATCGAAGGGCCGCGCATCGTCGCCGCCGGCCCCGCACTCTCGATCATCGGCGGGCACGGCGACGTGACGGGCTTTCGCGAGGACGTCCATGACGTGCTCGATCAGGGTTATACCTGCACCGGTGCGCTCGAATGCGCCGAAAAGGTCCGCAAGGCGTCGCGCGCCGGCGCCGACGTCATCAAGATCACCGCGACCGGCGGCGTGTTGTCGCAGCAAGCGCGCGGGCTGGAGGGCCATTTCACCAGCGCCGAATTGCAGAGCATCGCGGACACCGCGCACTCGCTGGGCCTGAAGGTCATGGCGCACGCGCATGGCGCGGGCGGCATCACCGCTTCGGCGGCGGCGGGTATCGACAGCATCGAACATGGCACCTTCGCCGACGACGCGACGCTGAAGGTCATGAAGACGAAGGGCACTTATCTCGTCCCCACGCTGATGGCGTTCGAGGGCATCAAGGAGCGCCTCGGCAAGGGCATTTACACCCCGACGGTCGAGGAAAAGGTACGGATGACGATGAACGACGTCGGCAAGGCGGTGACGCGCGCCAAGGCGCTCGGCGTGCCGATCGCCTTCGGCACCGATGCCGGCGTGTTCGAGCATGGCCGCAACGGGCAGGAGTTCGCCCTGCTCGTCAAGCGCGGCCTCACCCCGGGCGAGGCGCTGGCGAGTGCCACGACCGTAGCGGCAAAGCTGCTGTCGCTCGACAACGAGATCGGCCGCATCGCTCCCGGCATGTCGGCCGACATGATCGCGGTCAGCGGCGATCCGCTGAGCGATGTCACCGTGCTCGAAAAGGTCGACTGGGTAATGGTACGCGGCCGTATCGCCGACTGACCCCGCAGCCTATCAGGCGGCGCGGCGGATTCGTCCCCGCGCCGACGCGGCAATCCTTGGCCCGATCAGCGCGTCGGTATCGACCGCAATGGCGAACTGGACCCCGACGCGATTGCCCGCCGACCAGCGCGCCTCGGCATCGAACGACTGGTCGGGTCCGAATTCGAGCGTCAGCGCGGTTCCCGGCGGCACGTTCCACAGCCCCTCGATCAGCGCGCCGCGCGACGACATATTGCGGATGATCGCTTCATATCGATAGCCGCCGCTGCCGATCTGGACCGTGCGGAAGGTGGTGAGGCGCGGTTCGCGCGCGCTTCTGTATCCGCGCGCTTCGGCACGTCCCCCGCCCTCGCGCAGCAGCGCCAGCACCTCGACGAGGTCCATGGGCTTGCCATAGATATAGCCTTGGACATGGCTGCATCCGAGCCCGCGGATCAACGAAAGGTCGTCATGCGTCTCGACGCCCTCGGCGGTGGTTTCCATGTCGAGCGCAGTCGCCAGCCCGACGATCGACGAGATGATCGCGGCGTTCATGCTGCTCGGGTCGGCGGCGCCGAGGACGAAGCTCTGGTCGATCTTGATCTTGTCGAACGGCGCCTTCTTCAGATAGCCGAGCGCCGAATAGCCGGTCCCGAAATCGTCGAGCGCCAGCCGCACCCCGGTGCGCTTCAGCTTCTGGAACATCGCGAGATTTTCAGGACTCTCGTCGAGGAACACCCCTTCGGTAATCTCGAGCTCGAGCTGTTCGGGGCGGATCCCCGCCGCCGACACCGCGCTCATGATCGTCGCGGGCAGCTTTTCGTTCGCAAACTGACGCGGCGAGACATTGACCGCGACGCGGTAGCCGGGGCCGATATGCGCGATCGCGGCGCAGGCGGAGCGAATGATCCATTCGCCGATCGGTACGATCAGGTTCGATTCTTCGGCGATCGGGATGAACTTCGACGGGCTGACCAGGCCCTCGGTCCCGTGGTGCCAGCGGATCAGCGCCTCGAACCCCGATATCCGCTCGCTGCCGACATCGACGATCGGCTGGTAGAGAAGCCTCAGTTCATCCTTCGCCAGCGCGTCGCGCAGCGCATCCTCGATCGCCTTTCGCTCGCTCGCCTGATTGTGCATCGCATCGGCATAGAAACGATAGACGCCGCGCCCCGCGTCCTTCGCCGCATAGAGCGCAAGGTCGGCGTTGCGGACGAGCGCCGACGCGCTCACTCCCTGCCCGTCCGACACCGCGATACCGATCGACGATCCGATGCGCACCTGCTCGCCCTCGATCGCGAAGGGTTTCGCAAGGCTGAGGATGATCGCATTGGCGATGCCCGCAAGCTTCTCGGGCTGCGCCATCTGCGGCACGACAATCTGGAACTCGTCGCCGCCGAGCCGGCCTACTTGCCCCTTGTCGCCGACGATCTGCGTCAGCCGCCCCGCAACTTGCTGCAACAACTGGTCGCCAACGGGGTGCCCCAGCGTGTCGTTCACCGCCTTGAAACGGTCGAGGTCCATCAGCAGCAGCGCGCAGGGCTGCGGCTGGCCGCTGTGACTCTTGAGCGCGCGTTCGAGCAGGTCGGTGATGTGGCGCCGGTTCGCGAGGCCCGTCAGCGTGTCGTAGCGCGCGAGCTGGTTGATCTCGCGTTCCGACCTTTTCTTGTCGGTCAGGTCGGTGCCGCTGCCGCGAAAGCCTTGGAAATTGCCGAGTTCGTTGCTGATCGGGTGACCCGAGATCGACCACCAGCGCTCTTCGCCATGCACCGCGGCCTGAACCGTCAATTCCTTGAACGGCGTGCGCGACGACAGGCTGAAACCCAGCGTGCGCTCCTCGCTCTCGTCATTGCCGATGCGCTTGCGGATGATATCGGTGAAGGGCTGGCCCAGCAGGTCAGACAGCGACAGCCCGAGCCGAGCCGCGACGGTCGGCGAGATATAGACGAGCCGGCCGTCCCGATCGGTTTCCCAAAACCAGCCGCGACCCGCGCGCTCGAAATCGCGCATCAGGTTCAGCGCGCGTTGCTGGTCGCTGACGCTCAGCCGCGCGGCGCGCGTGGCGCGGCGCTGATGGCGGATATCCTCGCGCATCATCACGATCAGCAGGCCGAGGAAGGCGACCCCAGCGACCGCGAACGGCCACGACGCCACGCCGATCGCCCCGCCAAGCGCGGTCGCCCCCGCGAATGCGAAGAAAGCCGGGCGGACGATCGCGGCAGCCGAAGCGGCAACGAGCAGCGATCCGATCTGGATCGCGGTAAAGCTGTCGAAATGGGCGCTGCCGTCGGGTATCGCCAGCGCAGCGAACATCGCCGCCGCGCTGAGCAACGTGCCGAGTGCGATCAGCGCCAGGCACAGCATCGCGAGCAGTCGCACCCGGTCGTGCGCGATCGGTCGCGGCTTGCGCATCGCCTGCCCGATCACCGTCAGCACGACGTCGCACGGCAGGCCGACCGCCATCACGAGCCATTGCGCGGGCCGATCGAGGAAACCGGCCAGACCCGGCAGGAAAGCAAAGGTCAGGAACGCGAGGACGCGGCCGATCAGCACATAGTGCCACAGCTTGGCCACGCGCATCAGGTGCGTGACGAATTCGGGCGAATCGAACAGCAACTCGCCCGGTGGCAAGTCGCGGTCCGCTGGCCTGATCAAGTTACGCCGAACCCCCAATTTCCCATCATTCCCCGCTGCTTTGTCTATCGAGGCACTGGCCAAAAGGGGTTTCCAAATCCTTACCGCAAGCCCGTGATTTCCGCCGATATTGTGCCAAAACGGAAGGGGTTACGTTTCGGTTCGCAACTTGTTATACGGGGATATGCCCGCTGTCCGCCTGTTTCCGCCCGACCGCTTTTTCGACCGCGCCGAATGGTCGGCGATCACACGCGCCTCGTCGTGGCGCGGCATCTGGCTCGTCGCCCATGCTTGGATCGTCAGCGTCGCGCTGGTCGGGTTCGCCGCATGGTCGCAGAATCTGGCAGCCTGGGTGGTCGCTGTGATCTTCGTCGGCGGGCGCCAGCTCGGCCTCGCGATCCTGATGCACGATGCCGCGCACGGCGCGCTGCATCCGAACCGGAAAATCAACAATTTCCTCGGCCAGTGGCTGACGGGCGCAGCGGTCGGATCGGACCTCATCGCCTATCGCACCTACCATCTCCAGCATCACAAATTCACCCAGCAGCCCGAGGACCCCGACCTCGCGCTGTCGAAGCCCTTCCCCACCACACGCGCCAGCCTGTGGCGCAAGGTCGTTCGCGACCTGACCGGCCAGACCTTCTTCAAACAGCGGATGGCGCAATTCGGATATGCCTTCACCGGGTTGAAGGCGATTCTCCGCGGCGAAGAGGCGGCGAAAAGCGGTGCGAGCACAAAGGCCGGGACGCCCTTCAACAAGCAGTCCGACGACGGCATGACGTCACCGACGGTCGATGTCGCGGGTGCGATGGCGGTGGCGCGCGCGGTCGGCCGCTTCCTCGTCGTGCAGGCGGTGCTGCTCGGCCTGTCGCTCGCGCTCTATGGCTGGACGCCATACCTGCTCTGGCTCGTCGGGCTCGCGACGACCTTCCAGCTCTACCTGCGCATCCGCAACATCGCCGAACATGCGTGCACGACCACCGGCAGCGACGATCCCTTCACCCACGCGCGCACCACGCACGCGGGCTGGCTGGCGCGCGCGACGGTCGCTCCATATTGGGTGAATTATCACGCCGAGCATCATCTGTTCATGGGCATCCCCTGCTACCGGCTGCCGCAGGTCCATGCCGCGCTCGGCCGCGCGGGCAAGCATGAGTCGATGACGATTTCGAAAGGCTATGCGGCGGTGCTGCGGCAGGTCACCGCGAAGGGCTGATCAGCCCTCTTGGACGAACCTTGCGCCGGCGCGGTCCTTCACGGTCTTTTCGGGGTCGAAGATCATCCCGTTCATCGCGACATAGATGCCGGGCGGCAGCGTCTGCACCGCCGCGAGCGCGAAGCCGACGTTGAATTCGGCATCGCTGGCGCGCACTGATGCGGGCTGCATCGCGCCTGTCATCACGATCGTCTTGCCCGCGATGCCCGCCAGCACGCGGCCGGTGACGACCATCGTGTCGGTGCCGTGGGTGACGAGGATGCGCGAGGCATCGCTCGCAGCGACCGCGGCGCGGATCGTCTCGCGGTCGGCGTCGTCGAGTTCGAGACTGTCCTTGCGCATCAGTTGTGTGACGCGGTGCGGGACGTGGACGTTGTTTTCGCGCAGCATGTCGGGAATCGCCGCGGGACCGATCTGGAACTCCGAAAGCGCGTCGAAATAGACTTTGTCGATCGTCCCGCCGGTGGTGAAAATCTCGATCATGCGCATTCGTCCTGGATCGGCGACGCCGGGGTGCCGTCGGGGGCGGCGAAGGGCCGCTTGAAGGTAAAAGCCTCTGACGTCGGGCCGTGCGCGTCGAGCATCGCGATGCGCGCCATGCCCTCGGCGACCGTCGGACGGTGGCCAGCGGGGACCCACCACAAAGCCTGATAGACGGCCATATGCTCGAACCATTCCTTGCGCCGTTTCATCACCGTCAGATGGTCGGGCGTGCGATAGACATAAGCCGCGAGCGCATCGATATCGCGCCACACCGACATGTTCGCGATCAAATGCGGGTCCTCGGTCACCGGCACATCGGTCGCATTATTGCCTTCGCCGGTCAGCCGCCACACAAAGCCGTCGGCGGCCTCGGCCACCGCGTTCACATGGTCGAGCGCGTCCATGAAATCGCGGTTGGCGACATGGTCGGGCGGCAGGCGGAAACGGCCGATGTTGATCTGCGCCAGTTCATACGCCGCCATGTGCGTCTCCTCAGGCCAAAGCCTCGGCAATCAGCCGCCGCGTGTTGTCGATCCCGAACAGCGCGATGAAGCTTCCCATGCGCGGCCCCGCGCTCGATCCGAGCAAAGTCTCGTAGAGCGCCTTGAACCAATCGCGCAGATTTTCAAAGCCATAGGCCTCGTTCTTGCCTATCTCATACACGATATTCTGGATATCGTCGGCCGAGGCATCGGCGGGCAGCGCGGCGAGCTTGGCGTCGAGGGCGGCGAGCGCCGCGCCCTCGCCGCCCTGCGGCTTGCGACGATTCAGCGTCGGCGCGACATAGTCACGGTTATACGCCATCGCATTGTCGATCAGCCCATCGAGCTCGGGATAGGTTTCCGCATTCGCGCCCTCGACATATTGGCCGAGATAGCGCCAGATCTGCTCTTTCGACGCATCGGCGCCCATCACCCCGACGAGGTTGAGCAGAAGCCCGAAGGTCACCGGCAGTTCGGCACTCGGCATGTCCTCGCCGCGCGCGGCATGGACGTGATGCACCGGGTTGCCGAGCTTCTTGTCAGGCTCCTGCGCCGCGTAATTTCCGCGCATCTGCAGATATTCGTCGACCGCCTTCGGGATCACGCCGATATGGAGCTGCTTCGCCGCCTTGGGCTCACGGTACGCGAAAAAGGCCAGGCTTTCCTCGCTGCCATAGTCGAGCCACTGCTCGAGGCTGAGGCCATTGCCCTTCGACTTCGAAATCTTCTCGCCCTTTTCGTCGAGGAACATCTCGTAGATCAGCCCTTCGGGCTTGCGCCCGCCGAGAGCCTTGGCGATCTTGCCCGACTGGACGCCGCTGTCGGTCAGGTCCTTGCCGTACATTTCGTAATCGACGCCCAGCGCGACCCAGCGCATCGCCCAGTCGACCTTCCACTGCAGCTTCGCGCCGCCGCCGAGGATCGAGTGCGTGATCGTCTCACCCTCGTCCTCGAACGACACGAGGCCCTTGTCGGCATCGACGACGGTCACCGGTACCTGCAGCACGATTCCCGACTTGGGGCTGACCGGCAGGATCGGCGAATAGGTCGCGGCGCGCTCGGCGCGCAGCGTCGGCAGCATGATGTCGAGAATGTCCTGATTGTGGCGCAGGACATTCTTGAGCGCGTCGTCGAACGCGCCTGCCTTATACTGCTCGGTCGAGCTCACAAACTCATATTGGAAGCCAAAGCGGTCGAGAAACTCGCGCAGCATCGCATTGTTATGATGCGCAAAACTCTCATACTTGCCGAACGGATCGGGGATCGCGGTCAGCGGCTTGCCCAGATATTCGCGCAGCATGTCGCCGTTCGGCACATTGTCGGGAACCTTGCGCAGGCCGTCCATGTCGTCGCTGAACGCGACGAGGCGCGTCGCCGCCCCGCCGGTCAGCGCTTCATAGGCGCGGCGGACCATCGTCGTGCGCAGCACTTCGTTGAAGGTGCCGATATGCGGCAGCCCCGACGGACCATAGCCCGTTTCAAAAAGGATCGCCTCGCCCCCGGGCTTGCCATCGGGATAGCGTTTGACCAGCTTGCGCGCTTCCTCGAACGGCCAGGCCTTGGACGTTTGCGCGGGTTCGCGCAGCGAAGGGTGAAGGTGCAAGTCAGTCATGCCGCGCCCATAGCGGCAAGAAGCGAAGATGGGAAGAAGACCGGCCTTCTTCCCATCGATCTTACCCGCGCGGCTGCGTCGCGGGCAGGAAGCTGCTTTTGCGCAGCAGCGCTGCCGACACGAGCGACACCAGCAACGCGACCGGGAATATCTCGGTCAAGGTCAACGCCATGCGGAAGAGCGGGTTCTTATACTGCTCCGCCATCGCGCCCATCTCGGCCGAGAAGGCCGCGATCTCGGCCGCCGGCTTGCCCGCCGCACGCATATCCTCGACGCTTTGCGCGATATAATCGGCCATGAACGTCCCGCCGGTCTGCCACATATAAAGCTCCCAGCCGAGGATATAGAAAAGCGACGCGACGAGCCCGATGCCGAGGCCAACCCCGAGCGCGTTCCAGAAGGTGATCACGCCGCCCAGATTGACGTCGCGATAGCGTTTGACGCCGATGAAGACGAAGACCAGCGCGACCAGCATCGACAGATAGCCGGCGACCATGCCCATCGTGCCATGATCGGCGACGAAGGTGATGCTGATGAACATGCCGAAAATGACGATGACGCCGGCGATGGCGCCATAAACTGCAATAATCCTGCCCATGATCCTGTCTCCCCAAATGGTGAATGCCATGCGCGATGGACCGGAACAACGGGAGGAATCTATCGCCCAAACGGGTGATTTGAGGGATCTCGTCCTATTTTACGGCAGGATGTCGAGCGTGCGCGCCTTCTGCACCGCCTGCGTCCGGCTGGCGACCGCCAGCTTTTCATAAACGCGCGCGACATGCGTCTTCACCGTGTTGGGAGAAATATCGAGCTGGCGCGCGATCACCTTGTTCGCGTGTCCCGCCGCGAGCATCTCCAGCACCTCGCATTCGCGCGCGCTGAGCCCCAGCGCCGCGATCGCCGCATCGTTGCGCGCGAAGGGCTCGCGCGGCCGTGCGGTCAGCCGGTTGCCGACCCATATGCCCAGCGCGATGCAGATCACCGCGATACAGATGACGTAAAATTCGGTCGACCAGCGGTGCACAAGATGTTTGTAGTTCAGCCACTCGAGCAGGAACGCCGCGGCGGCAAGACCGATGCCATAGAGGATGATCGGGTGGATCATCATCCGCATAGACCATTACGAGCCATCGCTTGCAAGAATGTCCCGGTGCGAGGCAACATCGTTACCGGAAAATTTACCATGGTGCCGTAACGTCCCGGACATGGACAGTTTTCGCACTCCCGCCGCCCGCGGCCACAAGCGCACCCCGGTTTCGATCGAGGTGACCGTCAACGGCGTGCTCAACTTCGTCGACGGCCGGATCACCGACCTGTCGGAGGGCGGCGCTCGGATCGACGGGGCGAGTATGCCGGCGCGCTCGCGCTGCGAAGTCCACTATGGCGGCGCGGTCACCTACGCCGTCGTGATGTGGTCGGAACATGACCGCATGGGCGTGCGCTTTCCCTATGAACTGACGCACGGCCCGCTTTACAATGCGCTGAAACGCGCGCGCAGTGCGGCGTTGATCGAGCCGTCGCAGATTTTCCAGACCGCCCGCCCGGTCAGCTTCGGCCGCCGCGGACTGGGCTAGAAGTCAGAAAGGCGCGATCGCCGCGCCCTCGCGCTCATTGTCCCAGATCATCGCCATGATCCGCCAGCCGAGGTCGGGATCCTTGAACAGTTGGATCGAATTGATCCCGCGCCGTTCGGGCAGCGCGTCGTCGAGCGCGGTGCGCGCTTCATAGGCGCTCCAGACATGGGCGATATTGCCCAGCACGTCGATCCGCCGTCCGATCTCGACTTCGAAAAAATCGTTCGAGGCAAAGAAGGGCGTCGTGTCGCGCGCATAGTCTTCGAGTCCCATGTTCCGGAACGTCGCGCGTCCGTCGGCGTCGATCCACGTCCGGATCTGCCGCGCATCGGGGTGAAAGCAATTCGCCTGCCGCGACCAGTCGCGCGGCCCCTTGGGGCCCGAGATCATCGCATACATCTCGTCGACCACCGTCCCGATCGCCGCTTCTTCGCTCATCCCAAGAATCCTTTCGCGTTGTAGAGAGGAAGGAACTCCTCCCTCCGTTCGCCCTGAGCTTGTCGAAGGGCCGTTCTTTCTTCTACCTGTGCGGTGGACCTATATCCTGCACTGCCGCGGCGGCACTTTCTACACCGGTCACACGGATAATCTTCCTCACCGCATAGGACAGCACGAATCCGGCGCGATAGCCGGCTTCACCTCCGACAGATTGCCCATCGTTCTAGTTTGGAGCCAGGAATTCTCGACACGCATTGAGGCATTGGAAGCAGAACGCCGAATCAAGGGATGGAGTCGAGCCAAGAAGATGGCGCTCATCCGGGGCGACTGAGACAAGATTTCGGCCTTGGCAAAGAGCAAGAACGGTCCTTCGACAAGCTCAGGACGAACGGATGAAAGATAGTCGCAAGGCCGCCATCCACCTTGCCGCGTTCGCCTTTTGTCCCTAGCGTGGAGCGATGGCTCCCGACCCGCTTACCCTGCCCGCGATCCATGCGAGCCATATCGGCATCTGGATTGCCGACGCGCACGGGCGCGTGCAGCGCGTCGGGCGCGGCGAGGCCATTGCCGCGGTCGCGGCGACCCCGCACCTGCTCCTCAATGCGACGCTGACCGGTGACCGGCTCGGCTATCCCGAGCTGTCGGGACTCGACCTGCTCGAACTCTTCGCCTTCCTCTATCCCGCGCGCTTTGCCGTGCCGACTCCGGCGGGAATCGCCGCCGCGATCGGCCTGACGCCGCCGAAAGGCGAAGAGGATATCGCCGCCTTCCTGCCCAAGGCAGCCGCGGCGATGCTCGCCAGCCTCGTCGACCCCGACTGGCCCGAGCGCGAGGGCGCATGGCACGGCGTCCAGGCCCTGTCGCGCCAGCGCTGGTCGTGGTCGCCGCTGATCCAGCCCCGCCTGTCGCAGCCCGACGCCAATGAACGCTGGTTGTTCGCGCGCCTCCCCGAATGGGAAGAGGTGCCGCCGCGCGGCGCGCCGCGGCAGGTTACGATCAATGAGGACGATGTGTCGGCGCGGCTCGACCGGCTGACCGGCGACGGCGCCGAACGGCGGCCGGGGCAGCAGGATTATGCGCGCGCGACCGCCGCGATCTTTGCCCCGCGCGATCGCAAGGATGCGCCGCAGATGCTCGTCGCCGAAGCGGGGACGGGCATCGGCAAGACATTGGGCTATCTCGCCCCCGCCAAACAATGGATCGACCAGTCGGCGGGCAGCGTCTGCATCTCGACCTTCACCAAGGCGCTGCAGCGCCAGTTGTCGCGCGAGACCGAGCGGCTCTACCCCGACGCCGCGACGCACCGCGAAAAGGTCGTCGTGCGCAAGGGGCGCGAAAATTACCTCTGCCTGCTCAACCTCGAGGATGCTTTGCAGGGCGGCTTTTCGGGGCGCGCGGCGATCCTCGCACAGCTTGTTGCCCGCTGGGCGGCCTATACGCGCGACGGCGACATGATCGGCGGCGACCTGCCCGGCTGGCTCCCCGCCCTCTTCCGCCGCAACGGCACGACCGCGCTGACCGACCGGCGCGGCGAGTGTATCTATGCGGGCTGCCCGCATTTCAGGAAATGCTTCATCGAGCATTCGGCGCGCGCCGCGACGCAGGCCGATATCGTCATCGCCAACCATGCGCTGACGATGGTGCAGGCCGCGCGCCCGCGCGACGGCGGCGCGCCCGCGACGCGGCTGATCTTCGACGAGGGGCATCACCTGTGGGATGCCGCCGATTCGATGTTCGCCGCGGCGCTGACCGGGCAGGAAGCCGTCGAAATTCGCCGCTGGGTGCTGGGGCCCGAGGGCAAGTCACGCGGGCGCCGCCGCGGGCTCGCCGCGCGCCTCGCCGATGTCGCAAGCTATGACGAGGCGGGCGACCGCGCGATCCAGTCGGCGATCGCGGCCGCCGCCGAGCTGCCCGGCGACGGCTGGCTCGGCCGCTTGTCGGAAAACGACCCGTGGGGTGCGATCGAGCGCCTGCTCGTCGCGGTACGCGGACAGGTTTATGCCCGCGCGGTCGACACGCGCACCGCCGACGCCGGCTATGGGCTCGAAACCGAACTCGCCGACCCCGATTCCGAACTGGTCGCCGCTGCGGCCAGCGCGAGCGACGCGGTCGAGGCACTGCTGCGCCCGCTGATGGCGCTCGGCAAGCGCCTCGAGGCGCTGATCGAGGACCCGCCCGACTGGCTCGACGGGCAGGCCCGGGCAAGGGTCGACGGCGCGCGGCACAGCCTCGGCACCCGGATCGACACCTTGGGCGGCTGGCTTTCGCTGCTCGGGCGTGTTGGAGGTCCTGCCGACCCCGATTTCGTCGACTGGCTCGCGGTCGACCGCTACGACGGGCGCGAGTTCGACTGCGGCCTCCATCGCCACTGGCTCGATCCGGCGCGGCCGATCGCCGAGGTCGTGTATCGCCCGGCGCAGGGTGTGCTCGTGACGTCGGCGACCTTGCGCAATGGCGGTCATGGGCGCGGCGGCTGGATCGATGCCGATATCCGCACCGGCGCACGTCACATGGAAAGTGGGGTCCAGCATTTCGCCGTACCGAGCCCGTTCGACTACGCCCGCCAGTCGGAGGTGCTGATCGTCACCGACATTCCGCGCGGCGACCTGCCCGCGCTCGCCGGGGCCTACAGCCGGCTGATCGAGGCGGCGGGTGGTGGCGCCCTCGGGCTGTTCAGCGCGATCCGGCGGCTGCGCATCGTCCATTCGCGCATCGCCGACCGGCTGGCGCGCGCGGGGCTGCCGCTGTTCGCGCAGCACGTCGATCCGCTCGACACCGGCACGCTCGTCGACATTTTCCGCGCCGATCCGCACGCCTCGCTGCTGGGTACCGATGCCTTGCGCGACGGGGTCGACGTGCCCGGCGATTCGCTGCGGCTCGTCGTGATGGAAGGCGTGCCCTGGCCGCGCCCGACGATCCTCCACGCCGCGCGGCGCGCGGCGCAGGGCGGCAGCGCCTATGACGACATGGTCATCCGAGCACGCATCGGGCAGGCGTTCGGGCGGCTGATCCGCCGCGCCGACGATTTCGGCCAGTTCGTGATGCTCTCGCCCAGCTTCCCGTCGCGCCTGCTCAGCGCCTTCCCTGAAGGCACCCCGATCCGCCGCCTGCCGCTCGACGAAGCGGTAAACCATGTCGCCGCCGCGAACGTCGAGCGCAGAAAAACAGCGTTTCCAGCCTTTTCACCGTCATAAGTTTCCGGCACAAGGCCCCCGAACGAGGGCATAAGCGCGCGAACGCGGGGAGATATTTTGAAAAGCTTGACCATTTTGCGCCACGCCAAATCGGGTTGGGACGTACAGGTCGAACGCGATTTCGACCGGCCGATCAATAAGCGCGGCGCGCGCGGTGCCGAACTGATCGGGCAATGGCTGAAGCGCCAGAAGCTGCCCGTCGATCGTATCATCGCCTCGCCCGCAGTGCGCGTGACCGAAACGCTCGATATCTTCCAGCCCGCCGCCGACCTCGATACGCTCGAGCCGCATTGGGACCGCCGCATCTACCTCGCGTCGGCCGCGACGCTGATCGACGTGATCCGCGACACGGGGCGCGACGCGCAGAACCTGCTGATTTCAGGGCATAATCCGGGGCTCGAGGATCTGATCCTGATGCTCGTCCCCGAATCGGCCGACGATGAATTGCGCGCGAAGGTCGAGGAAAAACTGCCGACATCGGCGCTGGCGCGGCTCGAACTCGATATCGGCGACTGGCACGATCTCGATGTGAACAGCGCGCGTTTCGTGGGCTTCATCCGCCCGCGCGACCTCGACCCGGCGCTCGCGCCGGCGATGGACAATGACTAGGATCTAGTCGAGCGCCGCCGCGAGCCGCTGGCGCAGCGCCACGAGCGCTTCCACCGGAATGCCCCCGACTTGCCCCGGCGCCGCGCTATCGAGCACCTCGCGCGTCAACGGCGCGCGCGGTGCGGGCGCAGCGCCCGGCTCGGACAGCGCCTTGCGCGCGCCTTCGACGGTGAAGCCCTGCACGTGCAGCAGATGGTGGATGCGCTCGGCGAGCGCGACATCCTCGGCGCGGTAATAGCGCCGGCGGCCCGACCGCTGGAGCGGCCGCAATTGCGGAAAGCGGGTTTCCCAATAGCGCAGCACATGCGTCGGGACACCGATCCGCACCGCCAGCTCGCCGATCGCGAGCATGGCGGCGGGTGCCTTGCCGCCATCGTCGGTCATATCAAGACCCGACATGGCTCGGGTGCGGTTTAGTTGCCGGCAACGCGGGCACGCATTGTCTGGCTGGCGCGAAAGGTCATCACGCGCCGCGGCAGGATCGGCACTTCGATGCCGGTCTTCGGGTTGCGGCCGATGCGCTGCGCCTTGTCGCGCAGCACGAAGGTGCCAAAACCCGAAATCTTCACATTCTGCCCGACGGCAAGCGCGTCGGACATATGATCGAGAATCGATTCGACGATGGCGGCCGATTCATTGCGCGACAGCCCGATCTGCTGGTTGATCCGCGTCGCAATGTCGGCTCGCGTAAGAGTCCCTGCGGTCATGTTGATCCCTTCCCCCTCTGAAGCGAAAATACACCAATGGTTCCCTGACAGCCCCCACCGTCACGAGTCCCTGTCCGCATATGTAACAAATGCGAATTAATCCGCCAAACTGAAACGGATGGAAGGAGAAGTTGACGCGGTGAACTCCATCCACTGGTGTGGCGGCTGCACCGGCCCGCTGCCCCACCCGGCCTCCCCAACGATAGTAGCCTATGGGAGGCCGGGTGGGGGAGCGGGCCGGTGCAGCAAGTAGCCTAAACGCGCAGGACCGCCGCGCCCCAAGTGAAGCCGCCGCCCATCGCTTCGAGCACGACAAGGTCGCCGCGCTTGATGCGTCCGTCACGGACCGCAAGGTCAAGCGCCAGCGGCACCGACGCCGCCGACGTATTGGCATGCTGGTCGACGGTCAGCACGACGCGCTCGGCGGGCAAGCCCAGCTTTTTCGCGGTCGCGTCGATGATTCGCTTGTTCGCCTGATGCGGGACGACCCAGTCGATCTGATCCGCCGACAGGCCGACGTCGGCCATCACCTCGCCCAGCACCGACGCGAGGTTGGTGACGGCATGGCGGAACACTTCGCGGCCCTGCATGCGAACATGGCCGACCGTGCCGGTGGTCGACGGCCCGCCGTCGACATAGAGCATGTCCGAATATTTGCCCTCGGCGTGGAGGCGCGTCGCGAGGATACCGCGATCGTCGCCGACCTCCTCGGCCGACAGGACGATCGCCCCCGCGCCGTCGCCGAACAGCACGCACGTCGTGCGGTCTTCCCAGTCGAGGATGCGGCTGAAGGTTTCGGAACCGATCACCAGCGCGTGCTTCGCAGCACCCGTGCGCAGCATCGAGTCGGCGACCGACACGGCATAGAGGAAGCCCGAACAGACCGCGGCGACATCGAAGGCGATGCAATCGGGCGTGCCGAGCAAAGCCTGCACCTTGGTCGCGCTGGCCGGGAACGTATTATCGGGGGTCGCGGTCGCGACGATGATCAGGCCGATATCGGCGGGTTCGAGACCCGCCGCGGCCAGCGCCTGCCGCCCCGCATCGGCGCCAAGCGTCGCAGTCGTTTCATCGGCCTCGGCGATATGACGAAAGCGGATGCCGGTGCGCTCGACGATCCATTCGTCGCTGGTGTCGACTCGATCGGCCAGTTCGGCGTTCGAAACGCGCGTGCGCGGCAAGGCCGATCCGGTGCCCGCCAGGATTGCGCGCAGCGTCATGCCGCGTCGCCGCTGCGGAAATTCGCGAGATCCTCGGTCACCTGACGCGTAATGTCCTTTTCGATCAGCTCGGCACAGAGGTGGACGCAGTTCGCGACCCCTTTTGCGTCCGCGCTGCCATGGCTTTTGAGCACCACGCCGTTGAGGCCGAGGAACACCGCGCCATTATGGTTGTTGGGGTCGAGATGATGCTTGAGCAGTTCGGTCGCCGGGCGCGAGATCAGGAATCCGATCTTCGATCGCGTCGAGCTGGTGAAGGCGCGGCGGAGCAGGTCGGTGACGAAGCGCGCCGTCCCCTCGATGGTCTTGAGCGCGATATTGCCCGAAAAACCGTCGTGGACGATCACATCGACATCGCCGCGCGACAATTTGTCGCCTTCGATGAAGCCGGTGAATTGCATCGGCAGCCCGTGCGCCTCGCGCAGTCGGGCGGCGGCATCGCGGATCTCGTCGGTGCCCTTCAGTTCCTCGGTGCCGATGTTGAGCAGCGCGACGCGTGGGCGTTCGAGGCCCATCGCGGTGCGCGCATAGGCGGCGCCCATGACCGCGAACTGGATCAAATTGTTGGCGTCGCAATCGGTGTTGGCGCCCAGATCGAGCATGACGACGTCATTGTCGCCCAGCGTCGGCAGCAGCGCGGCGAGCGCCGGCCGGTCGATCCCCGGCATCGTACGCAGCGCGAGTTTCGCCATCGCCATCAGCGCGCCGGTGTTGCCCGCCGACACGGCACCGCCGGCATCGCCGCGTTTCACCGCATCGATCGCGAGCCCCATCGAGGTGCTCTTCGCCTTGCGCAGCGCCTGGCTCGGCTTGTCCGAACCCGACACGACGCCGTCGGTGTGGATGATATCCGACGCCGCGCGCAGGTTGGGATGGTTTTCGAGCGCCGCCTTGATCTGCACCTCGTCGCCGACGAGGATGAAGCGGAGGCCGTCGTGCTTGTGGCGCGCCATCGCGGCGCCGGCGAGCATCATGCGCACGCCGACGTCACCGCCCATCGCATCGATTGCGATTCGCGGTGTCAGTGCCATCAGGACGCCCTCCGGCTAATGCTTATGCGCCGACCGACACCACTTCACGGCCATTGTAATGGCCGCAGGCGTTGCAAAGGTTGTGCGGGCGCTTCAGCTCGCCGCAGTTCGGGCATTCCTGGAAGGCTTCGACCTTCAGGCTGTCGTGGCTGCGACGCATGCCGCGCTTCGAGGGCGAGGTTTTTCGCTTGGGAACGGCCATGATATTTCCTGCATTCTCAAATAGTGTGTCACGAATCGGCTACCCGGAGTTGTCGTTCCCGTTACCGGAAATGACTGGCCCGCCCGCCAAGCCGAAGGCTGTTCCTGCCCGAATAGTGCAGGAAAATCTTCCGCCGGAGGGTGCCTCAACGCCAGATGGTGTCGGGTGCCGGATCGGGCGCGGCTATAGCGTTTTTGCCCGCAAAGGCAAGCCCATTGCGTGCTCGAATAGCCATAGCGTCATTCTCTCGGTTGTGCCGGGCGACAGAGGGATAGCGCAAGCTTGCCCTGCCCTTCGCGCAGTGCCACATCTCGCTCGCCGCCGGAACGACCGGCCCATAAGGGGGAAGCCAAATGATAATCTTGCCGATCAGCCTGACGATCGCCGCGGGGGCGGCGCTGCTCAATCTCTGGCTTTCGGTGCGTGTCGGGCGTGTTCGCACGAAGGAAAAGCTGTTCATCGGCGACGGCGGCAATGACCTGCTCACCCGCCGGATGCGCGCGCACAGCAATTTCGTCGAAAACACCGCTTTCGTGCTGATCCTGCTCGCGCTCGTCGAACTCGGCCTCGGCTCGTCGATGTGGCTGTGGGGCGTCGGCGCGCTCTATCTGGTCGGGCGCATCCTGCATGCACTGGGCATGGACGGGATGATGTGGTGCCGCATGGCCGGCACCGCGATCACGATGCTGACCCAGCTCGGCCTTGCGATCGGCGCGCTCTTGATCGTCTATATGACGCCGACGAGCATCACGACGACCGCCGTGGAAGAAACGGTGGCGATCGCGCCGCGCTGAACCGGCCTAGCTGCCCAGCGCCATATCGCTCACGAACGGGTTGGTTCGCCGTTCGTGGGCGAAATTGCTGTGCGCGCCATGTCCGGGCAGGAAGGTCGTGTCGCCGCCGAGCGGCCACAATTTCTGCGTGATCGAATCGAGCAATTGCTGGTGATTGCCGCGCGGAAAGTCGGTGCGCCCGATCGATCCCTGGAAGATCACGTCGCCGACGATCGCCAGCTTCGACGGCGCATGGTGAAAGACGACATGCCCCGGCGTGTGCCCGGGGCAATGGATGACGTCGATCTCGAGATTGCCGACGGTCACCTTGTCGCCATCGACCAGCCAGCGGTCGGGCTCGAACGATTCGCCGACCATGCCGAAGCGCGCGCCGTCCTCGGCAAAGGCGTCGATCCAGAAGCGGTCGTCCTCGTGCGGCCCCTCGATCGGCACGCCCAGTTCCTTCGCGAGCATCCCGGCCTGCCCGCAATGATCCATATGGCCATGGGTGACGAGGATCTTCTCGACCTCGACTCCGGTCTGACGCACCGCCTCCTTGAGCTTGTCGAGGTCGCCGCCGGGGTCGACGAAAGCCGCCTTGTTCGTCGCGGTGCACCACAGCAAGGTGCAATTCTGCTGGAAAGCGGTGACCGGGACGATCGCCGCGCGCATCGGGGGTTCGGGAGCGTTCATGGCCGCCGATGTGGGGAAAAGCGGCGAAAATGGCAAGAGCGGGAACGGCGGCATTCGACTGGAAGCGGTCATAAGATCTTACCTCGTCACCCCGGGCTTGACCCGGGGCCTGCCTTGCCTTTCACCGTCAGCAAGAAGAAAGGCGGGTCCCGGGTCAAGCCCGGGATGACGGAAGTGAGAGGGCGCAACGTCCGCTCACCAACCCAAAGCCGCCCTCAACGCAGCGTCATCGTGTCGCCTTCGACATTCACCGCGTCGAGTTTCGAGAGGAAGCTTTGCCCGAGCAGCGACACGCCCATGTCGGCGTCGATCACCGCCGCATGCACCCCGCGCACCTCGATCCCGTCGACTTCGACGCTGTCGAGCATCACCGGACGCATCGAGACGACCCCGCCCGCGGTACTCGCGCTGCCCCCGACCGGAAGGTCGTCGACGTTGATCCCCAGCGCCTCGGCATCGCGGCGCGTCAGCGCGACGATCGACGCGCCGCTGTCGACCATCATGCGGATGTTCCGCCCGTCGATTTCGGCGTCGGCATAAAAATGCGAGTCGGCGGCGCGGCCCAGCCGCACCTCGCCCGATGAGCGCGCACCGCCTGCCGCTGAGGACCAGCCCCCGCTCTTGCGCCGCTCGGTCGTCCAGTTGCTGTTGTCCTGCGCACTTTCGGCCGCCGGTCCGGCGGCATTGTCGGTCGCGCGGCCGGCGATGCCCGCCATACCGATCGACACCACCGCGATACCCGCGGCCAGCCCAAGGAAACGCCCCATCATGGGCGCTATTATCGCAAGGGAGGGTTGGAGATTGGTTAAGCGGGTTCGCGCGCGTCGGCCGCGACCATCGCCGCGTCCGTGCCTTGCTCGATGAACGCCCGCCATGTCGGCGCGTCGCCGCGAATCGAGTAAGCGATCCGCGCGCAGGCATAAGACCGGCCGGGTCGATTGTCGGCCTCGCCCGCCGTCGCGGGCCATGGCCCGTCGCCATTGCCGCCTGCCGACCAGCAGACGAGCGCCTCGGCCTCTTGGCCCGCCTCGATCGCTGCGCGCTCGTCGGCGTTCAAAGAGGCAGGCGCACTCCATCCGAAAATGGCGCGATGCGTATAGCCTTTTGAGAACAGCGCGTGCAGGAATGGGCTGTGGCGATCGTGGAGCAGGCCGGCGATCCGATCGCGGTCGGCCGCCGCCAGCCACTGTCCGCCGAAAAGCGGCGCCCAGCGCGCCTCGTCGCGCGATCGCAACGCCGTGACCAGTTCGTCCGCGGCCGCCTCGAACCGCGGCGTCCATGCCGAATCCGCGGCAAGCGGCGCGAGGCGCGCGGGTGCCTGCACCGCCTCCGGCTGGGTTGGCAGCAAGGACGTCGGCGCCGCGGTTGCGGCGGTCGACAAGGCGAGAGCGGCGGCGAGCGCCGACGAAATCAGCATAGCGCGCATGGCGGGCAATCTAGCAGCAAAGGCTGCACCTGTCATGAACCGGCGGCGAGCCCCACGCGCAGCCATGCCGGCGCCGCCGCGGCGTCGATATTCTCGGTCCGCCTGTGCTCGACCGACCAGCCGAGATCGGGATACGCAACGACCTGCCGTTTTTCGTCGGCCCCGGCCAGCGGCACGACGACGAGCCGCCGATTGACCTTTTGCCGCCAGTTCATCCGCGCGGTATTTTCCTGCCCGACATAACAGCCCTTGGTGAAGCTCACCCCGTTCAGTTCGGCGGCATTGCATTCGAGCCACAGCGTCGTGCCGTCGCCGAGTTCGGCGCGGCCTTCGGTGACGCCGAGCGCCAGCCGGTGCGCCCGCCACCGTTCGTCGGCCCCCTCGCCCTCGTCCGCCGGCGCAAGCCAGCGCTGGCCGAGTTCGGGCAGGCGCGGATCGACAACGCCAAGGTCGTCTTGCGGCGCCCAATGGACGCACAGATCGGGTTCGCGCTCGATGGTGATCGCGCGGCGTAAACGATAGAGCGTCAGGCGCTTCGCGAGGTCCCCGGCCGCGTCGCGCTCGCAGTCGATCAATAGGTCGTCGCCGTCGCCCCAGATCAGGAAATCGAACAGCGCCTTGCCCTGCGCGGAGAGCAGCGCCGCCCACACCGGCAGATTGCCCGACGTGTCGTTGGTGACGAGACCTTGCAGGAAGCCGCGGACGTCCTCGCCCGACAGACGGATGAGCGCGCGGTTGATCAGGGTGGTATTGGCCATGGCGATAATCTAGGGACACGCCAGCTAAAACCAACCCACAAGTTGACGAGTCCCGCATGACCGACCGCCTGACGATCCGCCGCCCCGACGACTGGCATGTCCATCTGCGCGACGGCGCGATGCTCGACCATGTCGCGCCCTATACCGCGCGCCAGTTCGCGCGCGCGATCATCATGCCGAACCTGTCGCCGCCCGTCACCACCGCCGAGGAAGGCCGCGCGTACCGCGACCGTATCAACGCCGCGGTGCCGGCGGACCTCGACTTCACGCCGCTGATCGTCGCCTATCTCACCGACCACAGCAGCCCTGAAGAGATGGCGCGCGGCCATGCCGAAGGCGTCTTCACCGCGGCCAAACTTTATCCCGCGCACGCGACCACGGGCAGCGCGCACGGGGTCACCGACGTCGCGAACATCATGGGCGTGCTCGAACGGATGCAGGACATCGGCATGCCGCTCCTGATCCACGGCGAGGTCACCGACCATAACGTCGACATCTTCGATCGCGAGGCGGTGTTCATCGAACGCACGCTCGAACCGCTGGTGCACGCGCTGCCCGCGCTGAAGATCGTGTTCGAGCATATCACGACGGCGGAAGCCGCGCAGTTCGTCGCCGATGCACCCGCCAATGTCGCCGCGACGATCACGCCGCAGCATCTCCACATCAACCGCAACGCGATGCTCGTCGGCGGCATCCGCCCGCACGCCTATTGCCTGCCCGTCGCGAAGCGCGAGCACCACCGGCTCGCGGTGCGCGCCGCCGCGACCTCGGGCTCGCCCAAATTCTTCCTCGGCACCGACAGCGCCCCGCACGCGGTGCACACGAAAGAGGCGTCGTGCGGATGCGCGGGCATCTTCAACGCGCCCTATGCGCTCGAAAGCTATGCGATCGCGTTCGATCAGGATGGCGCGCTCGACAAGCTCGAAGGCTTTGCGAGCGAGCATGGCCCGAACTTCTACGGCCTGCCGCTCAACACCGGCACGGTGACGCTCGAACGCGCGTCGGTGACCGTTCCCGACATTATCGGCGAGGTCGTTCCCTTCCACGCCGGCGAAACGATCGGCTGGCGGATCGCCGTCTAGGCCGCCGGCATCATCCGCTCGGCGCGCATCTTGCGCCACATGTCGAAACTGAACACCGCGATGCTCGCCCAGATCAGGATGAAGCAGGCGAGCTGTGCGGGCTTCAATGGCTCGTGGAAAACGAACAGGCCAAGCAGGAACTGCACCGTCGGCGCGAGGAACTGGACAAAGCCGAGCGCGGCATAGCTCATCCGCCGCGCCGCGGTCGCGAAGAGCAGGAGCGGCACGGCGGTTACGATACCGCCCGCCATCAGGAGCGCGCTGATCGACCCGTCAGAGCCGAAACCGCGCCCGTCCCCGGCCCACAGGTAAAAGGCCGCGATCGCCAGCGAGGGCACGAATAACACCGTCGTCTCGATCGCGAGGCCCGGAAGCGACCCGACCGGCACGACCTTGCGGATAAGCCCGTATATGCCGAACGAAAAGGCGAGCGTCAGGCTGATCCACAGCGTATCGAGCGCGCCCGCGAGCAGGATCGCCACGCCGATACCCGCGATCACGACCGCCGCGAGTTGCAGCCGCGACAGCCGCTCGCCAAGGAACACCATGCCGAGCATCACGTTGACGAGCGGATTGAGATAATAGCCAAGGCTCGCCGCAAGCACATGGTCGGTGAAGATCGAATAGATATAGACGAGCCAGTTGACCGCGATCAGCAGCGCGCTCGCGAGCAACAGGCGCAGCGTCCGCCAGTCCGTCAGCACGGCCAGATATTCGCCGATCTGGCGGCGGAAGAACATGATAAGGAAACAGAGCGGCAGCGACCAGATGATCCGCTGTGCCAGCACCTCGACCGGCGGGACGCTGCTCAGCAGCTTGAAGAACAGCGGGACGAAGCCCCAGATGCCATAGGCCGCGAGCGCATAGGGCAAGCCGCCCTGATGGCTCCCCGCCGGGGCCTTGTCCTCGGTCATGATTGCAAACCGCCTTCCGGCCGGAAATTCAGATGATGCCGCCGCCCAGCATCAGGCGGATCACGCCGATGACGATGACGACGATGTTCAGGTTGCGCCCGCTCGTCTTGTCCGACATCGCGCCGAGCGCGAGCCCGACGACGGCGAAGGGTATGATCACCCAATTCGCCCAGCCGAGCAGCGGGATGAAGGCGAAAACGGCCAAAACCAGCGCGATAACGCCAATGACGAGCGATCCGATATTGAGCATGGCCGGGACTGTCGCACGGCATTGCCGATGCGGCAAGAGCCTTTCGGTTCATCGACATATGCACTCGCTTCGTCTTGTTGCCTAACGTTCATGCAACGTCGGCGAGACCATGGCCGTTCTCACATCGAAGCGCCCGGTCTCGCCAAGCGGGACGAGGCGCCGAACCAGGAAAGGACTTAATATGCGTAATCTCACCAAGGGCCTGATGGGTGCTTTTGCCGCCGCCAGCGTCGCCCTGACCGCGCCCGCCTATGCGGGTATCGCGGCACCGGCGAAGGCGGATGGCTTCCATCAGCTCGACCAGTCTTCGGGCTTCCACAAGAAGCGCAAGGATCGCCGCTATTATGCGCGCGACCAGCGCGTCAATTCGAACACCCGCATCTGGCGCGGCGATGATGGTCGCTATCGCTGCAAGAAGGACAATGGCACGACCGGCCTCCTGATCGGCGGCGCGGTCGGCGGCCTCGCCGGCCACGAAATCGCGGGCGGCGGCGACAAGCTGCTCGGCACCGTGCTCGGCGCCGCAGGCGGCGCGTTGCTCGGCCGCGAGATCGACCGCGACAAATATCGCTGCCGTTAAGCCAACAGCACCCGTCTCGAGTGCGGGTTTGGACCCCTCCACCCGTACACGCTGATGGAGAGGGCACCGGTTTCACCGCCGGTGCCCTCAAGCGTATCCGCTTGCCGAACAGGCGCGCTTGCCGCAGAAGCACCGGCCAACGTTGCCGGAGAATGAAGATGTTAAACGGCCCCCTGCTCGTCACCGAGCGGCTGATCCTGCGCCCGCCCGCGACCGAAGATTTCGACGGTTTTGCCGAAATGTGCACCGAGGAAGACACGATGCGCTTCATCGGCGGCATCTGCCCGCGCTCGCAGGCCTGGCGCATGTGGTGCACGCTCGCGGGTGCCTGGCACATCCGCGGCTTTTCGATGTTTTCGGTAATCGAGCGGGCAACCGGCGAATGGGTCGGACGGCTCGGCCCATGGGAGCCCGAGGGCTGGCCCGCGCCCGAGATCGGTTATGGCGTGCGCGCCAAATTCGCGGGCAAGGGCTATGCGCTCGAAGGCAGCGTCGCGGCGTGCGACTTTGCGGTCGAATTCCTGAAGTGGCCCGAACTGATGCACAGCATCGATCCCGCCAACACGCGCTCGCAGGCGCTCGCCAAGCGGCTCGGCGCGATGAACAGCGGCCCTACCCGCCTGCCCGCGCCGTTCGAGGACGCACCGGTCGACGCGTGGACGCAAAGTGCCGATGCCTGGCGGGTGAAGCGCAAGGAATTCCTGCCCTGAAAATCGCGATATCGGCAAAAGCGTCTCGCTCCGAGACAGTTCTCGGCTAACAAAGCCTCGCCCGTTAACGCATTTTATTTGCGCCTTTTTGGTCAGGATCGGGCATTCCCGTCACAGGATTAAGGGAGTGTTAGCGATGATGTTGCGCGGAAAATGGCTCGTTGCCGGCTTGCTGATGGCGGCCGCACCGCTTGCCGGTTGCCGGGACAATCCCAATGCAAAGGCCGACCTCGCGCCGCTCGACGACGGGCTGACGAACGCCGATCCGGCGATCAAGGGCGCGCTCGAAGACAAGATCATGGTCGATCCGAAGCTCGCCGACCAGTCGAACCGCAACGCCGTGGGTCCCGGCAACCGGCCCGTAGACGGCGGCGTCCCCGGCATCGCGGGCGGCAAGGCCGCCACCGCCGCCGAAGCCGCCGCTGCGCTGGCCGCCGGCAAGCTGCTCGCCGCGCCGAAAGCCCTGCCCTTCGAGGCCGGATGCGACGGCTGCGAAGCGGAAAAGCGCCCCGTCACGATCGGCGCCCTCGCGCGCGACCAGCAAAAGGGAAGCTGCGACGCGAAGCTGACCTATGGCAATGCGTGGGCCGATCGCCTGCCCGCCGCCTTCAAGGTCTATCCGCGCGCGACGCTGCGCGAGGCCGCAGGGATCGCGGGCGGCAAATGCAATATCCGCGTCGTCAATTTCCAGACCGCGGCATCGATGCAGGCGGTGCTCGACTATTATCACACGATGGCGATCCGCGCGGGCTACACCAGCGATCACCGCGTCAACGGCAACGAACATATGCTCGGCGGCACCAAGGGCGACCTCGCCTATGTGCTGATGATGCGCCGCGACGGCGCGATGACCGACGTCGACCTGGTGGCATCGGGCGGGAAATAGTCCTTCCCGCAAGCCCAAAAAAAAGGCCCCGGTTTCCCGGGGCCTTTTTCTTGGCGGACGAACAGCCCGTCAGATCTTGTCGCCAAGCGCGCCCTGCACCTTGCCTTTGAGGTTCTGGGCTTCACCCTTGCGTTCCTGCGCTTCGCCTTCGGCGCGAAGACGCTCGTTGTCGGTCGCCTTGCCGATCGCCTGCTTGGTGTTGCCAGCAGCTTCGTTGGCGAGGCCTTTTGCCTTTTCGGTGAATTCACCCATGGGGAGTCTCCTTATCTTGGCAGAGGCGGGAGGGGCTCGCCTCTTGTGAGACCAACGGAAGGCCGGGAAAGCTGTTCCGCCGTTTGGGACAAGGCGTTCACTACAGGAGGTAATCGACCGATGGCGGTCGCATCAAGCCGACCCGCCGAACAATGTTCTTGATACGTTCCAATCATCTCCTTACGCAGCCTGGCTGGATTGGGGAGAGCGAGCGGTGGAACTGGAGCCGGGCTGCGTCATCGAACAGACCGATCTGTCGGATTGCGACTTTGCCGACGCCGACCTCGCGGGCGCGATGCTGACCGGCTGCGTGATGCGCGACGTACAGTTCAGCGGAACCTGCCTGCAAGACGCGCGCCTGACCGGATGCCGCCTGATCCGCTGCCGTTTCGCCAATGTCGACATGCGTGACGCGATTTTCGACAATTGCTCCTTCGTCGACGACGCCGGCCATGTCGGCGCGCAATTCGCCTTCTCCCGCCTCGATCAGACGCGGTTCGCCCGCACCGATCTGTCCTTCGCCAAATTCGACCGGTCGGCGCTGTTCGGCATCGAGTTCGACGCGTGCAACCTGCGCGGCGCCGCATTTCACAAAGCCGATTTCAGCCGGACCTTCGGGCGCAAGCTCGTCAAGACCGCGGCGACGATACGCGGCTGCAACCTCGAATTCGCCGACCTGAACGGCATACGGATGCCCGACTGCGACCTGTCGGGCTCGAATTTCCGCGAAGCCGTGCTGTTCGATGCCGATCTGGAGGGCGCCGACCTGCGCGGCGCCGACCTGGTCCTCGCGCTGACCGCCGGCGCCAAACTCGCGCGCGCCGACCTTCGCGAAGCCGACGTCGCGGGCCTCAATCCGAAGGAGCTGGCGAGCCTCGACGGCCTGATCATATCGGCCGACCAGCAGACGCACCTCCTGGCCGCGATGGGGCTGGAAATCTATCCGGGCTGAAGGACCCGCCTAGATCAGCCCCGCCAGCGGGCTCGACGGATCGGCATATTTGCGCAGCCCCATCCGCCCGGAAAGATACGCATCACGCCCCGCCTCGACCGCAAGCTTCATCGCGCGCGCCATGCGGATCGGGTCTTTCGCTTCGGCAATCGCGGTGTTCATCAGCACGCCGTCGCAGCCGAGCTCCATCGCCACCGCGGCGTCGCTCGCCGTGCCGACGCCCGCATCGACAAGCACCGGCACCGACGCGCCCTCGACAATCAGGCGGATCGTGACGCGGTTCTGGATGCCCAGCCCCGAGCCGATCGGCGCGCCGAGCGGCATCACCGCGACCGCGCCCGCATCCTCGAGCTGCTTCGCCGCGATCGGATCGTCGACGCAATAGACCATCGGAAGGAAGCCCTCTTTCGCGAGCACTTCGGTCGCCTCGAGCGTCTCGCGCATGTTCGGATAGAGCGTCTTGGCCTCGCCGAGCACTTCAAGCTTCACAAGGTCCCAACCGCCCGCCTCGCGCGCGAGCCGCAAGGTGCGGATCGCGTCGTCGGCGTTGAAGCAGCCCGCAGTGTTGGGCAGGTAAGTGATCTTCTTCGGATCGATATAGTCCGTTAGCATCGGCGCGGTCGGGTCCGACACATTGACGCGGCGCACCGCGACGGTGACGATTTCCGCCCCCGACGCTTCGACCGCCGCGGCATTCTGCTCGAAATCCTTGTACTTGCCGGTGCCGACGATCAGCCGCGACGTGAAAGTCCGGCCGGCGACGGTCCAACTGTCGATCTTGTCCACATTCAATCCTTATTCTGTACCACGTTCGCGATATCGCCGAGCGGATCGCGAACGAAAAAGCGGCGGACGCCCCACGGCTCGTCGCGCAGGGCGTATACTATCTCGTGCCCCGCCGCGACCGCCCGCGCATGCACCGCGTCGACATCGTCGACCCCGACCGAATAGGCGGGATGCAGCCCCGAGGGATCCCCAGTCAGAATGCTGATCTGCGCCATCGGCTGGCTGCCCGAGCGATAGGTGGCGATGAAATCCATCGCCATCGCGGTTTCCAGCCCCAGCACCTCGTTGAAAAAGCCCTCGCCGGTCCGCACGTCGTCGGCATAGCGATTGGGTACGATGCGCGCGACCGGCATCAACCGCCCCCCACGAAATGAACAATTTCCAGCGCATCGCCCTCGGCGAGCGTCACATCGGCCAGCGTCGAGCGCGGCACGATCACCCGGTTGCGCTCGACGGCGACCTTCTTCACGTCGAGACCGACCGAGGCGACAAGATCGGCAACGCTGCCTTCGCGCACCTGCCGTTGTTCGCCGTTGAGGATGACCGAGATCACTGGGGAATCCGCCTTGCTTTGCCTTTGCCGAGCAGCCCATATAGGGGGAGCGCCCTGCGTCGCAACCGAAAGACCGCCTCTTGCCCGACCTTCCCACCGTCTTCGTCTTCTCCGGCCCCAACCTCAACCTGCTCGGAACGCGCGAGCCCGAGATTTATGGCCACGACACGCTGAACGATATCCACGCGCGGCTCGAGACACAGGCAGCCGAACTGGGGCTGCGGGTCGAATGCCGCCAGACGAACCATGAAGGCGTGCTGATCGACTGGCTCCACGAGGCCTATGTCGCGGGCGCGAAGGCGGTATTGCTCAACGCGGGGGGCTATACGCACACCTCGATCGCGATCCACGACGCGATCAAGTCGATCAAGGTGCCGGTGATCGAGGTCCATTTGTCGGATCCGATGAAGCGCGAGGAATTCCGGCACATCAGCTATGTCGGCATGGCAGCGGTCGCGCATTTTGCGGGACACGGCGCGAACAGCTATACGCTGGCGCTGGACGCCGCCGCCCGTCTCTGACAATAGGGCGCATCAAAAACGGGGTCCGAGCGTCGGTACACCGACGCCGCAACAACAGGAAAAATTCTCATGGGTGACCATAAAGACAATGGCATCAACATCGATCCGGCCTTCGTGCGCGCGCTCGCCGAACTGCTCGACGACACGCAGCTTTCCGAAATCGAGGTCGAGGATGGCGAGCGCAAGGTGCGCGTCGCGCGCACGCTGACCGCCGCGGCGCCCGTCGCCTACGCCCCGGCGCCGGTCGCTGCGCCCGCCGCCGCCGCGCCGGCCGCACCCGCCGCGGCGCCCGCGGCCGCTGCCCCCGCCGCCGACAGCTTCGCCGACGCGGTGAAGTCGCCGATGGTCGGCACCGTCTATCTCGCGCCCGAACCGAGCGCGCCCAATTTCGCCGCCGTCGGTTCGGCGGTGAAGGCCGGCGATACGATCCTGATCATCGAGGCGATGAAGGTCATGAACCCGATCGTCGCCCCTGCATCTGGTACGCTCAAGGCCGTGCATGTCGAGAACAGCCAGCCGGTCGAATTCGACCAGCCGCTGTTCACCATCGGCTGAGCCCCTCACCCATGGCCATTGAAAAGCTCCTGATCGCCAACCGCGGCGAGATCGCGCTGCGCATCCACCGCGCATGTCACGAGATGGGCATCAAGACCGTCGCGGTCCACTCGACCGCCGACACCGACGCGATGCACGTCCGCCTTGCCGACCAAGCCGTCTGCATCGGCCCGCCGGCGGCGAAGGACAGCTATCTCAACATCCCCGCGATCATCGCGGCGGCCGAGATCACCGGCGCCGACGCGATCCATCCGGGCTATGGCTTCCTCTCCGAAAACGAGCGTTTCGCCGAGATCATCGAAGCGCACAACATGGTCTTCGTCGGGCCGAAGCCCGAGCATATCCGCACGATGGGCGACAAGGTCGAGGCCAAGCGCACCGCGGTCGCGCTGGGCCTCCCCGTCGTTCCGGGTTCGCCCGGCGCGGTGACCTTCAGCGAGGAAACGAAAAAGCTCGCGAAGGAAATCGGCTATCCGGTGCTGATCAAGGCCGCCTCGGGCGGCGGCGGCAGGGGCATGAAGGTCGTCCCCGACGAAGACAGCCTCGAAAGCCTGATGGGTCAGGCATCGAGCGAAGCGGCGGCCGCGTTCGGCGATCCCACCGTCTATATGGAAAAATATCTGGGCAACCCGCGCCACATCGAATTCCAGGTGTTCGGCGACGGCAAGGGGCAGGCGATCCATCTCGGCGAGCGCGACTGCTCGCTCCAGCGCCGCCACCAGAAGGTGCTCGAAGAAGCCCCCTCGCCGATCATCTCTGCCGAGGAGCGCGCGCGCATGGGCGGCATCTGCGCCGACGCGATGGCGAAAATGGGCTATCGCGGCGCCGGCACGATCGAGTTCCTGTGGGAAAATGGCGAATTCTTCTTCATCGAGATGAACACGCGCATCCAGGTCGAGCATCCGGTGACCGAAATGATCACCGGCTTCGACCTCGTCCGCGAACAGATCCGCATCGCGGGCGGCGCGGGCCTCTCGGTCAAACAGGAAGATCTCGAATTCCGCGGCCATTCGATGGAATGCCGCATCAATGCCGAGGACCCGCGGACGTTCCTGCCCTCGCCGGGCAAGGTGACGAGCTATCACGCCGCAGGCGGGATGCATGTGCGCGTCGATAGCGGGCTCTACGCCGGCTATTCGATCCCGCCCTATTACGACAGCATGATCGGCAAGCTGATCGTCTATGGCCGCAGCCGCGAAAGCTGCATGATGCGGATGCGCCGCGCGCTCGAGGAAATGGTGATCGGCGGGATCAAGACGAACATCCCGCTCCACCAGGCGCTGCTCGCCGACCCCGACGTGATCCACGGCGACTATACGATCAAGTGGCTCGAAGAATGGCTGGCACGGCAGGATGAAGAGGCGAAAGCCTGACATCTATTCTTGCGACGGAGTGTGCGGCCGCTCACTTTAATTGCGGATAGTTTTTGGCTATGGGCTTTAACCATGGTCAAAAACTCCCCCATTTCGGCGCGTCCCGCTGCGGCGCTTTTCCTCCCGCTGACCCTGCTCGCGGCGCCCGTCGCCGCGCAGACGAACGTCAAGGAGGATTCGGTCGTCCTCCAGCCCGACAAGGTCAAGGACGACGCCCCCGTCGTCGAGACCGCGGCCGAGGCGAACCTGCCGAGCTGGTCGAAACAGAATGCCGAAGCGCTGCTCGCCTCGATCGAGGGCGTCGGCGCCGAAGGCCTGTTCGCAAAGGATTACAGCCCCGACGCACTCGCCGCCGCGATCATGAGCGGCGATCAGGCGCGGCTCGACAAGACCGCGACCGACACCTTCCTGCTGCTCGCGACGCACCTGCGCGACGGGCGCACGCCCAACGCGGCGCGCAAGCAGTGGTTCATGGTCGACAGCGACGGCGACAGCGAACCCCTGCTGTCGCTTCTCGCCGCGGCGCTGGGCGCCGGAACGGTCAGCGAAACGCTCGCGACGCTCGACCCCGTGCACCCCGATTTCGCCGCGCTCAAGGCGTCGCTGAAGAAGGCAAAGACCCCGGCCGATGCCAATGCGATCCGCGTCAACATGGAACGCTGGCGCTGGATGCCGCGCACGCTAGGCGAACGTTATGTCGTCAGCAACGTCCCCGAATATGTGACGCGCGTCGTCCATGGCGGCACGATCATCGCGACGCACAAGGCCGTCGTCGGCAAGAATTCGACCCCTACGCCGCAACTCAACCCGATGGCGACCGGGATCATCGTCAACCCGACCTGGACGCTGCCGCGCAGCATCATCAACGAAGGCATCGGCGCGACGATCGCACGCAACCCGTCGGCGGCGCGCGCGCAGGGCTATACCTGGACGGGCAGCGGCAAGACGCTGTCGGTCGTGCAGCAGCCTGGTGCGAACAACGCGCTCGGCGTGATGAAGATGGAGATGCTCAACCCGCACGCCATCTACCTCCACGACACGCCGTCGAAGGGCGCGTTCGCCGCGGCGGCGCGCGCATTCAGCCACGGCTGTATCCGCACCGAGCGCGCGCTGCACTTCTCGGGCCTGATGGCGGTGATGTTTGCGGGCAAGAGCCCCGAGGAATTCGGCGAGGCGATCGCGAGCGGCAAGACGACGCGCTTCGGCTTCGATAACCCCTTCCCCGTCTATGTCGCTTATTGGACCGTTATTCCCGACGGCAAGGGCGGGGTGAAGAAGCTCGCCGACATCTATGGCCGCGACGCGCCCGTGGTGGCGAGCTTTGCCAAGCCCGGCCGCCCGACCGCGACGATCGTCGCACCGACGCCGCCGGCCGTCGTTCCGACGGTCACGACCACCGCACGCGCGACGACGCCGGGGACCAGCGGTATCTATTGATAAGCGGCGCCCGACGAAGCCGTCGCCCGGGCGACGGCTTCGGAAGTGTCACGGCGAGCGGTAGCGGCTCGGCGGCACCCCGAGCATGCGCTTGAACATCGTCGAGAAATTGCCCGGGCCGTCATAGCCAAGATCATAGGCGATCGACGTTACCGGCTCGCCCGCCGCCAGTTTCGGCAACGCAACTGACAGGCAGGCCTGCTGGCGCCATTCGGCAAAGCTCATCGTCGTTTCGCGCCGGAACAGCCGGGTGAAGCTGCGGCGGTTCATCCCCATCGCATCCGCCCATTCGTCGATCGTCGCCGCCGCGTTCGGCCGCTCGAGGAAGGAGTGACATCGTCTTGCCAGCGCCGGATGCGACGGGAAGGGAACCGCCAGCGGGATCGGCGGCGCCGCGTCGATTTCCGCCATCAACAGCTGCATGATCAGGCCGTCGCGCCCGGCGACATCATATTCGGGTGTCACATGCGCAGCGGCGGACAGGAGGTGGCGAAGCAACGGCGACACGCCGACGACCTGACACTGGAGTCCTCTGCCGGCGCACTCTCCGGGTTCGACGAGGACGCTGCGCGTTTTCACCGCACCCACCATGCGCACCGAATGCGGCGTGCCGCCCGGAATCCAGACCGCGCGCTCGGGCGGCGCCACCCACGCGCCCGACGGCGTGCTGACCGCCATCACGCCGCGCGCGGCATAGAGAAACTGGCTGCGGCGGTGCCGATGTTCGGCCAGCTCGAACGAGTCCGGATAATCGTGACCGATCGCGATGAGCGGCCGCGCCACATGGTCATTCTCGTCGGGATAAAAGTCCATCATGTCCCACTCGCAGAAATGATTGGCTCATACAAGCAAGCGGGAACAAGGCGCCCTTGCTAGAGGCGCGCTTCCCAGAAAAGCGAAAGACCCGATCGTGACCGATTCCGCCGCCACCCTGCCCATCTCCCCCGATATGCTGCCTCCCGCCGCGCCGCGGCAGGACGGACCGAAGCTGGTGGTACAGATCGTCGGCGCGGTCGCCTTCGCCCACCTTCTGAACGACCTGATCCAGGCCGTGCTTCCGGCGATCTACCCGATGCTCAAGGATAAATATCATCTGAGCTTCGGCCAGATCGGCTGGATCGCGCTCATCTATCAGGTCACTGCCTCGCTGCTCCAGCCATGGGTCGGGCTCTATACCGACAAGCGTCCGCTGCCCTATCTGCTGCCGCTCGGGATGATCGTCACCTTGGTTGGCGTCGGCGGCCTCGCGATGGCGGACAGCTATTCGGCGCTGATCCTCGCGTCCGCCGTCATCGGGGTCGGATCGGCGACCTTCCACCCCGAGGCCTCGCGCGTCGCGCGGATGGCGTCGGGCGGTCGCTTCGGCACCGCCCAGTCGGCGTTCCAGGTCGGCGGCAACTCGGGCTCCGCGCTCGGCCCCATCGTCGCATCGGCGATCATCCTGCCGTTCGGCCAGACCGCGGTCGGCTGGCTCGCCTTCGTCGCCGTCGCGGCGATCTGGGTGCTCTTCGGCGTCACGAAATGGCGGTTGCAGCACAGCCGGGCGCAAGCCAGTGCCCCCGCCGCCGTCCATGCGTCGCCTCACAGCCGCCGCGAAATCATCCGCGCGCTTTCTGCGATCGGCATCCTGATGTTCGCCAAGTTCATCTACATCGGCGCCTTCACCAACTACTTCACCTTCTACCTGATCGAACGGTTCGAGCTGACCGCGCGCGAATCCCAATTCTATCTCTTCTGCTTCCTCGCCGCGATCGCGGCCGGAACCTTCGCCGGCGGACCGGTCGGCGATCGCATCGGCCGCAAAGCCGTGATCTGGGTGTCCTTCCTCGGCGTCGCGCCCTTTGCGATGATCCTGCCGCACGCCAACCTGTTCTGGACGACGATCTTCGCCATTTCGATCGGCCTGATCATGTCGTCGGCGTTCGCCGCGCTCGTCGTCTATGCACAGGAACTCGTCCCGGGCCGCGTCGGGCTGGTGTCGGGATTGATGTTCGGGCTGATGTTCGGGATCAGCGGGGTCGGCGCGGCCGGGCTCGGCCAGCTTGCCGACCTCTATGGCATCGTCTGGGTGTATAAGTTCTGCGCTTACCTGCCGCTTCTGGGCCTCGCGACATTCCTGCTACCGCGCTCCGACGAACATAGACGAACCGCCTGAGGAGAGGTTCGTCGAAATGCCCGGAGTGGCGAGTGAACGCGCCTAGTCCGTGGTCTTCGGCAGCGGCCCGCTGATCGAGCTCGCGCGCCGCAGATTCTCCATCCCCGGCAGCGGGTCGGCGGGCGGCAGTTCGAACGGCTTGGGCATCGGCGGCGGCGCGCTCAGCCGGTCGGCGAACAAGAGCCGCCCCGGCCCGAGCTTGTAGAGGATCATCGGAAGCAGTTCTTCGCCGAAGACGAAGCAGCCTTCGCTGCGCCCCAGCTTGCCCTGCGTCGCGATCAACGCCGGCTCGGCGTACCAGGCGCCGTGCACGACGATCGCGCGCTGGTCGGCCGAATAATTGTCGGGCTCCAGCCCCGCGAGGCGCATCGACGATCCGTTGGCGCCCCAATAATAGTCGCTGGTGCGATACGCGCCGCGCGAGGTCGCGAGGCTGCCGACGCGGTTCGAGAAACTCTTGAGCCAGCCGTCGTGCTGCGGGTCCGACCCGCGCCCGTGCGTCACGGGGAACATGTCGACCTTGCCCGCAACCATGTCGACCAGCGCGAAACGCGGGCGCGACGACGGCAGGCCGAAATCGACGACGCCGACGCGGTCGCTCTGCGGAATATTGCGTCCCTGCATCGCGAGCTGCTTCTTCGCCACGGCCAGATAGTCGACCGGCGGCGGCAAAGGCGCCACCGGCTGCTGAACCCAATTGGGGAGCTGTGCCCGCGCCGGTACGGCGGCCATCGCCCCCGCTCCCGCCATCGCTGCCAGCATCGCCCGTCGATCGATCAATTCATTCACTTGCAACCCAACCCCGCATTGGCCGCCTTTTACGGTCCTTCGACTTTGCATAAGTCGTATGTTGGCCGCGAAAGGCAAGCAGGTGGTTCCCCTTCATGCGGGAAGATGTGCCATATATGCCATGAATAGCGAGTTTACGCTGCTGTAAGGCTGCGTTAGGACACGCGCCATGAACGCAACCATCTGGCACAACCCCGCTTGCGGCACCTCGCGCAAGACGCTGGCGATCCTTCAGGAAACCCCCGGCGTCGCGCTGACGGTGATCGAATATCTGAAAAACCCGTACAGCGCGGACAAGCTCCGCCAGCTGTTCGCCGACGCCGGCATCTCCGCGCGCGAGGCGCTGCGCCTGCGCGGCACCGACGCCGAAGAGCGCGGGCTGAAGGATGCGAGCGAGGACGATATCGTCGCCGCGATGGCGGCGAGCCCTGCCTATGTCGAACGGCCGATTGTCGAGACCGATAAAGGCGTGAGACTGTGCCGCCCGCAGGATGTGGTGCACGAAATCCTCTAACCCGCAGCGATCCGCCCGCCCGCGATGCGGAAGCGCGTGACCGGCCCCGGCATGTCGCCGAACAGCGCCGCTTCGGTCCCCGTCAGCCACGCCTGCCCGCCCTGCCCCGCGAGCCGCTCGTAGAGCGCGCCGCGGCGCAGCGGGTCGAGGTGCGCCGCGACCTCGTCGAGCAGCAGCACCGGCCGCTGCCCGCGCGCGCGCGCGACGCTGTCGCTGTGCGCGAGGACGAGCGAGAGCAGCATCGCCTTTTGCTCGCCGGTCGAACAGCGCGCCGCGGCGCGGCCTGTCGCGGCGTGAACAGCCGACAGGTCGTCACGATGCGGGCCGGCGGTCGCCCGCCCCGCCGCGGCGTCGATACGGCGGCGCGCCGCGAACAGCGCCTTCAGCGCGTCGACTTCGTGCGGCGCATCGCGCGCGGCGCCGTCGCCGTCGACCAGGGTCAGCAGCGGGCGCGCGAAGGGTGCGTCGGGTTGCCCCGCGAGTTCGACCGACAGCCCGGCGAGCATATGCTGGCGCGCCGCGTCCATCGCCGCACCATGTTCGGCGAGCTGCGCCTCGAGGCTTGCGAGCCACGCCGGATCGGCGGCAGATAGGTCAGCGAGCAATTTCCCCCGCGCGCGTAGCGCCGCCTCGTAGCGGTTGCTGTGCTGTGCGTGGCGCGGGTCGAGCGCGAGCACGAGCCGGTCGAGGAAACGCCGCCGGTTGCCCGCGGTCTCGACGAACAACCGGTCCATCGCGGGGGTCAGCCACAGCACCGCCAGCCAGTCGCCGAGCGCGGTCGCGGCGGCGGTCGCGCCGTTGATGCGCACGATCCGCCGCCCCGGCTGCGCGGCCTCGATTCCCGTTCCCAGCGCCACCGGCGCTAGGTCCGCACCAGCCTGCACCTCGGCAAACACCGCGAAGCCGCCGCTCGCGCCGTCGCGCACCATGTCGGACAGCGCCGCACGGCGAAGCCCGCGCCCCGGCGCGAGCAGCGAAATCGCCTCCAATATATTGGTCTTGCCCGCGCCATTGTCGCCGTGCAGCGCGACAAGCCCCGGCGCGGCCGCCATGTCCGCGCCGGCATGATTGCGAAAATCGGTCAGCGAAAGGCGGGTCAGCGTCATCTGCCTGCCCGCCTACCGCAGCCTCAGCGACGAAGCCAGCGCATCCGCCAAGCAGGTTCCATTGAAATTTTTCCGACTAGCGGGAATTTTCACCATCACAGCGCATTTTTCGCGCTGAAATAATATGTCGCGAGCCGAAAAACCCCGCTTAACCGCCAATGAATGAAATTGGCACGGTCCCTGCGTTACTGTTGGCATCCACCGGATGGCCCGGATGGAAGGTTCAAGGAAGGAAAATATCATGGCCCATTTCAACGTCGAATCGTTCAAGAGCTACGCAATCGCTGCGGTTGCCTCGCTTTACTGCTCGATCATGCTCCTCGCCGCTGCCGGCCCCAACGGTCTGGTCGCCTGACCGACCGCCGCGGCCCTCGATAAACGCCGGCCGTGCTGGCCGGGATGGAAAGGAAAGAAATGAAACAGGGTTTTCGCAAGAATCGTCGCGACGGGATGATCTTCGGCGTGTGCGCCGGAATGTCGGACCAGTTCGGTATCGACGTCTTGTGGACGCGCGTCGGCTTTGTCGCCCTGACGCTTCTGGGCTTCGGCCTGCCTCTGCTGCTGTACCTCGCCGTCGCGATCCTCGCGCCCTAGGACAGCCCGGGCCGGCCGCCTTACAGGCGCAGTCGCACCGGCCCGCATATTCCCAGGACCAAGGGCTCACCGGCCACCCCGGTGGGCCCTTTTCTATTTGGGCCGCACCGTGAAACGGTACGGGATGTACAGAAACACTTCGGTCGCGCTCGCTTGCGCCCAGATCAGCTGCTCGTTGAGCCCCGCGACCTCGACGCCATAATCGGTGCCAAAGGCGCCAGCGGTTTTCAGCGCTTCGGCGGCGACGAGCTTGACGATTTCGGGGCGGTATTGATCGGGGTTGATGATCGTCAGCGTGATCGCACCGCGACGCTCCATAAGCGCGCGCCCTTCGGCGGGCACGCCCTTGATGAAATTGTCGATCCGCGATTGCGCGCTGCCGACCGAGCCGCCGAGCTTCGCCTTCACATAGACCGAAATTTCGCTCGTGTCGGGGCGGCCGCCGCCCGAAAAGGCGAGGTCGCGATAATTGGCCGCGGTCACCTTCGTCAGTTCGAACTCGCCGGTGACGAGTTCGACCCCCGCCGTGTCGGCGCGGCGGATCGCGCTTTCGATCATCGCATGGATTTCACGCTTGCGGACATCGGCATCGCGCGAATCCGAAGTGAACTTGACCGGCTGGATCGCGCTGTCCGCGGGGCGCCGAAGGCCGACCACCGTCTGTTCGTCGGACAGGTAATCGGCCGAGGCGCGCTGCCCCGTCACCACCACCTCGCCCTGGATATTGCTGTTATCCTGCGCGATCGCCGGCATCGTCCCGGCGATCAGCGCCATTCCCAAAAGACCAATGCGCATCGTCCCTCTCCTTCCCCATCGAGGAGGCGAAGCTATCAGCTTGCGGCCAAAGAAAAAGCCCCGCCGGATCGCTCCGGCGGGGCTCTTTTCTGTCAGCCAAAGGCCCGAGGAAGCTTATTCCTCGCCTTCGCCTTCGGGGCGCTCTTCGACCATCACGTCGTCGGTGGTGAAATCTTCACCCTGCACCTTGCCGAGCGGATCGTCGCCGATCGCCGCTTCGGGGCCCTGCGCCAGTTCGGCGGCATGCTCTTCGGCAGCGGTCGTCGGTGCGATCAGATGCTCCTGGTTCGCGGCGCGCATGGCGGCACGGAGAGCAGCATCCTTCGACGAGGCGGTAACGCGGACGCGGTTCATGGCAGCGCCGGTACCCGCCGGGATGAGGCGGCCGACGATGACATTTTCCTTGAGGCCCTGCAGCGAGTCGATCTTGCCCTGCACCGAAGCCTCGGTGAGAACGCGGGTCGTCTCCTGGAAGGACGCCGCCGAAACGAAGCTGCGGGTCTGCAGCGACGCCTTGGTGATGCCGAGAAGGACCGGACGGCCTTCCGCGGGGACACCATTCTTCGGCAGCTTGGCGTTATATTCCATCATCTCCAGATAATCGAGCTGTTCGCCCGGCAGCAGCGTGGTGTCGCCGCCAGCGGTGATCTCGACCTTCTGCAGCATCTGGCGAACGATCACCTCGATGTGCTTGTCGTTGATCTTCACGCCCTGCAGTCGATAGACTTCCTGGATTTCCGCGACGAGATATTCGGCCAGCGCCTCGACGCCCATGACGTCGAGGATGTCGTGCGGGTTCGGCGAACCGCTGATCAGCGCGTCGCCGCGCTTGACCTGGTCGCCTTCCTGCACTTCCAGCACCTTCGACTTGGGAATCAGGTACTCGATCGAATCGCCTTCTTCCGGAACGATCGCGATCTTGCGCTTCGCCTTGTAATCCTTGACGAATTCAATGCGGCCGCTGATCTTCGCGATAACGCTGTTGTCCTTCGGAATGCGCGCTTCGAACAGCTCGGCAACACGCGGCAGACCGCCGGTGATGTCGCGCGTCTTCGACGCTTCGCGGCTGACACGCGCCAGAACGTCGCCCGCCTGCACTTCCTGACCGTCCTCGACCGACAACATCGTGCCGACCGCGAGCAGGTAGCGTGCCGCTTCGCCCGACTGGTCGTCGAGCAAGGTCAGGCGCGGCTGGAGGTCTTCCTTCTTGGCGCGGCCCGCCGAGCGATATTCGATCACGACGCGCTGGGCGATACCCGTCGCTTCGTCGACCTGTTCGATCAGCGTCTTGCCGTCGGCAAGATCCTGATACTTCACGACACCCTGCTTTTCGGTGATCAGCGGCATGGTGAACGGATCCCATTCGGCAATCCGGTCGCCCTTCTTCACCTTCTCGCCGTCCTTGTGCATGATCTGCGCACCATAGGGCAGCTTGTGGGTCGCGCGTTCGCGGCCTTCGGCGTCGATGATCGCGATTTCGCCCGAACGCGACAGCGCCAGACGGCGGCCGCGCTGGTCGACGATCGTCGCCATGTCGCGATATTCGATCGTACCGTCCGAAATCGCTTCGGCGTTCGACTGCTCGTTGACCTGCGCCGCACCACCGATGTGGAACGTACGCATCGTCAGCTGCGTGCCGGGTTCACCGATCGACTGCGCAGCGATAACGCCGACAGCTTCACCGATGTTGACCGGCGTACCGCGGGCAAGGTCACGGCCATAGCATTTGCCGCAAACACCCAGCGTCGCTTCGCAGACCAGCGGCGAACGGATCTTGACCGACTGGACTTCGGCATCCTCGATACGCTGCGTCGTCGCTTCGTCGAGCAGCGTGCCGACCGGCGCGATGACATTGCCGTCCTTGTCGACGACGTCTTCGAGCGTGGTACGGCCAAGGATACGTTCGCCCAGCGAGGCGATCGTCGAACCGCCCTGGATGATCGCACGCATTTCCATGCCGCGGGTCGTGCCGCAATCTTCCTCGATCACGACGCAATCCTGCGACACGTCGACCAGACGGCGGGTCAGGTAACCCGAGTTCGCCGTCTTGAGCGCCGTATCGGCGAGGCCCTTACGCGCACCGTGGGTCGAGTTGAAATACTCGAGAACGGTCAGGCCTTCCTTGAAGTTCGAGATGATCGGCGTTTCGATGATCTCGCCCGACGGCTTGGCCATCAGGCCGCGCATGCCGGCGAGCTGCTTCATCTGGGCCTGCGAACCACGGGCACCCGAGTGCGCCATCATATAGATGGAGTTGATCGGGGCCAGACGGCCGGTCTTCGGATCCTTCGGCTCGGCGCGGATTTCGTCCATCATCGCGTTCGCGACCTTGTCGCCGCACTGCGACCAGGCGTCGATCGCCTTGTTGTACTTTTCCTGCTGCGTGATCAGGCCGTCCTGATACTGCTGCTCGAAATCCTTCACCAGCGCACGGGTTTCGTTGACCATGCCTTCCTTCGAATCGGGGATGATCATGTCATCCTTGCCGAAGGAAATGCCCGCCTTGAACGCGTTGCGGAAGCCCAGCGCCATGATGGCGTCGGCGAACAACACGGTCTCTTTCTGGCCGGTGTGACGATAGACCTGATCGATCACGTCGCCGATTTCCTTCTTGGTCAGAAGGCGGTTGACGACGTCGAAGGGCACGGTGTGCGACTTCGGCAGGCATTCACCGATGAGCATGCGGCCCGGCGTGGTCTCAAAGCGCTTGAGATACTCATTGCCCTGCTCGTCGGTCTGCGGAACGCGGCTGATCACCTTCGTGTGCAGCGTCACCGCGCCGGTGAACAGCGCCTGATGCACTTCGGCCATGTCGGCGAGCAGCATGCCCTCGCCCGGTTCGCCTTCGCGTTCCATCGAGAGATAATAGAGACCCAGCACCATGTCCTGCGACGGAACGATGATCGGCTTGCCGTTCGCAGGGGACAGGATGTTGTTGGTCGACATCATCAGCACGCGCGCTTCGAGCTGCGCTTCCAGCGAGAGCGGCACGTGGACCGCCATCTGGTCACCGTCGAAGTCGGCGTTAAACGCGGCGCAGACCAGCGGGTGAAGCTGGATCGCCTTGCCTTCGATCAGCACGGGCTCGAACGCCTGGATGCCGAGGCGGTGAAGCGTCGGGGCGCGGTTCAGGAGGACCGGGTGCTCGCGAATGACTTCGTCGAGGATGTCCCAGACTTCCTTGCGTTCCTTTTCGACCCACTTCTTCGCCTGCTTCAGGGTCATCGACAGACCCTTGGCGTCGAGGCGCGCATAGATGAACGGCTTGAACAGCTCGAGCGCCATCTTCTTCGGCAGGCCGCACTGGTGCAGCTTGAGTTCGGGACCGGTCACGATGACCGAACGGCCCGAATAGTCGACGCGCTTGCCGAGCAGGTTCTGACGGAAGCGGCCCTGCTTGCCCTTGAGCATGTCGGACAGCGACTTGAGGGGACGCTTGTTGGCACCCGTGATCGTGCGGCCGCGGCGACCGTTATCGAACAACGCGTCGACAGCTTCCTGCAGCATGCGCTTTTCGTTGCGGACGATGATGTCCGGCGCACGCAGCTCCATCAGGCGCTTCAGGCGATTGTTACGGTTGATCACGCGGCGATACAGGTCGTTGAGGTCCGACGTCGCGAAGCGGCCGCCGTCGAGCGGCACCAGCGGGCGCAGTTCGGGCGGGATGACCGGCACGACCTCGAGGATCATCCATTCGGGGCGGTTGCCCGATTCGATGAACGATTCCACGACCTTCAGGCGCTTGATGATCTTCTTGGGCTTGAGCTCGGACTTGGTGGTCGCGAGGTCTTCCATCAGGTCGACGCGTTCCTGCTCCAGATCGAGATTTTCGAGGAGCACGCGGATCGCCTCGGCGCCGATGCCGGCCGAGAAGGCGTCTTCGCCATATTCATCCTGCGCGTCGAGCAGTTCGTCTTCGGTCAGAAGCTGGAACTTCTCGAGCGGGGTCAGGCCGGGCTCGAGAACGATATAGGCTTCGAAATAGAGGACGCGTTCGAGCTGCTTCAGCTGCATGTCGAGCAGCAGGCCGATGCGCGACGGCAGCGACTTCAGGAACCAGATGTGCGCGACGGGCGCGGCGAGCTCGATATGGCCCATGCGCTCGCGGCGGACCTTGGTCACCGTGACTTCGACACCGCATTTTTCGCAGACGATGCCCTTGTATTTCATGCGCTTATACTTGCCGCACAGGCATTCATAATCCTTGATCGGACCAAAGATGCGCGCGCAGAACAGGCCGTCACGCTCGGGCTTGAACGTGCGATAGTTGATCGTTTCGGGCTTCTTGATCTCGCCGAACGACCACGAACGGATGCGTTCCGGGCTCGCGATGCCGATCTTGATCATGTCGAAGGTTTCGGGCTTCGCGACCGGGTTCATGAAGTTGGTAAGCTGGTTCATATTCTAGCTCCATCTTCCCCTCTCGCGCGGCGCGAGAGGGGTGAGGAAAAATCTTATTCGGCGGCTTCGGGAAGGGCTTCCGGACCTTCGTCGGGGTCTTCTTCCGAATAGGAAGAGAGTTCGACGTTGAGGCCCAGCGAGCGCATTTCCTTGACGAGCACGTTGAAGCTTTCGGGAATGCCGGCCTCGAAGGTGTCGTCGCCCTTGACGATCGCTTCGTAAACCTTGGTGCGGCCGATCACGTCATCGGACTTCACCGTCAGCATTTCCTGAAGCGTGTACGCCGCGCCATAAGCCTGCAGCGCCCACACTTCCATTTCACCGAAGCGCTGGCCACCGAACTGCGCCTTACCGCCCAGCGGCTGCTGGGTGACAAGCGAGTACGGCCCGATCGAACGCGCGTGGATCTTGTCGTCGACAAGGTGATGCAGCTTCAGGATATACATATATCCCACCGTCACCTTGCGGTCGAAACGGTCGCCGGTGCGGCCGTCATACAGATCGACCTGACCCGACCGGTCGAGACCGGCGCGTTCCAGCATCGCCGACACGTCGCCTTCGCGCGCGCCGTCGAAAACCGGGGTCGCGAAGGGCACACCCACCGACAGGTTTCCGGCGAGTTCGACGACTTCATCGACGCTGCGCGCCTTGATTTCGTCGGCATATTCATCGCCATAGGCCTGCAGCAGCGCCTCGCGCACCGCTTCGGGCGGAGCGCCCGCTTCGGGGTCGGGGTTGGCCATGCGCCAGTCCTCGAGCGCCGCGGTGATCTGGCGGCCGAAACCGCGCGATGCCCAGCCGAGGTGCGTTTCGAGGATCTGCCCGACGTTCATGCGCGACGGCACGCCCAGCGGGTTCAGAACGAAGTCGACGTGCGTCCCGTCTTCGAGGAACGGCATGTCCTCGATCGGCAGGATGCGGCTGATGATGCCCTTGTTGCCGTGACGGCCGGCCATCTTGTCGCCCGACTGAAGCTTGCGCTTCACCGCGACGAAGACCTTGACCATCTTGAGCACGCCCGGGGCGAGTTCGTCGCCGCGCTGCAGCTTTTCGACGCGGTCTTCATACTTCGCGCTGATCCGCTTGATCGCGTCGTCATACTGCGCCTTGATCGCTTCGAGGGCGGCCTGCGCATTGTCTTCGACAACCGCCAGCTTCCACCAGTCGGCGCGGTCGAGGTCGACGAGCATCTCTTCGGTGACGACATCGCCCTTCTTCAGGCCCTTCGGCACGGCGCTGGTCGCCTGACCGATGAGCAGTTCCTTGAGGCTCGAGAAGGTCGCACGGTTGAGGATCGCGCGTTCGTCGTCGGCGTCCTGCTTCAGGCGCTCGATCTCTTCGCGTTCGATCGCGATCGCGCGTTCGTCCTTGTCGATGCCATGACGGTTGAAGACGCGGACTTCGACGACCGTGCCCGACACGCCCGGCGGCAGGCGGAGCGAAGTGTCGCGCACGTCGCTGGCCTTTTCACCGAAGATCGCGCGCAGCAGCTTTTCTTCCGGCGTCATCGGCGATTCACCCTTGGGGGTGATCTTGCCGGCCAGAATGTCGCCCGGGCCGACTTCGGCGCCGATGTAGACGATGCCCGCTTCGTCGAGGTTGCGAAGCGCTTCCTCGCCGACGTTCGGGATATCGCGCGTGATGTCTTCGGGCCCGAGGCGCGTGTCGCGTGCGGTGACTTCGAATTCCTCGATGTGGATCGAGGTGAAGACGTCGTCCTTCACGATGCGTTCGCTGATGAGGATCGAGTCCTCATAGTTATAGCCGTTCCACGGCATGAACGCGACGAGCACATTCTTGCCGAGCGCCAGTTCGCCGAGCTCGGTCGACGGACCGTCGGCGATGATATCGCCGCTCTTGACCACTTCGCCCACCTTCACCAGCGGACGCTGGTTGATGCAGGTGTTCTGGTTCGAACGCTGGAACTTCTGGAGGCGATAGATGTCGACGCCCGACTTGCCGGGTTCGACCATGTCGGTCGCACGGATAACGATACGCGTCGCATCGACCTGGTCGATCACGCCGCCGCGGCGCGCCGCGATGGCCGCGCCCGAATCGCGCGCAACCGTCTCTTCCATGCCGGTGCCGACGACCGGCGCCTCGGCGCGGATCAGCGGCACAGCCTGACGCTGCATGTTCGAACCCATGAGCGCGCGGTTGGCGTCATCGTTTTCGAGGAACGGGATCAGCGATGCCGCTACCGAAACGAGCTGCTTCGGCGACACGTCCATCAGCGTGATCTGATCGCGCGGAGCCATCAGGAACTCGCCCGCTTCGCGCGCCGAGATCAGCTCGTCGATGAAGCTGCCGTCGGGGTTGAGGTCGGCGTTCGCCTGCGCAACCGTGTGCTTCGATTCCTCCATCGCCGACAGATAGACGACCTCGTTGGTCACCTTGCCGTCGATGATGCGGCGGTACGGGGTTTCGATGAAGCCGTATTTGTTGACGCGCGCAAAGGTCGCGAGGCTGTTGATCAGACCGATGTTCGGGCCTTCGGGCGTTTCGATCGGGCAGATACGGCCATAGTGCGTCGGGTGAACGTCGCGGACTTCGAAGCCCGCGCGTTCGCGCGTCAGACCGCCCGGCCCAAGCGCCGACACGCGGCGCTTGTGGGTGACTTCGGACAGCGGGTTGGTCTGGTCCATGAACTGCGAGAGCTGCGACGAGCCGAAGAATTCGCGCACCGCGGCGACCGCGGGCTTCGCGTTGATCAGGTCGTTCGGCATCACGGTCGACACGTCGACCGAGCTCATGCGCTCCTTCACGGCGCGCTCCATGCGCAGCAGGCCGACGCGATACTGGTTTTCGAGCAGTTCGCCGACCGAACGGACACGACGGTTACCGAGGTTGTCGATGTCGTCGATTTCGCCCTTGCCGTCCTTCAGGTTCACCAGTTCCTTGACGACGGCGAGAATGTCCTCGCTGCGCAGCGTGGTGACCGTGTCCTCGGCGTCGAGGCCGAGGCGCATGTTCAGCTTGACGCGGCCGACGGCCGACAGGTCGTAGCGCTCGGCGTCGAAGAAGAGGCCGCCGAACAGCGCTTCCGCGGTTTCGCGCGTCGGCGGTTCGCCGGGGCGCATCACGCGATAGATGTCCGAAAGCGCCTGGTCGCGATCCTCGGCCTTGTCGGCCTTCAGCGTGTTGCGGATCCAGGGGCCCGTGTTGTTGTGGTCGATGTCGAGCAGGACGAGCTTGTCGATGCCGGCGCCGTCGATCTTCTCCAGATTGTCGGCCGACACTTCGTCGCCGGCTTCGATATAGATCTCGCCGGTCGACTCGTTGATCAGGTCATAGGCGCTGTAACGGCCGAAGATTTCCTCGGTCGGGATCAGCAGCGTGTCGAGACCGTCCTTCGCCGCCTTGTTGGCAAGGCGCGGGCTGATCTTGTGGCCGGCGGCGAAGACGACTTCGCCGGTCTTGGCGTCGACGACGTCGAACGCGGGCTTCGACCCGCGCCAGTTTTCGACGACGAACGGGACTTTCCAGCCATTCTCGGCGCGCTCGAAGACGAGGCGGTCATAGAAGGTGTTGAGGATTTCCTCGCCCGACATGCCCAGCGCATAGAGCAGACTGGTGACCGGCAGCTTGCGCTTGCGGTCGATACGGACGTTGACGATGTCCTTGGCGTCGAATTCGAAGTCGAGCCACGAACCGCGATACGGGATCACGCGCGCGGCGAACAGGAACTTGCCCGACGAGTGGGTCTTGCCGCGGTCATGGTCGAAGAGCACACCCGGCGAACGGTGCATCTGCGACACGATGACGCGCTCGGTGCCGTTGACGAAGAAGGTGCCGTTCTCGGTCATGAGCGGCATGTCGCCCATGTAAACGTCCTGCTCCTTGATATCGAGGACCGAACGGGTGTCGGTTTCGCTGTCGACTTCAAAGACGATCAGGCGGAGCGTGACCTTCATCGGCGCCGCATAGGTGATGCCGCGCTGACGGCATTCCTCGACGTCATACTTCGGCGCTTCGAGTTCGTAGTGTACGAAGTCGAGCTCGGCGGTACCGGCGAAATCGCGGATCGGGAATACGCTGCGCAGCGTCTTCTCGAGGCCCGAAACATAGCCGACCGAGGGGTCGGACCGCAGGAACTGCTCATAGGATTCGCGCTGCACCTCGATGAGGTTGGGCATCTCCACCGCTTCGTGGATGTTGCCGAACAGCTTACGGATTCGCTTGCTTGCGGTTGCTTCGAGGGCCTTGCCCACCGACTTCGCCTTGGTCGCCATAAGTGATTGTCTCGCCTTAAGAAAAATCAGTCGCGAGCGCATCGACGCGAAAAAAGCCGCAGGCCAACCGTTGCCGGTTTACCGCAGCTTTTCAACGCTGTCGAAATCCCCGCCGCCCTATCCGTACAGCCCGCTGCGCAAAGTCAGGCTCTATCTCGGACGATGGGGTATGGCGGGGATATAGGATTGGGGGTGCGCTCTGTCAACGGGAGCGCGGTGAAGTGATGGCGCGAACGGCTGCTATGGGTCGGGGAGCGGACGCAAGCCGGCCCCTTCCGTTGTTCGTTTGGCGCGTCGCTCGTCGGCCCATTGCAATACGTTGCCCGTCAAACGTCGGCTATGAAGACCCATTGCGACCCGGCACACGCCCGCGAAGTCGCTCGCCCCATCCAGCGCGATAATCTGCATGGCATCGTCGCTCTGGAATATCTCGGCTTCGGAACCCGATCGGTGGTTCCGCTGTATCGGCGGTGCACTTGCCTGCCCTTCGGCCAGCGATGCAAACGTCGGGGCCCATACCGGCGGCCGCGATGACGAAACCGGCCGCGGCAACCGGGGTGGCGGCGCGAGCGGCCGTTTGCTGTAATCGTAATCGGGCGCCCGAACCGGCTCGACCCCAAGCGAATATGGACGCGGCGATGGCCCGAAACGCAGGCCAAGGAAGCGGCCATAATGCTGGTCGCGACATTGCATGAAGTCACGTGTCCGAACGAAGCGATCGGCGCCGGGTTGTCCATCGTAAATGGTGAGCAGCGCAGTCAGCCGGTCGCCATCGGCTTGTGTCACGACGAGACATGCGTCGCCTGCTTCCTCGATCCGGTATTTTCCGGTTTGAAAACGTCCGGGGTTCTGGCCGACGATTGCGGCCGCCTGCGCTTCCGGTGAAGTAAAGAAGCGAGGGTCGAAACCGACGAAGCTCACCGGTCCCAACCCGGCAAAATCGGCACTGTCATGGCCGCTCAGGCGGAAGCTGGACCAAGCGCGATTTGACCCCCAATAGCGATAAAAGGGAGCGGGCGTGCCCGCCTCGTGCTGGAGCAGCCCGGCGGGGAAATTTGAGTTGGATTGATAGAGCGAATAGGGTCTGGACTTGTCAATGTCGGCGAAGCGCTCGACGCGCCGCGAAAGATAGCCCGGCGGAGGGTCGAAATATTCATCGAGCGAAAAGCGGAAAGGTCGATATCGATCCTCAGGCTTCTGGAAGATCAATGACAGATAGCGTTGAACTGTCGGTGGCAGCGACGCGCGCCTATCCCACGAGCACTCGTCCGCAGGATCGACCACAGCCTCACTGGAGATCGGAGCGACAACTGCCATCGCCGCGACCGCGACGCCAACGCCCTTTCTCATCCTAGCGCGCCCCCTTCATGCCGATTGAGCAACCTTATGGTCGCTATCTACCCGATTCTTCGACGCCAGCTCGCGCCGCCTAAAACACGCCCTTCAACAGCTTCGCCGGGTTGCGCCGCAGGTCGGCCTCCTCCCCCGCCATATAGTGAAAAATGCCCTTCAGCGCCTGCTCGGTCACCGACCGGGTCAGCCCGTCGCGCGTCAGCCCCGCCGACGCCATCAACTGGTTGCCCTTCGACAGCTGGTCGAGCTGGCGAAAGGCGCCGACATTTTCCAGCGCCGATCCGATCAGCGGCGACACCTTGCCGAACAGCACGTCGCCCGCGCTGCTCTGCAGATAGCGCGTCGCGCCGTCATTCTTCGTCACCAGCGCAGGCGCGTCGGTCCAGCGCAGATTGTCGATCGCGGCGCGAAACACCGGCTTCGCCTCCCCCGCCGCCTTGCCGCCGGCATCGTTCAGGCTTTTGGTGAGGTTGGTGGTGAGGCCGAGCTTGTCGCCCATGCCGAACAGCTTCGAGGCGAGCTTCCCGTTCGCGCCCGGCAACAGGATGCGCACCGCGGTATCGGCGTAAAAGGCGCCGGGCTGCGACAGCCGGTCGAGCGCGCCGTCCGACGCGCCCGCGATCAGCCCTTTGACGCCGCTCTTCGGCAGCTTCGCCATCGCCCAGGGCGCATGCGCCAGCGCAAACAGTCCCGTCGCCCCCGCGAGCAGCATCCGCCGCGCCATCATTGCTTCGTGCGATTCCATGGCGCTTGCCTCCCTTGCCTTGCGATCCGGTATCAGGGTCTATCAGCAAAGTCGTCGCCACCAAAGCGCGACGAACCGGGATGGAGCCGTCGAGGAGCACCTCGTCCACTGATCGGGGTATTCGGCAACTATGGGGTGGTTAACTGCCGTCGCCCAATGCACGCTTGAAGGCCGACTGAGCGGTGTTTGTATCAAAGGGTGCGGCACCCAGTTCCGGAAAGGATTGAGCGCTTCGGGCGGCGTCGTTCAAGCGAGCGGCGGTTGCGCCAGCACGCCAACACTCCACGAGTATTTGCTCTTCCTGCGATAGGTTGTCCTCGCCGGAAAAACCCGCATGAAAAGCCCGAAAAACATCATCTCTCGCGGCGAAGTATCCGATCCCGGTTTCAAATTTTTCCACTGCACTATCAATCAGCGATGCCTCGTCCTCTGCGCCAAGTCGATGGAGCCAAACTCGCGCGAGCATAAGTGCATCGTCGATCCGTTTTTCGGTATTCGAGATCACCTCAACCGAAGCATCGCCACCTTCGTCCCAGATAGTTATCCCTTCATCATCGACGTCAATTGAATGCGGACGACCATCCGCCAGCCGAACAATCGCTTCACCGTCGACCGGCACCTCGAATTGGTCGCACTGCAATTCCACGAAGATTTGGAGGGGGCGCGTTCCCCTATTTCGTATGGGTATTCGCACGGGGCCTTCTCCATTATCAAACTCTGCGTGCCATACTTGTGGTTATGGCATCATCTCTGATGTCCTCAATCGGTCGAAACCAGCCCTCTCAACCTCGACCGAACATCCCCCTCACGCCGCGCTGCGCAGCCGGTTCCGCCCTTCGCGCTTGGCGACATAGAGCGCCTTGTCGGCGCGGTGCAGCAGTTCCTCGACGTCGAACTCGCCATCATAGACCGCAAGCCCGATGCTGATCGTCGCCTGCGGCAAGCCTTCTTCCGCCGCGGTGCCGGCCTCGACCGCCTTGCGCACGCGTTCGGCGACGATTTCGGCCGCCTGCGCACTCGACCGCTGGAGGATGCAGACGAATTCCTCGCCGCCGATGCGCCCCAGCATATCCTCGTCGCGCAATGCGGCCTTCGCGCGCTGGCCGACGCGGTGGATCACGCGGTCGCCCATCGCATGGCCGTGCGTGTCGTTGATCCGCTTGAAATGGTCGATATCGAAGATCGCGACCGCAAGCGGGGCGCCATTCTCGCGTGCGCCGGCCAGCGCCTTTTCGAGGAACGCCAGCGTATGGCGGCGGTTTGGCAGCCCGGTGAGCATGTCGGTGTTCGCGACGCGCTCCGCGGCGCTGCGGGCTGCCTCCAGGATGCGGGCATTCTCGACCGTCTCGGTCACGTCCTGTACGGTGCCGAAGATCCCGATCGCGCGGCCGTCGCGTCCCCTTTCGATCGATCCGTGCGATTTCACATGCCGGACCTGGCCGTCGGCGCGCCGGATCCGCCCCTGGAATTCAAAGGGTTCGCCCGTCCGTACCGCCTCTTCCAATATCTTCCGTACCGCCACCCGGTCCTCGGCGACATATTGTTTGACGCTATATTCGACGTCGACCGGCACGCCGGGTTCCAGCCCGTGCACGCGATAGGTCTGGTCCGACCAGCTGATCGTCCAATGGACCAGGTCGACGCGCCAATGGCCGACGAGCGCCGCAGCCTCCGCCTGCAGCAGCCACCGGTTGCTTTGTTCGAGCCGCCTCGCCAGCCGCTGGCGGCCGATCAGCAAGGCAGCGAGCGGCAAGGTCGCGAACAGCAGCGACAGCAGGTAGAATTGCAGGAACAGCACCTTGACCTTCGGCGCCGTCTCGATCGCTGCGATCGGCCCATATCCCTGCCCGGTCAGCAGCGACGCGGCGATCGTCACGATCAGCACCCCCGCCGCGGCGCCGAACGGACCCAGCCGGTACGCCGCGGCAACGACCGCGATGCACGGCAGGAAGGTCACGGGAAACTGCGACTGCGAAAAGGACAGGATGGTGACCAGTCCTGCGCCGGTCAGGATCGCGGTCGCCTCGGTCTTCATCCCCGCGGGCGCATTGGCGAACGCGTTCATCCCGATCATCCGCGCGAGCATCACGATCGGCGGGGTCACGATCAACATACCGAGCAGGACGGTCGTCAGCCACGAGAGGAGGAAGTCGATCCCCGTGCCGGCGAGCGTCGACGCCAGCACCGCGCTGACCGCGCTCGCGGCAAACGCCGCGATGCAAAAATTGACGACCGAGCGCGGGACCATGAACGACAGCTCGCCGGGTTCGCGGCGACGGATCAGCCACAGCGCGACGACGGCCTCGCAGGCGTTCGAAAAGGTAAAGGCCAGACACGACCAGAGCGGCGCGCCGCCGTAGATATTGGCGGCGAGGCTGGCCGACACCATACCGGCGAAAGCCGCGACCCTCGCCGATGGTGGCATCAGCAACAACAGCGCGAGGAAATAGCCGCTCGCCGGCCATACCGCGGCGATATTGTCGGCGCCCTTGGTGGCGTGCAGCGACAGGCTCGCGAGCAGGAAATATCCCGTTGCGGTCAGGAGGAACCAAAAGACCGCCTCGACTCTGGGGGACAGCGACCGGGTCATGCGCCCAAATAACCGAAAAGGGGAAAATAAACCGCTAATATTATGCCGGATACCCTCCTGCCCGCGACGCCGCTATATCGCGCCGCGCGTCAATCGATCCCGCCGAACGTCAGGCCGACGACCTCTTCGACCATCGCCTCGTCCCATTCGATGCGCCGGTCGAGGATCAGCATCGCGAGGCCGTGAACGAGCGCCCACGCGTGCAGCGCGGCGGTGTCGGGATTCTCCACCCCGGGAAGCGCCTCGCCCACCCCGGCGCGGAGCAGGTTATAGGCGACCTCGCTGCCGTCGCCGGCATCGTCGGCATAGCGTTCGGGCATCTGGCGCGTGAAGCTCAGGCGGAACAGCGCGGGCTCGTCGTGCGCGAAGCGGACATAGGTCGCGCCGGTCGCCTTGAAGCCTGCGCGGCCGCCACCGGCCTTCAGCCACGCCTGCGCCTGCAACGCGCCGAGCCGCCGGAGGCCCTCGTCGGCGAGCGCGTCGAGCAGCGCCTCCTTGTCGGGGAAATGCCGGTAAAGCGCGGTTGCGCTCACCCCCACATCGCGCGCCAGCGCGCGCAGCCCCAGCTCGGCACCATCGCCCTCCGCCAGCCGCGTCAGCCCCGCCGCGATCACCGCCGCGCGCAGGTCGCCATGATGATAGGTGCCGGCCGCCTTCGCGGCGCCGTCGCCTTTTATGTTGACACTGTTATCTTTGATTGCCATATGTTGTCACTGTAAACATCTCGAGTCGCCGTTGCAACCCCCGCTGCGCGGCACTTTCGCCAACATCCGTTAAGGAGCATCATCATGGCAAGCAACGTCGAAACCCTGATCCGCGGCGCCGTCGTCAAGGGCATCGGCAAGGTCGCCGATTTCAATCGCAAGCGCCTGCCCCGCCCGACCGACGCCCACCCCTTCCTGACCGGCATCCACAAGCCGATGACCGAGGAATTCACGCTCGAGGCGCTCCGCGTCGACGGCACGATCCCCGCCGCACTGACCGGCCGCTATCTGCGCAACGGCCCCAACCCCGCCGCCGAGCCCGATCCCGCCAGCTATCACTGGTTCACCGGCGCCGGCATGGTGCACGGCATCCGCATCGAAGGCGGCAAGGCCGACTGGTACCGCAATCGCTGGGTGCGCGGCAGCGAGGCGTGCGAAGTGCTCGGCGAGGAACTGCCCCCCGGCCCGCGCGAAGACCGCAACGATGCGCCGAACACCAACGTCGTCGGCCTCGCCGGCCGGACCTTCGCGATCGTCGAGGCCGGCGGCAAGCCGGTCGAGCTGGGCTATGAACTCAACACCATCGCGCACAACCCGTTCGACGGCACGCTGGCCGGCGCCTATACCGCGCATCCGCATCATGATCCCTTCACGGGCGAGATGCACGCGATCACCTATCGCGGCGACGAACCGAACAAGGTGTGGCACGTCGTGCTCGACAAGGATGCCCATGTCGTCCGCGAGGAAGCGATTTCCGTCAGCGACGGCCCGTCGATCCACGATTGCGCGATCACCGAAAATTACGTGCTCGTGTTTGACCTTCCCGTCACATTCTCCATGAAGATGCTGCTCGGCGGCTATCGCTTCCCCTATGCGTGGAACGAGGCGCATCCGGCGCGTGTCGGCCTCCTTCCCCGCAACGGCAGCGGGGACAGCATCATCTGGGTACCGGTCGAGCCCTGCTATGTCTTCCACCCCGCCAATGCCTATGAGACCGCCGACGGCAAGGTGATCGTCGACGTCGTCGCGCACGAAACGATGTTCGCGCAATCGAAGCGCGGCCCCGACAGCGAGAAGTCGCGCATGGAACGCTGGACGATCGATCCCGCCGCCGGCACGACAATTCGCACGGTCATCCACGACCACGCACAGGAATTCCCGCGCTACGACGAGCGGCTGACGACGCGCCCCTATCGCTTCGCGTACAGCGTCGCGATCCCTGACGGCGCATCGGCCGAATGGGCGCTCGCCGAAACGCGGCTGTTCCGCCACGATCTCGAAAAGGGCACGACCGACGCCCATGACTTCGGGCCCGGACGCCACCCCGGCGAGTTCGTGTTCGTCCCGCGCAGCGACGACGGCGCCGAGGACGATGGCTGGCTGATCGGGCTGGTGGTCGACATGAACGACGAGACCACCGACCTCGTCATCCTCAACGCCGATGATTTTACCGGGTCACCGCAAGCTGTCGTTCACCTGCCGCACCGGGTTCCCCCGGGGTTTCACGGCAACTGGGTCGCGGATTGACGATATCGGGGCGCCGCATCAGCGCCTCGGTCACCGCCAGCGACCGCATATTGTCGACATCGATTGCAGTGGCTCCGTCGCCGATCAGCAGCGGGGCCACCTCGACTTTCAGCCGGCGCGAGATGCGCGCGAAGATATGGTGGATCGGGCCGAGGCCGAAACGGAAACGCAGCAGGTTGACGAGCCCGAAGGCCTGCATCACCCGCAACGGCTTCTTGACGAACTGGCCGCCGCCGCGGAACGCCTCGGCCGCGCGAAGCGCGTTCGGATGCCCGATCCAATAGGCATTGCAGTTCGACACCGCGACGTCTGAAAACTCGTAGAAGCGCCGTTGGCCTTCGGGATGGACCGCCAGCACATCCTCGCGCCGCGCCAGCGCGACCCCCGCCTCGGCGCCCAGCCGATCCGCCTCGGCTTCGATCTCGGCGATCGTCGCGGGGGTGAGCAGGCAATTGTCGGCGGTGGTGACAAGCAAAGGGAAGCTGGCCACGCCTGCGACGGAAAGCACCGAATCCGCAAGATTGTCGGCCGCCGGTACAATGACTAAGCGCGGACCCAGCGATGCGATCACCGGATCGTTCATCAGATCGTCGAGCAACGCCGCGTGGTGCGTCGAGACGAATATGCGCGCCGCCGAACTGCCCGCCGCACTCTCCAGCACATGCGCGATCATCGGACGGCCCGCGACGGGGACAAGACATTTGTCCGCGACCCCGTGCGCCTCGGCGAGCGGATCGACCGCGCCGGGGCGGCGTCCCGCGAGGATCAGGATCGAACCGCTCATGCCGCGTCGCGTCGCGCCGCGGCGGGCGCAATCTGGCGGATCATGCTTTCGGCAACGATCGTTTCGATCAGTTGCGCATGCGTGAAACCCGCCGCGACGGCAGACCGCGAGAACAGCTTTTCGGACCAGAGGTTGCAGTTGAGGTTGACCTCGAGCAGCCGGACGTCGCCGCTCGTATGGTCGACGCGAAACTCGAAGCGGCCGTAATCGAACGGGCGGAAGACATCGGCCATCCGCTTCGTATATTCGATAATCTGCGCCGCAATCGCGGGATCGTCGAACCGTTTGATACTGTATCCGATGCTGCCGACCAGATCGCGCTTTTCCTGATAGGTGCGAAGCTGCGTCGGATCGGCCTGTTCGAAGATCATCATCGGCAGTATCGTCGGCTCGCCGTCCAGCGTGATCACGGGAACCTCGATATCGCTGCCGTCGATAAAGGGTTCGACGAGCGCGTCATGGTCGAGCGCGTGGATCTCTGCGACAGCCCGCGCAAGCTGGCCCCGGTCATGCGCGTCGCGCACGCCCCATGAGGCGGAACTGTTGTTCGGTTTGATCACCCAGCGTCGTGCCGGCGGACAGCGCGATACATCGACCGGCGCGCCCCGGCGGAACAGCGTCCAGGGCGCGGTCGGCACACCGCGCGCGGCCGCTTCGAGCTTCGTCAGATGCTTGTCGTCGGACAGCCCGCGCACGATCGGCGACGCGCCGAGGTACGGCAGGCCGTGCCGGTTGCACAGCAAGGGCAGCAGCATTTCCGAATTGAAAAAGCCGCCGCGGTTGAGCAGCGGAAAAACGAAATCGGCGGCGGGCCGGTCGAACAGCGCAGCATAGCTGTCGGCAATCAGCAGTTCGACGCCGATCCCCTCCAGCGTCTCGCGCATTTCACGGTGGTACGGCGCATGATTACCGTCGTCGGGGTGCAGCCCGCCCGTCCAGCGCGCGTGCTTCGCGATAAAGAGCAGCCGCTGCGTTTCGCGCAGGCGCGCGGGCAGCGAGGTCGGGGCAAGATCGGTCGTTTTCATGCGCCGCGTGGACCATGCGGAGGTTGCGGTGGAATGACGAATTGATGAATGGGGCGACGCCAAAGCGCAAAGAGACTGTCATCTTGTTCGGGGAAACCAACCGAAAAACGGGCCTCTTCCACCGGTCGCCGGCAAGGGTAAATCACCGCTCGCCCGGTCGCAGAGGGGTTTGCGCGGCGCGACCGGCCGTGCCGGAATCTTCGCCGCGCCGTCCGGGGCGCACGGCTCATCGTACAAACAGCGTCCTTCGAGCAGCATTTTCGCAGCGCGGTTCGTTGGCCCTTCACTATGACGAGAAATATCGCCCTCTCCCGCCCCGCCATGAGCGCGATTGCCGCGTTCCTGGTCCTTTCCACGCCCGGCGCCTTTGCGCAGGAAACGCCGACCGTCACGATGACGCCGCCGGTGGCAGCGCCGACGCCGCAGACCCCGCCGACGGTGGCCGAACCGAGCATGACCGCACCGGTCGCTGCGCCGCAGACCGCCGAGCCGCCCGCTCCCAAGCCCGTCATCCGCGTCCCGCTGGACATTGCGCCCGCAGAAACCACCCCAGCGCCCAAGGCGGCCGAACGCGCGGCGCCGCCCGCCCGCGCCGAACGCAGCACGGCGCGCGCTCGAACGGCTGTCGCAGCACCGACTGCCGCGCCCGCAGCCGCAGCGCCGGTAACCGAAGCCGCACCGACCGAAGGCTTCACCCCGATGGCCGCGCCGGCGGTCACGCCGGTCGAACCCGTCGCCGAGCCCGTCCCCGCACCCGCGGAAAAGGCCGCGGTAACGGGCGGCGACTTCCCTTGGGAAATCGCTGGCGGCGCAGCCGCGCTGTTGATTATCGGCGGTGCCGGCCTCGCCTTTGCCCGTCGCCGCCGTGTCGCCGGTGCTGCGGTCGAAGAGACCCCGACCTATGCTGCGGAACGTACCGCGCCGGCAGGGCCGCTTGCCGACGGCACCCAGCCGTGGGTGACGCCCGCCTATGCGCCGCGGCAGGAGCCCGCTGCGCCGCGCAACACGCCGGCCTTCGCCGCCGCACCGAGCGGCAGCATGGGCCGCCACGAAGCGATGGCGCTCGCCGGCCCGACGCCCGACAACCCCTTCGCCACGCTCAGCAAGCGCCTCAAGCGCGCGCGCTTCCTCGATCGTCAGGAGCGCACGAGCTATGACGAAGCGCTCGCCAGCCAGAAGGATATGACGCGCAAGCCGGTCAGCGCGTGGGAAATCTCGCAGCGCCCCGCCCCCGCGACGGAGGAGCAGGAGGTGCGCCGCCCCGAACCGGCGCGCGTCCGCACCTCGACCAGCTTCCGTCCGGGCTTTTCCAAGAGCTGAGCGTTCGGATAACCCGCGGTGGTCCCCTCACCGCAAAGAAAAAGGGCGGTGCCGCGAGGCACCGCCCTTTCTCATTTTCGCAGGAACGCGGCCGGACGAACCGACCGGACCCGTGAACCGAATTACTTCAGTTCGACGGTCGCGCCGGCGGCGATCAGCTTCGCCTTCAGCTCTTCAGCTTCAGCCTTGCTGGCGCCTTCCTTGACGGCCTTCGGCGCGCCTTCGACGAGCGCCTTGGCTTCGCCCAGGCCCAGGCCGGTGATCGCACGGACTTCCTTAATCACGTTGATCTTGTTGCCGCCGTCACCCGTCAGGATGACGTCGAATTCGGTCTGCTCTTCAGCAGCCGGGCCAGCAGCGGCAGCGGCCGGAGCGGCAGCAACAGCAGCGGCAGCCGAAACGCCCCACTTTTCTTCGAGCAGCTTCGAAAGTTCAGCAGCTTCCAGAACGGTCAGCGCCGACAGGTCTTCAACGATCTTTGCGAGATCAGCCATGTTATTTCTCCATCAGAACCGGGATATCCCGGTAGTAAGTTTAAAGGTTCAGTTCGAAATCACGCTGCTTCTTTGGCGGCATATGCGCCAAAAACCCGCGCCAACTGGCCGGCCGGAGCTGCGGCAATCTGCGCAACCTTGGTGGCCGGAGCCTGCACCAGACCGATGATCTTGGCGCGGAGCTCGTCGAGCGAGGGAAGCGAAGCCAGCGCCTTCACGCCATTCACGTCGAGGACCACGTCGCCCATGCCGCCGCCAACGATTTCAAGCTTGTCGTTGGTCTTGGCAAATTCCACGGCGATCTTCGCAGCCGAGACCGGATCGGTCGAGGTTGCAAGGGCCGTGGGACCGGTCAGCAGTTCGCCGATACCGGTGTAGGACGTGCCATCGAGCGCGATTTTGGCAAGACGGTTCTTCGTGACGCGAAAGTCGGCTCCTGCGTCGCGCATCTGCTGGCGCAGCACCGTCGACTGAGCGACGGTCATGCCGAGGTTGCGGACGACCACAACCGAGGCAGCTGATGCCAGCGTAGCGTTCAGCGAGGATACGGCTTCGGCCTTTTCCGTACGATCCATGCCTATACTCCACTCATCTGCCCGGATGCGCTGACGCCGAAACGCACGCGCCGCCGGGCGGCTAACACACGCAAACACAGACGCGAGCCAAGGCTCACCTGTCTTTGCGCAACGATGTCCGATGGGGTCGGTCAAGACGCGTCGCCTGATCGAACAGGCGGGCGACCGAAAAAGACTGTTCCCCGTCTCGGCTGGAAATTAAGAAGGGCAAATCCCCTTCACCAACTGTCTCGGACGGAATTGCCACGGCCGAGGCCGGGACAACACGGGGGCGCTAATAGCGTCGGTGGCCGCAGAGTCAAGGCCAATGGCCGGCCCCCTATAGTAGCTCAGGGCTTTTCCGATCCCGCCACGATCGACTAAAGCCCTGCCCATGATACGCATCCGCCCTTCCACTCCCGCCGACGGAGAACGCGCCGTCGAGATATGGCGCGCCGCCGTCGACGCGACGCACGACTTCCTGTCACCCGAAGACCGCGCCGCGATCGAAGCCGAAGTCCGGGGCTTCCTGCCCTCTACCCCGCTCTGGTTCGCAGTCGACGGCGCCGACCGGCCGGTCGGCTTCATGCTGCTCGACGGAACGAGCATGGAGGCGCTGTTCATCGATCCGGCGCATCGCGGCGCCGGGGTGGGCCGGGCGCTCGTCGCGCACGCGCTGGAACGCCACCCCGTGTTGACCACCGACGTGAATGAACAAAATGGCCAGGCCGTCGGCTTTTACGAGCGCCTCGGTTTTGTGCCGACCGGACGGTCGGAACGCGATGGCCAGGGGCGGGCTTATCCGCTGATTCACATGCGCTTCGCTTCCCCGACCTGATCGCCCCAGCCTTCACGGCGAAATTTTTCCCGGCGCCTCTTGCGTATCGCATCTTAAGATATATCTTAGACGCATCTAGAATCACTCTAAGGAACGAAAAATGATATTCTACGCAAAAATGGATGGCCGCGGCTGCGGCGGACGACATGCGATGCATCGCGGCGGACGCGGCTTTGGCCACGGGTTCGGGCATGGCTTCGGCGGCGGTGGCCGTCGGGGCGGCGGCCGGGGCGAGCGCGGCGAACGCCGGCGCATGTTCGATGGCGGCGAACTGCGGCTCGTGCTGCTCAAGCTGATCGCCGATGAACCGCGCCACGGTTACGACCTGATCCGCCACATCGAGGAACTCACCAGCGGCAGCTATGCACCGAGCCCCGGCGTCATTTATCCGACGCTGACGATGCTCGACGACATGGGCTTGATCGAAGCGCAGCAGAGCGACGGCGCGAAAAAGCTGTTCGCGATCACCGACGCCGGCCGCGCCGAACTCGAAACCAACGCAGAAATCGTCGAAGCCGCGATCGCGCGCCTGACCGCGGTCGGCGAGGAAACGCAGCGCACGGACTCGGCCTCGGTCCGCCGCGCGATGGGCAATCTTCGCCAGGTGCTGATGAACCGGCTCGGCGACCGCGACCTCGATAACGCCGCGTTGCACGACATCGTCGCGCTGATCGACGAGGCGGCGCAAAAGATCGAGCGACTGTGATGGCGCCTGTGTCATTTGGCACGATCGCCGGCGTGCCGACCGCCCACGCGAGCAAATATCTGCAGCAGCTGTGCAAGCACTGGCAGCATAATCTCGCGGTCGAATTCACCCCCGACCATGGCACCGTGACCTTCCCCAAGGACGCACGCGGTGCGGCTTGGACCGGCGACGCGTTGGTGACCTTCGACGCGGGCGCCGACGCATTGTCGGTCCGCATCGACGCCAGCAGCGGCGAGCATCTCGAAGCGATGAAGGGCGTCGTCGCCCGCCACCTCGATCGCTTCGCCTTTCGCGAGGCGCCGCTGGCGTTCGACTGGCAGGCGGCATGACTCAAGAAATATCGTTTTTCGATAATATCGATTGACGATAATAATTTGTGGCAATATATCGTTCTTCGATAATTCAACTATCGGAGAACGATATGCCTACGCCCAATCCCGCCTTACTCGGCGCCACGCGTGGACTGCTGTGGCTGATCCTCGGGCTGATCGCCGCCTCGGCCGTGCTTGTAATCGGCGTCGCCATCGCGCTGATCGTCGCATGGCCGACGGTCATGGCCGAATTCCGGAACGCCCCCGAGTTCACCGACGTTACGACGCTTCGTTTTCCGGTCAGCGTAATGATGGCGCTGCTTTTCGCGATCCTCGCCGCCGCCGCCTACATGATCCGCCAGCTCCAGGCGCTGGTGGCGAGCGCGGCGAGCGATCCTTTCGTCATCGCCAATGCCGGGCGACTGCGCCGGATCGGCTGGGCGCTCGTCGCCGTCCAACTGCTGGCGATCCCGCTGCACTGGACTGCGAGCAGCATCGCGAAGGCCGGCAGCGATTTCGGCGACATGGGCGGGGTCTCGCTCGGCAGCCTGCTCGCGATCCTCCTCGCCTTCGTGCTCGCCGCGGTGTTCGAACAGGCGGCCGCGATGCGCGCCGACCTTGAAGGGACCGTGTGATGGCGATCGTCGTGAAACTGGATGACCTCCTCCACGCCAAGCGGATGACGCTGACCGACCTGTCCGACCGCATCGGCATCACGCTCGCCAATCTATCGATCCTGAAAACCGGCAAGGCCAAGGCGATGCGCTTCTCGACGCTCGAGGCGATCTGCACCGAGCTCGATTGCCAGCCCGGCGACTTGCTGGCGTTCGAAGCCGACAGCTGAACAGAGCGCGGCGAACCTTGCCCCGTTCCGCCTCCCCGGTCGGAACGGGGCATTTTCCATGCGGAACGCAAAGTGCGATGACACGTTGAAACAGATGGCGGTCCTTCGGGCCGCCTTCGTCATGAAAGGAAAATTCGTGTCCGATGCCCAGGGGCTGCTTTGCCCGACCTGCCGCGTGAGCCTGACCATGTCGGAACGGCAGGGAATCGAAATCGACTATTGCCCGCAATGCCGCGGCGTCTGGCTCGACCGCGGCGAGCTCGACAAGATCATCGAGCGCAGCGAAGCTGCGAACGCGCCCGCCCCGCGCGCGTCCGCTCCTCCCCCGCCGCCGCAGCCCGAATATCGCGAGCGCGGCTATGACGACCGCCATTACGGCAAGCCGTACAAGAAGAATTACAAGAAGAGCTTCCTCAGCGAGCTCTTCGATTAGGGCCAGCCCTGTCAGCCGATGATGGCGTGCCGGCGGGCGTAAAGGAAATACACGGCCAGCCCGCCGACATTCCACACGAGGAACCAGAGCTGCGTCTGCGCCGGCAGGCTGAAGAACAGATAGATGCAGCCGAGCACCGCGATGCCGCCGACCACCCATGGCAGCGGCGCGCGGAAGGTGCGCGGCGCGTCGGGCGCGCGGCGGCGCATGATGAGCATGCACACCGACACCGCGGTGAAGGCGGCCAGCGTACCGGCATTGGCAAGTGCGGCCAGCTCACCCAACGGAATGAAGCCCGCCAGCACCGCGACGACGAGCGCGGTGAAGATGGTGATGCGGACGGGCGTCCCGCGCGACGAGAGCCGGGCAAGGCTGGCGGGCAGCAAGCCGTCGCGCGCCATGGTGAAGAAGATGCGGCTTTGCCCGTAGAAGAAGGCGAGGATGACGGTCGGCAGCGCGATGATTGCCGACACCGCCAGATATTGCGCGGCCAGCGGACTGCCCAGTTCGCGCAGGATCAGCGCGAGGGGCTCGGGGCTGTTGGCGAAGCGGCTGTACGCGATCGCCCCCACCGCCGCGACCGCGACCGCGATATAGATGAGCACGCAGACGAACATCGACCCGACGATCCCGATCTTCAGGTCGCGGTCGGGATTCCGCGTCTCTTCCGCCGCTGTCGCAATCGCGTCGAAGCCATAAAAGGCAAAGAAGATGATTGCCGCGGCCGCCATCACGCCGCGCTCGACCCCATCGGGACCCATATGCTTGGAAAAGCCATAGGGGCTGAACGGTTCGAGGTTCGCCGCATTGAACGCCGGAAGCGCCACCGCCACAAAGATCACGAGCGCCAGCACTTTCACCAGCACGAGGATCGCGTTGAGCGTCGCACTTTCGCGCGTGCCGACGAGCAGCAGCCCCGCGACGACGGCGATGATCGCAATCGCGGGCAAGTTGACGATGCCGCCCAGTTCAGGCCCCTGCATCAGCGCCATAGGCACGCCCGCCCACGCTTCGAGCAAGGGTGCGGCATAACCCGACCAGCCGACCGCGACCGCGCTGACGACCAGCGAATATTCGAGGATCAGGCTCCATCCGACCACCCACGCAAGCAGTTCGCCGATCACGACATAGCTGTAGGTATAGGCGCTGCCCGAGGCGGGGATCATCGTCGCCATTTCGGCATAGGCCAGCGCGGCGCAGGCGCAGATCAGGCCCGCAATGCCGAAGGAAAGAATGACCGCAGGCCCCGCCTTGTCGGCGCCGACCCCGATCAGCGTCAGGATGCCCGTCCCGACGATCGCGCCGACGCCGAGCGCAATCAGGTGCGGCCAGCTGAGCGTTCGCGCAAGGCCATGCCCTTCCTGCGTCTCGGGAACGATGGCCTTACGGCGCAGCAGGCTGTCACTCATGCGACTCTCTCCTAAAGGAAAAATTTTTTCCGCTTGTGGAGGCCGATCGCGCGGAAGGCAATATGGCCCGGACTTTCACCCCGGCGATCGGGTGATCATCGCAGCCCTGATTGCCAGCAAGGCCGCGAGCATGACGGCCAGGCCATAAGCCATCGCCGGCGACCACAGGGCGACACACGCGCCGACGATTGCGCCCGCGACGAGGCCCGCCCATAGCCAGAGATGATGCGGCCACCGCGCGTCACCCACTCCGCGCAACGCATTGGCGATTTTCTGTCCCGCCTGGACGATCGTGCCGGTCATATAAGTCACCCCGACGACCGCACCGTCGCGCCCCTCGATTGCGGCATTCGCGGCGCCCATGGCGAGCGCGAGGAAGGCTATGGCGGGCACGACCGCACCGGCCAGCCGGAATCCGGCAGCGACCGCGAGGAGAAGTGCCACGAGGGTCAGCACCACGGGCGCACGCGGACGCCGGCTGTACGCGGCAACCAGCGAACCGGCGACGACCCCGGCAAGGAACATCAGGATGATCGCGCCGGCAACCAGCGCCGCATCCTGCCATTCGGCGGCACCCACCGCGAGCCGCGTCGAATTTCCGGTCATGAAGGACACGAAGAAACCCGACGAGTCGATGAACCCGACCGCATCGACAAAGCCGGCAAGCATTGAAACCGCGACCGCCAGCGCCTGATAGGACCGGTCGAAGCGGATCACCGCTGCTAGACCAGTGCTTCGATCGCCTCGGCCAGCTTCGCGTCGCGCTCGGACAATCCGTCGGCATCGTGCGTCGTCAGCAATATGTCGACGCGGTTATAGACGTTCGACCATTCGGGATGATGGTCCATTTTTTCGGCGATGATCGCGACGCTCGCCATGAAACCGAACGCCTGCGCGAAATCGTCGAATTTGAAGCGGCGGGTGATCGCGTCGCGTGCGGGTTCGTGCGTCCATTCGGGAAAGCGCGCGAGCAGCGCCGTGCGGGCGTCTTCGTCGAGTTTCTGAACCATCTCTTTTCTCCCGCTGGTCAATGTCGTGCGCTCGCCATAAGGAAGGGCGCGATGAGCGACAAGAGCAGCCTGCCCGCCGGATGGACCGGAACCGCCCCCGATGCCGATGCGCTGTTCGCGATGGCCGAGGCGGCGCTGGAAACGATGCCCAACGTGTTCAAGCCGCATATCAGCGGCGTCGTGATCGGTATCGAGGAGTTCGCCGACGACGAAACCCTCGCCTCGCTCGATATCGAGCACCCCTATGATCTGACCGGGCTTTACGAAGGCCGCCCGCTGACCGAGCGCAGCATCGGGGAGAGCGGCGGCATGCCCGACCGCGTCACCCTCTATCGCATCCCGATCCTCGTCGAATGGATCGAGATGGGCGAAAAGCTCGAAGGACTGGTGCGCCATGTGCTGATCCACGAATTCGGCCATCATTTCGGCTTCTCCGACGACGATATGCACGCGCTGGAAGATATGGCGTGACCGAGCTTCTGCGGCTCGACAATGTGGCGTGCATCCGCGGCGACCGCCTGTTGTTCGAGGGTTTGTCGCTGACGCTGAACCGCGGCGACGCCTTGTGGCTGCGCGGTCCAAACGGTGCGGGGAAGTCTAGCCTGATCCGCCTGGCTGCCGGGCTTCTCCGTCCGGCTGCGGGAACGGTCGAGCGCCGCGAACGTCTCGCCTTGATCGATGAAGCCTCGGCACTCGACGCCGAACTGCCGCTGCGCCGCGCGCTCGATTTCTGGGCGCGGGTCGACACTGTCGACGGCCACAGGGTCGACCGCGCGGTGGACGAGATGGCGCTGGCGCCGCTCGCCGAGGTGCCGGTGTCGATGCTCTCGACCGGCCAGCGCAAGCGCGCCGCGATGGTGCGCGTCATCGCCAGCGGCGCGCCGATCTGGCTGCTCGACGAGCCGGCGAACGGCATGGACGATGCGGCGCAAGCACGGCTCGTCGCAGCGATCGCAAGGCACCGCGCTGACGGCGGTGCGGTGCTGCTGGCATCGCATTTCGCGCTCGGGGTGCCCGATCTCGCCGAACTCGACATGGGCGCGCTCGCGTGACCGCGCTCATCGCCCTCTTCTGGCGCGACCTTCGCCGTGCATGGGGCAGCGGAGCGTTGTGGCTGCCGGTGCTGTTCTTCCTCCTCGTCGCCACCGCTTTTCCTTTCGCGGTCGGCCCCGACGCGCCGCTGCTGCGCCGCGCGGGCGGCGGGATGGTGTGGGTCGCGGCGCTGCTCGCGGCGCTGCTCCCGATCGACCGGCTGGTACGTCCCGACAAGGATGCGGGCGTGCTCGACCAGCTTGCGGTGCGCGGCTTTGCCGACGAGGTGATCGCCGCGGTGAAGATCGCAGCGCACGCGATCGGTTTTGGCCTGCCGCTGATGATCGCGCTCTTCCCGGCATCGGCGCTACTCGCACAGGACGCCGGGCGCGTCGAACTGCTCGCGACCGGGATCGCCATCGCCATCCCGGCCCTTGCCTCGCTGGCGGTCTTGAGCGCGGCGCTGACCGCGAACCACAAGGGCGGCAGCGCGATCGGCGGGCTGCTCATCCTGCCGCTCGCGGTGCCGATGCTGATCTTCGGCGCCGGGATGCTCGACCCGTCGGGGCGCGGCGCGATGAAACTGCTCGCCGCGACGAGCCTGCTTCTCACCATGATCGGGCCGTTCGCCGCGGGTTCGGCGCTGCGAGGGCTGCGCGAATGACCCGCCAATCGCTCGCGCATATCGCGCTCGTCGTGCGCGATTATGACGAGGCGATCGACTTCTATGTCGGCACGCTCGGCTTCACCCTCGTCGCCGACGACTATCAGCCCGCGCAGGACAAGCGCTGGGTTCTCGTCGCCCCGCCGGGCAATCCGCCGGGCGGTGCAACGATCCTGCTGGCGCGGGCTTCCAATGAAGAGCAGGCTAGGTTTATCGGCGATCAGGCGGGCGGCCGCGTCTTCCTGTTCCTGCAGACCGACGATTTCGCCCGCGACTATCAGCGCCTGCTCGACAAGGGCGTGCGGATCGAGCGCGAACCGCTGGAGGCCGATTATGGCACGGTAGCGGTGTTCCTCGATCTTTATGGCAACAAATGGGACCTGATCGAGTTTCGTCGACCAGAATGATGGTTTTCGACCGATTGCGAACGTCGGATTAGAGCGGCTATCTCGTCGCAGCGAGGAGAAGCCCGGCAATGGAAGAAAGACCCCTACGGCCAAATGAGGTGTGCGCTGTAGAAAGCGCCGATGGCCGCCTGGTCATATCCATTTGCAAACGGCCAGACGGCCTATTCTATTTCCACGCGGACCAGCTTGAATACGTGGAGGAATGTGAAGAGGACCTTTGGCAATACGGCATGCTAGAAACAGGCCTGTTCGGCACACCCGACGAGGCAGAGACGGAAGCCAGAACGCGCTATCGCAGCCTCGGTTAGGGAGAGCTTTTTTGGCGCATTTGCTTGATGAGCTATTGTCCCGCCTAACAACCGCTCACCACGCCCGAACCGCGCATAAGAAAAGGGCCGGAGTTTCCCCCGGCCCTTTCCTAATTCAGTGCGTGCCAATCAGGCGCCGGTCACTTCGGCCGTGTCGACCTTGATGCCGGGGCCCATCGACGACGACAGCGCGATCTTGCGGACATATTTGCCCTTCGCGCCGGCCGGCTTGGCCTTGACGATCGCGTCGACGAAGGCGTCGAAGTTCTGGCGGAGCTTTTCTTCGCCGAACGACAGCTTGCCGAGGCCGGCGTGGATGATGCCGACCTTTTCGACGCGGAATTCGATCTGACCGCCCTTGGCGGCCTTCACGGCTTCGGCGACGTTCGGGGTCACGGTGCCCAGCTTCGGGTTCGGCATCAGGCCCTTCGGACCCAGCGTCTTGCCGAGGCGGCCGACGATGCCCATCATGTCCGGCGTCGCGATGACGCGGCCATAGTCGAGGTTACCCGCGAGCATGTCTTCCATCAGGTCTTCGGCACCGACCTTGTCGGCGCCGGCGGCCAGCGCCTTCTCGGCGTTGTCGCCGCGTGCGAACACGGCAACCTTGACGTCCTTGCCGGTACCGGCGGGCAGCGTCACGACGCCGCGGACCATCTGGTCGGCGTGGCGCGGATCGACACCCAGATTCATCGCGATTTCGAGCGTTTCGTCGAACTTGGCCGAGGCCAGCTCGCGAACGGTCTTGATCGCTTCGTCGACGGCGTGAAGCTTCAGCGCGTCAACCTTGCCCACGAGGGCCTTCTGCTTCTTGGTCAGCTTTGCCATCGGTTCAGCCCTCCGTCACTTCGAGGCCCATCGAGCGGGCGCTGCCTTCGATGATCTTCGTCGCCTGTTCGATGTCGTTGGCGTTGAGATCCTTCATCTTGATCTCGGCGATTTCGGCGAGCTTCGAGCGCGCGATCTTGCCACCGCTGATCTTGCCCGGCTCCTTCGAACCCGACTTCAGGTTCGCGGCCTTCTTGATCAGATAGGTTGCCGGCGGGGTCTTCGTGACGAACGAAAAGCTCTTGTCGGCATAGACGGTGATGATGGTCGGGGTCGGCGTGCCCTTGTCCAGGGAATCGGTCGCGGCGTTGAACGCCTTGCAGAATTCCATGATGTTGACGCCGCGCTGACCGAGTGCCGGCCCAAGCGGCGGCGACGGGTTGGCGGTGCCGGCGGGCACCTGCAGCTTGATGTAGCCGCTAATCTTCTTAGCCATGATGGCCTCCTGTCTTTCTGTCGCCCCGGACGGATCCGGGACTCAAAATTAGCGGTCGAACAGAAGGGCATCACCCCTTCCTCCCGCGCGGAATCACGCCCGTATCTGACGCGAAGCGGCGCGCATAAGCGCAAACGCCGCAGAAAACAAGCCTTATGCGTCGGGCGCGGGCGGCGTGATGCGCAGCAGGCCTTCCTGCATTGCCGATGCGATCAGCGTGCCGTCGCGGCGATAGATCAGCCCGCGATTGATCCCGCGGCTGCCGCCCGTCCAGTCGCTGTCCATGACATAGACGAACCAGTCGTCGACGCGGATGTCGCCATGGAACCACATCGCATGATCGAGGCTGGTCGAGAAAAGCCCGGGGGTCGACCAGGTCAGGCCATGCGGCAGCAGCGACGACGACAACAGTCCCATGTCCGACACATAGGCAAGGAAGGCGCGGTGGAGCAGCGGATCGTCGCCGATCGGCGCCGCGAGCCGGTACCATTGATAATGCGTCGTCCCGCGCTCGGTCGAGGACGGACGGAAATTGCGCGTCTCGAACGGCCGCAGCCGCGCCATGCGTTCGAGCTGCGCGTCGCTGACATTGGGATCGGCGGCCAGATTTTCGACGAGTTCGGCGCACTCCTCGGGCGGCAGCACGTCGGGCATCGGCGCCTGATGCGTCGCGCCGGGTTCGGGCGCGTGGAACGAGGCGGTCAGGTTGAAGATGACCTTGCCGTCCTGCCGCACGACGACGCGGCGGTTGGCGAAGCTGCGCCCGTCGAAGTCGCGATGAACGCGGAAATGGAGCGGCTTCGCCTCGTCTCCGCCGCGCAGGAAATAAGCGTGGAGCGAGTGCGCCGGCTTGCCCGGATCGACGGTGCGCGCCGCGGCGGCGAGCGCCTGCGCGATCACCTGCCCGCCGAAGATGCGCTGGCGGGTCGGCTTGTCGAACGCGGGAAAGGTGAATTCGTCCTCAAGCCCCGGGACGGGATCGAGTTCGAACAGGCGCGTCACCGCCGCGACGACCTTCTCGGGCGAAAAAGCCGCCTGAATCTCGCGCGCGCGATCGATGCGAGCCTGGATCTCGTCGGGAGAAAGGCTCATGCGCATGTTCCGTTCGATGGACTCCGCACGCCTTCACAGGCGCGCGGCGATGTTATTTGAAGCGTTCGACCTGTTCGAAGTCGAGCTCGACGGGGGTGGCGCGACCAAAGATCGACACCGACACCTTGACGCGCGCCTTTTCGAAATCGAGTTCCTCGACCAGCCCGTTGAAGCTGGCGAAGGGACCGTCGAGCACCTTGACCTGATCGCCGATTTCGTAATCGACGCGGATTTCCTGCTTCGGACGGGCCGCGGCCTCTTCCTTGCTGTTCAGGATGCGCGCGGCTTCGGCTTCGCTGATCGCCTGCGGTTTGCCCATCGATCCGAGGAAGCCGGTGACCTTCGGCGTGTTCTTGACGAGGTGATAGACATCGTCGGTCATCGTGAGCTTGGCGAGCACATAGCCCGGGAAGAACTTGCGTTCGGCCTGGACCTTCTTGCCGCGCTTCACCTCGGTGACGGTTTCGACCGGAACCTCGACCGCTTCGACGAAGTCGGTCAGGCCCATGCGTTCGGCTTCGGAAAGCACCGAATCGCGAACCTTGTTCTCGAAACCCGAATAGGCGTGAATGATGTACCAGCGCGCCATGTGTATCCGTATCCTGTCCCTGTAACCGCGGCGATTAGCGCGCGAGCGACGTCAGCCAGCTGACGATCGCGTTGAAAACCGTGTCGACGCCGAAAAAGAACAGCGACAGGATCGTCGTCATGATGAGCACCATGATCGTCGTCTGCACCGTCTCGCGGCCCGTGGGCCAAACGATCTTGCGGGCTTCGGCGCGTACCTGATTGATGAACTCAGCCGGGCTGGTCTTCGCCATGTCGATCGTCCTGTCCTAATAACGTCCTTGATCCGGGCCAGATGGGTTGCCGCTGCCCAGGCGTCAAGCGCGCTTTGGGCAATAGTCCGCCCACCCTCCCCGAGCGTGTCGGCGAAAGGCGGGAGAAAAACGGCGCATCTGTCCGAATGAAAGCGGCCTTTACTTCTGCGGCGCAGCGATTGCAAGTCAAAGGCGGGCGGGCGAACGCGCCAGCGCGCGCTGCATCAAAAGCAGCAGGCCGACCATGACGATCCAGCTTACCGTCGGCTGGAGCGCGAAGATGAGGTGAAGCTCGCGCGCCGCCGCCGCGCCGTCCTGCGGATCGAAGCCGACCAGGTCGAGCGCCGCGTAGCTTACCGCGATCGCGGCAGCGACGCCGAACTTCTGCATCAGGTTGAGCAGCGCGAACAGGAAGGCCGCGCGCCCCCGCCCGCAGCGCGCGGCGTCGTGCGGGATCAGATCGGCGAGCATCGAGTAGGTGAAAAGCAGCCCGACAAAACCCGTCCCGAGCAGCAGCGAAAAGCCTACCGCCTGCCCGATGCCTTCGGGTTCCTGAAACAGGGTCGTGACAAGCAGGCTCGAGATGAGCAGCCCCATCGCCATCATCATCGGCGGTTTGCCGAACCGCCGCGCGAGGAAGGTCCAGACCGGCGACGCGAGCGCGCCGCCAATGAAGCTCGCAAAGAGGAGCACCGCGCTCTGCCCGTCGAGGTCGAGCACCGCGGCGGCGAAGAAGACGAAGAGCGAGGTCAGCGACCCGAAGGCGAAACTGTTGAGGAATTGCACGCCGAGCAGCAGCATCAGCGGCGGGAAGGACAGCGAGGCACGAATTTCGGCCCGCCAGCCGATCCCCGGCTCCGCGACCACGGCGCGCGGCGGGACGAGCCGGATCGCGAACAGCGCGATCGGCACCATGAGCAGGAAGAGGCTCGCATAAGCCATGATCCGCCCTTGCAGGCTGAGCCCGGGGATCAGGAGCTGCGCCGCCGCCGGAGCCGCAAAGGCGAGGATCAGCGCGATCTTCGCGAACCAGTCGCGCATCCCGTAAAGAAGCGCGCTGTCGGCCGGCGAGCGCACGAGCGCGGCGCCCCACGACAGCTGCGCGACCTCGTACAGGCTGTAGCTCGAATAGAAGAGCACCATCATCAGGAACAGCGCCGCGAAGGGCAGTTGGTCGCCGACCGTCACCAGCGCGAGCAACAGCAGGAACAGCGGCACGACCGCAAGCAGCATCCAGTGCCGATGCGCGCCGAGCCCGGTGCGCACGCGGTCGACCATCGTGCCGATCAGCGGGTCGACGACGCCGTCCCAGATTGTCGTGAGCGAGAAGAGCAGCCCGACCAGCGCCACCGAAATCACCCCGCCCTCGGCAATATAGGGCGGCAGATAGACGCTGAACGGCAGTCCCAGCATCACGGTGGGTCCCGCGGTCGCGGCATAAGCGGCCACCGTGCGCGGGCGCAACGCTGGCTTCTCATCCGCTTGGACAACCGAAGGCAGGGCGTTACTGGCCAAGGCGTGAGGCTCCCGAAGCAGGAGCCTGCACGCTTTCAGCTATTTACAGCCATGTCAACAGCCGCACATGCGGCGCGGCTATCTATCGAATCTTGAAATGCGAAAAGAAGGGCTGAAGCCGCCAGTCGATCTGCTCGCTGTCGAGCCATTCGACCTCGATCCCCATCAGCGTGTTCAACATGGAATCGCCGACGACGATATCGAAAAACAGACGCGCCGCGGCATCCGGCCGGTCAATCTCCGCCCGGCCCGTTGCCGCCCACTCCGCAAACAGTTCGATCAGTTCCTCCAGCGCGGGCACATGAAGGTCGAGATAAATCTGCATGGCGAACTCATGGTCGCGCAAACTCTCGGATATCAGCATCCGCATCAGGCCGACGGCGTGTGGCGATTCCATCAGCTCTTTCTGCCGATGCGCATAACGCTTCAGGATTTCGACGTTGGACAATCCCCGGGTCGCATCGTCGTCGAGCGACCGCAGCATGGCTTCGTCGCACCAGCGCGTCGCGATCGCGCGCAGCAGCCCCTGCTTGTTGCCGAACAGCTCGTAAAGCGTCGCCAGCGACCCCCCCGAGCGCTTCACGATTTCGGCGAGGCTCGTGCGCTCATAACCCTGTTCGAGGAACAGCGCCTCGGCCGCATCGAGGATCGCACCCTGCCTTCGTTCGCGTGGCGATAGTCTATCCATTTGACATAAAGCCAATTCCGACATGCCCAAAATTTCTCCCCTCCCTTGCGCTTTTTTGTAATTTAAATTACAGGGCGCCTCAACGCAAGCTTTTGCGTATAAACAAATCCCGCACAACTGCGATTTTTTCAGGGGTCCTTATGAGTCGCCTTCGTCCTCTCAGCTGCGCCGCCGGCGCTGCGCTGGCCCTGTTGCTGGCTTCCTGCTCGTCCGAAGCGCCGCCCGCGCCGCCGCCACCCGAGGTCGGTATCGTGACGATCCGCACGCAGGCCGTGCCCAACGTTATCGAACTGCCCGGCCGCGTTCAGGCGTATCGCACCTCGGAGGTCCGCGCTCGCGTCGACGGCATCGTCGAGCGCCGCCTGTTCAACGAAGGCAGCTTCGTGCGCGCCGGGACCGCCCTGTTCCGCATCGATCCGCGGCAGCTGACCGCAACGGTCAATGCGGCGCAGGCGCAGCTCGCCCGCGCCCAGGCGACCGCCGCCAACGCGCGGCAGGTCGTCGGCCGATACCAGCCGCTGCTCGCCGACCAGGCGATCGGCAAGCAGGAATATGATGCGGCCGTCGCCGCGCAGCGTACGGCGGAAGCCGACGTCGCGGCCGCGCAGGCCAATCTGCAATCGGCGCGGCTGAACCTCGGCTACTCGATGGTCACCGCCCCGATTTCGGGCCGCGCACGCCGCGCCGAGGTTACCGAGGGTGCGCTCGTCAGCGCCGCCGGCGGCACCTTGCTGACGACGATCGAACAGATCGACCGCGTTTATGTCAATTTCGGCCAGTCGAGCTCGGACCTGCTCGCGACGCGCCGCGAGATGGGATCGGGCAAGGTCAGCGTGCCGCAGCTCGAGCGCGTCGAAGTGCAACTGATCCTCGAAGACGGCACCGCGCTTCCGGTGGTCGGCCATCTCGACTTCCTCGATCTCTCGATCGATGAGGCCACGGGCACTGCGGCGCTGCGCGCCGAATTCCCCAACCCGAACGCGGCATTGCTGCCCGGTCAGTTCGTGCGCGCGCGCATTTTCGCCGGCAATCGCGCCGACGGGGTGCTGATCCCGCAGCGCGCGGTCAAACTCGCCGCCGACAATGCCAGCGTCATGGTCCTCGATGCCAAGAATAATGCGACGGTGCGCCCGGTGAAGCTCGGCACGATGGTCGCGGGCCAGTGGGCGATCCTCGACGGGCTCAAGCCCGGCGACCGGGTCATTACCGACGGGTTGCAAAAGGTGCAGCCGGGTCAGCCGGTGCGCATCGCCCAGCCCAAGGGCGCGGCGCCTGCCCCCGCGGCGAAGCGCTGACCTGACATGACCCCCCGTTTCTTCATCGACCGGCCCATCTTTTCCTGGGTCATCGCCATCGGCATCCTGCTTGCCGGGATCATCGCGCTGCGCGGGCTGCCCGTGGAGCAATATCCGTCGGTCGCGCCGCCGTCGCTGACAATCGGCGTCACCTATCCGGGCGCCGACGCCAAGACACTCGAGCAGAATGTCACGCAGGTCATCGAGCAGGAGCTGAACGGGGTCGAGGGCTTCCTCTACATGGCCTCGACCAGCGAGTCGAACGGCACCGCGTCGATCAACCTGACCTTCGAGGCGGGGACCGACATCGACAATGCCCAGATGGAGGTCCAGAACCGCCTGCGCCGGGTCGAACAGCGGCTGCCCGAGGATGTCCGGCGTCAGGGCATCTCGGTCACCGAGGCCAATTCGGGCTTCCTGCTGATCGTCGCGATCACCTCGAAGAGCGGCAACACCGACCCGATGGAGGTCAACAACTTCGCGAACACGCGCGTCCTCGACGAACTGCGCCGCGTGAACGGGGTCGGCAACGTCCAGGCCTTTGCGCCCGAATATGCGATGCGCATCTGGCTCGACCCGCAAAAGCTCGCCTCGCACAATCTGTCGCCCGCCGAAGCGCTCGGCGCGGTGCAGGAGCAGAATAGCCAGACGCCGGGCGGCCAGCTCGGTGACCAGCCGATCGCCAAGGGCGCCGAGCTCAATGCCGTCATCACGACGCAGGGGCGCTTCACCAAGCCCGAGCAGTTCGAAAGCATCATCCTGCGCGCCAACCCCGACGGGTCGGCGGTGACGCTGGGCGACGTCGGCCGCGTCGAGCTGGGTGCGGCAAGCTATCTCTTCTCGTCCGAGCTCAACGGCAAGCCGATGGCGGGCCTCGCGGTCCAGCTCACGCCGGGCGCCAACGCGCTGGCGACGGCGGAGGGCATTCGCGCGCGGATGGACGAGCTGTCGAAGGGTTTCCCGCCCGACATCGTCTGGTCGATCCCCTATGACACGACGCCCTTCATCAGCCTGTCGATCGAAGAGGTGGTGAAGACACTCGCCGAGGCGATGGTGCTCGTCTTCCTCGTCATGTTTCTGTTCCTCCAGAACTGGCGCGCGACCGTCATCCCTACCGTGGTCGTTCCGATCGCGCTGGCGGGGGCGTGCCTCGGCCTCTGGATGTTCGGTTTCTCGATCAACGTGCTGACGCTGTTCGGCATGGTGCTGGCGATCGGTATTCTCGTCGACGACGCGATCGTCGTGATCGAGAATGTCGAGCGCATCATGAACGAGGAGCATCTGCCCCCCTATGAGGCGACGGTGAAGGCGATGAGCCAGATCACCTCGGCGATCATCGGCATAACGCTGGTGCTGATCGCGGTGTTCATCCCGATGGCCTTCTTCCCCGGATCGACCGGCGGCATCTATCGTCAGTTCTCGATGACGCTCGCGATCTCGATCGCCTTCTCGGCCGTGCTTGCGCTCACGCTGACGCCCGCGCTCTGCGCGACGCTGCTGAAACCGCACGACAAGACGGCGCGCAAGGGCCGGATCGGTGCCTTCTTCGACCGCTTCTTCGGTCGCTTCAACGACTGGTTCGGTCGCACCACCGACCGCTACCAGGGTGGCGTCGGCAAGATGCTCGCTACACCGCTGCGCTGGCTCGGCGTCTTTGTCGCGATGGTCGCGATCACGGCCCTGCTGTTCACCCGCCTGCCGGGATCCTTCCTGCCGCAGGAAGACCAGGGCTATCTGATCACCGTGATCCAGGCGCCCCCGGGCGCGACGACGCAGCGTACCAACGAGGCGACCAAGCAGGTCAAGGCCTTCTTCGCCGAACAGCCGCAGGTCGCCAACGTCGTGTCGGTGAACGGCTTCAGCTTCTTCGGCCAGGGCCAGGCGAACGCGATCATGTTCACCCCGCTCAAACATTGGGACGAGCGCAAGGGCGACGGCGACAGCGCCGACGCGATCGCCGGCAAGGCGATGGGCACCTTCATGGGCATCAAGGAGGCGTTCGCCTTCTCATTGAGCCCGCCGTCGATCCCCGAACTCGGCACGTCGAGCGGCTTCACCTTCAAGCTGCAGGATCGCGGCGGCAACGGGCGCGACGCGCTGATCGCCGCGCGCAACCAGATCCTTGGCGGTGCGATGCAGAGCAAGCTGCTCGCGAACGTACGCCCCGAGGGTCAGGAGGATGCGCCGGTGCTGAAGGTCGATATCGACCGGATTCAGGCGCGCGCGCTCGGCCTGTCGATCGGCGACGTCAACGCGACGCTCGCGATCAGCTTCGGCAGCGCCTATGCCAACGACTTCACCCGCGAAGGCCGCGTGCTGCGCGTGCTGCTCCAGGCCGACGCCGCGAGCCGCATGACGCCGCAGGACGTGCTCGACCTGCGGGTGCGTAGCGCAAATGGCGGCATGGTGCCGTTCGGGTCGTTCAGCAAGGCCGAATGGTCCGCCGAGGCGCCGCAGCTCCAGCGGTACAACGGCTATCCCGCGATGACGATCTCGGGCGAACCCGCACCGGGCCAGTCGACCGGCGAAGCGATGGCCGAGATGGAACGGCTCGCATCGCAGCTCCCGCAGGGCTTCGCGTTCGAATGGACCGGCATTTCCTATGAGGAAAAACAGTCGGCGGGCCAGATCGGGATGCTGCTCGGCCTGTCGCTCGTCGTCGTCTTCCTGCTGCTCGCGGCGCTCTACGAAAGCTGGGCGGTGCCGGTCTCGGTGCTGCTCGTGGTGCCGCTCGGCGTGCTCGGCGCGGTGCTCTTCTCGATGATGCGCGGGCTGTCGGCCGACATTTACTTCAACGTCGGCCTGATCACGATCATCGGCTTGGCCGCGAAAAATGCGATCCTGATCGTCGAATTCGCGATCGAACAGGAAGCCGAAGGCAAGCCGACGCTCGATGCGGTGATGGAGGCGGTGAAGCTTCGCCTGCGCCCGATCATCATGACCAGCCTCGCCTTCATCCTCGGCATGGTGCCGCTCGTCATCGCGAGCGGGGCCGGGGCCGCCAGCCGCATCGCGGTCGGCTCGGGCGTGATGGGCGGGATGATCGCCGCCACGCTGCTCGGTATCTTCTTCATCCCGCTCTTCTACCTGTCGGTGCGCAAGTGGATCAGCCGCAAACGGCCGCCTGCACCGGCGGAAAAAGGACATCATGAGGAACCCGGCCATGCGTAACCTGATCGCCCTCGCCGCGGCGACGACGCTCGCCGGATGCGCCAATATGGCGCCGCCGCACGAGCGTCCGCCGCTGTCGACCGCCCCCGCCTATCCGGCCGAATTCGCCGGCGATGTGACGCTCGGGCAGCGTGCGACCGAAGTCAGCTGGCGCGACTTCTTCGCCGATCCGCAGCTCGAGGCGCTGATCGCGCAGGCGGTCGAACGCAACCGCGATCTCGCCGTCGCCGTCGCGCAGATCGAGGAAGCGCGCGGACTGTACCGCATCCAGGACGCCGACCGGCTGCCCACCGTCGGTGCCAGCGCCGATGCGACGCGCAGCCGCGGCCCGTCGCTGACCGGTCCGGGAACCGACACGACCAACCGCTATTCGGTCGGGGTCGGGGTCACGTCGTTCGAGCTCGATTTCTGGGGCCGCGTCAAAAATCTGTCCGAGGCGGCGCGCAGCCAGTATCTCGCGACCGAACAGGCCGAACGCGCCTTCCGGCTCGCGCTGGTGCGCGACGTTGCCTCGTCCTATTTCGCCTCGCGCGGCGCCGACGAGCAGATCACCCTTGCCGAAGCGACGGTGACGAGCCGCAAGGAAGGGCTCCGCATCGCGAAACGACGGCTCGACGCGGGGGTGACCTCGGCGCTCGATTATCGCCAGTCAGAAACGCTGCTGACGCAGGCCGAAACGCAGCTTGCGAGCCTGAAGCTCGGCAAGGCGCAGGCCGACAATTTCCTCGCCGTTCTCACCGGCGGGCCGGTCGCCGGTCCCCTGCTCGCGCCGCTGCCGCTCGTCCAGCAGGGACAATCGCCGACGCTGACCGCCGGACTGCCGTCCGACCTGCTCGTCGCGCGGCCCGATGTGCTCGCCGCCGAAGAACGGCTGCGCGCCGCGCGCGCGAATGTCGGCGCGGCGCGTGCCGCCTTTTTCCCGTCGATCTCGCTCACCGGCAATTTCGGCTTCGCGTCGGGATCGCTCGACAATCTGTTCAGCGACAATGGCATGAACTGGAGCTTCGGCCCGTCGATCCGGCTGCCGATCTTCGACTTCGGACGCAACAAGGGCAATCTGACCGTCGCCGAAGCGCGCGAGAATATCGCGATCGCGACCTATGAGCGCACGGTACAGGGCGCGTTTCGCGAGGTGGCCGACGCGCTCGCCGGGCGCCGCTACCTTGCGGATCAGGTCGCGGCGCAGGAACGCGGCACGCTCGCGCAGCGGCGGATCGCCGACCTCGCGCGCAAACGGTACCGCGAAGGCGTTTCAACCTATCTCGAAGTGCTCGACGCCGAACGCAACCTGTTCGCCGCCGAACAGGCGCTGATCGAACTCAGGCGCGCGCAGGTCGACAATCTGGTGACGCTTTATGTGGCGCTCGGCGGCGGGCTCGTCGAACGACGCTGACCTGGGGCCGCGGCGCGGTTAGCGCGCCGCAGCCAGCGCCGGCGATCGCGACCCCGCGCTCGCCAGCTCGCGTTCGGCCTGCGTAAAGCCATAGCCCGGGACGATCGCGCCATCGCGGCCGGATACGTCGGCCCAATCCGCAACCAGCTGTTCACCCGCATCGGCCCCGGCGCCGATATGGCGGCCTTCCGAAAGCGTCACGTCGGCGCAGGCGAAATGCCCCGCACCCGCGCAGAGAATGGCCCGCGTCGGCGCATGTTCGCCGACCAGCGCCAGCAGGCCGGGGCTGACGAGCGCGGGGTCGAGCAGTTCCAGGCTGGCGTCGGCCAAGACGCCGTGCGTCATCTGCGTCGCGGCGGTCGGCGCAAGGCTGTTGACCCGAATCCCGTATTTCTCGCCCTCGATCGCCAACGTCTGCATCAGGCCGACGAGCGCCATCTTGGCGGCGCCGTAATTCGCCTGTCCGAAATTGCCCCACAGCCCCGACGACGAGGTCGTCATCACGATGCGCCCATATTGCTGCGCGCGCATCGCTTCCCATACCGCCTTGCAACAGATCGCTGCGCCGATCAGGTGAACGTCGACGACGAGCCGGAAGTCTTCGATGCTCATCTTGGCAAAGCTCCTGTCGCGCAGGATGCCCGCGTTATTGACGAGGATATCGATCTGCCCCCACGCATCCTGCGTCCGGCGGACCAGTTCGTCGATCGCGGCTTCGTCGGTGACCGAAGCTGCCAGCGCCAGCGCCTCGCCGCCGTTCGCTGCGATCTCGGATGCAACCTGCTCGGCGGCCGGCAAAGCGAGATCGTTGACGACCACGCGCGCGCCCCGGGACGCCAGATAGAGCGCATGGGTCCGGCCCAGCCCGCCGCCTGCACCGGTGACGATCGCGACGCGCCCCTTCAATGGCAACAGTTCATCCTTCATGCTCAAATCTCCATTCACTATCTAGTGAGTTAATATTTGCGTCGCGCGCTCGAGGCGTTCCTCCCGCCTGCCTTGCCTATATCTTCTTGTTGCAGACCTGCAGGAAGCCGGCCGCCATGAACGAAGCCATGCGCGCCTTGATCGCTTCGAAATCTTCGGATTTGCAGAGGCCGCCCGACAGCTTGTCGATGCGCCCCGTCCGCGCGAGCGTGACCATCAACGCGCCGGTAACGAAATGATAGCCCCAGAAGATGTCCTCCTCGGCGCAATCGGGCATCGCGCGCTTGAGCAGGTCGATCAGGCGAAGCACCACCGGATCGAAATGGCTGTCCATCAATTCGGCGCCCCATTCGGGGGTGTTGGCAACCTGCGCGCCGAGCGCCCCGTAATTCTTCCAGCCGTCGCCGCCATGGATGTAGAGATCGAGGTCGGTGTCGAGGAAGGCGTGGAGCGCGCCTTCGATCGTCGGCTTGCCTCCGGTCGCACGGTCATATTCGTCGAGCGCCTGCATCCGCTTCGTACTCGTTACCACTGCGCGCCGCGCGAAAACCGCGTCGAACAGCTTCTTCTTGTCCTCGAAATAATAGTTGAGCAGCGTGTGGTGCACGCCGACACGCTTGGCGACATCCTTGAGCGTCACGCCGTGCAGGCCGTGCTTCGAGAAGAGAAACTCGGCTTCGTCGAGGATCTGCTCCATCGTTTCGGCACGCTGTTCGGCCTTGGTCGATCGCCGACGCGTTTTCGCCTGTTCTGTCACTCGTCCGACTTCCAATATCTGTTCCGTCGCCGCCCCTGCCGCGACGCCCCCGTGCCGATCAACCCGCGCCATGGTCGTTCCGCAAGCGAATCTTATCGATTTTTCCGGTCGGCGCCAGCGGCATGGCGTCGAGCCGCACCACCGCATCGGGAATCCACCAAGGCGCCACGCGACCCTTGAGCGGCGCTAACAACTCGGCATCGCCAATATCTTCGCCCGCGCGCAGCTCGACGAGCAGAACCGGTCGCTCGCCCCATTTGGCGTCCTCGCGGCCGATCACCGCGGCGAGCGACACCTGCGGCAGCGCGCCGACGACCGCCTCGATCTCGGCGGGGTTGATCCACTCGCCGCCCGATTTGATCAGGTCCTTCGCGCGGCCGGTGATGACCAGATTGCCCTTCGCATCGATGCGGGCGAGATCGCCGGTCGAAAACCAGCCCTCCGTGTCGGTCGCCGGCTCGTCCTGACCGAAGTAGCGATCGACCACCGCCGAGCCGCGAACATGCAAATGCCCCTCGCCGCCGCGCTGTTCGGCGAGCGGCGTGCCGCCCGCGCCGGTGAGCAACAGGTCGACCCCGATCGCAGGCCGCCCCGACACCGCCGCCGAGCGGTGCGGATCGCTTGGCGGCGCGATCGTCCCGAGCGGCGACAGCTCGGTCATCCCCCAGCTCGTCTGCACTGTGACGCCGAGCAACTTCTCGATCCGCGTCATCAGGGCGGGCGCCATCGGTGCACCGCCGACGATGATCCGTTCGAGCGAAGGAAGCGCGGCGCCCGTTTGCTCGACATGCTCGGCAACGCCCAGCCAGACGGTCGGAACCCCGACGCCGACAGTCACGCCTTCGGCGGCGACCAGGCGGGCAAGGCTGGCACCGTCGGCCTGCCGGCCGGGCAGCACAAGCTTGCCGCCGACCGCGGGCAACGCGAACGGCAGGCCCCAGGCATTGGCGTGGAACATCGGCACGACGGCAAGCACTGCGTCGCGGCGGGTGAAGGCCATGACGTCGGCCTGCAGCGCGCGGAGCGTGTGGAGAAAGCTGCCGCGGTGCGTATAGGTCACGCCCTTTGGCGCCCCGGTGGTGCCCGAAGTGAAGCACAGCCCCGCGGGCGACCGCTCGTCGAAAGCGCCCCAAACCGCGTCGCGGCGCGCAGCAACAATCAGCGGCTCGATGTCGACCAGCGACGACGCTCCGGCCGCCCACTCGGCGGCCTTGCCGTCGATCACCAGCACGCGCTCGATCGCGGGCGCACGCTCGGCGATCAGGCGCGCGAGCGGCAGCAGGTCGGCGCTCGCGACCAGGATCCGCGCACTCGACTGCACCGCCATCGACGCGAGCTGCGATCCGGTCAGCCGCGGGTTGAGCGTGTGACATACCGCGCCCATCCCCATCACCGCGTACCAGGTTTCGACATGCGCCTGGCTGTTCCACGCGAGCGTCGCGACACGGTCGCCCTGCCCGATTCCGAAGCCAGCGAGCAACGACGAGATCGCGAGGCTGCGATCGCGAAGCCCGGCATAATCGATGCGGGCAAGGCCGCCGTCCTCTTGCGCCGTCACGACCTCGGCATCGCCGTGCCAGCGCGCGGCATGGTCGAGGAACTTGTTCAGCGTGAGCGGATAATCCTGGATGCTGCCGTCGATCATGGACAATTCGCGCCCTTCGCCAGAACGGGGGACATGATGCCGGTGTTCCAGTTCCATGGCTGGTTGCCCGCCGCGCGGCGACGGCAGACCGCCGCCTCGTGCAACGCATACATGCCGGGCATCAGCCGCGCCCCGGCGCGCGGGATGTCGGCGAAGGCCATGAAGGCGGCCTCCTCGCCATAGGGGCGCCACGCCGCGTGCCCCGCCGCTTCGGGCTTGCCGGTCCTCGCGAAGGAGACCCAATAATCGCCCATCGCGGCCGCAAATCTGCGCTCGGCGACGGTATCGGGGATCTTGGGCCAATAGGGCGGCGTGTCGTTCGCGGTGCCGAACACATAAGGGATTTCGGCCGCGTGGAAGCCGTGCAGCCCGGCCTCGCTCGCCGCCGGATAACCATGGTCGAAGAGATATAGATAGGCGGGCTGGCCGAGCGCACCCTGCTTGATCGCAAGCCGTTCGGACGTCCAGCCATAGAGCGCGTCGCGCGGCGTCGCGAGAACCGCCTCGCCCAGATCGCTTGCGGGATAGAGTTTCAGCCAGGCATCGGCGAGGTCGCCGTACCGCGCGCGGATCGCCGCCTCATAGGCAGCGGCATTGGCAGGGACCGGCGGGGCGAGCATGCGCAGCGAGCGGATCTCGCCGATGTTGAACCCCGCAATCATCGGCACCGGCGCCTGCTCGCCGCGATCGAAGATGTCGACGAGCTGGCGCGGCAATATCTTGCCGTCGACGGTGCCCCACGGGAAATAGCCGGCCTTCAGCGCACCATCCGACAGCGCGGTCGCGTCCATCGCGCGGAGCGCCGCCAGGTCGTCGGCGCCCAGCGCGGCGGCAACCCGCATACCCGTCGCCTCGGCGGCGGGTTCGCCATGGCGCTCCTCCTTCAGCGACGGGGTCGAGATCATATAGGCGCTCTGCGCGATTGCCTTGTGGAACAGGCCGTGCGCGCGCGGCGACGCCATCAGGTACATCACGCTGAGCGCGCCCGCAGACTCGCCCGCGATCGTGACATTGGCCGCATCGCCGCCGAACGCGCCGATATTCGCCTTCACCCACTCAAGCGCCGCAATCTGGTCGAGCAGGCCGTAATTGCCCGAAACGCCGTCGGGCGATTCCGCGCTCAGCGCCGGATGCGCCAAATAGCCGAGGACGCCGAGCCGGTAGTTGATCGACACGACGATCGCGCCGCGCGCCGCAAGCTTCGCCCCGTCGTACATCCCCTCATGGCTGTAGCCGGTGGTGAGCGCGCCGCCGTGGATCCACACGATCACCGGCGCATCCTTGGCCCGTTCGGGCGCCCAGATGTTGAGCGTCAGGCAGTCCTCCGAAATCTTAGCCGGCGGATTGGCGTAGATATGCACCGCGTTCGGGCGCGGCTGGATACACGCGGCGCCAAAGCTCTGCGCCTTGCGCACCCCGGTCCAGGCCGCCAGCGGCTGCGGCGCTTTCCAGCGGAGCGGCCCGACCGGCGGCTGCGCGAAGGGAATGCCCTTGAACTCGCGGACCTTGCCGACCGCCTTGCCTTCGACCGTACCTGCGGGCGCCTCGACCACCGGACTCGCGGCGACGGCGGGCGCCGCCATCAAAAGCCCGGCCGCCGATAATGCGGTGCGCAACATCATCATGCCTGTTTCTCCTGCCGACTGTCTTCCCGGCGCAGCAGCCGCGCGAGCCAGAGGAACAGCCCGATCGCGATCACATAGAAGGGGGTCAGCGTGTACAGCGCCGTTTGCAGCCCATGGAGGTCGCCCTGCGCCTTGAACCAGTCGCTGGCGAAGCCGACCCATGTCGGCCCCAGCCCCAATCCGATGAAATTCATGATGAGCAGCAGCAAGGCGCCCGCGAGCACGCGCTGGCCCGGCTTCACTTCCTCCTGAACGAGCGCGACCGACGCCGAGAGATAGAAATAGTTGAAGATCATCACGACGGTGAGCAGCGCCAGCGCCAACGGCCAGCCGGGCGCCCAGACAAAAGCGAGATAGAAAGGCATCGCGACCGCGAGCGACAGCGCGGGGGCGATCGCATAGCCCGCGCGCGATTTGCGGACCATGCGGTCGATGACGCGGCCCGAAACGACCATCCCGCCGCCCATGCCGATCAGCAATACCAGCGCATACCAGATCGCGACGTCGCCAAGCACCATGCCCTTTTCGCGCATCAGGAACAGCACCGCGAAATTGCCGAGGCCGTAGGTGACGAACTGCGTCGCCCCGCTGCCCAATGCCGCGAGCATCAGGACGGGATGCGACAGGAACATGCGGACCGTCGGCCAGAAGGCCGCCTTGTCGTCGGCGGGTGAATTTGCGGGCGAAGCCGCCACATCGGTCGCGCCGCGCTTCGGCTCGCGCACCGTCAGCCAGACGACCAGCGCCGTTACGATGCCGATCGCGCCCACCGCGATGAAGGGAATGCGCCAGCCGAAGCGCCCGGCGATCGCCGCACCGAACGCCACGCCCGCCGCCGCGCCGATCGCCGGACCAAGGTTGAAGATGCCGAGCGCCGCCGCGCGCTTGCCCGGCGGATAGGTGTCGGTGATGATCGCATAGGAGGGCGGCACGCCCCCCGCCTCGCCGAAGCCGACGACCATGCGCGCGACGACCAGCTGCATATAGTTGGCGGCCATGCCGCACGCGACGGTGGCGCCGCTCCAGATCGCGCAGGCCGCCGACAAGACACCGACGCGGCTCGTCCGGTCGGCGAACCAGCCGACGGGGATTGCGATGAAGCAGTAGAACATCGCGAAGTAGAGCCCGCTGATCAGCCCGAGCTGGCCGTCGCTGATCTGCAGAGCATCCTGGATCGGCTTGGCGAGGATCGACAGCAGCTGCCGGTCTAAGAAGTTCAGCACATATACGAAGCAGAGCATCCCCAGCACGAACGAAGGATTGCTCCCCGACCGCGTGGACGCTGCGGCCGGGGAAATTGTGCGATCGGCGGCCGCCACGACTTAGAGTCCGTAGCCGAGGCGGATACCGAAGGTACGCGGACGCATCGTCCCGAAGCGGCTCACGAGGAAGGCTTCGGGATGGATGTAGGTGATCGAATGATCGTCGAAGAGATTTTCGACATAGAGCTGCGCCGAGATGTCGCCCTTCTTCAAACCGAAGCTCATGTTGACGTTGCTGTAGGCGTCGGTCTTGCCAAAGGTCGAGAGCGGCACGGTGGGACGGCCCGGGGTGTTCGGGAAGCTGCTGTTGTACGACCCGATATGCTGCGCATTGACCGCCAGCATCGCATCGACGTCGGTCGCAAGCTTGAAGCTGTAAGACATATAGGCCGACCCCTGGATCCGCGGCGCCGACAGGCGATGCCCGAGCACCGCGCCCGAGATCGCCGCTTCCTCCGGCGACAATTTGGTGATCTTGGAGTCATTATAGGCGCCGTTGAAACCGATCGCCCATCCGGTCGCGGGGATCACGCCGACCTCGAACTCGAAGCCCTTGCTGCGCGCGGCGCCGATGTTCGTCGCGAACTGCACCGAGTCCGACTGACGGTTTGCCTGCGCCTGGATGTTCCGCCAGTCGATCAGGTAGAAGGCCGCGTTCATCGATACGCGCCCGTCCAGCCAGCGCGCCTTGGCGCCGACCTCATAGCTTTTGAGGTTATCCGAAGTGGCCCCATAAGGGATAGTGATGTCGTTCGGATCGACGAGGCTGGGTGCGCCCGCACGTGCGTTGACGATCGGCGCGCGGAAGCCGGTCGAGAAGGTCGCATAGGTGGTGAGCGCGTCGCTCGGCTTGAAGGTCGCGCTCGCTTTCCACGATGGCTTCGATCCCTTCGCCTTGACGCCCTCGGCCGCGACATAGGGGGTGAAGGTCGTGAAGTTCACCGGCAGGCCGAGCAGCGCATAATCATAATAGTTGAAGCCGAATGCGGTCGCGAGATAGCCGCCCGCCTCGGTGAATGCCTGCGCCGACGTCTCGCCATAACGCATCCCGCCGGTCAGCCAGAATTTGTCCGAAAAACGGTAGGTCAGCTCGCCGAAGCCCGCGAGCTCCTTGCTGAGCGAATGCGTATAGAGCTTCTGGAAATATTTGTCGGGAAGGCCGGTCATATTGCGATCGGCAAGGAAATCGAGGTTCGAGCGGTAGAAATAATCGACGTCGCGGCGGCGATCGAGATAGAAGCCGCCAACAACGAACTGGAACGGACCGTCGAGAGTCGAGGCGAGCCGCGTTTCCTGCACGAACACCTTGTCATAACCGTCGGCGTCGAGACCGAAGGCGATCGGCGCGCCCGGGAAGGAGCCGGGCGCGAAGGTTCCGGCGAGATCGACGTAGAAGCGCTGTTCGAAGTCCGAATAGGTCGACGAACTGGTAAGCTTGGCAAAATCGAACTCATATTCGATCGTCGCGTTGGCGATCAGCTGCTTGCCGGTGAAGCGGTCGGGCTCGTCCGACACGCGTTTGTTGCGGCCGAGCGACGGGTCGGTCAGCGAGCTGTCCTTCGGATTGCTATATTCGTAGCTGCCGAGCAGCTTGATCGACAGCCGGTCGGTCGGGCGCCACAACAGCGTCGCGCGGCCGCCATAGTCGATCAGCGTGTTCGAATTCTTGCGCCCCGTCCCGACATTGTCGAGATAGCCTTCCTCGTCGCGGTAAAAGCCGACGACGCGCAGCGCGAGCTTGTCCTCGACCAGCGGCACATTGACCATTGCATTATAGCGCTGGCGGATCGAGTCCGATCCGGTCAGACCGAGGTCGACGAGCGCCGAGACATCGAAATCATTGAGATTCGGGCTTTTCTGCAGAATGCGCATGGCGCCCGAAAGCGAGCCCGACCCGAACAGCGTCCCCTGCGGCCCGCGCAGGAATTCGACGCGCTCGACGTCGAACAGGTTCGGGTCGACGACGGTGGTGTTGCCGATCGTCGAGACCGGAAGCTCGTCGATATAGATGGCGACCGAACTTTGCAGGTTGGCGTTATAGCCATTCGTCGCGATGCCGCGCGCGGTGAAATTGTTGAAGTTCGCGGTCGGCTTGTTCAGCACGACGCCGGGGGTCTCGCGCCCGATACCTTCGTAACCGACGATGCCCTTTTCGGTCAGTTCCGACTGCGAAAAGGCCGAGATGCTGATCGGCACATCCTGGATGCGCTCCTCGCGGCGCGTCGCGGTAACGATGATGTCGTTGGCGCCCGATGCCTCGTCGGCCTGCGGCGCGGTGTCGGCCGCGTCCTGCGCGGCGGCGCCCGCCGGGATTGCGAAAAGTGCGCCCGCACATACGGACGCAAGCAGCTGAACCCTCATCTTGCCCTCTCCCATCAATCGCCGCTCGGTCGTCGGCATGATGCGTTCATGACACCGGTTCGGAAGCGAGTCAATATTCACTCTCACGTGTGTGAATGAAATAGGAGGGATAGATCGGGACAAGGAAGCGCGGGATCGAAGCGCGCCGAAAGGCATGCCCGGGCGAGGAAAATTGCCGCGAAGTGCACCGCGCTGTTGCCATCCCGGCCAGCCAACCCGCATGATCGTGCGGACATCCCAATCCGGAAAAAGACAGCGATGACGACCGAAGCCGCCACCCCCGCCCTGCTCAAGGACCTTCTCGGTCCGCCGGCGCTCGAAACGATTGCCGATGCGGGGGCGGCGGCGTCTCCGCATTTCGACCGGCCCGCATTTGTTTGTGCCGCGTCGGACGGCCTCGAAGAATTGTCGATCATGGAACGGGTGCGGCATATTGCCGACGCGCTCCACATCGCGCTGTCCGGCGACTATGCCGCGGCGCTCGATATTCTTCGCGCGATGGCGCCCCGATTGACGCACGCTTTTCAGGCGATCGCGGTCACCGAATATGTCGCACGATACGGACTCGACGATTTCGACGGATCGATGGACGCGCTCGCCGACCTCACGCGCTTCGGTTCGGCCGAGTTCGCGATCCGGCCTTTCCTCGCGGCAGATACGCCGCGCGCGCTCGCCATAATGACGCGCTGGACCGCGCACGAAAATGAGCATGTCCGGCGGCTCGCGAGCGAAGGCGCCCGGCCGCGGCTACCATGGGCCTCGCGCGTCCCTGCACTGAAGGCCGACCCGACGCTTGCAGCGCCGATCCTCGAAGCACTGAAGGCCGACCCGAGCCTTTATGTTCGCAAATCGGTCGCGAACCATCTGAACGACATCGCGAAGGACCGCCCCGACTGGCTACTGAGCCGCCTTGCGGGCTGGCAACAGGACGATCCGCAAACGGCGTGGATCGTGCGCCATGCGCTGCGCACGCTGATCAAGAAGGGCGACCCCGGCGCGCTCGCGCTCATCGGTGTCGGCCATGGCGCAGCGGCTACCGTGCGCCATTTCGGCATCTCTCCCACAACCGTCCGCCTCGGCGACCGGGTCGCGCTCGCCGCCGAGCTCGTGTCGGATGCGGCCGAGACCCAGCGGCTCGTTGTCGATTACCGCGTCCATTATGCGCGCGCAGGCGGCAAGAGCGCGCCCAAGGTGTTCAAGCTCAAGACCTTCGATCTGGCAGCGGGCGACACCGTCCGCCTCTCCATCAGCCAGACGATCCGCGACTTCAGCACACGGCGCCACCATCCGGGACGCCACGAGGTCGAACTGATCGTCAACGGGCAGACGATGGCGACGGCCGCGTTCGATCTTTCGTCAAACTGATCGGCTCGGGCCAGCCCCCCCTATGGCGGCGTAGGCGCCTGCTCGTTTGCGGCGGGGGGCGGGCGTCCCTCCGAAACCGTCGGGCGTCCTTCCTGGATCGGCAGGCGCAGGTCGATCCGGCTGCCGTTGATCTCGGTCGAGATGACCGCGTCCCCGCCCTCGATGCCGACGCGCGTGCGGTCGCCGATCGGGATGTCGCCGATATCGGGGATGTCGAGCGGCTCGACGGGTCCGGCGGGGTCGACCGCCTTCGGACGCGGCGCCGCGCGCTTGCCCGACGCTTCGGTCATGAAATCGCGCCAGATGCGCGCCGGCAACCCGCCCCCCGATACGCCCTGCAGCGGCGTATTGTCGTCGTTGCCGATCCACACACCGACCACGAGCCCGTTGGCATAGCCGACGAACAGCGCGTCGCGATTGTCCTGGCTCGTCCCCGTCTTGCCGAAATTGGCCTGCGGTAGCCGCGCCGCGCGGCCGGTGCCGCGGTTGACCGCGGCGCGCAGCATTTGTTCGATATCCTCATGCTCGCGCGACCCGAAGCGACTGGGTCCAGAAATGAGGTTTTCCAACCAGCCCTTTTCCTCGCCCTTGAACGCGCGCGGTTCGACCGGATAGCTGTTCGCGGCGACCGCGGCGTAGGCGGCGGTGAGTTCGAGCAACGTCATGCTCGACGTGCCGAGCGCAAGGCTGGGATCGCCCTTGGTCATCGGCGCGGTGACGCCAAGGTCGCGCGCCATGTCGATCACCTTGTCGTCGCCAACCTCGCGAAGCAGCCGCACCGCGGCGACATTGCTCGACGAGGCAAAAGCGTCTTCAAGGCTGATTTCCCTCGAATAGGCGCCGCCCGAATTTTTGGGGCGGTACGATCCGGTTTCGATCGCGCTGTTGTCGATCATGTCGTCGGGCTCCCAACCGGCGCGCAGCGCGGCGAGATAGACGAACAATTTGAAGGTCGAGCCCGGCTGGCGCCGTGCCTGCGTCGCACGATTGAAGGGCGACGCGGCATAATCCTTGCCGCCGATCATCGCGACAACCTCACCGTTCGGGCGCATCGCGACGAGCGCGACCTGCGCCTTGCCGAGTCCTGCGCGGCTCGTGACGCGCCGCGCCGCCGATTGCAACCGCGCGTCGAGCGTCGTCGTGATCGTCTGGCGTGAATAGCCGACATCGCTCAACTTGCGCGCCTCGGGCAGCGCCCAGTCGGCGAAATAAGTCCCGGTCGGCAGCGTATTGCGCGTCCGCACGTCGATGCGCGGGGTGCGCAGCGCCTTCGCTTCGCTTGTCGTCAGATAGCCGGTGTCGACCATCGCGTTCAGCACCAGCTTCATCCGCTTTTCGGCCAGATCGGGGTTGCGCGTCGGCGCGAGGCGCGAGGGCGCCTGCACCAGTCCCGCGAGCATCGCCGCCTGCGCCGGGGTCAGCTTCTCGGGCTGGCGATAGAAATAATGGAGCGACGCGGCGCGCAGCCCATAGGTGTTGTCGCCGAAATAGGCGTTCGACAGATAGCGTTCGAGGATCTCGTCCTTGGTCAGCCAGGATTCGAGCCAGAAAGCGATCAGCGCCTCGCGCGCCTTGCGCCCGAGCGTGCGCTTCGGCGTCAGGAAAGTGAATTTCGCGAGTTGCTGGGTGATCGTGCTGCCGCCCTGCGTCCGCCCGCCGGTGACATTGCTCCACACCGCGCGCGCGATGCTGCGCGGATCGACGCCCCAATGGGTGTAGAAACGCCGGTCCTCGATCGCGAGAAAGGCGCCCGTCACATGCTTCGGCAGATCCTTCGCCTTCACCGGCGTGTCGACGATCGCGCCGATGCGCGCGATCGGCGTGCCGTCGGATGCGAGCAAGGTGATTTGCGGCGGCGCGATCGGTTCGAGCGATTTCGACAGGGGCGCGGTCAGCGCGAGCCAGCCGACGAGCAGGAGGAAGATCACGCAGAAGATCGCAAAGCCGCGCGAAAGGCGGCGCACCCATTTGCGCCGGCGCGTTTCAGGAACCGGCGGCGGCGCTGCGATGTCGGCGAAAGGGTCACCCGGCGTCGCGGCGAGGGTGGAATCGGGGCCTTGGGGTTTACGGAACCATTTCATGCGCGGCGCCCGTATTACAATCCCAACACAGCATAAGCAAATGGCTTATAACGAGCGCACCGCGACGCCATGACAGGTGGTGCCCAAAATTGGTTTGGCAAATCGTCAATCAAACTGGGTTGAAATCGTCATACCACTTATGTAGACCAATGCGCGATAACAACGCCGATACCGGGGAGAGATTCATGCTGCTACGCGCTGCCTTGACGATCGCGATCAGCGCTTCGACGGCGCACGCCGCGCTCGCGCGCGACATTGCGGTCGCCGATCAGACGCAGTTCAAGGCAGCGGTCAAGGCGGCCAAGCCCGGCGATTCGATCATTCTTGCCGACGGCGAATGGCGCGACTTCCAGATCGTCTTCACCGGCACCGGCACCGCCGGCAAGCCGATCACCCTCACCGCGCAGACCAAGGGCAAGGTCATCCTGACCGGCCAGTCGAACCTGCGCCTCGGCGGCCGGCATCTCGTCGTGTCGGGGCTCGTCTTCCGGGGCGGCGCCAGCCCGACCGACCAGGTCATCAGCTTCCGCCGCGATTCGAAAACGCTCGCGTCCGACAGCCGCGTCACCGAGGTGGTGATCGACGGTTACAGCAAGGCCGACCGCCGCGCCGAGGATATCTGGGTCGCGCTCTATGGCACCGGCAACCGCGTCGACCATTCGCATTTCGAGGGCAAGACCAACAGCGGCGTCACGCTCGCGGTGATCCGCCGCGCGGGCGACCCGCTCGATAACCGCCATCGCATCGATCACAATTATTTCGGCCCGCGCCCGCCGCTCGGTTCGAACGGGGGCGAAACGATCCGCATCGGAACGAGCGAGGAATCGCTGTCGGCGTCGAACAGCGTCGTCGAACGCAACATCTTCGACCGCACGAGCGGCGAGGTCGAAATCGTCTCGGTCAAGTCGGGCGGCAACATCATCCGCGAAAATCTGGTGCTCGAAGCGCAAGGGGCCTTCGTCCTCCGCCACGGCAACGGCAACCTCGTCGAGCGCAACATCTTCCTTGGCAGGAACGTCCCCGACACGGGCGGCGTGCGGGTGATCAATCGCGACCAGATCGTCCGTGGCAATTATTTCGAGGGCCTCGCGGGCACTTCGTTCAAGAGCGCGATCAGCGTGATGAACGGCGTGCCCAATTCGGTGATCAACCGCTATCATCAGGTCGCAAATGCGCGGATCGAGGGCAACAGCATCATCGACAGCGCACGCATCACATTGGCGGCGGGTGCCGATGCCGAACGCTCGGCGGCACCGACGGACAGCAAGTTCGAGCGCAACCTGATCGTCGGCGCCAAGGGACAGGACCCGTTCCGCGCCGAGGGCGAAATCACCGGCATCACGTTCGCAGGCAATGTCGAGGCGAAAGTGGCGAAGCCGTTGGTGGGCGCGGGCGTCGAGCAACGTGACGTGACGCTCGAACGCGCACCCAACGGCCTGTTTTATCCCACCGATCCGGCGCTCGCCGCGGTCGGCGCGCCGCGCGACCTCAAGCCCGTAACCCGCGAAGAAGTCGGCGCCAGCTGGTATCGCGGCTATGCGCCCGAAGCCGCGTTCGGCACCGGCACCGTCCGGCGGCTCGCAGCAGGCGCCTCGCTTGCGCAGGCGGTCGCCGATACGAAGGCGGGCGACACCCTCGCGCTCGCCACCGGCACATACGATGTCGCCGCGCCGCTCGCGCTCCGCCATCGGCTGACCATTGCAGGCGCAAAGGGCGCGAAACCGGTTGTCCGCGTCGCTTCGGGTCTCGCCCAAATCGAAAGCGGCGGCGGGCTGCAGCTCGAAAATCTCGCGGTCGATGCAAGCAAGGCATCGGGCGAAGGCGCGTTGATCGCGGCCACCGCAGGCATCGCGCCGAACTACAGCATCGCGCTCGAAGGCGTATCGGTGCGCGGCCCGGGCAAGGGCCGTCTTGATGGCATCGTCATGGCGCCCGGAACCTTTGCCGACGATGTGACGATCACGAACAGCGACTTCGCCGAGATGGGCGTCGTCGTCGCCGCGACCGGCGAGCAGGAGCCGAAAGGCTGGTATCCGATGGAGCGGCTGACGATCGCCGGCAGCAACTTCGCGCGCGTTGCAATGGTCGCCGACCTCTTGCGCAAGGGCACCGACGAAAGCACTTTCGGTCCCTGGTTCGCGATGACCGGATCGAGCGTCGCCGACAGCGGCCGCGACGGCGCGTCGCTGCGCATCTCAGGCGCGCAGCACGCCGACATTGCGCAGAATAATTTCGCCAAATCGGACGGCATTCTCGTCATCCATTCGGTCGGCGCGCCCGAAACACGGATCGCATCGAACGCCTTCGCGGCGACCCCCGCACCACGGATCGAGGAATTGGCATGGAAAGGCCCCCCGCGCGGCCTGGTCGCCGGCAATATCGTGGAGGCCCGCCCGTGACCCGTACGCTCGCCCTGCTGCTCGCCGCCGCGGCATTTTCGACGGCTCCGGCCACGGCACAGCCCGCCGCCGCCGCGACGGCACAGGCCGCCTCCCCGCTCTTCGCCGCCGAGATCGAGCGCGCGAAAGCGGACGTCGAGGCATCGATCCGCGCCGGCGTGAACGTTCCGGTGCCGAAGGACCCGGGCGGCGGCTTCACCCACGAACAGCACAAGCGCAACTATCGCACGATCTTCGAAGGCGGGCAGCTCTTCCGCCTGACCGGCGACGTGCGTTACCGCGACCATGTCCGCGACCTGCTGCTCGCTTATGCCGACCTCTATCCAAAGCTCGGGCCGCACCCCGCAGCCGCGAACCAGATCCCGGGCCGCCTGTTCTGGCAGAGCCTGAACGACAGCGTATTCCTCGTGAACGCGGTGCAAGGTTATGGCGAAATCCGGGACGCGTTGCCCGCCGCCGACCGCAAGCGCATCGACGACCAGGTGATCCGCCCGATGGCGCGCTTCCTGTCGGACGGATCGCCCGAGGTGATCAACCGCATCCATAACCATGCGACGTGGGCCGCCGCGGGCGTCGGCCTGTCGGGCTATCTGCTCGGCGACCGCGACCTTGTCGACAAGGCGCTGCTCGGGCTCGACAAGAGCGGGAAGGCGGGCTTCTTGCGCCAGCTCGACCTGCTCTTCTCGCCCGATGGCTATTATGCCGAAGGCCCTTATTATCAACGCTATGCGCTGCAACCTTTTGTCGTCTTCGCAGCTGCAATCGCCGCGAACGATCCCGACCGCAAGATTTTCGAGTACCGCGACGGCATCGTCCTGAAGGCGATCCGGACCGCAATCGACGTTACCCACGACGGATATTTCCTGCCGATCAACGATGCGATGCCCGACAAGAGCCTGCGCACCGAGGAACTCCATCACGCCGTCGCCATAGCCTATGGCGCGACGAAGGACCCGGCTTTCCTGTCGATCGCCGACTGGCAGGGGCGCACCGTGCTGACCCCTGCGGGACAGGCGATGGCGGCGGACCTTGCGGCGGGCAAGGCGAAGCCCTGGCCCTTCGGCTCGCGCCTGCTGTCCGACGGCCCCGACGGCAAGGGCGGCGCACTCGTCCTGCTGCGCACCAAGTCCGACCCGACCGGCCCGCTGCTCGTCGCCAAGAACACCGTACAGGGCATGGGGCACGGCCATTTCGACCGGCTCGGCTGGCTCTATTATGACGAAACCGGCGCGGTGGTGACCGACTATGGCGCGGCGCGTTTCCTGAACGTCGAGGCCAAGCGCGGCGGGCGCTACCTGCCCGAAAACGACAGCTGGGCAAGCGCGACGATCGCGCACAACACACTTGTCGTCGATGAACAAAGTCATTTTGCAGGTGACTGGAAAGCTGGTGAAAAATTGCCAACTCGCCAACTCGCCGCGTCGCTCGAAGGGCCGACGCGCTATGCGATCGGCGCAATCGACAGCGCGTACAAGGATGTCCGCATCCGCCGCGCGCTGCTGCTGGTCGAAGTCGACGGCCTCTCCAATCCCCTTGCGCTCGATATCCTCCACGGAACTGGCAGCGGCAGGCATCGCTATGACCTGCCGCTGCATTTTTCCGGACAGATCATCGACAGCGATATCGCGTTCGACCGCAAGCTGGCCGAACGCCCGGTGCTGGGCGCGGCCAACGGATACCAGCATCTGTGGGTCGACGGCGAAGGCACGAAGCCCGGCAAGGCGCGGCTGACGTGGATGCAGGGCAGCCGGTTCTACAGCTACCATATGGCGCCGCCCGCGGGCGCGCGCTTCATCGTCGCCGAAAGCGGCGCGAACGATCCCGAGTTCAACCTGCGCCGCGAGCCCGCGCTGATCCAGCGCGTCGACGGCGCGGCGGACGCGACCTTCGTCAGCCTGCTCGAACCGCACGGCGCCTATGACGCGTCGGCCGAAACCGTCGTCGCGAGCAGCGCGCGCGTCACCGCGCTCGAGCATCGCAAGGAAAAGGGCGTCGATCTGGTCCTGATCACCCTCGTCGACGGGCGCCGCATCGCGGTCGCGGTCGCCGACGATGTTGCGGCGGACGCCAAGCACAGCGTCACCGTCGACGGCCGCACCCTCGCCTGGACCGGCCCCGTCGGCCGCCTCGACATCGCCAAGACCGGAGCGAAAAAATGAGCAATACCAAGGGCCGCTTCCGCTGGTGCGTCATTGCGCTGATCGCGCTCGCCACCGTCATCAACTATATCGACCGCAACGCGCTCGCGGTGATGTGGCCCGAAGTGTCGAAGGAAATCGGCGCCACCAAGGAAGATTATGCGCTGCTCGTGACGATCTTCATGATCTTCTACGCCTTCGGCCAGTCGCTGTTCGGGCGCATCTTCGACGCGATCGGCACGCGAATGGGTTTCACCATCTCGATCGTCGTCTGGTCGCTGTCGATCGCAGCCCATGCGCTGGTGCGCTCGATGCCGCTCCTGATGGTCCTGCGCGCCACATTGGGCGTCAGCGAGGCGGGCAACTGGCCCGGCGCAGCCAAGGCGAACGCGCTGTGGTTCCCCTCGCGCGAACGCGCCCTCGCGCAGGGCATCTTCAACGCCGGCGCCTCGCTCGGCGGCATCGTATCGGCGCCGCTGATCGCGCTGCTGTTCGTCCAGTTCGGCTGGCACGGAACCTTCCTCCTGATCGGCGTGCTCGGCTTCATCTGGCTCGTGCCGTGGCTCTGGTTCTACAAGGCCGATCCCGAAAAGCATCCGGGGCTGAGCGAGGAAGAGCGCGAATATATCCTGACCGGCCGTACCGAGGCGGGCCGCGACGACAGCCGCCGCGTGCCGCTCGGCGAACTGCTGCGCTATCGCCAGAGCTGGGGCGTGATCCTGTCGCGCTTCTTCCTCGATCCGGTCTGGTGGCTCTTCGTGTCGTGGCTGCCGATCTACCTCGCCGAAACCTTCGGCTTCGACGTCAAGCAGATCGGGCTTTTCGCGTGGGTGCCCTTCGTCGGCGCGATGCTCGGCAGCCTGTTCGGCGGCTGGTTCGCAGGGCGGATCATCAGCAAGGGCGGCGGCGTGCACAGGGCGCGCATGACGACCATCGCGATCGGCTGTGCGATCATGCTCCCGTCGCTGCTGTTCACGATCGGCGCAAGCGATCCGCTGACCGCGGTGCTGCTGATTGCCTGCATCCTCTTCGGCTTCCAGATGGCGATCGGCAATATCCAGACGCTGCCCAGCGACTATTTCGGCGGCGGCGCAGTCGGCAGTCTTGCCGGGATCAGTGGCACCGCCGCGGTCGCGGGCACGCTCATCACGACGTGGCTCGTCCCCGTGCTCACCACGACAAGTTACGCGCCGATCTTCGCGCTCTCTGCGGCGATCGTCCCGATTTCCTTCCTGTGTTTCTGGCTGGTCGGCGGTCGCGTCGAACCGGTCACCATCAAACCCACCCACAATCAAGAATAAGGAATAGCATCACATGAATCTCCAGGGGAAAACCGCGCTCGTCACCGGCGGCGGCCGCGATATCGGCCGATCGGTCTCGATCGCCCTCGCCCGCGCCGGCGTTCGCGTCGCGATCAACTATAACAGCGGCCGCGAAGCCGCCGAAGACACGCTGAAGACGATTCAGGATGCCGGCGGCGACGCCTTCCTCGTGCAGGCCGACGTCACCGACAGCAGTGCGGTCAAAACGATGCTGGAAGAAGTCGGCGTCGCGTTCAGCGGCCGGCTCGACATCCTCGTCAACCTCGCGGGCGGCATGGTCGCGCGCAAGACGTTGAGCGAGATGGACGAGGAATTCTTCGACCATGTCATGACGCTCAACCTCAAATCGGCCTTCCTCGTCCTGCAGGCCTCGCAGCCGTTCCTCGGTGAAGGGTCGGCGGTCGTGAACGTGTCGTCGCTCGCGGGCCGCGACGGCGGCGGCCCCGGCGCGTCGGTCTATGCGACCGCGAAGGGCGCGCTGATGACCTACACGCGTTCGATGGCGAAGGAACTGGGGCCGCAGGGCATTCGCGTCAACGCCGTCTGCCCCGGGCTGATCGGAACGAGCTTCCACGACATCTTCTCGAAGCCCGAGGGCCGCGCCGCGGTGGCCGGCAACACGCCGCTCCGCCGCGAAGGCCATCCCGACGAGGTCGCCGACACGATCGTCTATCTCGCCTCGCCCGCCGCGAGCTTCCTCGCCGGGGTCTGCCTCGACATCAACGGCGGCCTCGCCTTCTCCTGAGTTCATCCGAAAGGACGTGAATATGCGCTGGCTTCTCGCCACAGCCACGGCCGCCCTGCTGACCAGCGGGGCGCAGGCCCAGACCCGCGAGCGGACCGATGCCGAACCGCTCGAACCGTACAAGATCATCCTTGTCGGCGATTCGACGATGGCGCCGCACAGCGGCTGGGGCGGCGCCTTTTGCGCGCAGCACGTCAAATCTTCGGTCGCGTGCGTGAACGCCGGACGCGGCGGGCGCAGCACGCGCAGCTATCGCCAGGAAGGCGGCTGGGACATCGCGCTCGCCGAGGCGAAGGTGCCGGGATATCGCGGGACGTGGGTTCTGATCCAGTTCGCGCACAACGACCAGTCGTCGCGCCCCGAACGCTGGACCGACGAAACGACCGAGTTTCCCGCCAACCTTCGCCGCTTCGTCGAAGAGGTGAAGGCGGCGGGGGCAACCCCCGTGCTCGTCACACCGCTGACGCGGCGCGAGTTCAAGGACGGCAAGCTCAAGAACACGCTCGCGAGCTGGTCCGATCAGGTGCGCGGCGTCGCCAAGGCGATGGATGTGCCGCTGGTCGACCTCAATGCCCTTAGCGCACGTCAGGCGCAGGAAATGGGAGCCGAGATGGCGACCAAGCTCGCGCAGGAGCCGCCGACTGCGGAGGAACTTGCCGCGGCAAAGGCGGGGACCACCCTGCCCGCGCCGCCGGCGCCGCCCGCGCCGCCGCCGGTCACTGGCGACGGCGCACGCGGACAGGTCACGCGCAAGTTCGACTACACGCATCTCGGCGCCATTGGCGCCGAAGTGACCGCCAAGCTCGTCACGCAGGCGCTGGCGCGCGCCGTTCCGGCGCTGCGGAGCCAGCTCGTCCGCTGACGACAAGTGTATGGCAAATTGGACTAACCAATTTGCCATACACAGTGGTTGACAATTTTGCTGCAATGCCTGACATTATTGGTCAGAACAGAATCGACATTTGGGGAGAGACGAAGTGAATTCTCGTAATCACGCGCGCACGCTGCGCGCAGCCTTGCTGGCCGGCGCAGGTTCGACGCTGTTGTTCGCCGCGATGCCCGCGATGGCGCAGGACGCGCCCGCCCCGGCGCCGCAGGCCGAGGATGAGGAAGACGCAATCGTCGTCACCGGCATCCGCGAGACGATCCAGAATTCGATCAACACCAAGCGCGAGGAAACCGCCATCGTCGACGCGTTGTCGTCCGACGACATCGGCGACATTCCCGCCATCTCGGTCGGCCAGGCGATCCAGACGATCACCGGCGCGACGACGCACCGCGAAAAGGGCGACGCGTCCGAAATCGCGCTGCGCGGCCTTGGTCCCTTCCTGTCGAACGCGACCTTCAACGGCCGCGATGCGACGAACGGCAGTGGCGACCGCTCGGTGAACTTCAACCAGTTCCCGTCCGAACTCGTCAACAATATCAAGATCTACAAGACCCAGCAGGCGAGCCTCGTCGAAGGCGGCGTCGCGGGCACGATCGAGATCGGAACGCTGCGCCCGCTCGATTTCGGCAAGCGCCGCCTGCAAGGCGAGGTCAAGGCGCAGTACAATCCTTATGGCGACCGCATCACCGGCGGCTCGGGCGGCATCGGCTGGCGCGGCACGCTGAGCTATGTCGACCAGTTCGCGAACGACACGATAGGCATCGCGATCGGCGTCCAGCGCAACGACACGAACAATCCCGAAGAAACCTATGCCGCGTCGACGACATGGACCGCGTGCCAGGCCGCGCCCGTCGTCGCCAACAACACGTGCGACGAATATACGCGTGCCGAATATGGCCAGAACCGGCCCTTCTACCTGGTCCCCAACGCTTACACCTTCCGCCAGATCAGCGAGACCGACAAGCGCGACGCGGTGTTCGGCGCGATCCAGTGGCGCCCGACCGACACGCTCGATATCAACCTCGACGTTCAATATTCGGACCGCACCTTCGTCGAGAGCCGCCGCGACCTCAACCTGTCCGAAGGCCGCGTCGGCCTGACCAACGTCGTGTTTGACGAAAATGGCATCGTCCAGAGCCTGAACGGCCTGTCGGCGATCGAATCGAACGGATCCGAACTGTCGCGGTCGGAGGAATATCTGGGCGGCGGCCTGTCGGTCGACTGGGAAGCGAGCGACCGTCTGACGATCAAACTCGACGGCAGCTATTCGCGCACGATCCGCAAGGAAATCGAACGCAACGTCCGCCTGCGCACCGCGGCGACCGACGTCAACGGCGTGCGTACCGTGTTCAACAACCGGCGCATTCCCTATAAATATGAGATCACGCCGGGCAGCTTCGTCCCGACGATCACGATCGACCCGCGCTTCGACCTCAACAATCACGATCTCTTCTGGGAGGACGCCCGCTTCCGCCGCGATGAGGCCAAGCGCCACAACGAAATTTTCGCCGGCCGCTTCGACGCGACCTATGAGCTCGACGGTTTCCTGAAGAATATCTCGGCCGGCGGCCGCTGGTCGCGGCTCACCTATCGCGACTACGACCTGCGTAACGAAGATCCCAGCCTGGTCACACCGACCGCGACCGACAAACGGATCAACAATATCTGCCGTCAGGCCTTCCCGCAGACCGATTTCCTCTCGGCGGCGAAGGGCAACAGCATCAACAGCTGGGCGACCTTCGACGTCGACTGCCTGTTCCGCGAATATCTGGGGACCGAGGACCCGGGCCTGCCCGACGAAATGCGCTCGGTCGCGAGCCGCGACGTCAAGGAAACCACTCTCGCGGGCTATGTGATGGCCGATTATGCGAGCGACCTCGGCAACATGCCGGTGCGCGGAAACATCGGCGTGCGCATCGTCAACACGCGCGTGACCTCCAAGGGGCTGCGTAGCGACCTCGTCCTCGTCCCCGATCCCAGCGGCGACGGCTCGTTCGGGCTCGACGAAACCGGCAACTTCGTGACCGAAACGATCAAGAGCAGCAACACGCGCATCCTGCCGAGCGTCAACGCGATCTTCGAAGTCGCGCCGGACACGCTGGTCCGCCTCGCCGGCTATCGCGCGATGTCGCGTCCCAACCCCAGCGCGCTTGGCGCCGGGCGCACGATCACGCTCGAAGGCGGCGAGGAGTTTACGTCGATCGGGGATGCGATCGACAATATCCGCGCCAACGGCAGCCCGCGCCTCAAGCCGCTGATGTCATGGAACGGCGACCTGTCGGTCGAATGGTATCCGAACAAGGACAGCCTCCTGTCGGCGACGGTCTACTACAAGCAGTTCAACGGCGGCTTCCAGCCGGTCGTTTACGACGAGGATTTCACGATCAACGGCGAGACCGTGTCGATCCCGGTGACGCAGACGCGCAACAGCCCCGACAAGTCGCGCATCTATGGCCTCGAGCTGACCGCAGCGACGCGCTTCAGCTTCCTGCCGAAGCCGCTCGACGGGCTCGGCGCCAAGGTCAGCTACAATTATGCGGATTCGAATTTCGAGACGCAGGACATCCGCCTCGGCGACGAATATAATCCGGTCACCGACACGGTCAGCGAAGGGATCATCCCGCCAGCCGGCCTGTCGGGTTATTCGAAGCATGTGCTGTCGGCGCAGGCCTATTACGATATCGGCCCTGTGTCGTTGCAGGCGATTTACAACTACCGGTCGAGCTATTTCCAGGACTTCGTCGGCGGCAACAGCCAGCTCCGCTACGTCGGGCCGAGCGAGACCGTCGATTTCCGTGCGTCGCTCAACCTGATGAAGGGCGTGTCGCTCCGCTTCGAGGCGCTCAACATCTTCAACGAGCCGAAGGCGACCTATATGCCGGTCTATGGCAGCAGCCGTCAGTACCACTATTATGGCGCCAAATATTTCATCGGCATCCGGGCGCGGATCTAGGATCCGGACGATGCGGTGGGCCGTACTCGGCTTGACGATGGCGGCGGCGCTCCCGGCAACGGGCGCGTCCGCCGCCGACGGCGTCGAGCCGCATATGATCGTGAAGGACGCCGTCTATCACACCGTCGGCGGCCTGCCGCTGCACCTCGACATCTATGCCCACCCCGATGCGGGGAAAACACCCGGACCGGTGCTGATCCATTTCCACGGCGGCGGCTGGGCGCGCGGCGCGCGCCCCGAAAGCTGGATGGGGTTCCGGTCCTATCTCGCCGCCGGCTTTTCCATCGTCACCGTCCAATACCGGCTCGCGGGCCAGGCCCCTGCCCCCGCGGCGGTGCAGGATGCCCGCTGCGCGCTGCACTGGGTCGGTGCCAACGCGGCGCGGTTCGGTTTCGACAGCAGGCGGATCGTCGTTTCGGGAACGTCGGCGGGCGGCCACCTCGCGCTGATGGCCGGGCTGCTGCCGCCCGCGAACGAAGTCGATCCCGATGACTGCAAACAGGCTCCGAAGGCCGCGGCGATCCTCGACTTCTATGGCCCCGCCGACCTGACCGCGACCTACGGCGGCAAGCGACACCCGACGATCGCGAACTGGATCGGCACGGGCCCCGGGGCGGCGGCGATGGAGCGCCGCATGTCGCCCGTCACCTGGCTCTCCGCGACAAGTCCACCGGTCTTCATCGGCCATGGCGACGCCGACCCCGTCGTCCCGGTCGCGCAATCGATCGAGCTCAAACGGCGGCTCGACGCGCTGGCGGTGCCTTCGGACATCTTCGTCGTCGCCGGCGGCGGGCATGGCAAGTTCGATCCGGCCAGCCAGTCGGCGATGACCGCGCGCGCGCTGACCTTCCTGTGCGGCCGCGGCATACCGGCTCCAGCCGCATGCGGGACGAAAAACTGATGCGCGCGTCGGTCATGGGCTTCAAACTTGTCATACCGGATTGTATGGACTCCCTGAGACATAGTTGGGGAGATGACTGAACCATGGCCGAACGCCGCCTTTTCGAGGATGTCGCCGACACGATCCGGCGCCTGATCCTGGACGGAACCTATCCGCCCGGAACGCGGTTGCCGGGCGAGCGCGAGCTGTCCGAACGGTTCGAGGTCAGCCGCGTGACGATCCGCGAAGCCGAGATCGCGCTGCAGGCGACGGGCTGGATCCACATCCGGACCGGCGCCGGAGCCTATGTCGAAGCCGTGCTTCCGGGCGACAATGCCGTCCTGCCCAAGGTCAGCGCATTCGAACTGACCGAGGCGCGTTCGCTTTTCGAGGCCGAGGCCGCGGCGCTCGCCGCGCCGACCATCTCGGCCGAGACGCTCGAAAAGCTCGAAACGCTGCTGACCGCGATGGCCGACGAGAATGCGAGCGAGGACCAGATCAGCGCGATCGACCGCGAGTTTCACATGACGATCGCGGCGGCGTCGAACAATAAGGCGATCATCCATGTGATCGAAAGCCTGTGGCGGATGCGGATGGAATTGCCCGAAGTGCGGACGAGCCATTCGATGGTCTGCCAGAAGGACGGCAAGGCCCGCCAATCCGAACATTCGGACGTCGTCGAAGCGCTGCGCAAGCGCGATGCGTCGGGCGCGCGGCTCGCGATGCGGCGCCATTTCAACCGCCTGCTCGAATCGATGCTCGACGAAACCGAGGAACGCGCGCTCGTCGAACTGCGCCAGCGCTCGGCCGAAAGCCGCGAACGCTACCTGCTGAGCGCCAAGCTCGCCTGATGCCGCCGGGACCGCTTCTATGAGCGCCGCGACGCGCGCGCAGGACGCGGTTTCCGCCCTCCTCGAAGCCCGGCGAACCGGTCGCGCGCTGGAGCGTTTCCCCGCACCGGTGCCCGCAACCCTTGCCGATGCCTACGCCATGCAGCAGGGCTTGCTCGCCGCGCTCGGCGGGCGGGTGCTCGGCTGGAAGGTCGGGCGTATCCCGCCCGCGATGGTCGCCGCGCTCGGCGCCGAGCGGCTCGCGGGGCCGATCCTCCGCTGCGCCGAACTCGATGGCGACGCACCGGGCGAGGCGCGCGTCTTCGCGGGCGGCGCGGGCGCGATCGAGGCCGAGGTGATGCTCCGCCTGCGTGCCGTGCCCGATCGCCCGCTTGCCGCCGACGACGACACGCGCAGCTGGGTCGACGCCATCCATGCGGGTTTCGAGATCGCGAGTTCGCCCGCCCCCGACGTCCATGCCCACGCGCCCTTCGGCATCATCGCCGACATCGGGATCAACAACGGCCTGCTCGTCGGCCCGCGCCTCGACGCCGCCGATTTCGACCGCCTTGAGGTGACCACCGCGATCGACGGCGCCCAAATGGGCACCGGGCGCGCATGCGACATACTCGACGGCCCTTGGGGATCGCTGCGTTTCCTCGTCGGCCTCCATCATGACAGTGTGATCCGGCTCGAGCCCGGCCAGTGGATTTCGGCCGGCGCGATCACCGGGGTCCATCCGATAACCCCCGGCCAGTCGGCGACCGCGCATTTCGGCGATCGCGTCCGCATCGCCTGCACCGCCATCCCCGACCCCGGAGCCTGACCATGACAGAATCGAAGAAGACAATCGCCTGTTTCGGCGAGGTCGTTTTGCGGCTGGGCGTCCCGCACGGCGAGCTGCCGCTGCAATCGGCGCGCTTCGACGTGCATGTCGGCGGCGCCGAAGCCAATGTCGCGGTCGCGCTGGCATCGCTCGGTCATGACGTCGCGATGATCAGCGCCGTTCCCGATGACGCGCTCGGCGACGGCGTCGTCGACCGGCTGCGCAGCCACGGCGTCGACACGCGGCGGCTGTTGCGGCCGGCGGGCCGGATGGGGCTCTATTACCACCTGCCCGGCGGCCCGATGCGCCCCGACGACGTCCAGTACGACCGCGCCGAAACCGCCTTCGCGACGATGGCGCCCGCCGATTGGGACTGGGAGCATCTGCTCGCGGGCGTCGGCTGGCTGCATCTGTCGGGGGTCACTCCGGCGCTGGGGCAGCGCAGCGCCGACGCGTCGCTCGAAGCGGTGCGCCGCGCGCGCGCTGCAGGGATCGGCGTCTCATTCGACGGCAATTGGCGCGGCAAGCTGTGGGAACGCTGGCACAGCGATCCCGCCACAATCCTGCGCCCGATCGTCGCCGAAGCGACGCTGCTCTTCGGCAACCACCGCGACGCCTCCTTGCTCCTCGGCCGCGATTTTTCGGGCGACGGCGCCGACCGGCGACGCGAGGCCGCGCTGGCGCTGCTCGACGCCTTCCCGCGGCTCGAACGCGTCGCGTCGACCGCGCGCCGCATCATCGAGCCGACGCGCCACGAACTGCGTGCCCGGATCGACACGCGCGGCGACCAGGCACAGAGCGACGCCATCGTCATCGCCCCGGTGATCGACCGGATCGGCACCGGCGATGCGTTCGCCGGCGGAATCCTTGATGCGCTTTTCAACGGCGAGACGCTTGCCGCCGTCGCGCAAAACGGCCTCGCTGCCGCCGCCCTCGCGCACGGCATGCGCGGCGATTTCGCCCCGCTGTCGCGCCGCCTGCTGCAAGGCGCCTCACCCGCCGCGAGCGACGTGGCGCGCTGATCCCGCGCCTATTGTCCAACAACAGCAGCGACTTGACCGGCGCGCCGGGGTAAGAAGGGGCAAAGAAAGCCCCGTTCGTCCCGGAGAGCGTGACCATGAGCCAGACGCCGACCCGCTATTGCGACCTCGTAATGAAGGGCGGCATCACGAGTGGCGTCGTCTATCCCAACGCCGTACTCGCGCTCGCACGCGATTTTCGTTTCAAGAATATCGGCGGGACGTCGGCGGGCGCGATCGCCGCGGCCGCCACCGCCGCGGCGGCGCTCGGCGACCGCAAGCATGTTGCATCGGGATCGGCCGCGTCCTGCCCCGCGACCCTCGGCTTCGCCGGGCTCGAAACTGTCGCGGCACAGCTATCGTCACAAGGTTTCATCTTCGGCCTGTTCCAGCCTGCGCGCGGAGCGAAAAATGCCTATCGGTTGATCGTCACACTCGCCGGAAACGCCGGCCCGCTCCGCAAGCTCTTCGCGGCCATGATCGCCGTAGTGGCAGTCGCGCCGCTGGAAGCGCTCCTCCTGCTCGGACTGTTTCTTTCGCTCGGCTATTGGTTTGCCGGCACGCCGGGATTGGTTGCGGTCGCACTTCCCTCCGCTATTTGCGCCTATCTGGGCGCCGCGATCGCCGCTGTGCTGCGCGTTGCGCGCGTCGCCCGGCGCAATCTCCTCGGGCTGTGCTCGGGCCGGACGGTGCGCAGGGGCGCATCGCAGCCCGCGCTGACCGAATGGATGCACGATGTCCTGCAATCGCTGTCGGGCAAGGCGGCGACGGACCCGCTGCTGTTCGACGACCTGTGGTCGGCACCGCGCTATCCCGGCGAGCCCGTTACCGAAACCGCGATCACGCTCCAGATGATCACCACCGGTGTGTCACATCACGAACCGCGCACGCTGCCGTTCAACGATGCGGCATTCTGGTTCCTGCGCGAAGAATTCGATCTGCTGTTTCCAAAGGCCGTCGTCGACGCGATGGTCGCCGAAGCAGGCGCGCCCGACCGGGTCGACGGCAAGGCCTATTACCGCTTGCCTTCGAAGGGACGGATGCCCGTTCTGGTAGCGATGCGAATGAGTCTCAGCTTTCCGTTGCTGATCAGCGCGGTGCCGCTGCACGAACCGGTCGGCAGGCGAACCCGGCGCGGGGACGACGAAGGCGAGACGTTCGACGGCGAAGAGGCCGGCAACGAAAACACGCTGAGCCAGAGCACCGACAGCCTCGCGACGGGCGGCGAGGCGCCCGTCTCGTCGATCGAAGGCTTTCGCATCTGCTGGTTTTCGGACGGCGGCGTGTCGAGCAATTTCCCGCTCCACCTCTTCGACGCCCCGCTTCCGCGCTGGCCGACCTTCGCCATCAATCTCGTCTACCCTCAGGATAGCGCCGCCGGCGTGCCGGTCGAAAGCAGCGAGCCGCATAATCCGCGCGACGCGGCCGAAGCCGCGGTGTGGCTTCCGCTCCACAACAATCGCGGGTGGAGGCGCAGCTACCGCTCGATCGCGCGGCCCGTGGCGCTCGCCGAGATTTCGGGTTTTCTGTTCGGGATCATCAGCACGATGCAGAACTGGCGCGACCTCCTGCAATCGCGCGCGCCCGGGCAGCGCGACCGGATCGTCCACGTCTCGCTCGACGCGACCGAAGGCGGCATGAACCTCGACATGTCGCAGGCGATCCTCGACAGCATTTCGCTGAAAGGGACCGCCGCGGGCGAGCGGCTATACAGCTTTTCCTTCGCCAATCATTATTGGGTGCGATGGCGCAATGTCGCGTCGGGACTCCAGCGCTACACGATGCGGATCGCCGCGAGCGCCGATGTCATCCCGCCGATACCGGCCTATGAAGGCGCGTTCGCGACAGTACGAGCCGGAACGCCGCCGCCCGTTTCCTATAAATTCCGCTCGACCGAGGCGCAGTCGGCGTCGCAGAATCTCTACGCCGACCTGGTCGCCCGCGGCAAGGAATGGGCCGACCTCGGCCCCGATCTCGGCGACGGCACACCCAGGCCGCTGCCGCAGATGCAGATCACGCCGATCTACTAGCTGGCGGGCCCGTCCCGATCCTGCTGCGGCGAAGCCTGATCGTCCTTCTTGATGAAGCTCATCTTGCCCTGCGGTTCGAGGATCGCCCACGCGACGTCCGACATCCGGCCGATGCCCGCGAGGCGCATTTCGGACAATATCTCGTCGCGCGTCAGCCGATCGCGGCGCAGGTTTTCCTCGACCACCTTGCCGTCGCGCACGATCACGCGCGGCGCGCCCTCGAGCAGGTCCTTGGCGCGCGGGAAGAGATAGGCGGTCCAGCTCAGCACAAGCGCCCAGAAAGCGAAGGTACAGATCGCGAGCGTCGCACCCGTCAGGCTGAAGTCATTATGCGTGACCCCCTGCTGGATCAGGTCGCCGAGCACGACGAGCACGACAAATTCGAACGGCGTCATCTGGCCGAGTTCGCGCTTGCCGAGCAGCCGGATCAGCAGGAACAGGATGAAGAACATCACCGTGGCGCGCAGGACGATATCCATCAGGGACGCACCTTGATGCGCAGCGGCATCGCGCCAATGCGGCGGTCGCCGTCGAGGACCGTGATTTCGCCTTCGGTGCCGGCGAAGAGTGGCGGGTTGATCTGGCCGTCGATCTTGACGTGCAGGCTGTCGCCCGCATCGAGCCGCCCATAGGAGAAATGGAACCGGCCGTCCTCGAAACTCTCCCCGGCGGCGGCCGGGATCATCGTGTTCACCGTCATGTCGTGCCAGAGCGCGGGCGATACCGCGATCACGGCATCCTCGATCGGCGCCTTGGCGATCAGTGTGATGTCGGTTTCGAAGAATTCGCCGTTCCGGATCGTCGTCGGCGTCTTCACGATCAGGCGCGCATCGCCGAAATCCGCTGCCCTGGGCGGGCTGGGCTGCCCCCCGGTAACCCCCAGCCAGGCCGCGAGCAGGATACCCCCGAGGACGAGGATCGAGATCGGGCTGGCGTGCCGGTCCCAAAGGCGCGGACGCGATGGCCCGGATTCGATTCCTTCGAGCGCCTGCATCCGATCCTCCGGCCTGCACCCCGCCGCCGCGTGGCGTCGGGGACTGATCAATGGACGCTTGGCACTGATTTTCGTTCCACGTACCGGCGCGCGGGCCGGGGGTACGACGGTCGACGCCGCGAGCCTCTATTTTCCCTGCGCGGCGATGACGCGAAGGACGTTGCCGCTCCACATCTTTTCGATGTCGGCGTCCGAATAGCCCGCTGCCTTCAGCCGTTCGGTGACCTTCGGCAGCGCGGTGATATCCTCGATACCCGGCAAGCCGCCGCCGCCGTCCCAGTCGGCGCCGAAACAGATATGATCGACACCGCCGACTTCGATCGCGCGCAGCACCATCATCATATAGGCCTCGAAATCCGCGGCCCACATCCGTTCCTTCGCATCGAGCGCGCGCCACTCGCGGTTGAGATCGGCCTGCTCGGCCGGTGCGAGTGTGCCGATGCGTTCGAGTTTGCCGAACAGCGCGGCGCGCGCGGACGACATGTTCATGTCCGACAGGAATACGGTCGAAAGGCACATCGCGCCGCCCTTGGCGGCAAGCTTTTTGAGCCGTTCCTCGTCGAGGTTGCGCGGGTGACTATGCGCCGAGCGCAGGCTCGAGTGCGAAAGCAGGATCGGATATTTCGACAGCGCGAGCAGCTGGTCGAAGGCCGCGTCCGACGCATGGCTCGCGTCGATGACGATGCCGAGCCGGTTCATTTCGGCCACCCATTGCTTGCCGAGCAGGCTGAGCCCGTTCCAGCGCGGCGTGTCGGTTGCGCTGTCGGCAAACTGGTTGTTCTTCGAATGCACCGGCCCCGCGAGCCGGACGCCCTTCTTGTAGAACTCCTCGAGCAGCGACAGGTCCTCGCCGAGGGGATAGCTGTTCTCGATCGATTTGAACGCGACGAGCTTGCCCGCCTTGCTCAGCGCCCGTGCGTCGGCCGCGGTGCGCGCGGGACCGATCTGCGCCGCCTGCGCGCCCAGCGTCCGGTCGATCAGGTCCGACCGCCCCCGCGCATGGGCGAGCGCGTCGGCGTAGCCCTTTGCGGTCAGCGGCCCCTGATCGGTGTAGATGACGAAGAAGCCGCCATCGAGATTGCCGTCCTTCATCCGCGGGATGTCGAGCTGGACGAGGTCGTCGGCCAGTGTGTGGCGGTCGGCGAAACTCCATCCCTGCCGCTCGAAATGCGTCGGCGTATCGAGATGCGTGTCGAGCACGAGCATCCGGCTGTGCAACGGCGCTTCCGGCGGCTTCACCGGCTTTTCGTCCGCTGTGCAGCCCGCCAGCGCGGTGGCGGCAAGCAGGACGGCGATGCGCTTCATTTCGCGTCCTTCACGGGCTTCAGGTCGAGATCGTGATAATCCCAGCTGAAGTCGGCGATCTGGCTAACCGCCTTCATCGTCACGCCGGTGATCTTGCCGTCGGCGTCGAGCGCGAAAGTGACATAAGCGGGTTCGATCGCCGGATCGTCGAAATCGGTGACGAAGCTGTCATATTGCCAGTGCTTGAGCCGCCCCGCCATCCGCGGCGTCGAGGTGAAGTCGATCGTCAGTCCCTTGCCGGCCTGCCCGATCACGATGTCGCCATACCAGGGATCGCGGTAACGCCCCGCATAGCCAGCGAGCGCGAGCGAGGGTCCCGATTTCACCGGCGACGCCTTCGCCTTTTCGAGGAACGCCTTGCCGCCCGCCAGCCGCGCCTCGAACCAGTCCTGCCACTTGGTCGTCCAGCCATAATCGGGCTGATCGAGATAATGATCGAGCAGCTCATAGGTCAGCCCGAGGATCATTCCGCTGTCCTCGCTGTTGAGCATGATCGCGAAACCGACATTCCTGTCGGGGATCATCACGACGCGCGTGATCGAGCCGAAGACACCGCCGCTGTGCTGGACTATGCGATGGCCGCGATAATCCTGCACCTGCCAGCCGAGCGCATAGGCTTGCTGCGTCGGCTGCGCGGGCTTGAGCGCCTCGGGCAATTCGCCGATCGGCATCGGGGTGACGGGCGCCCACATTTCGGCGGCCTGCTTTTCGCTGAACAGCCTTTTGCCGTCGGGCAGCGCGCCATGCGCGAGCTGGATCTTGAGCCACGCCGCCATATCGTCGGCGCTGAGCGCGAGGCCGCCCGCGGGCGCGCCGTTGCGGCCGAGTTCGTCGCGCTCGTCGAGCGCCTGCTGCGGACCAAGCCCGCGCAGCGCGCCCGACAGGCGCGCGTGCGGCCACGACCGGTTCGCGATGCGGAAGCGGTCCTCGCTGTCGCTCGTCGCATTTTTCATGCCCCCTGCGCGCAGCACGCGGTCGCGCATGAACACTTCCCACGTCTGCCCGGTGACCTCTTCGATCAGCTGGCCGGCGACGGTGTAGAGGATATTGTCATAGGCATAGGCCGAGCGGAAACTCGTCACGGGTTTGAGGTAAGCGACACGCTCGACCGTCTGCTTGCGCGTCAGGTGCGTGCGCGGCACGAACATCAGGTCGCCCTGCCCCAGCCCCAGCCCGCTGCGATGGACGAGCAGGTCGCGGATCGTGATCTCGCGCGTGACCCATGCATCATACATGCGGAACCACGGCATATGCTTGATCACCGGGTCGTCCCACGCGATCTTGCCCTCGTCGACGAGGATCGCCAGCGCGGTCGCGGTCATCGCCTTGCCGGTCGAGCCGGTCTGGAAGATGGTCTGTCCGTCGACCGGCGCCGGGTCGCCGATCTTGCGCACTCCCCAGCCGCGCGACAGCGTCGTCTTGCCATCCTCGACGATCGCGATCGACACGCCCGCGGCGCCGATCTTCTTGCGAAGCGCCTCGACGCTCGTGCCGATGTCGGCGGGCGGCTCGGCCCAAACAGGCGTCGCCACCGACAGCATCAGCGACAGGGCAAGCAGGCGAACGGCTTTCATCAGAGAGTCTCCATTTCGGGAACGGGCGAACGGCGCAGCAGGCGCCAGACGCCCACAGTGAGCAACGGCAGGACAAAGACGGCAAGGAACAGCCAGGCGAGGAAACGGTATCCGCTGGCGATCAGGTCGACGAGCCCGATGCGCCCCGCGACGAACATGCAGCCCGCGAGGATGACCGCGCCGATCACGGCGCGCGCGCCGGGCGTCAGCGCGGGACGCCCGCGGCTCTCGATCGCGCCCGAGATGCGCTCGTTGATCGCATGGACCGCACCCGCGCCGCTTTCGAGCAGGGCGGCGAAGATCATCACCTGGAACAGCACGTGGAAACCCGGAACCGTCATCTGGCGGAGCAGGAAGTCCGACGGCAGGGTCTCGGCGCCGATCGCCGGGTAGAACGCCATCATCGCAACGAAAAACAGGATTGCGGGCAGCATCGACAACGGCCCCGCGATCAGCCCCGCGACGACCGCATCGCGCTGGCTCGTCAGGTGACGCAGCACCGGCAGGATCACGACGGCGCCGACGATATTATAGCTCGCATAGGTCAGCCCGCCCGCCATCCAGTTGCCCCCTATCCAGCCACCAGGCGGCGGCGGCGCATTCGCAAAGCCCTGCCCGATCAGCCCGCCGAAGCTGGCGAGCGCAAGGACAAGGAACAGGCCGTAGACGCCGTAGAGCAGGAAGGAGACATATTTGAACATCTGTTCGACGACGCCCGTCCCCCACGCGGTGACCGCGACGATCGAGACGGCGAGCAGGATCACACCTGCAAGTTCGGGCCAGCCGAAGGTCGCCGCGCCGATCGCGCCGGCCGCGGCGCCGAACACCGCAAGGATGAGGACGACGAAGATCAGATAGGCGGCCTCGAACGCGACCCACGCCGGGCCGAGCAACCCCTTGAAGAAAGCACAATAATCATAGGCGCCGAGCTGGCGCGCAAGCGCGAAGGTCAGCGCCGCGACGACACTCCAGATCAGCGTCGCGAGCAGCATCGCGGCGAGCCCGCCCCATGGCCCCGACGGCACGAAATATTCGGCCAGCTCGCGCCCCGTGGCATAACCGCCGCCGATGATGACCGCCTTCAGTGCAAAACCGGGCAGCAGGAAGCGCTGGAACCAGCTCGACTTGCTGCCCGCCTCGCCCACACTCATGCGAGGATATTTTCAACGAGCGCGTCGAACGCCGCACCGCCGCGGATCGGATCGGCGACGGGGAACCCGAGGCGTTCGCTCTCGGCCGCCATCAGCGCCTCTGCCGCGTCGGCGTCATAGCTCGACGTATTGAAGCTCACCCCGCCGCAGCGGATCGCGGGATTGGTGCGGCTGCCGAGCCGGATCGTCAGATCGATGACCTCCTCGACCGAAGGCAGCTTGAAACTCTCCATGCCCAGGATCACCGTGCGCGACGGATCGTGGCAGACGACGAACACGTCGGGCTGGCTGCCGTGGAGCAGTCCAAGCGAGACCGCGGCATAAGCGGGGTTGAAGATCGACCCCTGCCCCTCGATCAGGTCCCAATGATCGTCGGTCGCGTCGGGGCTGAGCATTTCGGCCGCCCCCGCTTCGAAATCCGAAACCACCGCGTCCATCGGCATGCCGCCGCCCGCGATCATGATGCCCGTCTGTCCCGTCGCGCGAAAATCGGCGTCGAGGCCGCGTTCGAGGAAAGCCCGATGCAGCGCGAGCGCGGTATATTTCTTGCCGAGCGCACAATCGGTCCCGACGGTGAGCAGCCGCTTGCCGCTCCGCTTGCGCCCGCTCGCGATCGGGATCGCGGGCGGCGGGGTGCGGATGTCGATCAGCCGCTGCCCCGTGCGCCGCGACGCCTCGATCAGCGCCGGAATGCTGCCGAGCCGGACGTGCAGGCCGCTGATGATGTCGAGCCCGGCGTCCATCGCCTCGACCAGCGCGGCGATCCAGTTCTCACCGATGATCCCGCCCTGGTTCGCGACCCCGATCACCAGCGACCGCGCCCCCGCCGCCCGCGCTTCGGCGGGCGACAGGCGCGGCAGGCCGGTGGAAACGGTGCAACCGCCGATCGCCAGCTCGCCGACGCAGCGATCCGCCGCCCAGTCGGCAAGGCCAAAGGCGGTCTTGGCATAGCTTGCCTCGGTCGTGTCGCCGAGGAACAGCAGGTAAGGCTGCGGCAGGGCCAGTCTGTCGGCCAGCCTGCCGAGGGGCGCGTTCATCTTTTCCAACTCCAGACGATCAGAAAGCCATGTCGAGCGCGACGCCGATGGTGCGGGGCTGCAACGGCGAGATCGCCAGGAAGCTCGGCCGGTTGAGACCGTCGGCCATCGTCGAACGCGCCATCTCACCCTTGTTGTCCAGAAGGTTGCGGGCATAGGCGCGCAATGTCCAGTGATCGTTGAAGGTCACCGAAGCGTTGAGATCGACCGACGTATAGGGCTTGGCGCGCGCGACGAGCGGGTCGCTCTCGACCAGCGACAGCCGGCTGCTCGCATGACGAACCCCAACGCCGAAGCTGCCCTTGTTGCTGCTTCCGAGTGCGAATTCATAGTCGGCGCGCAGCGCGCCGCTGAACTTCGGCACCGCCGGCAGACGGTCGCCATCGGCACCGCCGATGTCCGGCACATCCTCGCTGAGCGTCGCATCGGTGTAGCTGCCCGTCGCGCTGATCGTGAAGCCGGCCGCCGGACGCAGCGCGAGGCTGCCTTCGAAACCCTTGCTCGTCGCCTTGCCGCCGTTCGCACCGCCGGAAACGCCGCCGAACGCGCGTGTGACCTGTATATCGGTCCAGTCCATCCAGAAGAAGGCTGCGTCGACCGTCACCATGCGGTCGGCGAAATCCGCCTTCAGCCCGACCTCATAGTTGGTCATGCGGTCGGCATCGACGCTGGGCGGCACATTGGGAACGATGACGTTCGGGCCGCCGGGGCGATAGCCCGTCGCGACGCGCGCGTAGAGCATCGCGTCCTCGTTGATGTGAAACTGCGGGCTGACCGAGAAGGTCCAGACGCTTTCGGCCGAGGTTCCGGGATTATCCGCCTTTGGTACGATTGCCCCCTCGCTCTGCTGGCGGAAGGTCTGCTCGTTGCGCGCCCAGCGGAGACCGCCGGTGATCTCGAACCGATCGGAAAGCTTGAAGGTCGCGTTACCGAAGACCGCATATTCCTTGTAGGTCGCAGGCAGGCCAACGGTCGCGAGTGGATCGAGCGCCGCGATCGGGTTCCCTGCCATGTCGAACGAGCGGACCAGCTGCGCATTGCTCGTCGTTTCATCGGTGAAGAAGCCGCCGACAAGCCATTCGAAGCGGCCGCCGCTCGGCGAGGCAAGCCGCACCTCCTGCGTCCATTTCTTGAGCCCCAGGTCGAGCGCGAAAGGCGTGATACCCGGCGCAACCGCGCCGCCCGTCAAAATCGGGAAGAGGACGCCGAACGCATAGCTCGCGTCCTGCACCTGCGCGCTCTGCGTCTTGCTGTATGTCGTCGCCGAGGTCAGCGTCGCGGCGCCGAAATCATAGTCGATCGTCGCCGAATAATAGTCGAGATCGATGTCGTAGGATTCGGGCACATAATTGTTGTACGAGCGCCCGTCGCCGAGCCGCTTGCCCGTGAGATCGGCGGCGTAGAGACCATTGCCTTCGGAATCGAGTGACTGCCAGATCCCGGCGAGCTTCACGCTGAGGTCGGGCGTCGGCGTCCACAGAAGCGCAACGCGGCCGCCGCGCTGTTCATAGTCATTCTGGTCCCTGAGCGCGGCGTTGTTCACACTGTCGACCCAACCCGGCGTGCTGCGCCAGGCGAAGCTGCCGCTGACCGCGAGCTTGTCCTGGACGATCGGCACGTTGACCATCGCCTGTGCGCCCCAGCCGAGGCCGTCGCCGCCCTTGATCGCAAAACCTTCGACACCCGCCTTCACGCTGAAGTTGTTCGTGTTCGGCTGGACGGTGACATATTTCACCAGCCCGCCGATCGAACTGGCACCATAGAGTGTGCCTTGCGGGCCCTTGAGCACCTCGATCCGTTCGAGGTCATAGGGCATCAGGTCGATCGTGAACGCCCCGGCGCGATTATAGATCGCACTCGAACCCACGGGCGCATCGTCGAGATAGATACCGACCGTCTGCGCCGAGTTGAGCGGCGCGACGCCGCGCAAGGTGATCGTCGTCTGCCCCGGCGTGCCCCCGTTGCTGACGTTCATGCCGGGAACATAACCCGCATAATCGACGAGCGAGGCCGAGCCCTGTTCCTGCAGTTCCTCGCCGCTGACGACGGCGATCGCGATCGGCACGTCCTGCACATTCTGCGTCCGTTTCTGCGCGGTCACGACGATTTCGCCGCTCGCCTCGACGGCGCCCGCTTCCTGCGCCTGCGCCGGCATCGCCGCCATCATCGCGCCCATGCTTGCTGCAACAAACAGTCCCTGTTTCATCGTCTTACCCCCAGACTTGGGCGAGCAGGCGGCGGAAATTGCCACCGAGCACGGCCCGGATGTTTTCGTTCGAATAGTTACGGCGGATCAGTTCCTCGGTGAGGTCGAAGGTCTTGAGCGGATGATCGAACCCGTCGATGTCGATCTTGTCGCGAAAGGCGTAGCTGCCCTTGTAGCTGCCCTTGAGCAGCGCATATTCGTCAGGCTTCATGTCGTCATAGCCGTGGAGGTCGGCGTCCGACCCGATGCCGACATGGTCGATCCCGACGAGCTTCGCGACATGGTCGATATGGTCGGCCATATGCCCGACATTCGTCGGGTCGGTCGTGCGCACGAACATGCGCACGCCGGTAATGCCCATCACCCCGCCCTTCGCAGCGAGCGCCTGGATCGCCGCGTCGGTTTTGACGCGCGGGTGGTCGACGAGCGTGCGGGCGTTGCTGTGCGTGATCGCGATCGGTCCCTTGGCGATGGCGATCGCATCCAATGTCGTCTTGTCGCCGCAGTGCGAGACGTCGACGAGCATCTTCTGCTTTTCCATCTCGGCGATGATCGCGGCGCCATAATCGCTGACCCCGCCGTCGACGCGTTCGGTGCTGCCCGACCCGATCAGGTTCTGCGCGTTATAGGTGAGCTGCGCACAGCTAAGGCCAAGGCGGCGGAACAGCGCGACATCCTCGATCTTCTCGAAATGCTCGGCATTCTGGATGCCCATGATGACGGCGCATTTCTTTTCCGCCTTGGCGCGGTCGAGATCGGCGACGCCGTCGACGAGCGTGAACACGTGGCTGTTGCGCCCGGCAAAGCCCTGCCAACCGGCGAGGAATTCGAGCGCCTGTTGCTTTGCGCCCGGACCGCCGAGGCCATAGGCATTGTGGAAGCCGGTGATGCCGCTGGCCTTGAACTCGGCGGCCTCGGCGTCGGTCAGCCGGTGCGCGACATAATTTTCGTCGAGGGTGATCTTGAGCGGGGCGAGCATGTCGATGACGAGCGACGAAGCGACGAGGTCGACGGCGCGGCGCGAGTAGCTCTTCCCCGGCGCCGCGGCGAAGGCAAAGGCGCCCTTGTTGATCATCGGCGCCGACACAGCGGCACCCACCACGCCCGCGAGTGCCGCGCGGCGCGTCATCTGGAACGACCCCGTCATCCCAACCTCCCTCTTTTATAGTTTCAATGTAGACTATTGTCCTAATCAGAAAATTGTCAACCCATTTAGGACATAAATTTGTCACGCTCCGAGTTGGGCTGACTGGCTCCCGAATGGCGACGCAGTTTCGGTAAAGCTGTGCGGCAAAGGCGCGGGCCCCGATGACACGAAAAACGCTCGACCCGAAGGTCGAGCGTCAGTTCGCGCGCGCTTTACGCCCGCATCAATAGACCATCCCGAAACCATAGAGATGGAAGGCAAGCGTCACCCACACGAGCACGAGCCCGGCAAGGATCAGCAGCATCGCACCGAGTTTCATCGTCCAGCGGCGCTTGTCCTTGATGCTGAGCCACAGGTGCCAGCCCGCCGTTGCAAGCAGGCCGAAAGCGGCGAGCGGCGTCAGGATGCGCAGCAGGTGGATCAGCCAGTCGAGCGGACCGCCGATCGCGCCGATATCGGCCGAGAAGGCGGCGATCAGCCCGAACCAGCCGGCAAGCGCGGCGATCGCGAGCCACGCGAAGACCCGTGACAGCCGGTATGCACGGCGCGCCTTGCCCTCAAGCGCGAAGTCCGCCTTGAAGCTGCGGCGCACCAGCGCACGCACCGGCCACGCCAGCGCGGCGAGCAGGATGATGCCGAAGGCGAAGATCAGCGCCGGGTTGAGCCAGGCGGCATTGACGCTCGCCGGGGCGGGCTCGAACACCATGAAGGGCGAGCCCCCATCGACGCTCCACCGCACCACGCGGCCGTCCTTGACCTCGGCGGCAACGCGTTCGCCGGTGCCGGTATCGCGCCATACGAAGGGCTCCACCTCGACCCAGTCGCGTGCGCCCGCACCCAGGCCGTCGAGCGCCGGAAGCGTGATCTTGCCGTCCTCGGTCAACGAAATCGTCGTCTGGCCGAGCAGGCCGAACAGGCTCATGAAGTTGGTGAACGACCCGCGGCTGCTGATGTAATTGCCGAGCATCATCTGCGCATGTTCTTTTGCGGTCTTCGCATCGACCTGGCCGGGCTTTTCGGCGCCGGGCAGGTAGCGGTCGGCGAACTTATGGAACAGCGCGCTGCGGATCGCGCCCGCATCGCCCTGCTTCCCGGCGCTGTTCATCGAGATGTACACACCGATATCGGCGTCGGGGAACAGCCACAGATAGGAGTGGAACCAGACGGTGTCGCCGCCATGCGCGATCGCACGGTGGCCATTGACCCATTGTTCGTAGAAGCCGAGCGCCATGCTGTTGAGCGGGCCGACGCCGGGTGCCTTGAAGTCGTGCATCTGCTTCGCGGTCTCGGGCTTGAGCAGCCCTGCGCCGTCATTGAGGTGCGCGATCATGAACTTGCCCATGTCGGCGCCGCTCGCCGACAGGCTGCCCGCCGGCGCCGGGATCACCATCTCGAACGGCTTGGGCTTTTGCGTGACGTCGGGATAACCCTTCGACATATGCCGCGCGAGATTGGCGGGAAGCGGCTGGCGGAACGATGAATGCGCCATGCCGAGCGGCTTGAAGATATGATTATCGATATAGTCGTCGAAATCCTCGCCGCTGACGCGCTCGACGATATAGCCCGCGAGCGCGGTGGCATAGTTCGAGTATGCCGGGGTCGTCCCCGGCGCAAAGACGCGGTCGGGCAACGCGAGCGGCATTTGCTTCTTGAGCGCCATCACCGACTTGGGATCGCTACTGATCAGGTAGCGCACCGATTCCTGGAAACCCGCGGTGTGCGTCATGATGTTGCGCATCGTCACCGGCTTGCCCTGATAGGGCGGGATCTTGAAATCGAGATAGGTGTTGACGTCCTTGTCGAGGTCGATCTTGCCCGCCTCGACCTGCTGCATCACCGCGGTCCAGGTCAGGAGCTTCGACACAGAGCCCGGACGGAAAAGCGTGGTCTCGGGCAGGACGGGTGCGCGCTTCGCGACGTCGGAAAAGCCATAGCCCTTCTGGAGCACGACCTGATCGCCGCGAACGACGACGACGACCGCGCCCGGGATGCGCGCGCGTTCGAGCGCATAGGGCAGGTAGCCGTCGAGCCAGGCTTCGAGGTCTTTCGCATCTAGCGCGACCGGCGCTGCTGCTGTTTTGGCGGCCGGAACCGCCGCCGCTTCGGCTTTCTTCGCCGCCGGCGCGGGCACAGGCCCCTGCGCCGCCAGCGGCAGCGCGGCAAATGCCGCGAGCCCGATCATCGCCTTTCGGATGAAACGCATCGCTTTCCCCTTTTCTTTTGCGAGGCCTGTCACACCTTGCAGCAAGCCGCGCGACCCCTTACCAAGGGACCAACCTCTGTTAGCCCGATAGGGACATAATGATCCTGATTGGAAAATTGTCAAACATGGAATGGAAAAACTGATGGCGGACCGCTCGACACCGCCCACGCTGGGCACGGTGATGAAGAGCATCCGGTCGCGCAACGGCTGGACGCTCAAGGAAATGAGCGCGAAATCGGGGATCCCGGTGTCGACGCTGTCCAAGGTGGAGCATGACCGGCTCACGCTCAGTTACGACAAGTTGCAGCAGCTCAGCCAGCGATTGAACATCCGCATGTCGGACCTGTTCGCCGAGGATGACGAGGATCAGGCGCCGCGCGTGACCGGCCGCCGCAGCATCGGGACGGTCGACCAGGCGGTGCGCGTCACGACCGACAATTATGATTATCACTATCTGTGCACCGACCTCCGGCAAAAGCGGATGATCCCCATCATCACGCGGATCCGGGCGCACAGCGCGCGCGAGTTCGGCGACCTTGTCCGCCATCAGGGCGAAGAATTCATCTTCGTCCTCGAAGGCGAAGTCGAGATTCATACCGAATTCTACGACCCGGTCGCGCTCAAGACCGGTCAGGGCATCTATCTCGATTCGTCGATGGGTCATGCCTATGTCGTCGCCGAGGGATATGAGGAGGCGCTGGTGCTCGGCGTCTGTTCGAGCGCCGACGACGGGCTGATGGACGAGCTGATAAGGAATCTTCATGGTTAGCCGCCCGGCCGCCCGCGCGCTGCTTCTGGGCAGCGCCCTTCTCGTCTCGGTGTCGGCACAGGCGGCGGACGCCGCCTACGACCTGATCATCCGCGGCGGCACGATCTATGACGGGTCGGGCAAGGCGCCGGTCGTCGGCGATGTCGCGATCAAGGGCGATCGCATCGTCGCGGTCGGCAAGGTCGAGGGCAGCGCGAAAACCGAGGTTGCGGCGAAGGGCATGGCGGTCGCGCCGGGCTTCATCAACATGTTGAGCTGGGCGACCGAGTCGCTGATCGCCGACCCGAAAAGCCAGAGCGACATCCGTCAGGGCGTGACGCTGGAGGTGATGGGCGAAGGCTGGTCGATGGGGCCGATGAACGCCACGATGAAACGGCTCGAGACCGAACGCCAGGGCGACGTCAAATATCCGATCGAATGGACCACGCTCGGCGACTATCTCGGCTGGCTCGAAAAGCGCGGGGTTTCAACCAATGTCGCGAGTTTCGTCGGCGCGGCGACGGTGCGCGTCCACGAACTGGGCGAAGACGATGTCGACCCGACGCCCGAACAACTCGCGCGGATGCGCGCGCTTGTCCGTCAGGCGATGAACGAGGGCGCGATGGGGGTCGGCAGCTCGATCATCTACGCCCCCGGCTCCTATGCCGAGACCGACGAGCTGGTCGCACTGACCAGCGAGGCCGCGAAATGCGGCGGGATGTATATCAGCCATATGCGCTCCGAAGGCGACCGGATCGAGGAAGCCGTCGACGAGCTGATCGACATCTCGCGCCGCTCGGGCGCGCCGGCCGAAATCTATCATTTGAAGATGGCGGGGCGCAGCAACTGGGGCAAGCTCGACACGGTCGTGAAGAAGATCGAAGCGGCCCGCGCCGAGGGGCTCAAGATCACAACCGATATGTACACCTATACCGCCGGCGCCACCGGCCTCGATGCCGCGATGCCGACGTGGGTGCAGGCGGGCGGGCTCGAGGAATGGATCAAGCGGTTGAAAGACCCCGCGATCCGCGCGCGCGTCACCGCCGAGATGAAGCAGCCGGGCAGCGACTGGGAAAATCTCTATTTCGGCGCGGGCGCCGACAAGATGATCCTGTCGGGGTTCAAGAATGACGCGCTCAAGCCGCTGACCGGCAAGACGCTTGCCGAGGTCGCGGCGATGCGCGGCAAGTCCCCCGAAGAAACCGCGATGGACCTCGTCGTCGAGGACGGATCGCGCGTCGGCACCGTCTATTTCCTGATGTCGGAAGACAATGTGCGCAGGCAGGTCCAGTTGCCATGGATGAGCTTCGGGTCGGACGCCGCGTCGCAAGCGACCGAGGGCGTCTTCCTGAAATCGGGCGCACACCCGCGCACTTATGGCAATTTCGCGCGGCTGCTCGGCCGCTATGTCCGCGACGAGAAGCTGATCCCGCTCGAACAGGCGGTGTACCGCCTCACCACCCTGCCCGCGACCAACCTCGGCATCAAGGAACGCGGCGCGCTACGACCCGGCTATTATGCCGATGTCGTGGTGTTCGATCCGGCGACGATCGGCGACCGGTCGACCTTCGAAAAGCCCCACCAATATTCGGTCGGGATGCGCGACGTCTTCGTGAACGGCGTCGGCGTGCTGCGGAACGGCGAGCATAGCGGCGCGACGCCGGGGCGCGCGGTGCGCGGCGCGGGCTGGAACCGCTGTTCCTAGGCGGCGGCGAGCAGCCGCTGCTGCTCGGCGGGTGATTTGAACAGGAAATCGTGCGGCAGGCCGAGCCGGACGCTCGCCTGGCAGTGCGGCGCGGCGCGGTCGACATGGCGGTCGGCAAGCCGGCCGGCGATGCGTAGCGCGGTGCGTTCGAGCCACGTCAGGTCATAGCGCGGGCCGAGCTCCAGCTTGCGGCGGATATGCGGCGGAAGCAGCGACACCGAAGCGCGCGCGATCGCGCGGTGGAGGAAGCGCGGCACGCCGGGTGCCGCCTTGCCCGACTGGATAATATCGAGGAATTCGAAGATGATCGAATGCGGCTCGAAGCGCGGTTCGAGTTCGTCCATCATCGCCATGAAAGCGTCCACCGTCGGCGGCGTATGCCGCGCCCCGAACTCGCGCCCGATCGCATCGCCATCGGCCATGAAGCGATCCTTGTCGGCGTCGCTGAGCGGACGGACGAAGCGGTCATAGGCCATCAGGAAGCCATAGGAAGCGGTCGCCGCGACCCAATCGAGCAGCAGCGGATCGAGCGCACGATATTTCGTGCCGTCGGGGGTCTCCCCCTCCACTTTTCCGTGCATCCGGTTGACCTGCCCGATGACGGCTTTCGCGCTGCTCGCCGGTCCATAGCAGGCGAGCATCGCAACGAGCCCGGTGCGGCGCGAACGCCCGATCGGGTCGGCCTTGTAGGTCGAATGGTCCCACACCCCCGACCGGATGCGCGGCTCGGCAAATTCGAGCAGCACCGCGGCGATGCCGCCGATGCCGAGCGCGATCGGGTTCTTGTAGATGCGCCACTGGATACTGTCGGGCGCGAGCAGCGCGGGTTCGCCGACGGGGGCGGCGAAGTCGATCGCCGTCCCCAGATATTCATCCTGCATCGGCAAACGCGCCACGCTGTCCGTCTCCTTCTAGAAGTCGTAACCCAGCGTCAGGCCAAAGGTTCGCGGCTGGTTGGCGAACCGGACCACAACGTTGGCGTTACTGGCGACCGCCGACCAATAATATTTGTTGAACAGGTTTTTCGACCACAGCGACAGCGACCAGCCGCTTTCGTCCTTGAGACCAAGGCTCGCGTTGACGACGGCATAGGAGGCGACCTCATAGAGCGGATCATCCTCGAAAATCGTGTTCGCCTTGCCCTGGTAACGCAGGCTGACCGCACCATTGAGGTTAAGCGTGTCACTGATCGGCGCGTCATAGGCCGCGACGATGCTACCCTGGAAACGCGGGCTGTAAATGAACTCGGCACCGTCGAAATTCTCCGGCTGGCCAGCGGCATTGGTGCCGAGATAGTCGATCACCTTCGTCTTCAGCCACAGGCCGTTGGCCGCGATGGTCACGCCCTCCGCCGGTCGCAGGGTCAGCTCGCCTTCGAGGCCATAGGCCTTCGACTTCGGCACATTGTCGAGACGCGACAGCGCCGTGTAGATCGGATCGGCAAAATAGGTGCTGATCTGCTTGTCCTTATAGTCGTAATAGAAGGCCGCGAAATTGGCCTGGAGCAGCCGGTCCGCCAGCGTTGCCTTCACGCCCAGTTCGTAGGCGGTCAGCTTTTCCTGCGTCACCGGTGCATTCTGGCGCGCCTTGCTCGCCGCGTTGACCGGCGAGGTCCCCGACTTGTAGCCGCGCGACACCGACGCATAGACGAGCGTATCGTCGTTCGGCGACCAGTCGAGCGCGACCCGCCAGGCAAGGTTATTCTCGTCGAGCGTCGAAATCACCGGGCCGAAGCTGTTGGTGACGTCGTTGAAGGTGTTGCACTGGCCTTCGGAAATCGGTGCCGGGATCGGCAGCGTTCCGCCGGCCGAGAAGAGGAAACGGTTCACGACGTTGACGTTCGGCAACATGCTGCCCTTGTAGTCGCGCGAACAGCCGACATAGTCCTGCTTGTCTTCGGTGTAGCGCAGCCCGACCGTCAGCTTGAGCTGGTCGGTCAGTTCGGCATCGGCGTTGCCGAAGACGCTCCACGTCTTCGTGTTCATCGTGCCGATGTCTTCATAGGTGCGGAAGGCGGTCGCCATGTCGGCGGCGGTGTAGCCGCCCGAATTGAACGGCGTGTTGAGCAGGTTGACGCCGGGCACGATGATGAAGGGCACCGCGCGGATGAAACGCGCATTCGCATTTTCGCCGAGCAATGTGCGGTTGCTGTCGACGATCTTGTCGTGACCATAATAGCCCCCGACCAGCCAGTTGACCCGGCCGGCCTCGCCCTCGAAATGGATTTCCTGGGCAAAGCTCTTGATCCGGCCATCGGCCTTTTGCAGCAGGACTTCGAACGGCGCGCCGCTCCAGTCGGACAATGCCTTGCGCTGGAAGTCATTGTAACTGGTCAGGCTGACGAACTTCGCGGTGTCACCGATTTCCTGGTCGATGCGCGCCTTCAGGCCCCAAAAACGGTTGTTTTCCGCAAGGTAGCCCGGCAGCCCCTCGCCGCGTCCGATATTGGCAGAACGTCCTGCCTCGGGCGCCCAATCGGCCTGGCTCGCCTTGGTCGGAAAATTGTTCGCCAGATAGGTCGCAAGCCCCGGAGCGTTGAACAGGCGCGAATTGCTGGTGCCCGACACCGGGTTGGTCGCGGGCGTGAAGCCGATGCCCTGGCCGGCAACGGTGTCCGACTTGTTCTGCCACCAGGTCACCGACAGGTCGATGCTGGTCCCCGGGCCGGGATCGATCGCCAGCGAGCCGCGGATGCCCAGCTTGTCGACCTTGCCGAGGCGTTCGTCGGGGCGCGCATTGCTGATCTGCCAGCCCTTGTCGCTGTTTTCGCTGCGCACCGCGATGCGCGCCGCGACGCCCTCGCCGAGCGGACCCGAAATATGACCCTCGAAATTATAGGTCTGGTAATTGCCGAGCTCCGCCTTGACGCCGCCCTCGAACGTGTCGGTGGGCTTCGCCGTGATGAAGTTGATCAGGCCGGCGGTGGTGTTGCGGCCATAGAGCGTGCCCTGTGGTCCCTTGAGCACTTCGACGCGTTCGAGATCGTACACCGGCCCCGTGTTCATGATCGGATAGGCATAGGCGACCTCGTCGACATAGGTGCCGACGGTGGAGGTGGCCGAGAGGTTGATCGTGTTGAAGCCGATACCGCGCAGCGTATAGGTCGGCACGCCCTGATAGCTTTGCGAGACGGTGAAGCTTGGCGCCACCGTCGTCAGGTCGCGCATGTCGGTGACGCGCAGGCTTTCTAGCGTCGCGCCATCGACCGCCTGGATCGCCATGCCGACGTCGTTCATCGATTCGGCGCGGCGCTGTGCGGTGACGATGATGTCGCCTTCCGCCGCAACCGTTTCGGCCGCCGCTTCCTCGACCGCGAAGGCCGGAGTCGCCAGAACGAGACCCATCGCCGAACCCGCGCCCAGGAAAATACGCATTGCCTTCATCACTCATCCTCCCTCAAACAGCTTGTCGCCGGGCTCGTCTTTGTGCGAGCGTCGTGCGAAGCCGGACCGTGACAGAACAGAGGATCGTGGCCGGGCGAACAAGCTGACACCTGTGTCAGGATAGCGGAGGGACGAACGCGTGACCGATCAGAGGGCCGAATGCTGGGCTGAAATGCCCGCGCTGATCGCGGCGGTACAGGCCGCTGGCGACACGATCGGCCTGCCCTACGTCGCCGCGCAAGCCGACCTTGGCGACCCCGAACCGATGAGCGACGATGAGGGACGCCCCTATGCCGAAACCAGCTTTCATTGGGTCGATCCCAGCTATGCCTATTGGCGCGATCGCAAGCTCGCGCTGCAGCTCGCTTTCCTGACCGCGGCACGGCTCGTTGCCGAGCCCTTCTATTACAGCGACGGGCGGCTCGGTACCTGGCGCCCAACGCACCTGCTCGACGAGGTCGATTGCTCGCAGGCGCGGAACACCCCCAATTTCGGCGAGGCGATCATTGCGCCGGTGCACCTGCCACGCGGTCTGGTCGGTGCGGTCTTCTGGTGTTCGCGAGAGCCGGTCGGGGTCGAGGCGATTTATGCCGAGCACGCCGGCCACCTCCACAACCTCGCGGTCAAGCTGATCGCAACACACAATGAAGCACGCGGGCGGCCGCGCAATGCCACGGTGCCGCAGACGCTGACCCGCCGCGAGGTGCAGTGTTTGCGTTGGGCCGCGGCGGGAAAGACCGACGGCGAGATCGGGATCATCTTGTCGCTGTCGGTGTCGACCGTGCGCTTCCATTTGCGCAACGCCTCGACGAAGCTCGGCGCGACCGGACGCGCGCAGTCGATCCAGATCGCAGCGGGACTCGGCTTCGTGGGCGCGCGCGCGGCCTGATGCAGGTGCCAGCTTGGCCCGGCCCTGCCGCGACCTACAAGTCCGGGGGATGGACATGCTGAACGATCCCGCACTCATGGCTTTTCGCGAAGAGGTTCGCGCCTTCCTCAGCGCGAATTTGCCCGACGACATCCGCCGCGGCGCCGCGCGCGCGACGAGCGTCTTTATCGACCCTGACGTCTCCCTGCCCTGGCAGCGCATCCTTCATGCCAAAGGATGGGCCGCGCCCGACTGGCCCGCCGAGTTCGGCGGCCCCGGCTGGAGCGAGATCGAGCGTTATATCTTCGCCGCCGAATGCGCGCGCGCCGGTGCACCGAACCTCGCGCCGATGGGGCTGAAGATGGTCGCGCCGGTGATCATGCACTATGGCAGCCCCGAACAGCGCGCGCACTATCTGCCGCGAATTTTGTCGGGCGAAGATTATTGGTGCCAGGGCTTTTCGGAACCCGGCGCGGGGTCCGACCTTGCCGCGCTGCAGCTACGCGCGACGCCGGACGGCAACGACTATATCCTCAATGGCTCGAAGATCTGGACCACCCACGCCCATTTCGCGAACCGCATGTTCGCGCTCGTGCGCACCTCGAACGAAGGCAAGCCGCAGGCGGGGATCAGTTTCCTGCTGCTCGACATGGCGACGCCGGGACTCACGGTCGAGCCGATCCGCACGCTCGCCGGCGACCATGAATTCAACCAGGTATTCTTCGACGATGTCCGCGTCCCGCAGGCAAACCGGCTCGGCGGCGAGAATGAAGGCTGGTCGGTCGCGAAGCATCTGCTGACCTTCGAGCGCGGCGGCAAATACGCGCCGGGGCTGATCGGGCGGCTCGAAGGGCTGCGCGCGCGCAGCGACATCGATCCGGTGCTGCGCGCACGGCTCGACCGCGAGGCGGTGACGCTGCAGGCGCTGCAGGCGCTCGAACTCAAAGCGATGCGCGGCGTCGGCGGCAGCCCGGCGCTCTACGCCTCGGCGCTCAAGATACTCGGCACCGAGACGGCGCAGCGGATCGACACGCTGGCGTGCGACATCGCGGGCCACGCGGCATGGGCCGACGCCGACGGACAAACGCCCGCCGACCTCGCAGTGGCGGTACCGCGCTATCTGAACGACCGCGCCGCGACGATCTACGCGGGCTCGAACGAGATCCAGCGCGACCTGATCGCGCGGACGATGCTGGACTAGCCAGCCACCTCGGAAAAGCGCGCGAGATGACCCGCGCGCGGGCCAAAGGCCGCGGCGATCGCGAGCGCGCGCTTGAAATGCCCGCCAAGGCTGAGCTCTTCGGTCAGTCCCATCGCGCCGTGAATCTGCACCGCGCTTTCGCCGACGACACGTACCGCATCGCCGACTTCGATACAGGCGGCGCTGACGGCTTGCGCGCGGTCGGCGCGGTCCTGATCGACTGCGAGGATCGCAGCTTCGGTGAGCGCCGCCGCCTTCATCAACGCAAGCTGCATGTCGGCGGCACGATGGCGCAGCGACTGGAACCGGCCGATCGCGGTGCCGAACTGCTTGCGCTGGCCAAGATAGTCGACGCTGTCGGCGATCATCTGCTGCATCAGTCCCACCGCCTCGGCACAGCGCCCCGCAAGGATCAGGTCGTTGACATAATCGGCCGACGCGCGCGCTTCGAGCCCGCTCGCGAGCATCGTCGCATCGCCGGGTTTCAAGGTGAAAGCGAGATCGGCGGATACGCTGCCGTCGTGCATGATACGATGGCGCTGTTCGACCTTTACGCCGTCGACGGCGACGAGCAGCAAGGCGTTGTCGCTCGCGAGCAGCAACAGATCGGCCTCCGCCGCTCCCGCGACCAGCACCGCGGCACCGCGGATCAATCCGCCTTCAACGACCGGCATCGCCGCGGTCGAGGCGGTACAGATAATAGCAATGCGCTGGCGGCCCGCCGCTAGATCGGCCAACGCCGGATGGCCGGGCGCCGTTCGCGCCAGCAGCATCGTCGCTGCCGCATGCGAAAGCCAGTCGGCGCCCGCGAGTGCGGGGCCGAGCTCGGCCATTACGACGGCGATATCGATCGCCCCGCCGCCGAAGCCCCCGACCTCCTCGGGCAACGCGATCCCCGCAAGGCCAAGCGAGTCCGCCAGATCGCGCCAGCCTGGACGCGCATTGTCGATGAGGAAGCGCTGGACGCTGTCGCGCAGCATCTGCTGCTCGTCTCGAAGCGGCAAGTCGAGTTCTGCCATCTCAGATCGCCAGCGTGGCGCGGCGCGCTTTTGCAATATCGTGTGTCATTTGCTCTCCCGCGCCTTTCCTGCAACGCGCGGCGCCATGGGTCTAGCTGGTTGGTGTAGCAGGTTGGTGCGCATGCCGACGCGGGGGCATATACTTAGCAATAAAACTATTGCATGGGGCGGCATGCACAGGATGGGGCGAGTCGAGAACAGGGCGCAGGCGGGGCGGACGCGATGAACCCGATCTGGCTTCCCGCATCGCTGTTCGGCGGCTTGTTCCAGGCTTGGCGCACGGCACTCCAGCAGCGGCTTCGCGCCGAACTGAGCGTCAGCGGCGCGGGGCTGGTGCGCTACCTCTACGGCCTGCCCTTCGCGTTGGTTTTCGCCGCGGCTTGGCTGACAATCCAGCACGACGCGATTCCGGTGTTCGGCGGAGTTTTCGTCGGCTTCGCGGTCGCCGGCGCTATCACCCAAATGGCGGGGACGATCCTGCTGATCATGGCATTCGGGCATCGCGGCTTCGTCGTCGGGACCGCCTTTTCCAAGACCGAAGCGGTGCAGGCCGCGCTCGTCACCGCGCTGTTCCTCGGCGAGCGGCTACCCTTGCTCGCCTGGATCGGGATCGTCGCGGGCGTCGCGGGCGTGCTGGTGCTTGCCCTCGCGGGACGCGGAGTCTCGGCGCGCGAGATTTTGCGCGCGCTCGGCCAGCCCGCGGCGCTGTGCGGACTCGGCGCGGGATCGATGTTCGCGCTCGCCGCGATCGCGGTAAAGCTCGCGACCGCCGAACTCGAAGGCGTCGACCTGATCGGCTCGGCGCTCGTCACCCTCGTCGTCGTGATGGCGATCCAGACCGGGCTTCACATGCTCTGGGTCGCGCTGTGCGACCGCGACACCCTGCGCGCCGTCTTCCGGCAATGGCGGACGTCGAACCAGGTCGGGCTGCTGTCGGCGCTCGGATCGGCGTGTTGGTATATCGGTTTCGCGGCCGCACCCGCGGCGCTGGTGCGGATCGTCGGGCAGGTCGAGGTCGCCTTCACGATCGGCTTTGCGCATTTCTATCTGCGCGAGCCGGTGCGCTGGCAAGAGATTGCCGGGCTGCTGCTCGTCGTCGGCGGGGTCGTGATGGCGCTGCTCGCGACCTTCTAGAAAGCGGGCGCCTTGCTGACCATCGCGGGCAAGGGCCGCCCCATCACCCCGGTCAGCCATCCGGCAGCGTCGACCACCTGCGGCAACGCCACACCGGTTTGGATGCCGCTGTTTTCGAGCAGGTAGATGACATCCTCGGTCGCGACATTGCCCGCCGCGCCCGGTGCGAAGGGACAGCCGCCGAGCCCACCGAGCGACGCGTCGACGGTGGCCGCGCCTGCATTCACCGCCGCCCACACATTGGCGATGCCGGTGCCCCGCGTGTTGTGGAAGTGAACGCGCACGGGCAGGTCGCCGACCGCATCGCGCACGCGCCCGACCATCTCCGACACCTGCCCCGGCACGCCCACCCCGATCGTATCGGCGAGCGCGATTTCACGCGGGTTCGCGTCGGCGGCGCGCTTCGCCATCTCGACGACATGCTCGATCGGCACCCTGCCCTCGAACGGACAGCCGAAGGCGGTGGCGATGGTGATCTGCCCGCCGCGCCCCGCTTCCTTCGCCAGCGCAACAATCTGCATCGCCGCGGCGAGCGATTCGTCGGAGCTTTGCCCTTGGTTGCAAACCCCGAACGTATCGCTCGTCACGCACACCGCGCCGAGTTCGTCGATGCGCCCGGTCCCCAGCGCGCGCTCCGCGCCGCGGCGGTTGAGGACCAGCCCGATATAGGTCACATCCTCGCGCTCGGGCAGCATCGCCACCAGTTCCTCGGCATCGGCGAGTTGCGGCACCTTCTTGGGATTGACGAAGCTCGTCACCTCGATACGCCGGACACCATAATCGATCGCGCGGTGGATCAGCCCGAGCTTGTCGGCGGTCGAGACGATCGCAGATTCATTCTGGAGCCCGTCGCGCGGACCGACCTCGACGATTTCCACACCATGATTTTTCAACATCTTGCGTCCTGATCATCCTGAGTCATTTAGCAGGTTGAAAATTACATAGCATTCTAAGTATAACATGGCCATGGGCGAGGCAGGCCATTCTATCAGAGTCGGCCGCGAAAGGAATGATATGAGCGAGACGAGCAGCGGGGGCGCGCTGGAAGGCATCAAGGTCGTCGAAATGGGGCAGTTGATCGCGGGTCCCTTCTGCGGACAGCTTCTCGGCGACATGGGCGCCGAAATCGTCAAGCTCGAGCCCCCGGTGACCGGCGACCAGATGCGCAACTGGGGCCAGGGCGACAAGCCGAGCTGGTGGCGCGTGATCGCACGCAACAAATATTCGGTCGCGGTCGATCTGCGCTCGGAAGAAGGCCAGGCGCTTGCACGCGAGCTGATCGCGAAGGCCGATATCCTTATCGAGAATTTCCGCCCCGGGACGCTCGAGAAGTGGAATCTCGACCCGGCAGAGCTGCGCAAGACCAATCCGGGTCTCATCGTCGTGCGCGTGTCGGGCTACGGCCAGACGGGTCCCTATTCGGCGCGTGCGGGGTTCGGCGGTATCGGCGAAGCGATGGGCGGCTGGCGCGGCATCGTCGGCTATCCCGACCTGCCGCCGGCGCGCATGGGGGTGTCGATCGGCGACACGCTCGCCGCCACTTACGGCTGCATGGGCGCGCTCGCGGCGCTCCACCATCGCAGCAAGACGGGCGAAGGCCAGATCGTCGACTCTGCACTTTATGAGGCGGTGCTGCAGGTGATGGAATCGACCGTATCCGACTATTCGGCGAGCGGCACCAAACGCCGCCGCACGGGTTCGACGCTGCCCGCGATCGCGCCGTCGAACGTCTATCCGTGCAAGGACGGCGAATATCTGATCGGCGCCAATCAGGACGGCGTCTTCGCGCGCCTCGCCGCCGCGATGGGGCGCCCCGAACTCGCCAGCGACGAGCGCTACGCGACGCACCGCGCGCGCGGCGTGCGGCAGGAGGAGCTCGACGCGCTGATCGGCGAATGGACTGCGACGCTGACGATCGAGGAGCTCGAAGCGAAGATGGTCGAGGCCGGCGTTCCTGCTGGGCGCGTTTATGACGCCGAAGACATGCTCGCCGACCCGCATTTCGCCGCGCGCGAGGCGCTGGTCGCCGTTCCCGACGAGGAACTGGGCGAAATCAGGATGCAGGGCGTATTCCCCAAGCTGTCGGCAACGCCGGGCAGCGTGCGCCGCCCCGCCCCGCTCGCGGTCGGACAGGACACCGCTGACGTGCTGAAACGCTGGCTCGACCGCGAGGCGTGAGGCGATGATCACGCTCTATGGCGGCCCCACGCCCAATGCGCGCAAGATCGCAATCGCCCTCCTTGAAATGGGGCTCGAATGGCGGCTCGAATATATCGACATCCTTGCGGGCGATCAGCTCACCCCCGAATTCCTCGCGCTCAACCCGAACAACAAGACCCCGGTCATCGTCGACGACGAAGGTCCGGAAGGGCCGGGCTTCGTGCTGTGGGAAACCGGCGCGATCCTGCTCTATCTCGCCGAAAAGACCGGGCGCTTTTTGCCCGTCGATCCTGTGAAGCGCGCGACCTGCTGGCAATGGCTGATGTTCCAGGTGTCGGGCGTCGGCCCGATGTTCGGGCAGGAAGTGCATTTCACCCATTATGCCAAGGACCGGCACGACTATGCGATCGCGCGCTACAGCCGCGAGGTCGACCGGCTGATGATGGTGCTCGACAAACGACTGGGCAAAGCCGAATGGCTTGCCGGCGACGAATATAGCATCGCCGACATGGCGACCCTCCCCTTCCTGCGCCGCCAGCTGATCGAAAAGGCCGGACGCTTTCCGAACGTCGACCGCTGGGGCGCCGCGATGCTCGAACGCCCCGCAGTCGCCGAAGGTATGAAGGTCGGCGTTGCGCGCGCCGAGACGATCGAGGGCGGCCTCACTGGCTTCACCGACGCGCATCGCGCGATCCTGTGGGGCGACCGCCAACACGCGAAGCGCTGATCTTCAGTCCTTCGCGACGGCGGCGTGGTTCGCGTCGCCGAACATGTTCGACCATTCCTTCTCATCGAGCGTCTGGTGCCGCCCGACATACTTGGCGGGTGCCTTCAGATCCGCGCGCGCCATGGCGCGCGCCACCGCAGGGCGCGCGCGGATGCGTTCGAACCAGTCGTGCATCGCGGGCCATTCGTCGAGTCCCATGCCCATCACGAACGCCGACGCGCGGCCGGGCCAGATCGCCATGTCGGCGATCGAATAATCGTTGCCCGCGACATAAGCGCATTTCTCCAGCCGCTTTTCGAGCACGGTCAGCAGGCGCTGAACCTCTTTCGTATAACGTTCGACGGCATAGTCCTGCCCCGCGGGCGCGTAGCGGAGGAAGTGGCTCGCCTGCCCGCCCATCGGCCCGAGTCCCGCGACCTGCCATGTCAGCCACGACAGCGTCGCCGCGCGCGCTGCACCCGATGCAGGCAGGAAGCGGCCGCTCTTTTCGGCCAGATATTGCAGGATCGCGCCCGACTCGAAAACCGTCACCGGATCACCGCCACCCGCCGGGCCCCCGTCGACAATCGCAGGCAGCTTATGGTTCGGATTGATGCGCCCGAATTCGGCGGTCAGTTGGTCACCCTCGAAGATGTCATAAGGGATCACGCGATAGGGCTCGCCGATCTCCTCGAGCATGATCGCGATCTTCTGCCCGTTCGGGGTCGCCGAATAATGGAGGTCGATCATCTCAAAGCACCTCGTGGATCACATGGCGCACACCGAAATCGGTGCGTTCGCCGACGCCCACCGCGAGCACGCCGTTGAGCCAGCCATATTTTGCGCTCGCGGTTTCGAACACCGGCGCGATTCGCAGATAGTAGCGCGACGCGTCGGCGTCGGGGACCGCGGGATCGACGAAGGTCGCGCGGACATCGTCGGGAATGATGTTGCGTCCGGTGTAGCTCAGATAGATGAGGTCGCCGTCGTCGGTCTGCCACACCGCGCGCGCATCGAAGGTGCCGACCGACGCCGCATCGCCAAGCCGTCCCGAGCGCGACCAATTGCCACCGCCCGGCAGGATTATCCCGTTGATACGGGGTCCAAAAAAACGGCCGCCACTGATATAGCCGAGCCGCTGGTCGCCAAAGGGCGACGCGCCGATCCCGATGATCCCGCCCCCCACTTCGAACTCGGCGGTGCACAGATGCCGCGTCGCCAGCGCGGTTGGTGCGTCTTGCAGCTTTTCTTCATTCATGATGCGAATCCTCTTCCAGCCTATGGACAAGCATAAAACCATTAGTATACTAAGGGTCAATCAGATTGACGGATCGGAAGGCTTTCCGGGACCGCAACAACAAGCTCTATGGGAGGGTGAAGATGAAGGTGCATACCCAGTTCCTGCTGTCCGGCGTTGCCGCGATCGCGATGCTCGCCAATGCCGCACCGGCGATGGCGCAAGCCGCCCCCGCCGACACGGCGGACGTCGACGACAGCAACACCAACGAAATCATCGTCACCGCGCAAAAGCGCGAGCAGAATCTGCAGAATGTGCCGATCTCGATGGAAGTCGTGAGCGGCGCCAAGCTCGCCGAATTCAATACGAGCGACATCAAGGCGGTGATGAACTACACGCCGAACGTCTTCGTCCAGTCGACCGCGGGCAACGACGTCATCTATATCCGCGGCTTCGGTTCGCCGCCGGCGAACTTCGCCTTCGACCAGTCGGTGTCGCTCTATGTCGACGGCATCTACGCCGGCCGCAACCGCCAGGCGCAGGCTCCCTTCTTCGACCTCGCGCGCGTCGAGGTGCTGCGCGGTCCGCAGGGCGCGCTGTTCGGCAAGAACACCGCAGCGGGTGCGGTCAGCGTCGTCTCGGCGGGTCCGACCAAGGATTTCGAGGGCGCGATCACCGGCCTCTATAATTTCGACCATAAGGGCACCGATTTCTCGGGTTACCTGTCGGGACCGATCACCGACACGCTCGGCGCGCGCTTCGCGTACAAGATCGTCAACCAGGACGGCTATATCTACAACCGCGCGACCGATCACGACGATCCCGAAATCCGGTCGCAGCTGCTGCGCCTGACGTTGAAGTGGGAACCGTCGGACAATTTCGATTACACGGCGAAGGTCGAATATGGGAACCGCGAAGTTATCGGCGGCATCACCGTGTCGAGCCCGCTGACCAGCGGGCAGGATCCGCAGACCACGCGTTATCTCGAACGTTCGGCGCTCGGCGACGAAGGCAATGACAATAAGTCGGTGATGATCTCGGGCGTCGGCAACCTCGCGCTCGGCGATTTCACGCTCACCTCGGTCACCGGTTACAGCTGGTTCAAGTCGAAGATCGTCAACGGCTTCGACCAGACGATCCCGAACAGCGGCGGCGCCGTCACCGCCAACTCGGTGTATAACGCCTTCCCCGAACGCTTCGACCAGATCTCGCAGGAAATCCGTATCCTGTCGCCGACCGGGCGGACGTTCGAATTCATCGTCGGCGCCTACTACGACAAGTCGAACTATCAACTGGAGCAATATCAGGGCTTCAACATCGCGGCGCTCAACTATTTCGGCCGCATCGACAGCCTGTTCAAGCAGAAGGCCGAATCCTGGTCGGCATTTGGTCAGGCGACGGTCAACATCAGCGACGCGTTCCGCGCGATCGGCAGCCTGCGCTACAGCCACACCAAGAAGGACGGCGATTTCGCATCGCGCCTCGTTTACGGCCCCTTCGCGCTGCGCCCGATTTCGAGCGCCACGGGTTCGATCAGCGAAGGCAATGTCGATCCGTCGGTGACGCTGCAATATGACATCGCGCCGCGCATCATGGTCTACGGCACCTGGGGCCGCGGCTCGAAGTCGGGCGGCTTCGTCTCGAACACGCTGGGAACGACGAACGCGACCTTCACCTTCGAACCCGAACGGTCGGAGAATTTCGAGGCCGGCATCAAATCGACGCTGTTCGATGGCAAGGTCATCGCCAACGTCTCTGCCTATCATACCAAGTTCAAGGACCTGCAGGTCTCGGTCTACCAGCCCGCAACGTCGAGCTACCTGACCGGCAACGCCGCAGCCGCGACGTCGAAGGGGCTCGAAGGATCGCTCAGCATCTTCCCGACCCCCAATTTCGACATCAGCGCGTCGGCCGCCTATTCGGATATCAAATATGACAATTATCCGGGCGCGGCCTGCCTCGCCAGCCAGCCGCTGTCGGTTTGCAACCCCGCACAGACCGATCGGACGCAACCGAACCACGTCGCGAACAACAACCTGGCCGGTTACCCCGTCGCCTACTCGTCGAAATATACCGGCAGCGTTACCGCGCACGCGCGGTTCGACATGTCGGATGACCTGAAGCTCGACATCACCGGCGTTGCGTCGGCGCGGTCGAAATATTTCAACTCGGACAACCAAAGCCCGATCTTCGGCGTGCAGGGCGGCTATGCCAAGCTCGACCTGCGCGTCCAGCTCGCCGATCAGGACGACCGCTGGCACGTCGCCGTCGTCGGCAAGAACCTGACGAACGAAAAGACGATCGGCAGCGCCTTCAACCTGCCGTCGCCGATCACCGCAAACCCGCGCGCGATCCTCTATCTTGAGCCCACGCGCAACATTTCGGTCGAGGCCGGGATCAAGTTCTAACGATGTCCCAGGGATCGGCCGCCGTCGATGCTTCCCTCGACAGGGAAGCCGCGATGGCGGTCGTGACCTGTTTAAAGGGGTGAACCGCGATATGATCGACGTCTATTTCACCCCGACGCCGAACGGCCACAAAGTCTCGATCATGCTCGAAGAGATCGGGTTGCCGCACCGGCTGCTCGCGATGAATATGCTCGAGGGCGATCACCTGACCCCCGAATATCGCCGGATCAACCCCAACGGCCGCCTTCCCGCGATCGTCGACCATGACCCGGTCGGCGGCGGCGCACCGCTGCCGGTGTTCGAAAGCGGCGCGATCCTCCTCTATCTCGCCGAAAAGAGCGGCCAGCTACTTCCCGAGAGCCCGCGTCGGCGTGCTCAGGCGCAGCAATGGCTGATGTGGCAGATGGCAAGCTTCGGCCCGATGCAGGGTCAGGCACATCATTTCATCCGCTATGCTCCCGAGGGACAAACCTATCCGGTCGAACGCTATCGCAACGAGACGCTGCGCCTGCTCCACGTCCTCAACGGCCGGCTGGGCGAGGCCGATTATCTCGCGGAAGAATATTCGATCGCCGACATCGCGGCGTGGCCGTGGACGCGCGCGATCCGCGCGATCGGGCTGACACTCGACGATTATCCGGCGGTCGCGGACTGGTTCGCGCGCATAGGCGAACGCCCGGCGGTGATCGCGGGCACCGACGTCAAGAATGCCGCAAACCTGTCGAGCGCGCGCCCGGTGCTGACCGAGGAACAATGGTCGAACCTGTTCGGCAAGAATATGCTCGAAGCGCCGACGCGCTGATTCCTAAACCGTGTCCGCGTGCCCCCACTGATATTCGACCTGGCCGTCGAGCCGCCGCACCGCAACCCAGTCGCCGCCCGCGAGGCCGTCATCCTCGATCAGCATCGCAACGCCGCCGGCGATATCCTCGGGCACGCACGCCTCATTGTTCGCGAGCACCGCCTTCATCCATTCGGACTTGCCGCCCGCGCCCGTCGTGTCGAGGATCGGCGTATCGACCAGCCCCGGCAACATGCCCGCCACGCGGACATTGCACTCCGCCTTCAGCGGCGCGCAGCAGCGGGTGAACATCATCACCGCCGCCTTGGTCGTTGCATACATGGCATCGTAGAAACCGGTGCCCAGCGCCACCGTCGACACGGTGTTGACGATCACCCCGCCGCCGCGCTTTCGCATCGCCTGCACCGCGATCTGCGTCGCGGCGACAAGCGAGGTGATGTTGACGTCGATGATCCAGCGGATGCGCGCCGCATCGACGTCGGGGAATTGCGGCAGGCCCGACACGACCCCGGCATTGTTATGCAATATGTCGACGTCGCCATGCGCGCGAAACCAGGCTTCGGTTGCGGGGATGTCGGAGAGGTCTAGTATGTGAATGCTCGCCCGCGCCCCCGCCGCCTCGACGAGCCGCGCGGTCTCGGCGAGCCCCGTCTCATTGACATCGACGAGCGCGATTTCCGCCGCGCCGCGGGCCGCCAGCATGACTGCACTCGCGCGGCCGATACCGCCGGCCGAGCCCGTTACGATGGCGCTTTTACCCTTGATCTCCATCTCTTCTCTCCCGTCGGTTTTGCCGTTACCGTAAAGCACGTTGACAGATAAACTTAAATATCTAAGTATTTTTGGAACGAGAAGACTCGTGCATTTTTGGAGAGTGTGATGACAGAGGCTACCGCCGTTAATGCAGGCGCCGCGGCGTCCGACAGCGGTCTCGCGCTACGCCGTAATGTCGCGCTCGCCATGCTGTTCATCGTGGGCACGATCAACTTCGTCGACCGCCAGCTCCTGTCGGTGCTCGTCGAACCGATCCGCGCCGAGATGGATTTCAGCGACACCCAATTCGGCCTGCTCACCGGCCTTGCCTTCGCGCTCTTTTATGCCGCGATGGGGGTTCCCGTCGCGATGATTGCCGACCGCTGGAACCGCGTGAAGCTGATCGGCATCGCGTGCGTCGTGTGGAGCGGCTTCACCGCGGCGTGCGGCATGGCATCGAGCTTCTGGCAATTGGCGCTCATGCGCTTCGGCGTCGGTGCGGGCGAAGCCGGCGGCACCGCGCCGTCGCTGTCGGTCATCGCCGACTATTACCCACCCGCGCAGCGTCCGCTCGCGATCGGCATCTTCACGCTCAACGGCCCTTTCGGCGTCTTTGTGGGCGCGACCTTCGGTGCCTGGGCCGCCGCGAACATCGGGTGGCGCAACGCCTTCATCCTGATCGGCATCGTCGGCGTCATTGTCGCGCCGATCCTGATCTGGCTTGTCCGTGAGCCCGCGCGCGGACAGATGGACACGCAAAAGGCGGCCGACGAAGCCCTGCCCTTTTCGCAGAGCCTTGCGATGTTCTGGCGGCGTCCGTCGCTGCGTATGGTGATGATCGGCAGCGGCCTCGCCGCCTTCACCAGCTATGGCATGCTCAACTGGATCCCCGCCTTCCTGATGCGGACGCAGAAGATGCCGCTCGACGCCATGGCGACCTATTTCGGCCCGGCGGCGGGCATCACCTTCGGCATCGGCATCCTCGGCGGCGGGTGGCTGGTCAGCCACCGTGCGAAGGTGTCGGCGCGCGCTTATGGCACCATCCCGGCGCTTGCGACCGCCGTCCTGATCCCGACCTTCATCGCCGCGCTGCTCGTCGACAGCTGGCAGCTCTCGCTCGCGCTCATGCTGATCCCGATGGCGGCGTGCACCGCCTATGTCGCCCCGGCGCTTGCACTGGTCCAGAATCTGACCCCGCCGCGCAGCCGCGCGACCGCCGCCGCAGTGCTGATGCTGATGTTCAACATCATCGGGCTCGGGCTCGGCCCGCTGTTCGCCGGGATCGTCAGCGACAGCCTGAAACCCGAATATGGCGACGAAAGCCTGCGCTGGGCGCTGATGGCGCTCATGCCCTTCGCCGCCGCTGCCGGGATCACGCAGTATCGCATGACGCGTTACCTCGAGAAGGACTTCGCCGAATGACCGATGTCGCGGGCAAGACCGCCTTCATCACCGGCGGCGCGAGCGGGCTCGGACTCGCCACCGCCAAGGCGCTCGCCGCCAAGGGTGCGTCGGTCATCCTCGCCGATATCGACGGGGCGGGCGCCGATGGCGCGGCCGAAGCGCTGCGAAGCGAAGGCGCCAACGCGCTCGGCCTCCAGCTCGACGTGACCAGCGAGGACAGCTGGGCCGCTGCAGGCGAACAGGCGCGCGACTTCGGCCCCGTGCGCATCCTGTTCAGCAACGCCGGGGTCGGCGGCGGATCGGGGCCGTTCGAGCAATATGATACCGACGTCTGGCGCTGGAACTATGCTGTCAACGCGCACGCGCATCTCTATGCCTGCCGCACCTTCCTCGGCGACATGAAGGCGAGCGGCGAGCCAAGCCACCTCGTCATAACCTCCTCGATGGTCGCGATCGTGCCGCCACCGATCTCGGTCGCCTACATCAGCTCCAAATATGCGACACTCGGCATCGCGATGGCGCTGCGCAACGAGCTGGCCGAAACCTGCGTCGATATTTCGGTGCTGATGCCCGGCATGTCGGCAACGCGGATCGTCGAGACAACGCGCGACCTGCGCCCCGTCGAGGTCGAGGTCGGCAAGGCCGCGGCTACGAGCCAAGCGATGCAGGGCGTGCTCGCGGGCGGCATGGCACCGGGCAAGATCGGCGCACGTGTCGTCGAGGCGATCGAGGCGGGCGACTACTGGATATTCACCCACCCCGAATGGAAGGCGATGGCCGAGCTGGTGACGCAGGACATGCTGTCGTCCTTCGGCCCCTCGGCCGATCCCGCGTACAAGGGCGACGATATCGACGGGCTGATCGCCGCCAATGGCGGCCGCATGTTCGGCGCGCGAGTTTAAGGAGGATATTATGGCAGAGCAGGACGACATCCGCGCCATGGCGCAGCGCTTTTTCGACGCGATCGAGGCGGGCGACATCGAAACGATGCAGGGCAGCTTCACGCCCGACGCCGAAATCTGGCACAATACCGACGAGTTGATCGTCACCCCGGCGCAGACCGCACAGACGCTGACCGGCATGGTCGCGCGGATCAAGGACCGCGAATATGCCGAGCGCCAGCTCACCACCTTTCCCGGCGGCTTCGTCCAACAACATGTACTGAAGGGCAAGCGCGTCCACGACGACGGCGAGGTCCGCCTGCCCTGCGCCATCATCTGCAAGGTCGAGAATGGCAAGATCACGCGGCTCGACGAATATTTCGACAGCGCACACGTCGCCGCATTCCGCAAATTCGCCAACGCCTGAGGAGACATCCCATGCCCGTCCTGCGCCAGGTTCCCCGCTCGGAAGTCACCGACGAGACCGTCCTCGCTTATTACAACCGCCTGTTCGGCGACCGCGACCCCGTCGCCGAGCCCGGCACCGCGACCGGCACGCCCGGCGACTGGTGGACCGTCTTCGCGCTGTCGCCCGACATCTTCGAACATGCGGTCAAGGGCTTCGCCGTCTATCGCAATCCGGCGCGCACGATCGATCCGGTCCTTCGCGAGCTCGGCCAGACGCGCGCGGGCTGGGTCAAGGGCAGCCAGTTCGTTTTCTCGCAGCATTGCAAATCGCTGCGCGGCCTCGGCGTCAGCGACGAGAAGATCGCCGCGATCGCGCACTGGCAGGTCGCCGACTGCTACAACGAGCAGGAGCGCACCGTGCTCGCCTACGCCGACTGCCTTGCCCAGGCCGGCGGACGGGTGCCGCTGGAGGTCTTCGACAAGCTCAAGACCTTCTGGAACGACGAGCAGATTTTCGAATTCACCTACATCACTTGCCTCTATGACATGCACGCGGTGATCACCCGTGCGCTGCGCATGGAATATGATGCGCGCGAGGACCCGATCGTCGAAGTCGCGGCGCCCGAAGGCTTCAACGCCGCGGACTTCCTCAGCGCTCCGCGCCCCGCAAACGGATGAGCGAATTCGGCGCCCCCGAGATCGTCGCGACCGGCCTTCGCTTTCCCGAAGGCCCGGTGCCGATGGCCGACGGGTCGGTGCTGCTCGTCGAAATCGCGCGCGGCAGGCTGACGCGCGTCGCTCCCGATGGCGAACTTTTGGTCGTTGCCGAGCTCGGCGGCGGTCCGAACGGGCTTGCGATCGGCCCCGACGGCGCCGCCTATGTCTGCAACAATGGCGGGTTCGAGTGGGTCGAGGCGGGCAGCATGCTGTTCCCGGGTCACGCCGCGAACGCCGACGCGTGCGGGTCGATCCAGCGCGTCGACCTGACCAGCGGCGCGGTGACGACGCTCTACGACAGCTTCGAGGGCGAGCGGCTCAAGGGACCGAACGATATCGTGTTCGACGCCGCCGGCGGTTTCTGGTTCACCGACCATGGACAGGTGCGCGACAGCGGCCGCGACCATGGCGCGCTCTATCATGCCGCCGCCGACGGATCGCGCATCACGCGCCAGCGTGCCGACATGATGGGTCCGAATGGCGTGGGCCTCTCGCCCGATGGTCAGACGCTGTATGTCAGCGAGACGATGACCGCGCGCGTGTGGGCGATGGACGTGGTTGCGCCCGGCACCCTCGCGCCGCCCCCGCCGTGGGCTCCCGGCCGCTTTGTCGGCACCCCGCCCGCCTTCCGGCTGCTCGACAGCATGGCGATCGAGGAAAGCGGGCGCATCTGCGTCGGCACGATGGTCGAGGGCGGGATCACCATTTTCAATCCCGCCGGCGACGGTTCGGAGTTCCTGCCGCTCCCCGACGTCGGGATCACCAACATCGCCTTTGGCGGCGCCGACCGGCGCGACGCCTATATCACCGCATCGACAACGGGGACGCTCTATCGCGTCCGTTGGCCGCGCCCCGGCTTAACCGTCAACTAAGTTGACGATTAAGCCGCAAGATGGTAAAAGGACTGCGAGAGGATAAGATGAAATTCTATAACAGCGTCGGCCCAAACCCACGCGTCGTGAAACTTTTCATGGCGGAAAAGGGTATCGAGATCCCCGAGGTCAGCGTCGACCTGCGCGGCGGCGAGAACCGGCGCGCGCCGTATAATGTCGATGTGAACCCCGCCGGGCAGACCCCGGCGCTTGAACTCGACGACGGCAGTTTCGTCTGCGAAATCACCGCAATCTGCGAATATCTGGAAGAGCGCTTCCCCGAAACGCCGCTGATCGGCACCACGGCGGAGGAGCGCGCGAACACCCGCATGTGGACGCGCCGCGTCGACCTCAAGATTTGCGAACCGCTCACCAACGGCTTCCGCTTTGCCGAAGGCCTGCCGCTGTTCGAGGCGCGGCTGCGCTGCCTGCCCGAAGCCGCCGATGGGTTGAAAGCAACCGCGCAGGACGGGATCAGATGGCTCGACGCACAGATCGCGGGGCGCGAATTCATCGCGGGTGACGCGCTGAGCCTCGCCGACATCATGCTGTTCGCATTCCTCGATTTCGGCGCCTCGGTCGGCCAGCCGATGGACCCCGCCAACACGAATATTCAGCGCTGGTACGAGCGGATGAAAAGCCGCCCCAGCGCAACGGCAAACTGAACCACAAGGAGACGGATCATGGCTGCAGCAAATAGCGAATTCGAATTCTGCGGGGTCAATCACCTCGCGCTCGTGTGCAAGGATATGGCGCGAACGGTTGAGTTTTACCGTGACATTCTCGGCATGCCGCTGGTCAAGACGCTCGATCTGCCGGGCGGGCGCGGCCAGCATTTCTTCTTCGACGTCGGCAACGGCGACAGCATCGCCTTCTTCTGGTTTCCGAACGCCCCGGAAGCCGTCCCGGGCATTTCGGCGCCCGAAGCGCTGCCGACGCGCGGCAACTTCATGTCAGCGCACGGATCGATGAACCATATCGCGATCAACGTCCACGCCGACAAGTTCGAGGAATATTATCAGCGGCTGGTGAGCAAGGGCGTCGACGTCACCCCGATCCTCAATCACGACAATTCACCGACCCAGTCGTCGCCCGAGATGAACGACGACGTCTATGTCCGCTCGGTCTATTTCTTCGACCCCGACGGCGTCTGCCTCGAATTTGCGGCATGGACGAAAGTCTTCGACGAAAGCGACGTCGCGCACGATCCGGTGCAGGCCGACGGCACGAAGCGCGAAGGCTTCATCACCGGCCGCAGCCCGGTGCCCGCCGAATAGACATTCCCAAGGTACCACTGGGAACTCCTCCTGGACCCGGCCTCTGGCCGGGTTCTTTTTTGCCCGGCGGCCGATGGAGGGAGCAACCGGCGCGACAGCGCCGCGATTAGCGATCCGCGGCCAGCCCCGGCGCCTCATTATCGTCCTTGGCCAGCTTCGCCGCGAGCCGCCGCTGCCGCAGCTTCTCGAGCACGCTTTCGGCCTCGCGCCCGCCACCGGGTTTGAACCGGTGATCCATCCCCGCCGACAGGTCACCCTCGTCGAGCTGCGCCTGGAGCCGCGCATCGTCGAGATGGCGGAGCGTCGTTTCGACATCCTCCATCTCGCGCGGATCGACGTCGAGGTGCCGCAGCGCCATCAGTCCCAGCGCGATCGAGCTTTCGAACACTTCGCGCACCGCGCCATCGACCCCCGCGCCGTCGAGCGCGAGCAACTGGCGCCGATCGAACACGCGCATCAGCACCTTGGCGTCGGGAAAGGCGTCGACGACGGGTTTCAACGCAGCAGCGTCGACCGATGCGTCGTCGATGCAAAAAATGATCAGCCGCGCCTCTTCGGCGCCCGCACGGCGCAGCAAGTCGACGCGCAGCCCGTCGCCGAAATAGACCTTGGTATCGAAGCGGCTCGACAGCTCGATCTGGCTCGGCTTCTTGTCGATCAGCGTCACCGAACAGGCTACGCCGTGCAGCATCTGCGCCACCGTCTGCCCGAACCGTCCGTAGCCGACGACGATCGCCGACCCGCGCGGCGCATCCTCGGGGTCGTCAAGGTCGGCCGGCTCCGCAGCGGGCGAGAACTCCAAATTGCGCGCAAACAGCATCAGGAAGGGCGTCGTCACCATCGACAATGTCACCACCGCGCTGAACAGGCTCGCCGCTTCGGGCTCGATGAGGAGCGCGTCGGCCGCCTGCGCGAACAGCAGGAAGCCGAACTCGCCGCCCTGGCTGAGCAGCAGGCCAAGCCCGAGCGCCGCCGACCAGCTTTTCCCGAACGCCTTGACGATCAAGGTCAGGACCGCCGCCTTCACCGCAACAAGGCCCAGCGCCAGCCCGAGGACGAGCAACGGCCGCTCCATCACCGCGCCGACGTCGAGCACCATGCCGACGGCAAGGAAGAAGAGGCCGAGCAGGATCAGGCGGAAGGGTTCGACGTCCGATTCGATCTCGTGCCGATAAGGCGAGTCGGCGAGCATGACGCCCGCGATAAAGGCGCCGAGCGCAGTCGACAGGTGCAGGCTATGCATCAATGCGGCGCTCGCAAGGATTGTGAGCAGTCCGACCACGACGAACAATTCGCGTTCGCCGTAGCGGCCGATGATCCGCAGCAGCGGGTTGACGACGAAGCGCCCCGCGAGGACCAGCACGACGATGGCCCACAGGGTGAAGAAGGCCATCTGCCAGCCGGGCGGCGCCGAGGGATCGGCGGGTGCACGCGACAGGACGGCCACGATGGTAATCATCGGCACGATCGCGAGGTCCTGGAACAGCAGGATCGAGAAGGCCTTCTCGCCAAAGGGCGAATTGATCCGCCCCGAACTCTTGAGCCCCGGAAGCACCTGCGCGGTCGAGGACAGCGCGAGCGGCAGGCCGAGCGCAAGCGAGGCTGCCGGGCTGAACCCGAGGATCAGGTGGATCAGCGCGGTGAGAACGAGTCCGGTCACCACGACCTGCACCATGCCGAGCCCGAAGATCGCGCGGCGCATCTGCCACAAGCGGCCCGGCGACAGTTCGAGCCCGACGAGGAAGAGCAGGAAAGCGATGCCGAGTTCGGCAAAGGCGAGTTTCGATTCGCCCCCGCCGACAAGGCCAAGCCCGTGCGGGCCCACGACCGCGCCCGCGATCAGGTAGCCGAGCACCGCGCCGAGGCCGAGGCGGCGGAAGATGAGGACGAACAAGGTCGCGACGCCGAGCAGGATGGCGCCCTCAACCAACGCGGTGTCGGTTGCCGTTTCAGCCGCCTTCCCCGCCGCCTCCGACGCCGCCGCCGTCAGCGCCAGCAGCGTCACGCCGCCGCCGCCTGGTCCTCGAGCGCCGCAATCGCGGCATCGAACGGCAGCAGGATCGCGCCATGGCGCGCAGGATAGTCGCGCGCGGGCGCGAGCAGGTCGAACCCCGGCCAGTCGGGCCGGTCGCCCTCGCCCGCGAACCAGCCGGCGATAGCGTCACGCGCGGCACGGATGTCGGCGAGGCCAAGGCCCGGCGCGTGGCGCGCAAGCAGCGCCGCCGACGCCTGGCCGAGCGCACACGCCTCGACGTGCATGCCGACGCGCGTCACGCGCCCGGCGGCGTCGGTATCGAGATCGAGGATGATCGCGCTGCCGCACAGCGGCGCACGCTTGCTCACGCGGAGAGACGCATCGGCAAGCGGCAGATAGTCGGCGGTCGCGACCGCCAGCGCCAATATGTCGCGATTATAGAGCGGCGCGCTCATGACTTGTCGGCCTTCGCCGCTTCGGCCTCGGCTTCGCGGGCCTGCGCCCGGCGTTCGGCGATCACCTTGCTCATCGCGGCGCTCGTCGCGTTGAGCGCGGGATAGCTGCGGCTGTCGGTCATCCATGCCGGGCGCTGCGCATTGCCATAGCCGATGTCGTACAGCAAAGTGATCAGCATGAAGCCGATCGAGGCGATCAGCAGGCCCTTTACCGCGCCGAAACCAGCACCAAGCCCGCGGTCGAATCCGCCGACCAGCGAGGCGCGGCTGCGCTGCCCCATCGCGCGCGAACCCCATTTGGCCAGCGCGAACACGCCGCCGAAAAGCAGGACGAAGGCGAGCATCGCCGCGCCGCCCTCTCCGCCGACCCAGCCGGCGAGCAGATCGGTGACGAGCGGGTGAAAGAAGCGCACGGCCGCGATCGCGAGGACCCACGCGAGCAGCGTCGTCACCTCCTGCACGAGGCCGCGCGAAAAACCGAGCACCGCGCCGCCGCCGACGAGCGTCAGCACGATGATATCCAGAGCCGTCAGACTTCCCATTTCCCGGTCGCTAGTCGCGCCCGAGCATCAGGTCAACGAGTTCGCCGAGCCGGCCGAAACCGGTGACCGAAATTCCGCCGACCGCCTTCATCCCCGTCGGCCCCCAGCCGCGCGAAAAACCGAGCTTCGCCGCCTCGCGGAGGCGCAGGCCATCGTGCGAAACCTGCCGCACCTCGCCCGACAGCGACAGTTCGCCGAACACGATGGCATCGGCAGGCACCGGCCGCTCGCTGAACGCCGAGATCAGCGCCGCGGCGACGGCAAGGTCGGCGGCGGGGTCGGTCAGCCGGTAGCCGCCGGCGATGTTGAGATAGACTTCCGCGGCGCCCATCTGGAGCCCGCAGCGCGCTTCCAGCACCGCGAGCACCATCGCGAGCCGCCCGCTGTCCCAGCCGACGACCGCGCGCCGCGGGGTCGCCCCGCTCGCCAGCCGCACGGTCAGCGCCTGCACCTCGACCAGCACGGGGCGCGTCCCTTCGAGCGCCGGGAACACCACCGATCCCGGCACGTCGCGGCTGCGGTCGGTCAGGAACAGGCTCGACGGGTTTGCCACCTCGCCCAGCCCTTCCTCGCCCATCGCGAACACCCCTATCTCGTCGGTGCCGCCGAAGCGGTTCTTCACCGCGCGCAGGATACGATATTGGTGGCTGCGTTCGCCCTCGAACGCCAGCACGGTATCGACCATATGTTCGAGCACGCGCGGTCCCGCGATCGTCCCGTCCTTGGTGACATGGCCGACGAGCACGATCGCCGCATCGCTGTCCTTGGCATAGCGGATCAGCTCCTGCGCGCTCGCGCGGACCTGGCTCACCGTCCCCGGCGCGCTGTCGATCAGGTCGCTGTGCATCGTCTGGATCGAATCGATGACGACAAAATCGGCGTCGCGGCCGTCGAGCGTCGCGAGGATATCGCGCACCGAGGTAGCGCTGGCGAGCGCGACCGGCGCATTGCCGAGCCCCAGCCGCTGCGCGCGGAGCCGCACCTGCGCCGCCGCTTCCTCGCCGCTAATATAGACGACCGACTTGCCCGCCTTGGCGAGCCGCCCTGCCGCCTGGAGGAGCAGCGTCGACTTGCCGATCCCCGGATCGCCGCCGATCAGCGTCGCCGATCCCGCGACAAAACCGCCGCCGAGCGCGCGGTCGAACTCGGCGATGCCGCAAAGCATCCGGTCGGGCATCTTGCTGTCGGCATCGAGCGTTTCGAGCGCGAGCGTCCGCCCGCCGCGACTGAGGTCGTGCTTCGCCGAAAAGACGGTCTCGGCGGCCTCTTCGACGAGCGTGTTCCACTCGCCACAATCGGCGCACTGCCCCTGCCAGCGATAGGTGGCGGACCCGCAATTCTGGCAGACATATTGACGTTTCGCTTTGGCCATCCCCGCCGCATAATCGGAACAAAGGACGAACGCCAGTGCTTTCATCGAAGCCGACGGTTCAGTTTTGGCTGAAGCGCGACAAAAGCTTTTAGAGTTTGTGACAAGAGCTTTTGTAGCACTCGCCAGCCCCAAAACCGCGATCCGGCTATGCCGCAATTCACAATGAGAAAGAGCAGAGGCCGGTTGCCTCGTCGGCTCGCGCCTTCTCAGAAGGCTCTAAGCGTCCGCTAGTGGTTGGACTAAGAGGCCGTGGGTTCGTCCGCGTAGGCGGTTTCGAGAGAGCCGTTGAGCATCGCAACCATGCGCTCGACCTCGACGCGGCTGAAAACAGCAAAGAGCTGCTCCTGATCGAACAGCCCATCGCGACCACCGAAGTCACCAATTTCGAGCGGCGCGGTGGGCGTCCCGTTGATCGCCGCGATCATCGCATCCGCCCATTCTATGCTGTCGTCGCAATTCTCCGGCCAAGCCATGAAGTCGAGGACAACCCAATCCACGCCGGAAACCGTGTCGCCTTTGACGGCCACCTCGCCGTAGGTGAGATCGATGTCGCCTCCAGGGCCTTTGCTGCCCGATCCCCATTTCGCATAGACGGTGCCGGCAGGCAGGGCGAGGAACGTGGCGCGATCGACGATCTTCATGATGAACTCTCCAGCGGGGGTTCGAGCCTATTACAAATCGGCACGCTTCGGCGCGACAGTCGATTCGAGCTGGCGAAGGGTCGACCGCGCCAGCACCTTCTCCTGCGCATGATGGATCAGGGTCCGGAACTCGCGCCGGTCGTCACTGTGCATGACAGGCAGAGCGAGGAAGTCATCCCAGCATTCCCCCAGCCGGTCGACGAGAGCCAGTTCGGCCGGAGTGATCACGTCGCGGCCTCCAGCGCCGCGATCCGCGCCTCCTGGGCAGCGATAAGGAACAGCGCGAGCTGATCGGGACACACGCCGAAACGGTTGCCGGCGGGTCGGCCGGGCACGGCAGCCCAGCTTGCGACGAGCACTTCGCCGTTTTCGCCGCGCACTTCCTCGACGGCCTCGACCGGCGCGACCGCGTCCCACGCGTCGTAGCAGAGGAAGGCATAGGAGCTGCTCGGCGACCGACCGTCGATGATCGGATCGATCAACCCCTCGTCGGCCATGATTGCCCATACGCGCTGTGCCCGAGGGCCGAAATGATAGCGTGCTCCGTCGCCCTTTTCGGTGATGGCGTCGTTCCACCGATAGAAACCCAGTTCGCCGATGATCCGGCGGGCTGCTGCCAGCTCGGCGACCGTCGGTGCGCTACGCCACGTCTTTTCCCGCTCGTCCGACGTAACGACGGGGCTGGACCCAAGGTAGGCCGTCGACCAGCGAAAGGTCGCCGCGCCGAGCGGCTGCGTATTGTCGCTGCCGGGCCGCATGATGCCGCTGGCATCAAAGACGAGGCGGGGCGATCCAGCGGACACATCGTAGAAGACCAGCGCCCCGACGCCGACGCCCCCGACATTTTGGCCGATACGCCAGTCCCGGTCGGGGGTCAGGATGCGTAACTGCGTGTCGCCCGCGCCAGCGTTGGTCGATTCGACGGTAATGATCGTCGCATTCGTTCCCGAGAAATGCCCTTTCGACGTAGGATTGGTAGTGCCGACCCCAAGGCCGATGCTCGTGAGACGCACGCGTTCGGCGCCTCCCGTTGCAATTCCCAGGCTATCGTTGGCCGGGCGATACAGGCCGGTATCCGCGTCGGCGCCAAAGCGCAGCGCGGGCGCCGCCGCCGTGCCATCGGGGAAATTGCCCGAACCGATGCCGTCACGGATGCCGCCGAACTGGGTCAGCAGCGTATTGACGCCCTCGGTCAGCACGATCACCCGCCCTTGCGTCGGCGTGATGCGATAAGCCTGCCCGCCAGCGGTCGCACCGGCATAGACCGGTCCGATCGTCAGGCTGGTGTTGCTGTTGACGCTGACAACCTCATAGCCGCGGCCGTCCGGCCCCCAGAAGATATCGCCCGCCTGGACATTGGCGACCCAGTTGGTCCCCGTGCCCACGACGGCGGCGTTGTTGTTCGTGACGGCGACCGTCCCGATGGCATACCAGCTCATTGGCTTTCTCCTTGATCCGGCGCCGGCCAGTCGACGGCGGCGGCGGTGATGATGGTTTCGATATCGGTTGCGTTCGCGATCGCCTGCTTGGCCCCGGCCCGGAGCGCCTCGATCTCGGCGGCGAGCACCGCCCAGGCATCGGCCTTGGCGATCACCGCCGACGCCAGCTCGGCGAGGCTGACGCCGCGCGCTTCCGCCTCGCGCTGAAGGAAGGGACAGGCCGCGCCATCGCCGCCCGCCAGCAAGGTGCGCGCCTCGGCCGTCTTCGCCGCATAGGCTTCCTGCTGACCGGCGAGCAGCAGCCCGCGCGCGGTGCGCACCGTCTCGGCCTGTCGGTCGACCTCGGCCGCGAGGCGGGCTGCGATCGCGGACAGCGTGTCGACCTCGATCAGGACCGGTGCCGATATGAAGGGCGGCGCCGCTTCGACGACGATGCTTCCCGGCTGGTCCGAACTGATCCCCTCGGCCACCGACTGCGCGCGGCCGTCGACCAGAACGCGCGCGTCGGCGGGCAGCCCGGCGATTGTGACGCGGTCCACGCCGTCTGCAACGAGATAGCGCCGACTGGCTACCAGTTCGACCGGCTGGCGCCGCGCGAGGCGATTATCCCCGCCGAGATAGAGATCGTCGGGCCGATCCTCCGCGCCCACCGCAAACGGAAGGTCCAGATCGACCGGGCTGCTGATGATGGAGGTGCAGCGGCCCATGTCGTCGAACAAGGCCCACCGATATGTCGCGGTCATCGCTTCGATCCCTGAATAACGAGCGTCGGCGCGCCGACGAGCGAGCGGCGGGCGGCATTGCCCTGCGGACCGGAGATCGCGCGCCCGGTCACCTTGAAGCGCGCGGTGGAAAGGTCGGTCGACAGGTCGATCACCGACACGGGCATCCAGTAATAGACGTCGCCGCCCGTCGCCTCGATCCCGACCGACTGGGCGCCGATCAGCTCATATCCCGCGCCCTTGTCGCAATAGACCTTGAAGTCGGCGGCATTGTCCGGCCCGCCCCCGGTCCCCGTGTCCGTTCGCAGCGTGCCGTAGAAGCCGACCAGCGCCGTCGCCGGATTGGCGATCGTGCCGAGCGCCAGCCAGGGGGTTTCGAGCAGCGTCTGTTCGCCCGAGGCGGGGACGAGAAAGACGGACGGCGCGTCGAGGTGGACGGGGAAGGTGATCGCGTTGTTCGCGATCTTGATCGTGTCGACCGACAGGTTCTTGATCGTCGCCGATGTCATGAAGATGTTGCCGTCGACGAACTCGAACGGCGCCTTGCTCGTCGTTCCGTCTGCGTCCCACAGGCGGAAATAGTCGATGACGAAATCCATGCCGCCGGTCACGCCGTTGTTGTTCGCGGCCCAGCCGATGATCTTGTTGCCGGCGTTCAGGCGCACGCCGTAGCGCACCTGAAGCCCGTTAATGCTCTCGCCGAAGGTTTCGAGGGTCGCCGTGTGCCCGCCCAGCGTCGTCGAGATCGTGCCGATCTGCGAGGCGAGCGCGGAAGTCTGGCTGGCGCGCACTGCCTGTTCGTTCGTGATCGCGCCCTCGGCCGACGCCACACGCGCCGCCAGCACGAAGCGCGCCTGCGCCTCGGCCGCGTCGCCTTCGATCAGCCGCGCCGTGATCTCCTCGCGGGCCAGCGCGAGCGAGGCGACCGTAGTGCGCTGGCGCGCATCCCCGGCGAGCAGCCCGGCAAGCGACAGCGCGGCTTCGTCGTCGAGCTGCCGCCCCGTCATCCGCGACACGCTGATCCCGCGGCCGATCTCGGCAACGTCGCCGAGCGCCGACAGGCTTTCCTCGGCCGTCGCGACCCGCGTCTCCAGCACGCCGAAATCGACGCTGCTGACCTTCGTCGCGACGACGCCTTCCAGCGCGTCCAGATCGTTCGTCACCGTGGTCACCGTCGCGGTCAGCGCGTTGACCGTGACCGCGTCGGCCTTCAGCAGGATCGTCGCCTCGGCGCCGTCCAGCCGTGCCTCGGCCGTCGTGATCCGCGCTTCCAACTGGTCGAAGACGGGGATTTGCGACGGGTCGATCACCGCCATCGCGATCGCGTTGTCGACATAGGTGGTCGACGCCTTCAGCAGGATGTCGCCCCGCACCGCATCGAGCCTGATCGACACGTCGTTGACCCGGTCCACAGTCGCGTCGAGCGCCGATATCGTGACCTGCCCATTGACCGGATCGACATAGATGCCGGCGTCGCGGATGACCTCCTGTGTCGAGGCGAGGCGTGTATCGATCATCGTCACGATCGCCGACAACCGTTCGAGCGCATCGTTGCTCGAACGCATCGCCGCATCGGTCGCGGCGCCGATCGCCGTCACGCGGATTTGCCCCAGCGGCGTCGGCTGGTCGCCGTCGCGGACGATGACCAGCGACCCGTCCTCGTTCAGCGCCAGCGCATTGTTGAGCAGGTCGGACGCCGGGCGGATCACGCCATTCTCATTCTTGACGTTGCCGGGGTTGGCGCCGTTACCGACCGTCGCGCCATCGGTCGCGCCCGGCTCGGCGGGCTGCAAATCCTCGACCGGCGTTCCATCGGGATAGGTCGCGGCGCCCGTCGTCACCGGCCCAAGGATCAGCCGGTCGCCCTGCACACCGTTGACGACATAGGAAATGGCCGCGTGATAGGTGCCGCGCGGCGCCACCGCGATCTCGCGCCGCTTCACGTCGGGACCCGTTATCCCGGCATCGCTCCATTGCGTCGCGGGTCCCGGCGCCGCGGCGCCCTGGACATATTCCATGCGGATGAAGCGTGCGTTGCTGTCGTCGCGGGCGCCCGTGACGAACAGCGCCGGCACTGAAATGCCCCCGGCCTCAAGATGGCCTGCCGCCAGCGCCCAGCTCCCCGCGCCCGGCGCGCCGATCGCGGGCGGCACAGGCTGCTGCGCGGCGATCGATCCGTCATCGAGCGGCGCAGTGTCCGAAAAGACCGACGCCGATATCTGCCGCAGCTTCAGCGAGTGGTGCCACTTCTCGTCCGACCCCCACGCCTCGACGCGGAATGTCAGCGTCGCGCCCTTGAAGCGACGATCGGACTGCCACTGGACCCAGTCGCCCTCTTCGATATTGGCGAAGCGCGGCGGCAGGGTGACTTCCGCACGGCCGCGCAGACGCCCGAGGCGGCGATAGACTTCGCCAACGCGCAGCGCCTGTTTCATCCACTGGACGAAGCCCAGCATGATCCGCTGCTCGCGCGGCTGGCGATCGGCGATCAGGTCGGCGCCGTCGCGCAGCACGGGCGCCGCATGTTCGGCCCATTTCTGTGCCGGTTCGATATAGGAGGCGACGATCGTGTTGACCCATTCGTCGCTGCTCGCCGACAGCATCCCGTTGTTCCACCGGACCCGCGACCCGACGACCAGATCGCGGTCGGTGAAGGTCGCGACGACGGCGCGCGCCTCGCCGGGGTCGATCTCGACGCACCCTTCGGGCTGGACGATCGTCCCGGCACAGGCGGCGGCAAAATCCTCCTCGACCGCGAGAAAGGTTTCCCCGGCGCTGATCGACCCGCCGACGCGATAGCGCTTCTCGCCGTCGATCACCTCGTCGCACAGGTTCGCGCGGGCGAAGACATTCTGCGGCGGCGCCTCGATCGCCGTCAGCCCGCGGCCGATCAGGAGCTGCGCCGGATCGCCGACGCGGTCGCACGCATAGAAGCCGCGCACCCATTTATAGCGGGTGACGATCGGGTTGTCGGAATATTCCCAGGTGGCGGGCAGGTTGATGCGGTGCGCGCCGAACCCGCCGACGCTGCTGTCCTTGCGCGCGTCATAGCAGAGCGCGCCGCGCACGATCCACTGGAAGCGCGGGCGCCCGCCCGGCCACACCGGGTTCTTCGCCTCGGGATCGTCGGCCTTGTAGGCGACCGTGACGTGGCAGACCCCCGCGCCATTGTCGTTCGCGGTCCAGTCGCCGTTCGCGGTCAGGATCGCCGGGACCGTCTGATTTTCGGTGCCGGGGCGCCAGAATACCTGAAGCTGGTTGTTATAGCCCGCAACCATGCCGTCGCCCGTGAACGGCACATAGACATCGTTGACGTAGAAACCGACGAGAGCATCGCAGCGATGGTCGAAGAGGGCAAGGACGAGGACCTCCCAGTCGGTCCCATATTTGCCGCCATAGTTGAACGCGTCGACAAGGCTGCCCGCCGTCGATCCGGTGCCGACCAGGGCTTCACGCGCCACCTCGCCGATCTGCACCTGGGTCGACGAGGCCGCGCGCTTCTTGTTGCCCAGCTTCGGCTGAAGCAACGCCCCGCCGATCATCGACACGCCCGCGATCGCGAGCTGCCAGTTGCCTGTCATCACGCCGACGACCGCCAGCGCGGCGCCGGCTATGACCTTGACGACCTTGCTCATGCCTTTGCCGCCGCCGTCATTGTGTTCCAGGCGACGATCATCTCCGATCGCGGCACCCGCTCAAGGCCGCGACCGCCCGGTCCGACCAGCGTCGCGCCCTCGACGACCATCAACCGGATGCCGAACAGCGCGTCGGCGACCCCGGCGATATCGCCGCGCTGCGCGAGCGCGACAGGCACGCGATCCAGCCGCCGATCCATCGCCGCCTCGAACCCGCCCTGCGCCGCGATGACGTCACGGGCCTCGCGGCGGCTCGTCCAATGCCAGTCGCCGATCACGCCGACCTTCGTCTGCGCCTCGATCGCCGCGTCGGCGAAGCGCGCGCAGTCGTTTCCATTGCGCCAGCCGAAGGGCATGTCGACGCGCGCGTCGAGCAGCTCGATCAGCGCGGCGATATCGCGAACCGCGCCGGTCATTTCAGGGCATTCCGGAAGTCGCGCCCGCCGCCGCCGCCGCCGACCGAGCCGCCCAACGCGCCTACCGCGTTCGCGGGTTTGCGCCCGCCCCAATACAGCGTCAGCTCGGCGGCGTAGGCGACCTTGCGGTAAAACCCGTCATTGGGCTTGATCAGCCGCTGGTCGGCATCGGTGCGCATCCGTCCGCCCGCGCGGCCCAGCCCGCGCGCCGCCGTCTCAAGGCTGGCGCTCAGGGTCGACGTGCCGCCCACATCATCCTCGCGGAGCAGCTCGTCGAGCCGTCCGCGCGCCCAGATATGCGCATCGAGCAGGGTGCGGCCGTCCCCGGCCCAGATCGTCCGCCACAGGGCGGCGCTGGCCTGCTCGACCTCCTCGGCGTCGAGCAGCTCCAGCACATACTCCTCGATGCCGGACAGCGACAGCGTGATCCCCTGCGCCGATGACCCCAGCGCCCCGCCCGCGACCTGGACAAGGCTGCGGTCGCCGATCGGGTTGAACGTCTTGCCGCCCAGCTCGATCTGGCCATGCCCGCCCCACACGCACACGGGCGGGTCCGACGCGACCTCGACCGCCCCGACGACGATCGCCGTCCCATCGGCCAGCGCGGCCAGCGCGGCGTTGGTGATCGACTTCACGGCCGCAAATCCTGCCCGGCGACCAGCACCGCGCCCGACAGCGCGCCGCCCGTGCCGATCGAACCGATGCTGCTGCGGTCGGGTATCTGCCGCATCAGGCACGCCGGGCGATCCAGATGCGCGATCGCGCCCGCGGGAACGACCAGCATGTCCAGCGGCGGTTCGATCCCGACCGTCACCGCGCCTGCATTCGATACGACGCCGGGGATGACGACGCGCGCCATCGTGCGCCGGCCATAGGTGCCCGCGGCGGCGCCCGTCGCATCCCATTTGAACCCGATGAAATCGCCGACCGACAGCGCCAGCCCTTCGGGCAGGCCGGTCAGCCCGATATCGGCATTGCCGTCCGCGTCGACATTCTGCGCCCACGCGATCGCCGATCCGTTAAAGGCGCCGCCGCCTGCGCGCACCATGCCGGCGAAGCCGCGCGGCGCCGCCTTGGGATAAAGCCGTGTCGGATCGCTCGCGAGGAACAGCCGCTGCCGCCCGCGCAGCCGCGCGATAAATCCGCGCCACATGTCGGCGCTGTCGCGGTCGACCTTCTCCAGCTCGAACGTCGCGAGCCACAGCGGCCACCCCGCCTGCACGCCGCCCTGGCGACCGCTCGCCTCGGGCGCGGCATAATCGACCCGTTCGGGCTCGAACTGGACCCGTGCGATCCCCGACGGCAGCTCGGGCATGGAAAGGGGGTGCATCATGACCAGCTCCTCGCGGTGAACAGTCGCCGGTCGCCCGCGTCCTGGACCGTTCGCACGATCTGGCCGGGCAGCTCGGCGCGCAGCCGGTCGACGCTTGCCTGCACGCGCCCCAGCGCTGCCGGGTCGGCGCCCGTGGCGTCGATCGAGATCGGGATCGAGACATTCCCTCCGGCAGGCCGGAAGGCGCTGCTGTTGAGCGTGCTGTTCGGACGCACCAGCGCGCCGCGCGGCGTCGAAATAACCGGCTCGGGACCACGCTCGCCGACGATGCCGAAGCTGCCAGTCGGGATCGTACCGCCGTGGGCGAAGAAGCCCTTGAACAGACCGCCGAGGCCTCCGTCCGTGGCGCCACCGCCACCGCCGCCCAACGCGTTGAGCAGAGGCATGATGATCATTTGCTGCACCGCGATCCGGAGCAAATCCGCAATGATCTGGTTGGCGACTTCCTTGAAGACGTCGCCCAGCGACCGCGCCCCCATGATGACGTCCGTTAGGCCGTCGTTCAGCGCCTGAAGCCCGCTAACCTCGATACTTTCCATTTGGTCATTGATGCTGCGGCCGACGTCGCCGACCTCGCGCCGATAGCGATCACGCGGGCTTTCATAGTCGCGATCTAGGCGACGCTGATCGAGCGCCTTGTTCTGGTCGAGTTTCGCCAGCTTGTCGCGTGCGTCTGCCTTGGCCGCATCCGCCGCCGTCTTGCTGGCTAGCGTTGCTTCCAGTTGGTGGCGCAGTTCCTCATAGGTCGATTCGAGTATCTGCTGTTCGATCTCCCGTCGCTCTTGACGGATCGTCGCCAAACCGAGCTGCTTTTGAAGAAGGTCACGCTGGTTATCGCCAAGGGCCTGCTCAATCTGAAGCGCCTCGCGCGCTTTCTCCTCGGCCTCTTTCCGGTCCAACAGTTCCTTCTCAAGGCTTTCCCGGATAGCGAGTTTCGACAGCAGCTCCGCTTTCTGGACCGCCGTGAATTTGTCGTTGTTCTGAAGCTCCAGCCGCGTCTGCGCGTTGACGATGTCGAGCGCCTGCCGTTCGAGCCGGTAGCGCTCCTCGATCGTCGTCGCGAGATTGCGGCGGATCGCGAGGCTCTGGAGCAGGATCGTGTTGAGATCGCGCTGATACCGGTCCTCGGCCTGATCCGGCTGGTCGGGCCGCTGCGGACCGCCCTTCTTGTCCTTGTCGTCCTTCGCCTTGCGCTTGCGAGCATTCTTCTGCGCCTGCTCGCTCACCGCACCGAAGAACTCGCCCAGCGGGTCGCTCGCCATGATCTCGGCGACGCGCTTGTTGCGGCCCTCTGCCGCCTTGCTCAGGCGTCCCGCGGCGGGGTTGGCGACGCGGCCGATCGTCGGCGCGCTCATTTCGGGGATCGCGCCGCTGAAACCGAAGAACTCCAGCGCCTTTTCGCCGCCGACCGCCGCCACGGCCGAATTGATCCCCTTGATCAGTTTGTTCACCCCGGCGATGCTCGCCTGCACCATGAAGTTGATGCCGTCGATCACGAGGTTGACCGCGCCGGTCACCGCGGCGCCGATGATGTCGGGGAAGTTCGCCCACACGAACTTGATGTCCTCGAACGCCGCGCGGAAGCTGTTGATGATCAGGTTGCCGGTCCATTTCGCCCCGGCGACGACCATCTCCCACGCCGACTGGAACCACGGCGCGACGGCATCGATCGCGGGCTTCAGGAAGGATGCGAGGCCATCGGCGATCACCTGCCACGTCGCCAGCGCGACGTCGCCATAGTTGACCGTCTCTTTCCCGAGCTGGTTGATCTCGTAAGTCATGCCGCCGATCGCGGCGGCGCTGCCGACCGTCGCGGCCGTGACCAGCGGGAAGCGCTTGACGAAGTTGCCGAGCATGGCGCCCGTGTCGCGCAGCGCGCCGCCGACCCCGCCTTCGCCGTCGCCATAGATTTGCGCGATCTGGCTGCCCTGCTGCACCAGGACCATCAGCGGGTTCATCCCGCCCGCCAGCGACACGCCGATATCGTTGAGCTGGAACAGCAGCATTTTCTGCTGCATCGCCGCCTTGCGCGAATTGTCGGCGATCGTGTTGACCGCCATCCCGTGGTTGCGCAGCGCCGGGACCGATGCCTGCGCCGCCACCGCCTCGCGGTTCATCGCGCCGGCTGAAGCGTCGGCCGCATCGCCGACCTGGCTGATCGCGCGCGCGGTTTGCAGACCCTGCTCGGTAGTGCGGTCGAACGTCGCGCCCAGGCGGCGCGCCTTCGTCTCGCTATTGTCGATGCCGCGATCGAGACCCTGATCGTCGGTGCGCAGCGTCAATACGGCTTCGCCAAGGACTTCAGTCATGCGCCGCGCCTTCGTCGACGATGGTGACGCCGATGCCGATCGCCGCGAGCGCCTCGGGCGTCGCGATCGTGGGCTTCAGCGGTTCGGGAACGATGCCGTCGCGCGCGCACTGAAGCTGCGTGAGGATGCGGTCGGCATCCTCTTCCTTCAGCGCGCCGAACGCGAGCGCCTGGACGTCGATATTGGCGAGGCGTTCTTCAGCATCGAGACGGGAAAGCATCGTCGAGTAGGCCCGGACGATCGCTATTGGCGCTTCGTAGAACCACCATCCGGGGTGTCCCCCGAAGAACCTTTGAAGTCGGGGGATGACGCTTCCCCAATCGGAAGGCCCATCGTCTTCGCGATCGCTCCCGCCACCATGGCCTTTCGACGCAGCAGGAGCATGGTAAAAGCCTCGACCACCTCGAAGCGGTGCGTGCCGGACAGCTTGGCGAAGACGTGGTCGGGAACCCCGACGAGCACCTTGCGCGCAAGCTCGGCGATCAGATCGTCCAGCTCGTCGCCCTTGGACTTATCGGCGGCGAGTTTCTGGATGTCCTGCCCCCACAGGGCGAAGCGCTGATTATCGACGACCGACAATTCCTCGACCGAGAGGATGTCATAAAGCTTGTTGTCGATCTTGATTTTGAGACGCTTGACGAGCGTCGTGATATCTAGGACTTGGTCGGTGGCCATGGAACGCTCCTTCGCCGGGTTGAGGCCGGGCTATGCCCGGCCATCCCCGTCGAAGCGCCCCGGACACCTGTCCGGCAGGATCGTGCAGGCGATGCCCAGCCGATCGCACTCGGCCTTGATCTCGGCCAATTCCGCCGCTGCCGCCTGGGCACCTTCGCGCGCGAGACGAGCTGCGCGTTTATGGCCGCGCAGCTCGTCTGCTACCTTGCGTGCGCGATCGAGCAGATCGCGGCCGACGGCCATTACGGCAGCGCCGCCTGATGCTGCATGATCAGGTGGCCGAAGCGCTCCAGCTCGCTCGCCGCAGCCGAAGATTCGAGGGCCATGAACTCCAGTTCGAGGCCAGAGGGCTTGCCCTTGGCGAACACCGGCTTCGGGCTGGCATTCTGGAAGCACACCGGCACCTCATACTGCCCCTTGTAGTTGTCGCCATAGGCCGAGTTGCCACGCGCCAGCAGCGCATAGGTGACGACGTCGGGACCGCGCGAGAGGCCGATCTTCTTGGTGCCGGGCGTGCCCGCGGCTGCGGCCACCGTCGTCGGCGCCGCGCCGCCCAGCGCGATCGTATAATGCTCCAGCGACATGTCCCACATGGTGACCGTAACGATCAGGCCTTCTTCGGTGCGCCACGCCTTGACCGGCGCGATCGCGCCCGCGGGCGTTGCCGTGTCGATCTTCTGTGTGTGCTGCACCGCAAGGCCGTCGTCGGCATAGTTGCGCTTGCCTGCCGTGCCGACGGTCGCCCAGGGACCAGCCGGCGCGACGCCGATCGCGGGAAAGGCCGTGCCGACCGGCGCGAGCCACAGGTCCAACGGACCGGCGAGAATTTCATAGGGAGCGGGCATTAAGTGACCTCCTGCAAGGAATAGAGAACGGAAAAGGATCGAAAGGATTGCGGCCAGTGGCCGTCGCGATCGCGCGCCTGCGAAAAGCCGCCCGCATTGCTCGCCTCGTGGATGAGCACGCCCAGCGCGACCTCGCGATCGATGCTCCACATGCGCTGGCAGGCGGTGCGGCGGGCAAGGTCGGCGTCGGCCGGCGTCACGCCATAGCCGATGACATCGACCCGCTGCATGTCGAGCGCAGCCCGGCCATAGCGAACCTCGGGTCCGCCCGACGCGGTGATCAGGATCGCGCGCTGCGGCATCTCGAACGCGGGCGGCAGCTCGCCGCCGAAGACATTGTCGCCCGCGACCAGGATCGTCGCCGGATCGATGGCGACCAGATGGCGAAGCGCGCCGATGATATCAGGCTCCGCCATCGCCGCCCCCCTTCTCATAGGCGCCGCGGATATTGTCGACGAGCGTCGGATAGAAGACGTCGGCGGCGGGCCGCAGATACGGGCGCGCCGGGATCGTCACCGACTTCACGAACACGACGCTGCCGTCCGCCTGCGGGATCGCCAGCGCCTGCGCGCGCACCGGCTTGATCACGCCCCCCAGTTCGTGGATCAGCGCATAGCGCACGTCGGTGACGCCCCATGTCCCCTTGACGCCCTTGCCCTCGGGCGCGGCGTAACCGACGATCGTGATACCGCCTTCGAGCACGCCGGTGCGGTTCTGCCAGTTATGGCTCCGCTTCGCCTGGTTGACGCATTTGCCCATCGTCCGGTTGACGCCCGCGATCTGCGCCGCCTTCAGCTTCGCCGTCACCGCGGGGCCGTTCCATTTCAGGCTCTCTTCGGCCATCAGGCGACCCTCACCAGCGCCACCTCCTGGTGGTTATGCTTGAAGTCGATCGCGCCCTCGACGCGCAGCGGGCCACGGTGCAGCAGATTGCCCCGGCGATCGGTGATCTTCGCGATCTGGTCGCCCGCGCGCAGATCGACGCCGAGCGCGAACATCATCCGCACGTCCTGGCGGATCACGTCCTTCTTGCCGTCGACAATATCGACGCCAGCCTTCGGCACCCAGCCGAAGCACGGCACCTCGGCGTGCGGCTGATAGTCGGGCGCCAGCGGCATGTTCCAGGCATCCTTGCCCGTCACGCCGTTGCGCTCGACATGCGCGATCATGGTGAGGCGACGCCCGATCATGCCTGTAGCGCCAACGGAGCAGCGGCGCCCGCAACGCCCGAATGAAGATCGACCTCGCGGCCAGCATCGTGGCCCGCCCAAAAGTCGCCAATGACCTTCGTCGCCGACAGCTTCGCGCTGCGCGCCGTCACCGAGGAAAGCTCGGGATAATGCTCGGCCAGATACTGATCGCGCAGCGGGTCGGCGGGGCGTTCGGGAACCAGCTCCGCGATCTTGCGGCGGACGGCGAAGGCCCAGCCTTCGCAAAACACGTCGGCCCGCAGCCGTTTGCGCGCGAGCTTCACCCGCTTCAGCGGCCCGGCCAAATAGGCTTGGCGCTGCGCCTTCAGCGTCCGGAACAACACGGCGAAGGCATAGGCCGCGATCTCGGCAGAAGGCCCGCGCCCGATGAAGGTCCGCTTCCCGGTGCCGTCGATAAAGCTATACACGTCCAGCGCATGTTCGACCGAGCGGGCGAGCAGCGTTTCCCACTTCGGCGGACGCGCCGCGCGCGACCCGCGCGCGGTCGCCTCCTCGATCTCGGCCATGGCGAGCTGCGCATCGGTGATGCCGTGCTCGTCCATCAGCGCCCGCGCCTTCGCGAGCGCCGACGCCGCCTCATGCTCGGTCGAACCCTTGCCCAGGGCGAGCAGCTTCCTGATCTTGTCGATGATCTTGCGGTCAATCATTGGCGTCACCGAACTGCTCGTCCGCGCAATCGGGGCAAAGCTCGCCGGTCATCTCGTCGAGCAGGAAGTCGAGGCCGCAGCAGGCGCAATCAGCAAAGGCGTCGAACGGATCGTCGCCGAAGGGGAACTCACCCTCGCTCATGCGGCACCGCCCCGCGGGCGATAGGCAAAGCCCTGGTGATATTCGCGGGCATGGCGCTCGATCGTTTCCAGCCAGACCCAAGGGTCGCTCCGATACGGGCCGAGCCGAACCGGGCGCCATGCGAACCAGCGGTGCCAGCCCTTGCGGCGCAGCCGGGCGATCCACGCTTCGTGGGCGCGGACGAGCAGCGCGAAGCCGATCGCGGCGATCCCCATCGGGATCAGGATCGGCAACAGCAGCTTCTGCTGTGTCCGCTCGGTCGGGGCGCGCCACTTCATGCGAGCAGGAACCCGCTGGCGGGGACCAGCCCGGCGATGACGGCTTCGCGATCGGCGACCGGGTCGCCGCTCAGCGTGATCGAATAGTCGCCCGCGCGTTCGGACTTCATCCCGCCGCGATAGCTGAGGTCGATCATGGCGATCTTGATCACCGCCTCGTCGCGCGCCGCCTGGCTGATCCCCGCGGGGGTGTATGTGATGCGGACCATCGGCGCCCAATAGGTGCGCCCGTTCGGCCCGCTGGTCAGCCGCTGGATCGTGCGGCCGTCGTGCAGGACGCGATAGTCGCCCTGCATCAGGACGGTTTCGGCACCGGCATCGCCGCTGTTGCCCGGATCGAGTTCGACGATCGTCACGGGACCGGCGCCGATCGGCGGCGCGACGCGCAGCGTGTGAAAGAAGCGGCTATGCGGATCGTTCGGGTCGCCGATCTCTTTGGTGACCGGCCCGGCCGGGCCAAAGCGCGCGTCCAGCTCGGCGACGATCGCAAGGATGATCGCCTCCAGCTCCGTGTCGGACAGGTCCGACCCGCTACGTTCCTTGACCCGGTCGAGCAGCGCCATGGATCAGCTCTCGTCCTGACCCGCGTCGCCGGTTCCGGCCCCGCCTTCGCCCTCGGCAGCCTTTTGCAGCTCGACCGCCGATTCGACGATCGCGCTCCAGTTGACGCGCGCACCCATGCCCTCGACCGCGGGCGGGTTCGCCGGGTCTATCGCCGCGATCGCCGCGATCGTCGAGAAGCCGGCGGCGGCGAGCGCCGCAGCCGACGCCGCGCCGATATACTTCACCCTGGTCAGATCGTCGGCGCCCGGCGTGGCGTCGCCGCCCGCGCCCTTGGTGCCGCCCTTGTCGCCATCGGGCGATTTTTCCTTGTCGCCGCCCGGCTGCTTTTCCTTGTTCGGGTTGACGGGCGCTTCCTTGCCGCCCTTTGCCTTGCCGATCGTCCCGTCGACCAGCTTGAAGCGCTCGACCGCCGAGGGCGGGATTTCATCGCCGGGGGCGCAATAGAGGGTCGCGCCAGCCGCATCGCCCTCGCGGACCAAGCGCTTGGCGTCGGCAGTCAGATACAGCCGCTCGGCGGCAATCATATTCGTCATGGGGATTACTCCGTGCTGGCCCAGACAACGAGCAGCCAGCCGCCGCTGGTGTTGGTCGTCGTGTTGCTGATCACGCCGCCCTTCGTCGCATGGATGGAAAATTCGGCGGTCCGGCTAACGCCGGTCGGGGGCGTGCCCTCCGAAATATGGAGGACCGAAAGCAGCGTGTCGGTCGGTTTCAGGTTGCCGGGCACCTTGTGCTCGCCGACGACGTTGCCCGGAATGAGCGCGTGACCGAGGCGACGTGAAAAACCCGTGATCGTGGGCATGGACTATCCTTCCGATAAATGCTGGCCGGGCGCGGGGAGAGAGATCGCGCCCGGCCAGCTCGCCAACCCCCTGGCGATTAGAGCCCGGTGACCGAGCAGAAAGCGGCAGGCCGGAAGAACACGAGCGCGGCTCGCGTGTCGGCACGGACGGTGCGCTTGCCTTCGGTGAACTGCGTTCCGACGAAGCCGATCTGGACGTCGACGCCGCGGCGCTCGAACAGGCTGACCCACGCCGGCTGGAAGGACCCGGTATAGCCGGTGCCCGCGGCGTCGGCGTCCGACTGGACGACCGGCAGACCCCAGAGACGTTCCGGGCCGGCCTCGCTCGGGCTGCCCCAGATATAGACACCGTCGACCGTGCGCAGCAGGCGGATGCCCTGCCAGTCGGTCGGGTGCATCACATGGTGCGTCGGGATCGCGCGGCCGGTAACGCGGATTTTGGTCATCGCCTTGAAGAAAGCGTCGGGAACCGGGTCCGCGCCCTTCGCCTGGGTCTGGATGCCAACCGTGTTCTTCAGCCCGCGAAGGTTCGGCGCGGTGCCGTCACCGACCAGGCACTGGCCGTCGAGGCGCTGGCGGACACCGAATGTCAGTCGGCCGTTGATGTAGCTCTGCATCATCGGCACGTCTTCGAGCTGCTCGTCCGTGACCGGCAGGCTATCGGTGATCTTGCGAACAGGCGACGACTTCTCGGTGAAGGTGAAGGTCGATTCCGCATAGGCGCCGCCTTCGGCCTTCTCGGCCGCGGCGTGCGCCCGCGTCGTTTCCTCCATATAGGTGACGCTGTCGCCACCGGTGCGCGCCATCGGGATGATGTCGAGCAACTGGACGGGACGCGTCACCGCCTCGACGAAACCGGGCAGACGGATCGCTTCGGGCGCGAAACCCGCCGTCGTGGTCATCAGCGTCTTCGCGCCAACCGTTTCGACCGCGCCCGACGAGGCGAGCAGGTCGGACAGATAGATGTCGTCGAAGTTGAGCGTGATACCGCCACCGGCACCGCCGCCCGCCCAGTCCTGGTAGGATTTGGTTTCGGCGACCATCTCGCCGATCGACTTGATCAGACGCTGGCGACCATCGCCTTTCTGCCCTTCGCCGCCACCACCGGGAAGCGACCAGCCACGGCGCGCCTTTTCGCGCCCGCCATGATCCTTCGCCGCCTGCTCGGCCGCTTCGAGCGTTTCAGCATGTTCGGCCAGTTCGTTCAGCTCGGCATTCACCGACTTCACGTGCGCGGCGACGGCGTTCGAGCCCTTGACCTCGCCCAGGCAGGTGACCTTGTTGAAGTCATAACCGTCATCGGTCTTGGCCTCGGCAAAGACCTTGCCCAATTCATCCTGCCGCGACGCGAGCTTCTCGCGGGCCTGCTTCAGGTTCAAACTCTTCACCGTCATATTGCTGCTCCCTATGGGTCGGAATGTCTGGCCCCACGAAAGGCGAGACGTCCGGACCATGTGGCAGCAGCGCGAACGGCTATGCGCCCCGGACACGTGTCCGGCGCAAAGGGTTGATGGCGATTTGGTGAGCGCTCCCCGTGTAGACGAAGCGGACCCCAAAAGACAACCGGCCCGCCGCCGCCTCGCGATCGAGGGGGAGACGGGCCGATCGAAAGGCCACTAAGAAGCGCTAAGAAGGCCCACAGGGCGCAAAGAAGGTGCCCACGCGGGCAGACGGGGCGCCTGAGGCCTCCGGAACGCGTTCTGCGGCGATCAGCGACCGAACCGGCGAAGGCTCTCCTGGTGCTGCATGAAATGGGTCAGCGCCGTATCGGTCGCGACCGTCGATGCGGCCTTCGCGGGGTCACCGCTGCCGTCGTCGCCGGCAAGCACGCGGGTGATCGCGTCCCTGATCTCGCGGAGCTGCTTCAGCCCGGTCGCCGATACCGCGGCGGGATCGGCATCGACCGCCGAGGCGACCGCGCCGAGATCGGTGATCAGGCCTGCCAGATGCTCGTCGCGCAGCTTCGCGCCCTTGATCGACAGGGTCCGCGTGCCGACGCCCGCCCCGCGCAACACGGGCGATACCTCGTCGACATCGAGCCGCTTCAGCACGCGCACCCGGCTGTTGCCGCTGACCCGATAGTCCATGTCGACGATGTTGTAGCCATAGGACCATTCCTGCACCGGGTCGCCGGTTTCGAGATCGAAGAGCAGCGCCTGGTGCCAGTCGCGCCCCGCCGACGTCTTGAGGTTGAGGTTCAGCTCGGCAAAGGCCTTGTCGCCCTCCTCATAGACGCGTGCCTTGCCGAACGGCATCTTACGCCGATCGTGCGCGGGCATCATCATCGCCCACTGGTGACCGCCCGGCTTCCAGCTAAAGGCGCCCCGGTCATAGGTGTCGCCGTCATTGTCGACCGCCGACAGCGTCGCCAGCTCGGCCAGCCCCTTGCCGGCCTCGTCCATCGACTTGATGGTCATGCTCTTGATCTGCATCATTCGTCCTCTTCAAAATTGGGTGCAAAGCTCAGCGTGCCGTTGGGATGCTCGGCGTCGGCCATCACCGCCGCCTGCTGGATGCCGGCGATCGACCCGTCGCGCGCGATGTGCGAGAGCAGCGATCGGCCCGGCCCGAGACGGCCATCGAATATGATGAAGCTGGTGACGCCCGCCGCGCGGCCGCGCTCGATCGTCGAGATGTTCTGCGCATATTTCGCCTCGGTCCGCGCGATCCGCAGCGCGCGGACCTCGGGGTCGAGCGAAGGCCCGCTGGCGACGGCGGGCAGGATGCGCGCCGCGAGCTGCGCCGCGCCTTCGCCCGCCGCGCGGCCCTCGGCGAGCGCATCGAACAGCGCCGCGCGCGTCTGCCGGTCGAGATCGATCAGCCCGGCGCGGCGCCCGCCCGCCGCGACGATCGACTGCGCGACCGGATCGGGAAGCGACGCGCCAAGCCCCGCGGCCTCGGCCGCTTCGCCGACCGACTCGGCGATCTCCAGATACTGCGCCTGATAGAGTTCGCGCAGCTCGCTCGCCCATTTCGGGATGCCGAGCCGGTCAAGGATCGTCTCGACGATCAGATCGTCGCTTTTCGCGCCCCGGTCCTTGGCCGCAGCCTTCCCCAGTTCCGCCTCTAGCAAATCGGTCGACGCGTCGGCCGCGGCTTTCCCGAGCCGGTTGAAGAAGGCGACGAGAGGCTTCTTGAACGCCTCTCGCTGTCCATTTTCCTGCCGCTGAAGGATCAGCAGATAGGCGGCACCGCGCTTGTAGGCGCCATCGCTCACGGCGCGGGCCTTCGCCCCGCGATCCTTCGGGCCGGCGTCGGGATCGGGACGCTCGCCATTCTCCGGAACCTCGATCACCGATATCTTGCGCAGATAGATGCGGTGACTGTCGTCGGCATCGAGGCCGAGCGCCTGGAGATAGGTGTAGACCGTGATCGCGCCGCTATCGAGGATGCGCGTCCAGCGCTCCACCTTCTTGTCCTGGTCCTCCTGCATCGCCGGGACCTTCGACGCGTCAAACACGACATTGATGCCGTCGGCCCGCCCGAACTGCGGCAGCAGCGATCGCTTCAGTTCGTCGGCCGCAAGCTTGCCGAGCGGGATCACCCCATTCTCCCAGGCCTGCTTGCCCATCTGCTCCATCGTCGCCCCGACCTTCGTCTGCTGAAGCCCGGCGCCGAAGCCGACGATCGCCGCGGGAATGCCGATCAGCGCGCAGACGCGCTCCTCGGCGACGTCGCGGCCGTCGTTGACGCTCATCTGGCTCGGGTTGAAGCCGAACTGGCTGACCTCGGTCGGCGCGCCCAGGACAAGCGGACGCCCGCGCCCGTCGCCGCTGAACTGCGACTGGATATAGGATTTGGTCGCGTCCACGTCGGCGGGCGTCGGCATCGCGCCGCCCTTCGGGCTGATCACCATGCCGGGAACGCCCATGTTGCGGAGCAGCGCTGCGACGAAATTGCTGATTTCGAGATCCGAGAAGATCTCGCGCAGCGCGGGGTCGATCGGCGACAAGCCCTTGCGCATGTTGCGCGGGTTGATGCCGTGCCGGAAATGGATGACGTCCTCGGGCGCGATATCCATCTGCGCGGCGCCACCGCCCGGCGTGTAGAGATAGTGCGAGATGAAGACGCTGCCGTCGGCGGGCCATTTCGGCTCCATCATCCAGTGCGGGATATACCAAAGCTCGGCGGGTCGGCCGAGGCCGTTGCGGACGATCATCCAATAGGCATTGCCGTCGATGATCATGCTGAGCACGAAGCCCCACCACAGCATGATATCCCCGTAATAGGGGTTCGGGGTCTGGATCAGCGCCAGCATCGCGTGATCGGGCACGTCGTCGACGTCGCCGCCCTTCTTGCGGCGCTGAACCTTCAGCTCACCTTCGGGCAGCGCGCGCTGCACCCACTGCACCGGCGCCATGACGACCGACGCGTCCAGGCAGTCCCCGACCTCCTTGCGGTAATCGAACCGCGTGCGGCGGAAGAGCGCGCCGTAGAAGGACGAGACGCCGCCATGGCGAAAATTGTCGAGCGTCGCCCGGACGGCTTTGACGAAACGACCGATCATGCGGGTGTCCAATTCTCTTCTTCGGGGCTTTGCCCAGCCTCGTTTTCGATCAACGGACGCCAGCGGGCGCCCTCGATGCCGTTCGCCGCGTGGATCGCGAGGGCGAGGCCCCAGAAGCGGTCGGCGTGGCCGTCGACGGTGCGTTCGGCGGTGAAGCGGATGTTGCCCGCGGCGGTGACCTGCTTCGTCATCGAGCGAAGGTCGGCGCGGATTTCATTCTGGTAGGGGATTCGCAGCCGGCGCGCTTCCATCGCGCCGCGCACCGGATAGGCCAGCGCTTCCTTGACGTGCGGAGTGAAGGTGACGCACTCGACCCGGTAGGTGCCGAACTTCTTCTGCGCGTCGTCGCCCCAGCCGATGCCGAGGCCGGTATAGTCGATGCAGGTGCGCGCGCAGCGCTCCATCCACGGCCAGAGTATCTTCTCCTGGTCGGGCTTGCTCATCTTGCGCAGCGCTTCGATGTGGCGCGTATAGAGCACGTCGCCGAGCTTCTCGACCACCCACAGGACAGTAAGGTCATGCTTGCGGCCGATATCGACGCCGGCATACAGCTCGCCGCCTTCGATCTGGCCCCAGTTCGTCCCGTTAGGATATTCGGCCGACGCGATCAGGTCATATTCCAGGAACGCCGCATCGTCGTCGCCGGGGATGCACATATACTCTTGGAGGAAGCTTTCCTCGTCGGCGCAGCCGGCTTTGACGAAGTCGTAATATTCCGCCTCGGTCATCTCCTGGCGGGGATCGTCCTCGGCCAGATTCTGCTGAAGCTTCCACAGGAACCCTTCGTCGAGCGCGGTTTGCAGCGTGACGGTGTGCAGGCTGATGCCCTTGGGGTTGCCGCCTTCCTTGACCTCGCGGACCAGCTCGTTGAAGAAATTCTTCGACCCGCGGTGCGTCGAAAAGGCTTCGAGCGACCCGCCCCAGGTGATGCCGGGATAGGCGATCGTCCACAGCTTGCGCGGGTCCTTGTTCAGCGCGAACTCGTCGAGCACGCGACTCCCTCGCTTGCCCGCCTGGGCGTCGGGGTTGGAACTCATGGAATGGATGCGCCGATCGTTCGGAAAGCGCAGCACATGGGCCGAGTGCTTTTCCGTGGGGTCGAGCACGATTTCGCCGAGATCGCGCGCGGCGATGTCCATGACGCCCGCCCACAGCTTGCAATCCTCGATAAAGAGGCGCGCCTGTATATCGTCGCGCGACGAGACCCACTGGTCGAAGCGCGCGCCCTGCACGGCCGTGCGCTTGTTGCACGCATAGGCGGTCGACCAGGAGAAGCCGATCTGCCGCGCCTTCTCCCCAAGCTTCAGGCGCGAGTTGTCGTTGATCCACCGCGACTGGTTGGGCAGGAAGATCGCGCCGGGATTGGCTGGAAGGATGCGCGCGCGGCCCATCAAGCCTGCCCGGTGGTAAGCAGGTTGGTGATCTTCTTGAGCGTATCGGGTCCGACGCCCGCGGCCGTTCCGACCTCGGCGACCGCCGCCGCCGCCTTCGCCAGGCGCTGCTCGACCTCGACCTCCAGCTTGCGCCGGTTCTCGGCGGACACCTTCTGCGCCGCGACCGCCGACGAAACGGCGCGGGACAGCTCCATCAGGCCCTTGCTGCTCACGTCGCCGCCTTCGAGCAGCTCCAGCGCCGAGACCTTCACCATCTCGGCGATCATCATCGTCACATGATCGGGGCCATCGGTGCCGAGCGAGGGGACAAGCTCGGACGCGATGTGGCGGGCCTCGTCGAGACGCCGGAACTGGATCGCCTTCCGGATCGACCAGCGCCCCCACGCCGACTTGCTCACGGGCGCGAGGCCGCGATCGGCGAGCCGCGCGTTGAACTCGACGAGGATCATCTTCGCGGGCGTGCTGCGCTCGCGAAGCTGCTCCAGCGCCCACAGGATATCCGGCTCCGCTTCCTCGGGCAGCATGTCGATCGACGACAGGCGCCCGCGGCCTTCCTGCCGCTCCTTGTCGCCCGGCGCGGTCATGTCAGCGAAATTCCGAAGGCGTCGTGATGCCGGAGATGATCGACCGTTCGTCGAGGTGATCGCGGCCCGCGGGCGTGATCTTCGCGATCGCGACGTCGCCCGCGCGGGTCAGCTCGATCGCTTCCAGCGCCGCGAGCTTCACGAGCTGCGTATCGATCCACTCGACCGGGCGAATGAAATAGACGTCGAGCACCCGGCGCAGCGATACCGAGTTGAGCGCGCCATCGGTCTGCTGCGCCAGCTCGCGAAGGATGATGAACCGCGCGTCATGCGCGACCTTTTCCTGCCAGCTCATGCCTTCTCGCCTCGCAGGAAGTTGTCCATGCTGCGCACGGTATGGGTGAGGCCGCTCATCGACTCTTCCAGCCGTTTGACGTGGCCGTCGAGACGCTCGACCGACAGGCGAAGGTCGGTGACTTGCGAACCGGTCGGGGCGTGTTTCGCTTCACCCTCCAGCGCTTGGATGCGCCGGTCATGATCCTTCAGGTCCTCGCTGTGCTTGTTCTGCCGTTCGGTGAACGGCTTCGCGCCGCGACCGGCCATGATCCACGCCGTGTTGACGATGGTCAGCGCCAGGGCGATCGCGCCGGCCCAACGCATGAAAGCATCAAAATCCATTACCACCCCCGCTTTGCCGCGCGTTCGCGGCGGGTTTCACAAGTTGCGCAGCGCCGGGCCGACGGCATCGCCGCCCGGCGCTCTTTCGGAATTTCTTCGCTGCAATCCTCGCACGCGTCGGCGCCGGGTTCGGCGAGCTGCGCGCGAATGTCGGCGATCGCCTTGTCGCGCTCGGCGGTGACCATCGCCTCGGCCTGCTCGATCGCGCGTTCCCCCGCGAGATACATCAGGCGTCGGGGCCGGGCGCGCCGATGCGATCCTTCGCGCGCAGGCGCCCGACGATCGCGGCCAGCGCGAGCGCCCCGGTGACGATATCGCCGACCGCGCCGCCCAGGCCGGTCGCATCCTCGCTCGACAGCCCCAGTTCGGGGGCGATGGTGATCAGGAATACGCCGAGCGCCGCCCAGATCGTCCGCGACTTCCACCAGGGCTTCACGCCGCCGCTAGTCATGAGCTTCATCCTTCTCGTTGATCGAAATGCGGGATTGCGCGCCAACCCAGTCGATCAGCGCATCGAGCTGGATCGCCTGTTCGGTCGCGATCAGGGCGTCGGCGGCATCGAGGGCGGCAGGAAGTCCAGCTTCACAGGTCGCCTCACCAACTCGCCGGGCGGGATCGGGAACGCCGGACACTGGCGCGCCTCCGCGACCGCCTTGATCGGCTGCGGCGGCTTGGGTGCGCAGGCTGACAGCAGCGCGAGCGCGAGCATCGGCAATGCGAGCTTCATAGTCATGGGCGATCCTTTCGCTTTCCTCAGCCTGCCGCTCCTCGACAAACCGCTTGTTCTCCAAGTCGAGCAATTGCGCCGTCTTCACCGCCGCATCCCACGAGGCGATGCTGGCTTTGTGGGCGTTCCGTTCGGCGAGCAGATCAGAGCCGAGCGACGCCTTCTCGGCGCGCAGGATCATCGCCCAGGCGAACAACGCGGCCAGCGGCAGGACCCACCAGAAGCGGCGAACAGCCGCAACGATCGCGCTGGATGCGACGACGCTCATCCCGCGTTGCCGATCCGGTTGGCGAGCCAGCCATGGACGAACGCCTCCTGGCTCGGGTTCCTCTCGGCGAGCGCGATGTAGCGTTCGCCCTGGAGCGCCTCGACCGCCTTCAGCAGCACGGCTTCGGCCGCGCGGCCGCGCACCCGCAGGAAGGCGTCGAGCGAACTGAGCGTACGCGGACCGACCGCGCGATCGACGGCGATATCGGGATAGTCACGCCCCGACCGGTTGAGCACATTGAGCGCGCGCTGAAGGAAGCCGGCTGCGATTGCGGTGCCCATGTTGATGCCGGTATCGAACAGCTCGGCCGCGAGCGTCGGCGCGCGCGCCGCGACCTTGTCGAAGCCGGGCTTCAGCCAATAGAGCTTGCGATAGATTTCCGCCGCCTGTTCGCGCGGCAGGTTGCGCATCGGCCCCTGATAGCCGTTCTGGCGCGCCACGGCTTCGGTGATGCCCCAGCAGGTCGGCCCGCCGCGATCGGCGGGATGGTTCACATACGCGCCCTCGCGGTCGATGACCTCGTCGATCAGTTGCAGGACCGTCTTCATGCCGCCTTGCTCCGGCGGTGCGCGCGACGGACGCGGCGGCTGATGTGAAGGCGGTTCGAGCGCTTGCGCGGGCGGGCTTGCTTGCCGCGGCTGCGATAGGCGCCCTTGGTCCGATAATGGATCGCGGCGAAGCTATGGCGCCTTGGCATGAAGGCGGAAGGCTCCGGCAGCGCGACGGGCGCCGCAGCAACAGCTACCGGCAGCCCAAGGAGTGCCGAAACCAATCCCAACGCTCGCATTCCCATTGATCGCATGTGCGCGCTCCTCGAAATCGAAAGGCGCGCCGCGCGCGCCGTGTCGAGGAAAGGGCTAGTCTGCGATGGGGGTTTGCCGCGCCCCGGACATCTGTCCGGTCGCAACGAAAGACGGGGTTTAGAGGAAGCTCATCTGGCGGTCGTCGCGGATTTTCGCGCGGCGGCGCCGGACCTGCCGCGTCGTGTAACCGGTCGCCCGCGCGATGTCACGTTCGGAGCGTCCGGCGAGTATCATGCGGTCCACGTGCGCCTGCATCGACTGAAAGGTGGCGTTGTTTCCGGTCGGGCCAAGGGGGATATCGAAGCCTCGCCCGGCGAACCCTGCCGTCAGCCGGTCGCAGACGCGCGACGCCGCATCGTGGCCGATCAGCTTCGATATCCAGTGATCGGCGTCGATCACGGGCGGAATATAGACGCGCGTTCCCCCGCACGCCTGGGCGAGCGCCAGCGCGGCCTCTTCCCCGGCCACCTCAGCGATTTCCGCCAGCAAGGGAGGAAGCGTCGTCATATCTACCGGCGATATCCCGCGGCGAGCGCGCGGGCGCGGGCACCCGGCGACCCTTCGGGCAGGATCGTGGTCACCGTCCCGCCGCGAACGACGAAGGTCAGATCGTCGAGGACGATCAGATATTCACTGGCTTCCAGCTCGGCCGCGGCGCGCCCGGCGCGATCCAGCGCCGATTCGAGCGTCGCACGGAGCTGCTCGACCTGGACGCCCGAGCGCTCAAGGAAACGAAGCACAGCATGATCGGAAAGACGGGGACCGCTCATATGACGATCACCGGCCCGACGACGAACGTGGCGACGATCAGATAATAGGCGCCAGCGGTATAACCGGCCCACAGGAGCGGGTCCTGTTCACCGGCAAGCCGGGGTTCCAATAGCCAGCAAAGGCCATAAGCGATCCATGCCAGGATCGCGGGAATGCCGCCGAGGATCGCGAACCAGGCGCGGCCCTCTTCGGCTTCAGGGGAAGTCTTTCTGGCCATAATCAATCCCTCATCATCCAAGGTGCATCGGCGGGTGGCGGGCGGTCGAACTCCATCCCAAGCGTGCGGCCCTGCTCGGCGATCGCGTCGACGACGGCGGCTGCATGGGTGCGGCCAGCGCGCCGCCCGCACTGGCGCACCTTCCACAGCCGCTCGTTCGCGGCCTCCCATGCCAGCCGCACCAGCGCCTTCTCGGCATCGATCAGCGACAGGTCATGGCGGCGGGCATATTCAAAGATCGCGCGATGGCGGCGCAGCTCATCGGCGCGGGTCGGTTTCAGGCGGGCCATGGCTTAGCCCTTCACCGGATAGGGGATATCGTGACTGCGCGTCTCCGGACGGCGCGGCAGCGGGATATCTTTCGGGAAATAGGGCGCGAACTTCTTGGGCAGCGCCGACCGCATCAGGATCGTCTGTTCGCCGTTGCGCATAATGCCTTCGGTCAAGTGCGCGCCCGCGCCGTCGCAGCTCCCGCAATAGGTGGCTTCGTCGCCGCCTTCCCCGGTCCCGTCGCACGCCGAGCAGGTCGTTCGCATCGGGAACATCGGATTGGGCTCGAACCGAACGCCGAACAAGGTGTCGGGCAGAGGCCGGTTCAAATTGGGCCTGATGACGGCCGAGCTGCGCTCCAGTTCGAGCATCAAATCCGGACGGCCGAAAATTGCGTCCATCTTCTTCTTATCGGCGGCAGCATAAAGGGCGTGTTGGATCGCAACGAGAATATCGAGAGACTTGGTCATCGCTTGGCCTCCCTGATCCGCGCGCCGAGCGCCGCGATGATCTTGTCGAGCCGCGCATCGCTGCTCGCCGCGATATCGACATCGCAATCGGCAAGGCCGAGCAGCCGATGCTGCGCCGCGATCACCGCAACCTTGTATTCGCGGCCCGTCGCCGCCGTGGACTTCGGCCATTCCACGCCCGCCTCGCGAGCGATCCACAGCTTCAGCCCGTCGATCGCCTTGGCGGCGTCGCGCGGATCGCGGAGCCACTGGACGTGCGCGATGCCCGTCTGGCGCTCCACGAAATGGATCAGCGCCTTTTCGTCCTTGCTATGGACAATGCCGAGGTTCCAGCCCGACAGCCAAAGCGCGAGCAGCTTGGGCGCGAACGGCCCCTTGACCTTGCGACCCGCTGTCGTCGGCTCGAACCCGAGCTTCTTCATCTCGCCGATGACGTCCTGAAGCTGCGCGTCCGTCATCTTGCGGAGCGATGTCGTTGCCCCATGCGTCGCGCGGCCGAGCAGGACGCGGTAATCATCATCGTCGATCCCCAGTTCGCGCTTGGCGACATGGATCATCTTCATTGCTGCGCTCATTTCCCTGTCCTTTGCGTGTTCCACCGCACGCCGGGCAGGCGCGCGCCGGGGTGAGGCCGGACGCCATCGGGCGGCGGCGGGGCAGTCTTCAGCTCGGCGATGATGCGGTCGGTGTAGGCGACGCCCGCGGCGGTCATCCGCCCCGTGGCGCCATCGATCATGCCCGCCTCAACCATGCGATCGCGAACCGAGCCGAAGGCGCTCATGAAGCGGCTCCGCAGTGCGCCGGGTGATGGTGGCGCAGCGCGGCGAGCAAGGCCGTGCTGCCCTGGCGAGCATCGCCCTTCCACGGCTCGTGCGCGGTGACGGAAAATTCCGAGACGACCTGCTCGATAAATCCTCGCGACAGCTTGGTCCGGTCGGCGATCTGGTTGACCGGCACATAGGCGTCCCAAAGCGCCAGAACCTGCCGTTCATTGTCGTTCAGGCCATCATATCCGATCGGCCTGTTCGTCGCGTAGGTTAGCTTCTGAGCACCGCTCATGACGACCTCCGCTGTTCAACGAGCGCCAGCGGCAGGCCGCATCCGCTGCACTCGGCAGTGATGCGGCCGACCACGAAGGCCTCGCCGTTACAGTCCGGGCAGCGGTTGACACGCCCGGCGACGAAGACCGGCAGCGAGGGGCGACGGCGCAGGAAGCGCCGCGGCCACATCAGGTCGCTGTCCGCGTTCCTGATGCTTAGCTCGAACCTCGCGAGATCGTGGCCAGCCAGGAGGGGGTGCGGGACGCCCATCACACCCTCGCCAGATCGATGGAGATCGGCCGCCACTGGTCGCCCGCCTCGTCGCGCTCGTAAAAGCGGACATAGGTTTTGGAGCCGATGACGCGGATGCTGTCGCGGATCGCGCGCATGGCGTTCTGCCAGCGCTCGTCCTCGACCTCGACGCGCAGCAGCATGAAAAGCTCGGCGCGGTTGATCTGGCCTTCCTTCTCGACGCTGAAGACGCGGTTGACGATCGCGCGCAGTTCGGTGCGGCTGTCGGCCGACCAGTCGACAAGGCATTCGTCGATCAGCGCCTTGGCAGCTTGCAGCTCGGGACCGAACTCGATCAGGTCGGCGATCTGCACCTGCACCTTCTGGCACCCGTCGAACGTGGTCAGGGTGATGTTGCCCTTCTGCCCGCCCAGTGGCGCCTCATATTCCTGCCGGAACAATGCCTGGAGCGCGCCGACGTCCTCGAACGTGTGGCCCTTGAAGCGCGCGATCTGTTCGGACAGCTCGCGGGCGAAGCCCGTGATCTTGCGGACCGTCTCGTCCATCAGCAGGTCGGTCGCCTTCACCGTTTCGACGGGGACAAGATTGCCCTTTGCGTCGCGCAGATAGGGCTTGCCGCCGACGTCGATCGTCGCGGGATGGGCCGGTGCGATTGCGGTAATCTGGTTCATTCTCATTCTCCTCGGTTGGGGTCAGGATCGGGTGCGGAGGTAGCTGGTGGCGCGTGCCGCCATCGCCTCGCGCAAATGGCCGTGGGTCAGCGCTTGCCCGTCCTCAAAGGCGAGCAGCGCGGCGTTCTCGATGATCTCGTTGATCTCGCCGAGCCCGCCCGTCCCGGCAGTCGTGCCGACGCGCTTCAGCAGCGCGCGGCCGTCGCGGTCCTCGATCTTCCAGGCATCGAGATAGGCGTCGATATCCTCGTCGAGCGACATATCCTGAAGATGGCCCTGGCTGATCCGGCGATTGAGGCGCGCGATGCTATGCTGCTGCGACAGCCCGGCACCCGTGCGGATCGTCTTGTGCAGCTCCTCGTTGCCGAGCAGGCAGATGCCGAGGCCGGCGAGGTCATTCCACGTGCGGAACAGCTCCAGCGTCTCGAAGAGCGCCCAGTTGCCCTCGTCGACGATCAGCAGGCGGCGCTTGCCGCGCACAAGGTCCATGATCTGCGCGGACATCTGCCGCGCCCAGCTCGTGCCGGGACGGGCGCCGAGCGCGCGAAGCACCTGCTCCATTACCGCCGTCGGCGTCCGGGTCACCGGATCGAGCGTGATCATGTAAGCGCCCGCAACGCAGGCGCAGTAATTCTCGGCTTCCCGGCTCTTGCCGAGGCCCGACCCCGTCGCCGCATAGGTGATTTTGCTGCCTGTATGCGCGCGGATCATCAGCCCCTTCAGGCGCCGCCCCGTCTTCGTCTCGATGTAATAGGGGCCGTTCGACAGGCCCGCGGCCTCTTCCTCCGCGGCCTGATCCTCGCGCGACGCCAGCAACTGGCGATATTTGAACACCTTCTTCGCGACATTCTGGCCATTGCCGGCATAGGCGCCGGTCGCCCAGGTCGAGATCGTGCCCTGGGCGATGCCGCTCTCGTCGGCGATCCCTTTCCACGATATGCCGGTGCGGCCGCGGCGCTCGTTGATCCAGGCGCGCAGCTCGTCTTCGTCGACGGGAAAATCTTCGGGGTTGTTCAACGTCTCTCTCCTATCAATCGATCGCGCGCAGTTGCCGCTCGGCCGCGCGGGCGAGGCGGTCGATCGTCTCCTCGCCTTGGGGGATGCTCAGGGGGTTCTCAGCGACTTGTGAGAGGGGCTTCATCTGCGCGACGACCGCATGTCCGCGCGGGCGAACCATCCGGGCGGCGCCGGGCGCCGGGCGGCTTTCTTCGCTGCCACGCACGGGCATCCGCGCGGCCAGTTCTTCGGCGCTGAGCAGGTCGAGCGCTTCGACCGCCGCCTTCGTCTTCTTTTTCCAGTCGCGTTCCTGCCGCTGCCGCTTCTTCGCGGCGCCCATGTCGAGGAAGCCCGTCGCCTCCCAAACCGGCGCGGTGACGATGAAGCGCCCGGCCATGTCATAGACGTGGATCGGAGCATGGAGATTTTCGGGGTCGAAGCGCACCGTGACCAGCTTGCCGCGCATATCGGCCAGCTCTTCGGTCCAATACCGATTGCCCTCGATCTCGATCGCGCCGCTGTTCCGGTCGCAACGCTTCTTGTCGGCCGCGAACAGGGCGAGGCGCAGCGCCTCTTCGGTCGCCTTGCCGATCGGCGCGCGGGCATAGCTCGCCTCGAACACCTCGTCGAAGCTGTGCCTCCCCGCGGCCATCTCGCTACGGCGCCCGCGCTGGCTGTTATGCGCCTCCATCCCGGCGTTCCAGACCGCAACGAACGTGTCGTAATCGACCGCCTTGGACCCGTAGTTGTCGGGCTTCGCATCGGGCTTGTTGCCGGTATAGGCGCCCTCGAACTCGGGCCGCTTGGCAAGTTGGCTGCACAGGTCGCGAAAGCCGCGTTCGATCGGTTTCGACTGGCCGCGATACGGCTTCGCCCAGTGGATATTGATGCCAAGGTTGACGAGCAGGCCCACCGGGTCCTCGTCGCGCATCTTGAAGCGGAAGCGCGTCTTCGCGCCGCCCGTCAGCCACTTCGACGCGAACGCGCGCCCGTTGTCGGCGAGCAGCCCCTTGGGGATGCCCCATTTCGCGAACAGGTCGGCGAACACCATCCGCGCCGTGACCATGTCCTCGGTTTCGGCGAACCGCCAGCTCAGGAACTTGCGCGAATAGACGTCCTGGATCGCGATCATTGTCGGGCGGATGATCCGCCCGTCGGGCATCCGGACGAACACGTCGACACGGTGCCCGTCGATATTCACCAGCTCCATCGCGTGCAGATCGGCGACCGACCGGATTTGCGCGGGCAGCATCCGGCGCAGCTTCTCTTCGCCGCCGCGCCGCAGTACGACGACCTGTTCGGGAACCTCGCGCTGGAACTTGCGCCACAGCGTCCGGCTATGCGGCATTGTCTTGCCTTGCGGTGTCGCCCGTTCCGTCTCGATCCGGCGATAGCTCTCGCTCCACCGCGGCTGCGACGGGCGCAGATAGTCCGACAGCAGCTCGGTCCACAGCTCTGGGTCTATGTCGGCCTCGACGCCGCCGCCCTGGCGGCGCGGCGCAAGCGCGGGCAGCCGGTCGGCCGTAAGCACGCCTTCGACGAGGCGGCGCCAGTTCCAGATCGTGCCGACGCTGATGCCCTCGGCGGTGGCGACGGCCATTACTGCCGCCGACCGCGTCATCCCCGATCCTTCGAACAGGTCGATACGGGCAAGGATATGGGCGCGGCGCTGCGCCTCGGCGCGCACCGCCTCGGGCTGGCGCTCCAGCCATTGCCACAGGCCGGGCGAGCCTTCGCCCGCATCGGTACGCGCGCTGCCGTCGCCGATCTGCCCAAGCTGGACGAGGTCGGCGCGCGCGGCGGCGGGCAGCAGGTTGATATGATACTCGAACCCGCCGCCATGGCCCGAATGGCGCCGGGCCAGCGGCGAACCGCTCGCGTCCACCGCCAGCTTCCAATCCTCGGCGTCGGCGAGGCGGTTGATGTCGCGCTTGCGTTTCGGCAGGCCCGAAAGCTGCAATTCTTCCAGCTCGCTTGCCGTGAACCACAGCTTGTTCTGGATCAGCATTCCCCCCGGCCCCTCTCGATAGGCTGAGCCAACCCCATGCGTTCGAGGCCCCGCGCCTCTGCCTGGAGTTCGGCAATCTTGGTTTTCAGGTGGCCCAGTCGGGCAGTGTGGATTTCCTCGCCGACGAGGACGGCCGCGCCGATCTCGCGCAGCTCGCGGTCGAGCAGGTCAAAGCGCTTGGTGACCGAGATCAGCGCCAGCATCCGCGAGAAGCTGATATTATGCTTCTCCTTGCCCGGCGCCGACCATGCGTTGAGCATGTCCTTCGTGACCGTCTCGTCGAGCAGCACGCTCATTTCGGCGGCGATGATCGCCCGGTCGCGCCCGGCGCTGTTCAGCGCTTCGCCAACCGTCGTCGCGACCCGCGCGTCCATGCCGGCCAGCGCAGCCGCGTGCGTCGCCGGACGCGGCGCCTCGAACGCGAAAGCAAGCTGGTTGAGGGCGCGAGCCTTCGCCATCAGCTACGGCGCTCCAGCGCGTCCAGCGCCGAGCCGATCAATCCGCCAGCGGTCGCGAGCGGGTGCCGCCCGATCGTCTTGGCGAGCGCAAACACGGCGGCGATATCGGCGTCGGGCAGACCCAGCCGGCGCAATGTGATTTCCACGTAGGCGCGCTCTTTCGCGTCGAGCGCCGCGAACAGGCTGTCGATACGCTGCGGCGTCAGCTCGGCCGGTGCGGGACGAAGATTGCCCATCAGTTGGCCTCCTCTTCGCGTGTCGCTTGAAGCCCGAGACACAACAGCGCGATCGCGACGTCGCGCGGTCGGCGGTCCATCTTGATTGCCAGCGAGATGATTTCCCGATGGGCTTCGACAGGGAGGCCGATGTTGCGCATTGCCTCATCGAAGCGCCCGTCAAGCTTGGCGTTCCGGTCATCGATCTGAAGCATCAGCGCTACGGTTTTGGGGAACGGCATCAAAGCCTCCCGTCCGCGCGCAGGATCGTGACGGCCATCACCGCCAGCCCGAGCAGGCCGACCGCGACGAACGCGATGTTGATCAGCGTGTGCGCCATCACTCGGCCCAATCCGGCGCGTGCTGGCGGATCAGCGCTTCGACGATCGGCGACGGTGCACGGAACCGGCGACCGATCGCCCTTTCGTCCAGCCAACGCTGGAGGTCGGGGGACGAGAGCGTGCGCGAGCCCGTGGTTTCGATCGCCACGGGGGTTTCCCCGGCGCCCTCGATTTCACACTCGATGGCGGCAATGATCCCCGAGATCGCGACCGCCTCGGGATGCGCGTCGATTTCATAGATCGAATAGTCGCTCGTCGCGTTGTCGACGGCGATCAGGATCGCCCGCTTGCCGGGGCGCGCGAAGATATCGAGCGCAAGGACAAATTCATTATCAGCCATGGGGGTTCTCCGGCTGGACGATGGAAAGGGTTGGCGCGGCGGCAGGGGGGGATTGCCGCCGCGCCGTTCCGGCCGAGAGGGGCGAGGCCGGAACGATAAGAAGGTTCGGAGAGCCGACCGCGAGCGCGATGGCGTCATGCGCCTGCCGCCACGCGGCGCACTGTTCGGCGTCGTCGGGATCGTCCGAATTGGACGGCTCGACGCCGATCAGCGCATAAAGCGCTTCGAGCAGGATCGGCGCGACCGACCGACCCAGCGTCTCGCGGATCAGGCCGACCACCCACTCCTTGCCGTCGTTGCCCAACTCGTCCCATTCGGGCGCCGCGAAGATGCTCATGACGGCGTCGCTGTTGGTGATATCCTTGGCCTGCCCATAGAGCGGCAAGGACGAGGGTTGCCCAACGAGCGGGATGCACAGGTGACGCGCCTCGCTCTCCAGATGGGCAACCATCGCTCGCGCGGCGGCGAGCTGGTGCGGCAGGATCGCGCGCCGATAGTTGGTGTGGCGCGCCGTCATGCCCGCGCTCCGACCCGCGCGCCCTTGATCAGGGCGACGATCTCGGCGTCATCGGCGGCGCTATGGTCCGCCTCGATCCGGCGGAAATTGCGGGCTTCGTAGATTTCGTTGGGGAACTCGTCGAACTCCAGCCCGAGCCCCATGCCCGAAGGCATGTCGGCCACGCAGTAGACGCCGCAAACGCGGAGAACCTGATTGAGCACCGGGCCGGGTGCGGACTCGAAGCTGCCTTCTTTCCACCAGCCGATACCGTCGATGCACACGGCCAGATCGCCCGCGCGCCAGCCATCCGAAGCGCCGTTCATGCCGCGCCTCGGATTTTGGTTTCCGCGGCGCCCAGCCAGTTGGTCATCGCGCCCAGGACGCCGCTGGTGCTTTCCGCCCGAAGCCCACCAAGGCGAATGGCGAAGGCATATGCATCGTCGCGGATGCTGAAGCCCAAGTCTGCCAGCTCGGAGAGCGCCGCGCTTGTGGCTTCACCGCGACCGTCGGGATTATAGGGGCCAGAGCGCAGAGCAGTAAGCTTGTTGCGCAGTTCACATTCAATCGACCGCACAGCTTTGACCGCGATGCGAAGCATCGTCACGTCGACCTTCTTCATGCCTTCTCTCCCTTGGATTGTTCGCTGTCGATCGCCGCGATCCGCGCCGAAATGGCGTCACGCACCGCGACCAGCGCCGATGGCGTGATCGACTGCGCGATCACCTCGGCCGCGCGCCGCTGACCGTTCAGCGACAGGCGCTGAAGGTTCGATTGCAACCCGTTGAGGAACTTCGTGTCCCCCGTCGCGGGCGCGCCCGTGCCGCCGCGACTGGGCATCAGCTCCAGCGCGACCAGCGCTTCGTCGGCCGTCGTCGCGGCGGGGTTCGCGATCAGCCATTCCAGCACGGCGCGGACATTCGCGGGCACATTGCCCTTGGCGCAGATCGCGAGTAGCGCGCTCGCGTTCGACGCGACCGGATGATTCTTGAACCCGTCCATCAGGTCGCGGTTCGGCTCGACGATGATGCGGAAAATGCGGAGCGAGCGCTTGAGGCTTTCGACGCCCATTCCGCACGCAGCGGCGGTCGCATCGCTCCAACGATAGGTCGAACGAAGCGCCTCATCGGCGCCTTCAGCTTCCGCGTCGGCCTTCTCGACCGGCGTGAATTGCACCTTACCCATACGTTCGGTCACTGTGACCGAACGTATCTCGGCGCCCTCGTTTGAGCGTTCGGTCATTTTGACCGAACGCTCGGAAGCGCCGATTTCCGCAGCTATTTGTTGCTGCGACTTCCCATCATGAAGCTTGCGCAGACGCGCCTTGGCCGCATCAGCCACCGCCGCGACAAACATCGAACGCTCCAGCGGCGACAGGTCGCGGCGTTCGAGGTTCTCGCCGGCTTGCACCGACTTCAACTCGTCTTCATCGCCATCGACAACGAGCGCGCGAACCGAAAGGCCCGCAAGCGCGCAGCCCGCATGGCGGTGAAGCCCGGCAACCAACGTCCACGGCACCTTTGCCCGGCTTCCGTTGCGCCGAACCGTGATTGGCGTCCGCTGTCCGTCGCGCGCGATCAGCACGGAATATGCTTCCGCCTTCTCGGGGAAAAACAGCCCGACCCGGCCAGACGTGTCGATGGTCGCGGGGTCCAGCTCCAGCACTTGGTCTACGACTGGCGCGATATCTTTGGGTTTCGAGGCCATGTCTATTTGGCCTCCGCACTTAGGCCGTGCGTGACGGCTTTTCGTTTGCTATCCGTTTTTTCGGATTGAGAGTCGGAAACGCCAAGAGCCTGCTCAATCGCCCGTTCGACCTTGGCCCAACGGCGATTGCGGAGAACCTCGTGGACCGCTCCTCGTGAAAGATCATGGTCGAGTTCGAATTGCCGGATCGTGCCATACCTCTTGCGAAGGGCGGCTTTGATATCTTCCCGGTGCATATGAGCGAGTGACATTATGGTAAGCCCGAAAGTTCGTAACGAAAACTCGGATATAGTTAAGAGGCGGCGCCGTCAACCCGTTCAAACCGAAAATTCGGTTGGAAAGCGGGTGATCGCGCTATTGGGTGATCGAGATTTCGGATGGCTGGCGGGAAAAACCGGAATTCCGGCCAGTACGCTGAGTGACTATGTCCAACGCGGGATTTCTCGCGCCGACAATGCGGTCAAAATCGCAAGAGCCCTCGAAACTACCGTCGAGTTCTTGGTGGATGGACAATCGGCGGCGCCTAAAGGTCATCTGATTGATGCTAATGATGCGGATTGGGTCGAGGTCCCCGAGTATTCGACCTACGAATTTGACGAGTTGGGCAAGCTCACCCCGATAACGACGACGGCTATGCGCAAGGACTGGCTCTATTCCAGCTTAGGCGACACTTCGGGGATTTGGATGACTAGCGCGCCGACGCGCAACGACGCTCTCAACATTGACGCCGGAACGATGTTGTTCTGCAAGGATCACCGGCCCGGTGAGCGAATGATGCACGGGGCATATTATCTGTTCAGGATCAATGGCGGCATCATCCTCGCGCGCTATTCTCTGCGCGATGGCAACGACGGCGAGGAGACGGTCACCGCTCGCGATCTCGGCCACGAAGAGGATCAGTATATCGCCGTAGCCCGGGTCATCGGCGAATATGCTCGCCCGCTTTAGAGACAACACCCTCATGCAGCCCGATTGCCGATGTTCTCATTTTGTTCTACATTCGTCGCGACTCGTTATCGAGCGTGCGGTCAACATGACCGAACGCTCAAAATCGGCTGAAGGGAGAGAACGCGATGGCGACAGCAACGACGGTGAGCTTCATCCAGTGGCTACGCGAACAAAGCACCCGCAAGGACGCGGTGGGCGATCTCGCGCGAGCGGTTCGCAACGATCCGCGCGGGGGAAGGCTCGCGACGCCAGAGGATTTGTCGAAACGCCTCAATCAGGACGAAGCGAGTTGGGAACACCACGATGCGCTCGAACAAGCGGAAGGAGAATGGCTTCTGGGCGTCAACGGCTGATGCGGCGCCCCGCGAAGGTCCGGCAATACGCCTTGGCCTATTTCAACCGCCGTATCGGCCCCTGGCGTTGGACACGCGAAGAGGTTGAGGAATACGCGATCCGCCGCGGCGACGCGTCCCGCGATCGTCGAACGCCGAAAATCGTGTATTTAACCGTTCCTGCTGACATTCTCGAAAGGTGGGTGTGGGTAGAGGCAAAGGCCGACGACAATATCGTCCCCCTCCGCGTCCGTCCCCAGTTGCGCCTGGTCAAATGAAAGGAAGCCGCATGATCCGGTCCGTTGTGATCGCTACTGCACTCTTCGCTGCGCCTGCAAGCGCTGCCGAACCTGTGATGAAGCTGTCGAAGGCTGAACAAGCGGCCCTTGCCATGCCGGCTGCCGATGCCGCGCTTCGCGTCAAGGTCACAGGTCTCGACGAACTCGATCCCAATGTGTGGGTTTCGACCGAACCCTTCCTGAAGGGATCGGTTGATGACAAATTCTTCCGCGCGATGATCGACAAGAGCACTGGCGAGGTGGTGTATCAAATCTATCTGCGCTCAACCTCGTCGCGCGGGCCGCTGCGCCTCTCGAAGATGACCTACCTCGTCGATGGCACGCTTCGATCAGCGTCAATCGAGCGGATCGGCACCGACGTTAGCTGCCAGCGACACGGATGCACCCATTTTGAGGACGCCATTGCAAGCGTGCCTCGTGAAGACCTGGAAGCTCTCGCGAAGGGGAGCGATGAAGCGGACACATTCTGGAAAATGCGCCTTTTTGGCGATGCCGTATCCGGGATCGATAGCGCATCTCTCCGTAATGAAACGGCGGGTTTCTTGATCGCCGTCGATCGTGAGAGAAAGCGGCTCGGCTTCGACGGCTGAAATGCGGGCGCCGGAGTTTAGGCGCCGTCGATCAATGCGGCATCGATCATCGCCGCAAATATAGTGCGAGCGCCGTGCGCGTCGACGTCCAAGACAAGATCATACGCTGACTTCGCCCCGGCCTCGGCCATCGCATCGGTCGGGTTTTGCAGCTCGGCCAGCACCGCCCGCGCGTTGGGCAGGTAGCTTTGCCACATCGGCTTGCCCTCGAACTGGATATTCTCGGGATGCCCCTCTGCTCGGCATAGGGCGCGGGCGACGCGTTCCAGGGCGGGCTTGCTCATTGCCCGTCTATACACCCAATCGGCCGCAGGAAAAACTGACCCGGTTCCGCACTCGCCCATACGGCGCCGGCCGCGCGCGCCGCCCGGAAAACCGCGACTTTCGACTGTGCCCGAACTGGGCAACTTTCCGCCCGGTTCCCGATGGGACCGGACACAGGATTTAATGTGTTCCGCGCCGGTTCGGGTGCCATACCCGATCTTCTGAGAACCCGCTTTTCCGCCGTTTAGAAGCCCCTGATGCGCTCCCAAGAGCCGCGCCCTCTTTGCTGCGCCCGACTCTAAAACCTCCTGTCGCAGCGCTGCCTAAATTAACCACCGCTATAGACACAGCGCGCCGCGCGCCAATTTTGGACCGGACATGCGCGCAGCGCGGTTTTCCGTCACTTCGCCCCGCCAAATCCCACACGATCCCGGTTGATCCCGCCAACGGCCCCACTACAATTACTCCTGTCCCCCTTCATTGGCCCGCGTTGCTCTAGGGGGTCGTCAAATCCGAATCGCCTCGCACAGGAAAGCCCACGCCATGAAATTCTTCGCCGACACCGCCGAAATCGCCGACATTCAGGAGCTCGCCGCGACCGGCCTGCTCGACGGCGTCACCACCAACCCGTCGCTGATCGCCAAGTCGGGCCGCGATTTCAAGGAAGTGACCAAGGAAATCTGCGCCCTCGTCGACGGCCCGGTGTCGGCCGAAGTCGTTGCGCTCGACCACGCGACGATGATGAAGGAGGCCGAAATCCTCCGCAAGATCGCCGACAATGTCTGCATCAAGGTGCCGCTGACGATCGACGGTTTAAAGACGTGCAAGGCGCTGACCAGCGACGGCACGATGGTCAATGTGACGCTCTGCTTCTCGGCAACGCAGGCCTTGCTCGCGGCAAAGGCTGGCGCGACCTTCGTCTCGCCCTTCGTCGGACGCCACGACGACAATGGCTTCGACGGGATGCAGCTGATCGCCGATATCCGCCTGATCTACGACAATTATGCCTATGAAACCGAGATCCTCGTCGCGAGCGTGCGCCACGGCATCCACGTCCTCGAAGCCGCAAAGATCGGCGCCGACGTGATGACCGCGCCGCCGTCGGTGATCAAGGGGCTGTTCAAGCATGTCCTCACCGAAAAGGGCATCGAAGGCTTCCTCGCGGACTGGGCGAAGACGGGCCAGTCGATCTGAGGTCAGCCTCGCGCTCTTAGCAGTTGACGTAAACGTTAACTTCGGCCGATAGTTTTTTTCCGACCGCCGGATTCGCGCCTTCGCGCATCCGGCGCAGGGAGAGACATGATGACCGACACCGCCCAGCCCGCCGTTCTGACGACCCGTCAGGGCTATATCCTGATTGTCACGATCAACCGGCCCGAGGCGCGCAACGCGGTCAATTCGGACGTTCATGTCGGTATCGGCACCGCGCTTGAAGAAGCGGAGAGCGACCCGGAAATCCGAGCCGTGATCATCACCGGCGCGGGCGACAAGGCTTTCTGTGCCGGCGCCGACCTCGTTGCGCTGTCGCGCGGCGGGGCGCTTGCCCCCGACGACAAGGCGCAACAGGCGTGGGGCTTCGGCGGCTTTGCCGCGCATCCGATTTCGAAGCCGATCATCGGCGCGGTCAACGGCTTCGCCTTTGGCGGCGGCTGCGAACTGGCGCTGATGTGCGACATCGTTATCGCCTCCGAGAATGCGCAATTCGGCCTGCCCGAAGTCAAGGTCGGGCTGTTCGCCGCAGCAGGCGGGGCCTTCCGCATCGTCAAGCAATTGCCGCAGAAGATCGCGATGGAACATCTGCTGACCGGCGACCCCTTCGATGCCGCGACCGCGCTGCGCTATGGCTTCGCCAACCGCGTCGTCCCGCTCGCCGACCTGATGCCGACCGCGATCGCACTCGCCGAAAAGATCGCGGGCAATGCCCCGCTGTCGGTTCAGGCGTCGAAGCGCGTCGCGCTGCGCATCATCGACGGCCAGATCGCCGGCGACGACGCGCATTGGGACGACAACAAGCGCGAACGCAAGGTGCTGATGGCGAGCGAAGATGCGCGCGAAGGCCCGCTCGCCTTCGCGCAAAAGCGCAAGCCCGAGTGGAAGGCACGCTGACATGACGATGACCGATCCCGAACGCATTCCCGTCATCATCGGCGTCGGGCAAGTCAATGATCGGCCCGAGGACCCCGATCAGGGGCTCGATTCATTGGGGTTGATGGTTGCGGCGCTGCGGGTTGCCGCCGAAGACGCGGGGGTGCCGCTGGCCGAGATCGACAGCCTCGCGATCGTCGACCAGATCAGTTTCCACAGCCTTGGAAAGCTTTGCGAGCCGCTCGCCGCCGCGATCGGCGCAAATCCGGCGATCAACTATCAGTCGGCCGCCCCGCACGGCGACACGCCGGTGCGCCTGCTCAACGAAGCCGCGAACCGCATCGGCGCGGGTGAGGTCAAGCTTGCCGCGATCGTCGGCGGCGAAGCGCTCCGCACCGCCGCCGGCCGCGCCGCCAAGGCCGCGAGCGGCGAGGACAAAAGCTATAATGCGATCCGCAAGGTCGCGACGCGGCGCGAACCCAATTACGCGCAGAAACATGGCCTCGCGGCGCCGGTCGACGTCTATCCGCTCTACGAAAATGCGACGCGCGCGGCATGGGGCCAGAGCCTCGAGGACGCACAATTCGAAAGCGCCGAAATCTGGTCGCGCTTTTCCGAAGTCGCCGCCGCAAACGACGGCGCGTGGATCCGCAAACCCGCCGCGCCCGACGACATCTTGCGCGTCGACGAGCGCAACCGCCCGATCGCCTTTCCCTATTCGAAGCTGATGGTCGCCAACTCGTCGGTGAACCAGGGCGCGGGCTTCATCGTCGCGAGCCTCGCCGAGGCATGGCGCCGCGGCATCGCCGAAGATCGCCTGATCCATATCGGCATGGGCGCGGCAGCGAAGGAACCTGCAAGCATCCTCCGCCGCGACCGCTACGACGGCAGCGTCAGCATGGAAACCTCGATCACGCGCACGCTCGAATTGAACGCGATGACCGCCGAAGATTTCGACTTCGTCGAGCTTTACAGCTGCTTCCCGTGCGTCCCCAAGATGGCGCGGCGCATCCTCGGCTGGCCGTGGGATCGCCCCGCGACCGTGTTCGGCGGGCTGACCTTCGGCGGCGGCCCGATCGCCAATTATATGAGCCATGCGATCGTCTCGATGGTCGAAAAATTGCGCAACGAGGGTCGCTATGGCTTCCTCTTCGCCAACGGCGGCTTTGCGACCGACAATCATTCCATCGTGCTGGGCAACAAACCGATCGCAGCGGCGAGCTTTCCGCAGGATTTCGACTATCAGGCCGAAGCCGAAGCGAAGCGCGGGCCGGTGCCCGATCTGGTCGAGGATTATGCGGGGCCGGCGGCGATCGAGAGCTACACGGTATTTTATGGCCGCGATAGTGGACCGAAGGCCGGCGTGGTCGTGGCGCGGACGCCCGAAGGCCAGCGCACGCTCGCCCATGTGGACGTGAGCGACGTCGCGATGCTGGCCTTCCTGACCGACGGGAAAGCAGAGCCGGTCGGGACAGCGGGGGAAGTCGTCGCCCTCGAAGAAGGCTTCGGCTGGCGGGCTAACTGATCCTCCCCTTCCCGACGCGGGAGGGGAACTAGATGTCGAAGCTGACCCCCTGCGCCAAGGGCAGCGCGTCCGAATAATTCAGCGTGTTCGTCGCGCGGCGCATATAGGCTTTCCAGCTATCCGAGCCGCTCTCGCGTCCGCCGCCGGTGTCCTTCTCGCCGCCGAACGCCCCGCCGATCTCGGCGCCCGAGGTGCCGAGATTGACGTTCGCGATCCCGCAGTCGCTCGCGGCGAGAAAGCGCTCGGCTTCGCGCATATCGGTCGTGAAGATCGCCGACGACAGCCCCGCGGCGACATCATTATGCTGCTCGATCACCGCATCGAGGTCGTAATAGCGCATCACATAGAGGATCGGCGCGAACGTCTCTTCGAGCACCGGCCCGACCTGTCCCGGCATCTCGACGAGCGCGGGCTTTACATAGAAGCTTGCTCCCTCGCCGACGCGGGTCCCGCCATGCACGACGCCGCCTGCCGCCTTCGCCGCCGTCAGCGCTGCCTGCATCGCCTCATACGCCGCGCGGTCGATCAGCGGCCCGACGAGTATCTCGCCATCGAGCGGATTGCCGACCCCGACGCTCGCATAAGCCGGCTTCAGCTTCGCGACGAAACCGTCGTAGATACTGTCGTGGAGGAACAGCCGCCGCGTCGTCGTGCAGCGCTGCCCCGCGGTTCCCATCGCGCCGAATGCCACACCGCGCAGCGCGAGATCGAGGTCGGCCGACGGTGTGACGATCACGCCATTGTTGCCGCCGAGTTCGAGGATCGCGCGCGCGAAACGCCCGGCGAGGCGCGGCGCCACCGCGCGGCCCATGCGCGTCGATCCGGTCGCCGAAACGAGCGCGATGCGCCGGTCGTCGACGAGCGCCTCGCCCGCCTCGCGCCCGCCGATCAGCAGTTGCGAAAGCCCTGTGGGTGCGTCGCCGAACCGCGCGGCTGCCCGCTCGAAAATCGCCTGCGTCGCCAAGGCGGTCAGCGGCGTCTTTTCCGATGGCTTCCACACCACGCTATTGCCGCACACCAGCGCGATCGCCGCGTTCCACGCCCACACCGCGACCGGAAAATTGAACGCCGAGATTACCCCGACGACACCGAGCGGATGCCAAACCTCCATCATCCGGTGCCCCGGCCGCTCGGTCGCGATCGTCAGGCCATAGAGTTGGCGCGACAGGCCGACCGCGAAGTCGCAGATGTCGATCATCTCCTGTACCTCGCCCGCGCCTTCGGACGGAATCTTGCCCGCCTCGATCGTCACCAGCTTCGCGAGGTCGTCTTTTGCAGCGCGCAGTTCCTCGCCCCACAGTCGCACCAGTTCGCCACGGCGCGGCGCGGGAACATCGCGCCACGCACGAAAGGCCGCGGCCGCAGCATCGAGCGTCTCATCGATCGTCGCAGCATCGGCGATCTGCACCATGCCGAGTTGTTCCCCGGTCAGCGGCGTCACCGACGGCATCGATCCGTCGGTCCAGAGCGCGCGGTCGACACCCAGCCTGTCGAGGAGTTCCCCTGTCTCCCGGCCCAGTTGAAGCATATATAGTCCCTTCATAAGCGCGCGAGCGCCTTGCAACTTGCGGCTCGCGGGTTATCGCTTCGCGCGAACAAAGCAAACCCAATAGGGAGAGTCGCCTGTGTCGTCCGAACTGCACCCCTCCGAACCCTTGGTTCCCGTCCCCGCCGACGCCGCCGCGAACACACATTGCAGTGCCGCCGATTACGACCGGCTTTATGCGGCGAGCATCGCCGACCCCGACTCCTTCTGGGCCGAACAAGCGAAGCGGATCGACTGGGTCACCCCGCCGACGAAGATCGCCGGCTGGTCCTATGACCCGGTCGCGATCAAATGGTATGAGGATGGCGTCCTCAACCTCTGCCACAACGCGGTCGACCGCCATGTCGCCGCGGGTCACGGCGACCGCACCGCGATCATCTTCGAACCCGACGCCCCCGACGGCGAGACGCGCCATATCAGTTACGCCGCGCTGCTCGCCGACGTCGTCCGCTTCGCGAACACGCTGAAGAAGATGGGCGTCCAAAAGGGCGACCGCGTCACCATCTATATGCCGATGATCCCCGAAGGCGCGGTGGCGATGCTCGCCTGCGCGCGCATCGGCGCGGTGCACAGCGTCGTCTTCGGCGGCTTCTCGCCCGAGGCGATCCATGGCCGCATCGAGGATTGCGGCAGCGACTGGGTGATCTGCGCCGATGAGGGCCTCCGCGGCGGAAAGGTCGTTCCGCTGAAGGCCAATGTCGACAGGGCCCTGGAGCGCGTCGATGTGAAGGCGGTGCTCGTCATCGCGCACACCGGCGGCAATGTGACGATGAAGGAAGGCCGCGACCACTGGTACGACGCGCTGTCGGCCGATGTCGGCGCCGACTGCCCGTGCGAGCCGATGAATGCCGAAGACCCGCTGTTCATCCTCTACACGTCGGGATCCACGGGCAGTCCGAAGGGCGTGCTCCACACCGTGGGCGGATACAGCGTCTGGACCGCATCGACCTTCTGGTACGGCTTCGACTATCGCCCCGGCGAAATCTTCTGGTGCAGCGCCGACATCGGCTGGGTCACGGGGCACAGCTACGTCGTCTATGGCCCGCTCCAGAATGGCGCGACGACCCTGATGTTCGAGGGCGTGCCGAATTACCCCGACCACGACCGCTTCTGGCAGGTCGTCGACAAGCACCAGGTCAATATCCTCTACACTGCGCCGACCGCGATCCGCGCGTTGATGCGCGAGGGCGACGATTATGTGACGCGCCACGACCTGTCGTCGATCCGCCTGCTCGGCAGCGTCGGCGAGCCGATCAATCCCGAGGCGTGGCGCTGGTATCACCAGGTCGTCGGCAAGGGCCGCGTGCCCGTCATCGACACCTGGTGGCAGACCGAGACCGGCGGGATCATGATCACCACCCTGCCCGGCGCGCATCCGATGCAGCCGGGCAGTGCGGGGCGCCCCTTCTTCGGCGTCCGGCCCCAGCTCGTCGATGCCGACGGTGCGGTGCTCGTCGACGAACAGACCGGCGGCGCATCCGAAGGCAACCTCTGCATCACGCACAGCTGGCCGGGGCAGGCACGCACCGTCTATGGCGACCATGACCGCTTCATCCAGACCTATTTCTCGACCTACAAGGGCAAATATTTCACCGGCGACGGCTGTCGCCGCGATGCCGACGGCTATTGGCGCATCACCGGCCGCGTTGACGACGTCATCAACGTGTCGGGCCACCGCATGGGCACCGCCGAAGTCGAAAGCGCGCTGGTCCTCCACGACCTTGTCGCCGAGGCCGCGGTCGTCGGCTTCCCGCACGATATCAAGGGTCAGGGCATCTACGCCTATGTGACGCTCAACGCCGGGGTCGAGCCAAGCGACGAGGTCGCCGCGCAGCTCAAGCAACAGGTCCGCACCGAAATCGGCCCGATCGCGACCCCCGACCATATCCACCTGACCCCCGGCCTGCCCAAGACACGTTCGGGCAAGATCATGCGCCGCATCCTCCGCAAAATCGCCGAAAATGATTTCGGATCACTGGGCGATACGTCGACCCTCGCCGACCCGAGCCTCGTCGACGGGCTGATCGAAGGGCGCAAGAACCGCTAACGCCGCGCCGCTCACTCGCAGCGCATCGTCGGGCGGTAGACCTGCATCGCGTTGGTGCCGGTGTTGCCGCCCAACGTGATCGCCCCGCCCGGCAGGAAGATACGCCCGCCGATCACCGCGCTGCCCTTGAGGCCGTGCACGGCGATCGGAAGATCGGGCAACCGCGTCCAGCGGTCGGCGCGCGGATCATAGCCGTAAGCGGTGGGCGTCAGGCCGAGCACATGGCTCCGCTCACCCTCGCCGCCAAAGACGAACATGCAGCCGCCATGAACCGCGCCGGTGATCCCGCCGCGCGGCGCCGGAAGCGATGCGCCGCGGGCCCAGCGGCGCGTAGCCGGATCGTAGATTTCGACCACATCGACCCGCTCGGCCATCGCACCCGGACCGGTGCGGCCACCGGCGACGACGATCTTTCCGTTCAGTGCCACCATCGCGAGGTGGTTGCGCTGGGTCGGCATGTCGGGAAGCTTTTCCCATGTATCGGTCGCGGGGTCATACACCTCGAAGGCATGGCCGCCGGGCGGCCGCCCCCCGGCAACATAGATCTTGCCGTCGATCACCGCCTTGCCGCCGCCGCTTCGAGGTGTCGGCATCGGCGCCCGCTGGACCCAGCCGCCAACCGCGGGGTCGTGAACCCACACATGCGCGACGAAAATCTCGGGCCGTCCGGTGCTCGCACCATCGATCTCGCCACCGATCACGTAGAGCTTGCCGCCCACCGCCGCGACCATCATGTGGTGGATCGGCTGCGGCAGGCGCGGGCCGAGCGACCATCGGCTCGCGGCCGGATCGTAAATCTGGACGAGGTTCGACGGTGGCCGTCCGGGCGGATAGCCGCCGAGCACCCAGATCTTGCCGTCCAGCTCGGCAACCGCATGTTCGGAGCGCGCAAGCGGCATTGCGAGGCCCAGGCTCCATCCCTCGAACTCGGGCGCGGAACCGACCGGGGCGCCAGCGCTCACCCGCTCGTTCCAGGTCTCGACGAGTTCATTGTCCTGCACGGGCGTCGCCGGGCGAGGCGTTGCCGCGCCGCCTCCAGCATTCTGTTGGGCCGTCGCGGTCGTCGCGAGCAGCAACGTCGCCCCCGCTGTCATCCAGTGGCGCCTCATGATCCCTCTCCCGGCCCGCTGCGCCGCACGCATCGGCGACGTCTTCATCATCGGCCTGCGTCAGGATGGCAGAAATTGCCGTGCCGCGACTTACAGATCGACAAACAGCGGCTTCGGTCGACGAGCGCTATTTCGCGAGCGCCTCGCACAGCTTGTCGGTCGCCAGCGCGATGCGCGATTCCGCGGTCTTGCGGTTGGCAGCGCTGTTCTCGACACCGCGCGTTTCGGTATTGAAGGCAAGCAGGCTGCCAAGACGCTGGTCGGGGCACAGGCTGAGATAGGCACGAAAGCCGTTCTGGTCGCCATTATGCCCGACAAAGCGAACCGCGGCGCTGCGGTCGATGAAAAAGGACAGGCCGCTTTGCGTCGTCGGCGCCATCCGGCCCTGCGTAAAATCCTCGCCCGCCGCGATCTGCGGCGCCCACATTTCCTCGAGCGACGACCGCTTCAGCACCCGGTCATAGTCGGACTGGCGTGCCGGTTCGCCAAGCAGGAACGCCACATATTTCGCCATATCGGGCATCGGCGCATTGAGCCCGCCGTTCGACACGGTGACGCCGGTGTCGACATCGAAAGGCGCCGCGACGCGTTTACCGTCGCGAATATAGTAGCTGTGCGAGCGGTGCGGCAGCAGGTGTGGCGGGGTGCGGTCGAAATGGCTGGCGTGCATGCCGAGGGGCTTCAGGATGTTCTTGTCGATATAGACTTCATAATCCTCGCCCGAGAGCCGTTCGATGACCTGCCCCAGATAGACGATTCCGGGATTCGAATAGCCGAAGCGCGTGCCGGGTTTGAACTCGACCTGCGTATAGGGCAGCATCGCCACGAGCTGCGACCAGCCCTTCGGCTCGAACGGCTGCCAGTCGTGGTCGCGCCACGGCCAGGTCCCGCTGCGAAATCCCGCGCTATGGCTCATCAACTGGCGCAACGTGATCGCACCCGTGTCGCCATAGGGATTATGCACCGCGGCGAGTTCGGGGACGTAGCGAACGATCGGATCGTCGAGCGTCAACAAGCCGCGGTCGCGCAATTGCATGATCGCGATCCCCGTCATCGTCTTGGTGATCGACGCCCAATGATAGATCGTCCGGGCATCGACCGGGACATGCGCGTCGGCATCCTGTTCGCCCAGGTGGTCGGCGGCGACGGTCCGGCCGTCGCGCACGACGTAAAAGCTGCTGCCCGCGATGTTCGCGCGGTTCGTCTCGGCGCGGTGCAGCGCGCGAAAATCGCGCAGCGCCGCGTCGAAATCCGGCTCTTCTGCCGCCGCCGCCGGGCTGGCTATCAGAGCAAGTGCGACGGCGATCCAGCGCGACATGGCAATCCCCTCCTGTGTATCGAAGGGGGACGGTGGCCGAAGGCGATCAGAAATGAAAGTCGGGAAGTTCCGCCAATGCGATCCCCAGCGCTTCGGCCCAGCCGTCGGCGACGCTTTCGAAATAGGGATCGTTGCGCTCGAACCGCCGCTCGCGCACGCCGACGAAATCGTCGCGCTCGTGGACCTTGAGGTCGATCGGCAGGTCGACGCCGGCATTGGCGCGGATCGTCGAATCGAACGAGACGCAGAGCAATTTCACCGCATCCTCGAACGACATCGCGGGATCGTACGACCGCACGATGATCGGGCGGCCGTATTTCGTCTCGCCGATCTGGAAGAAGGGATTATCCTCGCCCGCCTCGATGAAATTGCCTTCGGGATAGATCAGGAACAGCCGCGGTTCGGCACCCTTGATCTGTCCGCCGACGATCAGCGACGCGCGGAACAGCGATTCGGCCGCCGGTCCTTCGTCATTGTGGCGCATCACCACGCCGCGCAGCGTTTCGCCGATGATCGTCGCGACCTGGAACATCGAAGGCGCTTCGAGGATCGAGGGATTGCGATCGGCTGGCGCCTTGGTGCGTTCGTCGAGCAGGCTGACCACCGCCTGCGTCGTCGCGAGATTGCCCGCCGACATCAAGGTGATCACCCGCTCGCCGGGGACCGTCCAGCTGCGCATCTTGCGGACCTGCGAAATGTCGTCGACGCCCGCGTTGGTGCGGGTGTCCGACATGAACACCAGCCCCTTGTTCAAACGCATGCCAACGCAATAGGTCATCTTATCCCGTTTCCCCGCCCGGAGTATCCGTGTCGCCCTGTCCGCTTATTGCTGGACCTGCAATTGAACAACCAGATTTTCCTGCGCTGCACCATAGCGCATGCCGCGAACCGGGGCCGCATCGCGATAATCGAGCCCCGTGGCGACGCGGATATAGCGCTGATCGGGCGAATGGCCGTTGCTGACGTCGAAACCGATCCAGCCGATATGCTCGAAATGCGCCTCGGCCCACGCATGGGTCGCGTCCTGATGCGTCCGGTCGTTCATCATCAGATAGCCCGAGACGTAGCGCGCCGGGTGCCCGAGGTGGCGCATCGCGGCGATGAAGATATGCGCATGGTCCTGGCACACCCCGCCCTCGCTGCCGAGCGCCTGCTCGGCGGTGGTCTCGGCGTCGGTGAAGCCGATGCGATAGGCGAGCCGCTCGATGATCAGCGCCGACAGCGCGTGCGCGCGCTCGATCTCGCTGCCATGGTCGCGGCCGAGCTGCGCGACCAGTGCGCGCACGTGCCGTCCCGCCCGCGTCAGCGCGGTCGGACGCAGGAATGTCCAGAGCGGCATGGCGCCGCGATGCGCGCCGATCACCCCGTCCCATGTTTCAAGCTCGACCTCGCCATGGCAACGGACCACGAGTTCACTCGCCCCGCCCCGCACCGCGATCAGATCGACGCCATTGCCGTGATGGTCGGTATAATGAAGCTGCTGTGCCCCGCCCTCGACCTCGATCGTCCAGCCGTGGACGCGCTGCTGTCCGGGGCGATCCTTCGGTGTCAGCTTGATCTGCTGCAGCGCATAGCTGACGGGGCTGTCATATTGATAGCGGGTGATATGTTCGACGAACAAACGCATGGTCACTCCACGAACCGGTAGTCGCGCTCGATCTGCCGCGCGAGCGCGGCGTTCGCGCGCAGGAAGCCCGTCACATATTCGTGGAGGCCGCCGTCGAAGATCGACTGGATCGGCCCGGCGAGCCGTTCGTGGCTCAGCGCATGCGCCAATCGCCACGCCTCGGTCTCTTCGCCGTAACCGCGCTGCAATTGCGCCAGATTATCCTCCATCCGCTCGCAGCAGAAGGCAAGGCTGCGCGGCATCTGGCGATAGAGGATCAGGAATTCGGCGATCTTGAGTGCGCTGATTTCGGCGCCATAAAGCCAGCGATAGGCGCGGTGCGCCGACACCGAACGCAGGATCGTCTCCCACTGCACATTGTCGATCGAGGTTCCGATATGCGCGACCGAGGGCAGCAGCAGGTAATATTTGACGTCGAGGATGCGCGCGGTGTTGTCCGCGCGTTCGAGGAAAGTGCCGAGCAGCGAGAAATGATAGCCGTCGTTGCGCAGCATCGTGCCGTTCAATGCCCCGCGCACATGTGCGCTCTGCTGGCGGATCGTCGTCAGCACGTCGGGCAGGTCGTCCTCGCGCACCGGCCGCTTGAGCAACGCGACGAGCGTCATCCAGCTCGTATTCACGGCCTCCCATGTTTCGCGCGTGAGCGCGGTACGTGCGGTGCGCGCATTGTCGCGCGCCTGCCTGATGACCGAGAGAATGCTCGACGGGTTGGCGGGGTCGCGGAGCAGGAAGTCGATGACGCGTGCCGAGCTGTAATCGCCGTGCGCCGCCTGGAAAGCCTGGTTGACCCCCGCGGTCACCAGCACCGATTTCCATTCGGCGGCCGCCGTCGACGAGCGCGTCAGCGCGATGCGGAACCCCGCGTCGATCAGCCGCGCATTATTTTCGCTGCGCTCGAGATAGCGCGCCATCCAGAAAAGCGAGCCTGCGGTCTTGCCGAGCATCAGTCTTCCAATACCCAGGTGTCTTTGGTGCCGCCGCCCTGACTGCTGTTCACCACGAGCGACCCCCTCGTCATAGCGACCCGCGTCAAGCCGCCGGGCGTGATCGTGATCCCCTGCGGCGACATCAGCACGAAGGGGCGCAGGTCGACGTGGCGCGGCGCGAGCCCCTTCTTCGTGAAAATCGGCACGGTCGACAGCGAGAGCGTCGGCTGCGCGATATAATTGCCCGGGTTCGCCTCCAGCTTGGCGCGGAACGCCGCGAGTTCCTTCTTGCTCGCCGCGGGACCGACGAGCATTCCGTAACCGCCTGACCCGTGCACTTCCTTGACGACGAGTTCGGGCAGCCGGTCCAGCACTTCGCGGAGGTGCTCCGGATCCGAACAACGCCACGTCGGAACATTGGGCAGCAGCGCCTTTTCGCCCGTATAGAATTCGATGATATCGGGCATGTAGCTGTAGAGCGCCTTGTCGTCGGCGATGCCGGTGCCCGGCGCGTTGGCGATGGTGATCCCGCCGGCGCGATAGACGTCCCAGATGCCCGGCACGCCGAGCAGCGAGTCAGGCCGGAAATTCAGCGGATCGAGGAAATCGTCGTCGACCCGGCGATAGAGGACGTCGATCGCCTTGTAGCCTTGCGTCGTGCGCATCGCGACGCGCCCGTCGACGACGCGCAGATCATGCCCTTCGACCAGCTCGGCGCCCATATGGTCGGCGAGGAAGCTGTGCTCATAATAGGCGCTGTTGTGGATGCCGGGCGTCAGCACCGCGACCGTCGGCGTGCCGCCGCACGCGGGCGGGGCGCAGGCCGAGAGCGATTTCAAGAGGTTGATCGGATAGTCGCTGACCTCGCGCACCGGCACCTTTGCGAACAGCTCGGGGAACATCTGGAGCATCGTTTCGCGGTTTTCGAGCATGTAGGACACGCCCGACGGGGTGCGTGCATTATCCTCGAGCACGTAAAACTCATCGGCGCCGGTGCGGACGATGTCGGTGCCGCTGATATGCGTATAGATGCCGCCCGGCGGGTCGAGCCCCATCATCATCGGCAGGAAAGCTTCGTTGCCGGCAATCAGCTCGGTCGGCACGCGGCCGGCACGGAGGATTTCCTGCCGGTGATAGATATCGTGGAGAAAGGCGTTGAGCGCGCGCACGCGCTGTTCGATCCCGCGTGACAGGCGGCGCCATTCGCTGGCGGAGATGATGCGCGGCACGACATCGAAGGGGATCAGCCGTTCGTCGCCGTCAGCGGCGCCGTAAACGTTGAAGGTGATCCCGGTGGTGCGGAACAGCGCCTCGGCCTGTTGCGCCTTGTGCTGGATGCGCGCCGCATCCTCGGCCGCGAACCACCCGCAATAGTCTCGATAGGGCGACCGGGTTTCGCCCTCCTGGCTCGTCATTTCGTCGAAAAAGGAAATGCGCCTGCCCTTTCCACGCAACATGCCATACCCTGCCGCACGCGAGCGCGCGGCGCTTCAGGTTCCTGCTGCGTCGCCTGACAGCTACGTGGCCACCGGGCTTATGCGGGCGATGCTAATCGCGGCCGCCTGCCTTGGCAAGCGGGCTTGTGAAGGATGGTGTTACCGTAACATCAACGACTTGCCGCGCACCCGAAGGCGCGCGGCAGCCATGTCAGATCGCGCCGTGGCAATGCTTGTACTTGCTGCCCGAACCGCAAGGACAGGGCGCGTTGCGGCTGATGTCGAGCGCAGCATAGGGATTTTCACCCTGCGGCAGGTCGGGGCGCGGCGACTGCATCGGCGGCAGCGTATTGGCGATCACCCCCAGTTCGCCGCCATCGATGTCGGCGCTGTTGTCCTCGCCCGTGAACGGATCGATGTGCGTCGTCAGGAAGTCCGGGAGGTCGGGCAGCGGCATCGGCTCGGGCTCTTCGAAACGCAGGTCGATGCGCGCGACGGTGCGCGTCACATCCTCGCGGATGTTCGACAGCATGCGCTCGAACAGCGCAAAGGCTTCCTGCTTATATTCGTTGATCGGCTGCTTCTGCGCATAGGCGCGCAGGAACACGACCTGGCGCAGCGCGTCGAGCGTCGAGAGATGCTCTTTCCAATGATGGTCGAGCGTCTGGAGCAGCACCGATTTTTCGATACCCTTCCACGTTTCCTCGTCGACCAGCGCGGCCTTTTCGGCCGCAACCGCGTCGGCCGCGGCCTGGATGCGTTCTTCGAAGATTTCAGCGTCGACCGCATCTTCCTGCATCCAGTCGTCGATCGGCGGCGCGAGGTCGAGGATGTTCGCGACGCGCTCCTTCATCGCCTCGATATTCCACTGTTCGGGATAGCTTCCCGGCGGACACGCGTCGGCGACGATCGAATTGACCGTTTCGGCGCGCATAGCCGCCATCACCTCGTCGACGGTCTCGCTGTCGATGATCTCGCCGCGCTGTTCGTAGATGACCTTGCGCTGGTCGTTCATGACGTTGTCATATTCGACGACCTGCTTGCGGATGTCGTAGTTGCGCGCCTCGACCTTCTTCTGCGCGGTCTCGATCGCCTTCGACAGCCACTTCGATCCGATCGCCTCGCCATCCTCCAGATTCTTGTTCATCATCTTGGAGAAGAGCGTGTCGGGACCGAAGATGCGCAGCAGGTCATCGTCGAGGCAGAGGTAGAATTTCGACAGGCCGGGGTCGCCCTGACGTCCCGAACGACCGCGCAGCTGGTTGTCGATGCGGCGGCTTTCGTGGCGCTCGGTCGCGAGCACGAACAGCCCGCCGGCCGCCTTCACCGCCTCGCGTTCGGCCGCAACCTCGTCCTTGATGCGCGCGATCGCGGCGTCGCGCTCGGCACCTTCGGGGAAGTCCTTCAATTCGTCGTCGATGCGGAATTCTTCGTTGCCGCCCAATTTGATGTCGGTGCCGCGGCCCGCCATGTTCGTCGCGATGGTGACCGCACCGGTGCGGCCCGCCTGCGCGACGATATGCGCCTCGCTCTCGTGGAAGCGCGCATTGAGCACGCTGTGCGGCACATTTTCCTTTTCGAGGTAGGACGAGAGCAGCTCGGACTTCTCGATCGACACGGTGCCGACCAGCACCGGCTGCCCGCGCTCGTTCGCTTCGCGGATCGTCTTGGCGATCGCGCCGAACTTGTCGGTGATATTCTTGTAGAATTCATCCTCGTCATCGATACGCGCGATCGGACGGTTGGTCGGGATGTTGACGACATTCATCTTGTAGATGTCGAAGAATTCGGCGGCTTCGGTCGCCGCGGTGCCGGTCATGCCCGAAAGCTTGGGATACATGCGGAAATAATTCTGGAAGGTGATCGATGCCAGCGTCTGGTTCTCGGGCTCGATCTGCACGCCTTCCTTCGCCTCGACCGCCTGGTGCAGGCCGTCCGACCAGCGACGCCCGTCCATCATGCGGCCGGTGAATTCGTCGATGATCACGACCTTGCCGTCCTTGACGATATAGTCGGTGTCGATGCGGAACATCTGGATCGCCTTCAACGCCTGATTGACGTGATGGACGACCTGCGTGTTCTCGATGTCGTAAAGATTGTTGCCCTGGAGCAGCCCCGCCTCTTCTAGCAGGCGCTCGACATGCTCGGTGCCGTCTTCGGTCAGGCTGATCGACTTCGACTTTTCGTCCTTCTCATAATCATCTTCGGTCAGTTTCAGGACGACCTCGTTGACGCGGATGTACAGTTCCGACTTGTCGTCGGTCGGGCCCGAAATGATCAGCGGCGTACGCGCTTCGTCGATCAGGATCGAATCGACTTCGTCGACGATGCCGAAATTGAAGGTGCGGTGGACCATCTGCTGGCGGTCGAACTTCATATTGTCGCGCAGGTAATCGAAGCCGAGTTCGTTGTTCGTCGCGTAGGTGATGTCGCTGTTGTAAGCGTCGCGGCGCTGCGTCTCGTTGAGGTTCGGGACGATGATCCCCGTCGTCAGGCCAAGGAAGCCATAGACCGTGCCCATCCATTCGGCGTCGCGCGTGGCGAGATAGTCGTTCACCGTGACGACGTGGACGCCCTTCCCTTCGAGCGCATTGAGATAGCAGGGCAAGGTCGCCATCAGCGTCTTGCCTTCACCCGTCGCCATTTCGGCGATCTCGCCGCGGTGGAGGACGACACCGCCGACCATCTGTACGTCGAAATGGCGCATGCCGAGCGTGCGGACCGCGGCCTCGCGCACCGTGGCAAAGGCTTCGGGCAGGATATCGTCTAGCGTCTCTCCGGCCGCGAGGCGGTCGCGGAACTTCTGCGTCTGCGCCTGCAATCCCGCATCGTCGAGCGCCTGCATCGCGGGCTCGAAGGCGTTGATCTTGTCGACGATCTTGCGGATCGAGGCGACATAACGGTCGTTGGACGAGCCGAACAGGCTCTTGGCAAGGCCAGCAAACATGAAATTTTCCTTGGAATTTAAATGAAGTGGCGGCGATTATGGCCGCGTGAATGTGCAAAAAGGCCCCGTCATGGGGCGGCGCCTATCCAAACAGGCGCCAAGGCGCGGCGACTCTATTCGAGCGCGCGGTCGCTGCCGGTGAGCAGGCCGGGAAGATGTGGCGGCGGAGCCTTGCGCGGCTTGCCGCTGCCGCCCGAGGTGCGCCGTGTCGGCGCGGTGGTCGTGGGGCGGCGTTCGGCATCGCTTGTCTCGGCCTTGCCCGCCGTTTCGGCGAACATGACCAAGGCCCCCATCGCCGCCGGGACGGCAGGCGCGGCAACGGCCCGGTCGGCGGTCGCCAGGCCGGTCAGCAATGCCAAAAGGGTCAACAACAACCGCAAGAAATGCCCCTCTTCACGTCCGGAGCATCAGATATTGCGCCCCGTTCCCTGAACATAGGGTGAAAGTGGCCTCGCGTCCAGAGCGCCCGCTCATTTGGCCGGCGCCGGCGCATCCTCGATCGTGAGTTCGCTGCGCATGACCACGCGCTTCGCAACGGGCTTCCCATCGGCGCCGGTGAAAGGCGTGTAGCGCGCCTGTGGAGCGAACATGTCGCACGGCGTCATGCCATTCGCCATCTCGCCGAACTTCCCTGTGTTGGAAAAGCGGCAATCCGCAACGCGCCCGTCCGCGCCCACCAGCACCGTCATCGTGACGCTGCCCGGCTCACCCATCGGGAAACTTCGGTCGCGTGGCGTCGGCACGCCGCTGGCGCCTCCCTCCTCCTCCTCCTTCGGCAGCGCCCACCGGAATTTGGTCGCGATGACCGACCGGACAGGCTTGCCGTCGCTGTCGAGCGCGGGCGAGAATCTGCCTTCGCTGCGCATCAGCGTACAAGCCGCCTCGTCGAGCGCGGCCGAAAGGCTGCTTTCGTTGACCTTGCAGCCCGTGACGCGTCCACCGCCGTCGATATTCAGCTCCATATGGACTGTACCCTCTTCGCGCGCGGCGCGCGCGGCCGCCGGATAATGCGCGGCGGGGTCGATGCGCGTGAAGGCATCGTCGGGCCTGGGCCCCCGTGGCCAGCTTTCCTGCGCCGCATCGACGGCGAAGCCCGCGACCTCGACCGCAAAGCCGTCGCCTTCGGGAATCTGCCAGCGGATGCGGTTGCTATAGGTGCCGCCCGTCGCTTCGCCGCGCGCGCCGCGGCCGGGTGTGAAGCGCGCGCGCTCCATGACCAGCCGACAGGTCGCCGCATCGAGGTCGGCATGCCCGCTCGGCGCGATGATCTCGCAGCCGCTCGGCAGGCCGTCGGTGCCGATCGTCAGCTTGAACCCCGTCGTGCCCTCGCGCTCCTCGCGCATCGCGCTGGCCGGATAATCGTCGTTCGTGACCCAGCTCCCCGGATTGGTCGCCGGCTCCATTGCCTTTTCCGCACTTACGCGATCGCCTTGCGCCGCGGCGAGTGCCAATGCGATCGCCATCCCCGACTGCAACATCCCCATCCCCTTCATCCCAATTGCGGGTTCAGGCCCCTTACTTCGATCAGAAAGCTCTTTGGCTTCTTGAAGAGCTTGCTTTGCCGGTTGACCTTCAGCCCGACGACCTCGGCAAGCTCCATGACGAAATGCACGCAATTGCGCTTGTTCAGGCTGTAGCTCGGCTGTTCGCGGTCGCGCCATTCGGCAACCTTCGCGAGCAACAGCGCATAAGTCGCATCGTCGACGGTCACGTCGAACTGGCGGTCGCTTTTCGCAATATAATCGGGCTTGGACGACTCCACCTTGCCCTTCACCGATCCCAGCAGGATCGCCGGGCTGACCGAGACGGCGGTAAAACCATAATTGGCATCGACGATCTCGCCCGTGGCGTCGACCGTCCCCTTCATCACGATGAAGGCGTGCGGAAAACGATCCCCGAAATCATGGCTGTAAAAGCTGACGACGACTTCGGCGCGCGCCGGGGCAGCGAGCCCGGTGCACAGCAGCATCAGGGACAGGAGGATCAGGCGCAGGCCGCGGGTCATCGCCGCCCTCTTAGCGACGGGCCCTCCGCCTTGCCAAGCCGCGATTGCCGCTTGACGGAAACGTCAACTTCGCATCTTTGTCGCATTGACACAAATGTAAGGAGAGGCCGGATGGCACGGAAGGCGATTTTCATCACCGGGGGCGGATCGGGCATCGGCCGCGCCGTCGCGCGCCATTTCGCCGGGCAAGGCTGGTTCGTCGGGATCGCCGACGTCAACCGCGCCGGGATCGATGAAACCGCCACGCTGCTTCCCGACGGCGCCTCGTCGCGTCACGTCATGGACGTGCGCGATCGCGACCAGTGGAAGGCCGCGCTCGACGAATTTGCGGCGGCCAGCGGCGGCCGCCTCGACGTTCTGTTCAACAATGCGGGCATTGGATCGGGCGGCCAATATATGGATATGCCGCCCGAAGAGGCCGACCGGCTGATCGCGATCAATTTCGGCGGCGTCGTCAACGGCATCTATATGGCGCTGCCGCTGCTGCGCGCCACGCCCGGATCGGCGATCCTCAACACCGGATCGGCGTCGGGCTTTTACGGGGTCGCGGGCCTCGCCGTCTATTCGGCGACCAAATTCGCGGTGCGCGGGCTGACCGAAGCGCTCGAGATCGAGTTCGCCAAGCATGACATCAAGGTACGATCGCTGATGCCCGGCTTCATCGACACGCCGCTGCTCGACCAGGTCAGCGCCGACAGCAACGAACCGGCGCGCAGCCGCCTGTCGGACAGCGGGTTCGAGATTTCGCCGGTCGAAGACGTCGCGCAGGCGGCATGGGACGCCGTGCACGGAACGCGCGTCCATACGCCCGTCGGCAAGATGGCGAAGCGCCTCTCAAGCCTCGCGCGCTGGTTCCCGGGACTGATCGTGCGCCAGTCGAAAAAGATCGACGGGCTGGGCGCGGCGTCGACGCACTAGGCCTATTTGGCCGGGCCGCACGTCACCGATCCGCTGCCGACATTGCGCACCGTGCAGGTCGGCCGGCCGAGCACGACGGTCTTGCCGATCCCGCGCGCGGTGATCGCCGCGCTCTTGACCGCGCGCAGGATATGATCGCCCGCGCCCTCGCTGTCGCTGATCAATTCATCGACCGCCAGCGCACCGGCGTCGACCATACCCGCGCCCGATAGCGTCATCTGCGCCTGTTTGACGGCGCCGCCGAGCGTCATCGTGCCGTTGCCGAGCATCGCGACCGAGAGCCGGTCGGCGGTAATCCGGCCGACGGTGAGCCGCCCCGGCCCGCGTAGCCCGACCATCGCCCGCTGCCCCTTCAACGCATCGACCTGCAACGACCCGGCGCCGCCGAGCGTCGCCGAGCGCAGGTTCGCCGCGTTGACGCGGACTATGACCGGTCCACGCGGCGCGCGGCGCTTCTCGTCGCCTGCGAACTGGCGTTCGCCAATCACCAGCTTGCCGTCGCGCGCCTCGATGCTCAGCCGGTCGAGCGCGTCCTGCGGCCCGGTCGCGACCGCACTGACCGGCGCGCGGTTCACGACCTCGACCGTGACGTCGGCATTGACCTCGATCGCCTCGAAACTGGAAAGACCGAAACGTTTCTCGGCAGCCGACGCGGAGCCGGCGAGAAACAGGGCGGTCGCCGCGAACGCGGCGCATCGGGCTGCGAAAATCATGGTGCCGCCTTAACCCGTTCGGGCAGGCGGCACCAGCGTCGCGTCACTTGCAGGTGGCGGTGCCCGAACCCATCTGGCGCGTCGAACAATTCGCCCCGCCCGTCAGCGTCACATCGCCCGAACCAAGGATGCTGATGTCCGCCTTGCCGGTCGCCTGCGCATCGACATTGCCCGATCCGGCAACCGATGCCTCCAGCGTCGTGGCGACAAGGCCGTCGGCGTCGATATCGCCCGATCCGGTTACGCTCAGTTCTCCCGAACCGATCGTGCCGCCCGCGATCTCGATGTCGCCCGATCCCGATACGGTGATATCGGCGCGCTTGCCCGTCAGCTTCGCGACCTTGAGGTCGCCCGATCCGGTCACCACGGCCTCGACCGCATCGCCATCGACGCTATCGGCGTCGATCGTTCCAGACCCGGTCAGGCGCACCGCGTTCAGCCGGGGCATGGTGATCGCGATATCGACGTCATCCTCGTCGCGGCCCGAAAAGCTGAAGCCCTCGCGCTTGCGTCCGATCTTCAAATCGGGACCGTCGAGCTTGATCTCGAGCCGGTCGAGCGCCTCCTTGCGCCCTCGCGCGGTGATCGAGAAAGCGTCGCCCTGGCGAATGGTGACATCGTCGGGGCCCGCGACCTCGACGCGGGAAAAACCGGTCAGCGCAAAGCTCTGTGTCGTGATCGGCCCGACGCTGGCCGGCGGCCCGCTCCGTTCACTCCGCTTCTCGTCGCTCGGCGCCGCGCTATTGCATCCCGTGACAAGCACCAGCGGCAACATCGCCATCATCCAGTTCCGCATCGTAAATCTCCTCTGTGTATTATTTGTCTAACACACAAGGGGTTGCCTGTCCAGCGTCCTACCAGCGCAGCAAGGGCGCCAGCAGCAAGCGGCCGGCAAGGCCGGAAAGCACGACGGCAAGGCCGTGCCAAAGCGCGATGTGCATCATATCGTTCGACGCACAATGCAGCGCGACGATCGTCGCGCCCGCCGCCCCCGCCGCGATTCCGACCACCCAGCCGGCCCGCGTCGGCGAAGTCGGTGCACCCGCCTTCAGCCATGCGAACAGCGCCGCGCCGACGCCCAGACCCGCCATCACGCCCTCGACCAGGCAGCCGAGCCCGTTTTCGGGCCGCGCCGCTTCCATCGCCGCATGGCCATCACCCAGCGCCATCACGAGCGCAGAAATCGGAAGCGCCAACGCCGCAAGCCCGGCCCAGCGCCAGCCGCTATAATCGCGTCCGACGCCCGGCAACCCCATGCGCAGCGCGCTCCATGCCGCGGCAAAACCCAATGCGACGATCAGCCAGAAGGCCAGCAGCGGCAGCGGCGGCATCATGACGCCCTCCGCGAGGTCGTGGCGCATCCCCGAAAACCAGAATAGCAATCCCGCACCTGCCGCCCATCCGGCGGCGACCCACAGCGAACCGTGCGCCACGCGGCGCGGGCGCACGGGTTCGAGCTCACCGGCGAGGTCGTCGATCAGGTCGTCGATCGATGCGTTGCTCATCTCATTCGCTTTCAATCAATTGCGCGAGTTTCTTCAGTCCGCGATGAATATTTACCTTCACCAGCGACTCGCTTTGCCCGCATATCCGCGATGCTTCGGCGATCGAGGCCCCTTCGATCTTGACCAGCGTGATCGCCTGCGCCTGTCCGGCAGGAAGAAAGCCCAACATGCGGTCGAGGCTGAGGCGCGCGTGAATGGCTTCGTCCTCGGCGCCGACCGCCGCATCATTGTCGCCCAGTTCCGCCTCGTCGCGTTGGCGGCGCAGCATGTCGATCCAGCGATAGCGCGCAATCGCCGCGAGCCATGGCAGGAAGGGCCGGTTCCTGTCCCAGGTCGCAAGCTTGCGGTGCATCGACACCAAAGTTTCCTGCACCAGGTCGTCGATATGACCCGGGGCGATGCGCCGCGCGAAATAGCGTTCGAGCCATTTGCGGCTATCGGCGAGCAGCACGCGGTAGGCGTCGCGATCGCCGCGCTGCGATGCCGCCATCAGATGTGCCAGCGAAGGCTCGTCGATGCTCATTTGCGCCGCAGCCTAGCAGCGACGGCGTCGAGCGAGAACTGCCCGCGCGGCGGGTGTCGCTGGCATCTCGGCACACAGGCCATTTGCTTCTCCCTCGAAATGGACGATGCGGGGGAATGGCATCCACAGCAGTTCGGACGGGACCATCGAACGGTTACGCCGAGGCCGATTTCCCTCGCGCCATCTTGTCGCCACCTTCGGCGCGCAGGGGGGGGTTCTTTCCTCTTCAACCAGCGAGCCTGTCATGAGCGTAGCCTTTCGCCGCGAAAGCGACGACGAGCATAAGGAACCCGAATTCGAACTGCCGATTCCGGTCGGCCCGAATCTGGTGACCCCGCGCGGATTGCGCCTGCTCGGCGAAGAGGTCGCGCGGATCGAAGCCGCGATCGCTGCGGCGGCGGACGACGAGGCGCGCAAGAAATTGCAACGCCGCCTGCGCTATTTCCACACCCGCCAATCGACCGCGGACGTGCAGGCGCCGCCCACCGACGGCAGCGTCGGGATCGGCAGCCGGATCACCTATCGCCTGAACAAGGCCGAGAGGACGATCACCATCGTCGGCGGCGACGAAGCCGATCCGGCGTCGGGATCGATCGCCTTTTTCGCTCCGCTTGCGCGCGCGCTGATGGGTGCAGAGGTTGGCGAGAGCGTCGAATATCAGGATCGCGAGGATGCGATTGCCATCCTCGCGGCCGAAGCCGATCCGGAGATGCAGGCATGAAGGACAAGTTCGAGCGCCACAAACAGCCGTGGACCGCGGCCGAAATCGACAAGCTTCACACGCTCGCCAAAAAGGGCATGGCGCTGAAAGCGATTGCGAAAGCACTGACGCGCAGCGAGGAATCGGTGAAGGTTCGTGCCAAGGCCGACGGCCTGTCGATCGCAAAGCTGCACTGACACCCCGATGACCACCGCCAATTATGACGCCATCGTGCTGGGTGCCGGCGCGGCCGGGCTGATGTGCGCCGCGATTGCGGGCGCACGCGGGCGGCGCGTGCTGTTGCTCGACCATGCCGATGCGGTGGGCAAGAAGATCCTGATTTCGGGCGGCGGGCGCTGCAACTTCACCAATGTGAACACCGCGCCCGATCGCTTCCTCTCGGCGAACCCGCATTTCGCCAAGTCGGCGCTCGCACGCTACACGCCCGCCGACTTCATCGCGCTCGTCGAGCGCCACGGTATCGCTTATCACGAAAAGACGCTCGGCCAGCTGTTCTGCGATGGCTCGGCAAAAGCGATTGTCGCCATGCTGCTCGACGAAGCCGCCAAAGCCGGGGTCGATGTCCGCACCGGCCAGCCGGTAAACGACGTGACGCACGCCGACGGCAAATTCACCGTCCGCTTCGGCGACCAGGATTTCGCTGCCCCGGCGCTGGTCATTGCGACCGGCGGTCCGTCGATCCCCAAGATGGGCGCGACGGGTTTCGCTTACGATCTCGCGCGGCAGTTCGGCCTGAAAGTCGTCGAACCGCGCCCCGCGCTCGTCCCGTTGACATTGGGCGGCGACGACGTCCTGTTCCGCGAACTGTCGGGAATCGCGGCGCCCGTCGAGGCCCGCGCGGGCAAGGCAGCCTTCCGCGAAGCCGCGCTCTTCACGCATCGGGGGCTTTCGGGTCCCGCGATTCTCCAGGTGAGCAGCTATTGGCGCCACGGCGAGCCCGTGACTATCGACCTGTTGCCCGATGCGCCGTCAGGCTGGCTGCTCAACGCCAAACGCACGCGCCCGCGCGCCACCCTTCGCACGACGCTCGGCGCCCTGCTTCCCGACCGTCTCGCCGAAACGCTCGCCGAACGCCTCGCCCTTCCCGGCGAACTCGGCGCTTTGACCGACCGCAAGCTCGCCGATGCCGAGGTGCGCCTCGCGGGTTGGATTTTCCATCCGAATGGCACCGAAGGCTTCGCCAAAGCCGAGGTCACCGTCGGCGGAATATCGACTGCAAACCTGTCGTCGCAAACAATGATGGCCAAAACCGTCGCAAACCTCTATGCGGTCGGCGAAGCCGTAGATGTCACAGGGTGGTTAGGCGGCTATAATTTTCAATGGGCCTGGGCCAGCGGACACGCTGCCGGACAGGTGATTTAAGCCCATTGAGCCCCTTTTCCGTCGGCCCGTCACCGCACCGGTGACCGCCCATATTATTGAGATATAAATGCCTTTCGAGAATCTTTCCCCCGTCCTTTCGGACGCCCTTGTCGCGCGCGGCTATGAGGCGCTCACCCCCGTCCAGACGCAAGTCACCGAATCCGAAGCCAAGGGCCGCGACCTGCTCGTCTCGGCGCAGACCGGCTCGGGCAAGACCGTCGCCTTCGGCCTCGCGATGGCCGACGAGCTGATCGAGGACGGCCGCCTGCCCTTCGCGACTTCGCCGCTCGCGCTGATCGTCGCGCCGACGCGCGAACTCGCGCTGCAGGTCAGCCGCGAACTCGGCTGGCTCTATGCCAAGGCCGGGGCGCGTATCGCGACCTGCGTTGGCGGCATGGACGCCAGCAAGGAACGCCGCGCCTTGGGTCAGGGCGTGCAGATCGTCGTCGGCACCCCCGGGCGCCTCCGCGACCATCTCGAACGCGGCGCCCTCGACCTCACCGCGCTCCGCGTTGCCGTGCTCGACGAAGCCGACGAAATGCTCGACATGGGCTTTCGCGACGACCTTGAGGAAATCCTCGACGGCACCCCCGAGACGCGCCGCACCCTGCTCTTCTCGGCGACGCTGCCGAAGCCGATCGTCCAGCTCGCCAAGCGCTACCAGCAGGATGCGTTGCGCATCTCGACCGTCGGCGAAGACCGCGGGCATGGCGACATTGCCTATCAGGCGGTGACCGTTGCCCCCGCCGACATCGAAGGCGCCGTCGTCAACCTGCTTCGCCTGCACGACGCCGAGACCGCGATGCTGTTCTGCGCGACGCGCGACAATGTCCGTCGCCTCCACGCCAGCCTCGTCGAGCGCGGTTTCGCCGCGGTCGCGCTGTCGGGCGAGCATAGCCAGAACGAACGCAACGCGGCGCTGCAGGCGCTGCGCGATCGCCGCGCCAAGGTCTGCGTCGCGACCGACGTCGCCGCACGCGGCATCGACCTTCCGACGCTCAGCCTCGTGATCCACGTCGAAATCCCGCGCGACGCCGAAGCGCTCCAGCACCGCTCGGGCCGCACCGGCCGCGCGGGCAAAAAGGGCACCGCGGTCATCATCGTCCCCTATCCGCGCCGCCGCCGCGTTGACGGCATGCTGCGCGGTGCACGCATCAACGCCGAATGGATGGACGCGCCGACCGCCGCCGACGTGCGCAAGCGCGATCAGGAACGGCTGATGGAGAAATTGCTGACGCCGGTCGAGCATGAAGCCGAAGATATCGAACTTGCGCAGCGCCTGATGGCCGAGCGCACCCCCGAAGACATTGCCGCATCGCTCGTTCAGGCACACCGCGCGCTGATGCCGCCGCCCGAGGACCTGATCGACAATAGCGCCCGCGGCCGCGACCGCCCCGAACGCGGTGAGCGCGGTGAGCGTTTCGAGCGCCCCGACCGTGGCGGCGCCGACCGCCGTGACGGCTTCGAGGACAGCGTCTGGTTCCGCCTCAACATCGGCCGCCACCAGAATGCCGATCCGCGCTGGATCCTGCCTTTGCTCTGCCGCCGCGGCCATGTGAGCAAGAACGAGATCGGCGCGATCCGCATCGGGCCGAAAGAAACGATGTTCAACATCCCGCGCGGAATCGCCGACCGCTTTGCCGAGGCGGTAGTGCGCACCGCAAATCAGGATGGCGAGGACGACAGCGGCGTGTCGATCACGCCCGCGCCCGACGGTCCGACCTATCCGCCGCGGCGCGACAAGGGACCGCGCGATGCGGGACCGCGTGGTCCGCGCGGTCCGATGCGCGCCGGCCCCGGCGGCGACCGTGGCCCGCGCGGCCCCGGCGGCAATACCGAGCGCTACAAGCCCAAGCCCTACGGCCAGCGCAGCCCGCGCCACGCCAAATAAGTTGGCTCCTCCCCGGCGGGGAGGGACTTTCATCGCATCGCCCTTGCGCTCTGCTGTCCGGCCCACCAGATGGACCGGACAGCAGGAGAGCGGCGGATGCAAGCGATCGAAGCCTTTATCGAAAGCCAGGGCGGACCCGAAGTCATCGACTGGCGCACGGTAACGCTCGGCGACCCCGGCCCCGGCCAGGTCCTGCTCCGGCAAACTGCGGTCGGGCTCAACTATCTCGACACCTATCACCGCGACGGCACCTATCCCGTGCCGCTACCGAGCGGGCTTGGGGTCGAATCCGCCGGTGAAATCGTCGCGGTCGGCGCTGACGTCCACGGGCTCCAGCCCGGCGACCGAGTTGCGACCTTCGGCCCCGAACGCACCGCCTATGCGAGCGCCCGGATCGTTAGCGCCGCCTCGCTGTTCAAACTTCCCGCCGAGATCGACGACGAAACCGCGGCCGCCGCGCTGCTCAAGGCGTGCACGGTCGAGATGCTCGTCGAGCGCTGCGCAAAGGTCGAGGCGGGATCAACCGTGCTCGTCCATGCCGCCGCGGGCGGGGTCGGGCTGATCCTCGTCCAATGGCTGAAGGCGATCGGCGCGAGCGTCATCGGCACCGTCAGCACCGAGGCGAAGGCGCATACAGCACGCGAAGCCGGCGCCGATCATGTGCTGATGTACAAGAGCGACGATGTCGCCGCGCACGTTCGCGAAATTACCGACGGCCAGGGCGTCCCCGTCACCTTCGACGGCATCGGCATGGCGACATGGGACGTCTCGCTCAAGGCCACCGCGCGGCGCGGGCTGATCGTCAGCTATGGCAATGCCGGCGGGCCGGTGACCGGGGTCAATCTTGGCGTGCTTGCCCAGCACGGGTCCCAGTTCGTCACCCGCCCGACGCTGTTCGACTATTATCTCCACCCCGGCGAGCGCGCCGCGGGCGCCGCGCGCGTGTTCGAGATGATCGGGTCGGGGGCGGTGCAGATCACCGTCGGCCAGCGCTATTCGCTGGAAGATGCCGCACGCGCGCATGCCGATCTACAAGCAGGGCGCACGACGGGTTCGACGCTCCTGATTCCGGAGCATAGTTAGCCGTCGCCCCGGCGAAGGCGGGGCGGCGTTACGCCTTCAACCGCTCGGCATGCCATGCGACATGCTCGGCCATGAAGGTCGAGATGAAATAATAGCTGTGATCATAGCCCGGCTGCATACGGATCGCCGCTTTCTGCCCGGCCAGTTCGCATGCTTCGGCCAGCAAATGCGTCTTGAGCTGTTCGGTCAGGAAATTGTCGGCGTCGCCTTGGTCGACCAGAAGGTCGGGCACCCGCGCACCGCCTGCGATCAGCGCGCAGGCGTCATAGACGCTCCACGCTTCGCGATCGTCGCCAAGGTAATTGCCCAGCGCCTTCTCGCCCCACGGGCATTGCAGCGGCGCAACGATCGGCGAAAAGGCCGATACCGAGCGGAAGCGATCGGGGGTGCGCAGCGCCACCGTGAGCGCGCCATGGCCGCCCATCGAATGGCCGGTGATCCCCTGCCGCGTCATGTCCGCGGCGGCAAATTCGCGCAGGATCAGCGACGGAAGCTCGTCCTCGACGTATGATCGCATCCGGTAATTGGCCGCCCACGGCTCCTCGGTCGCGTCGACATAGAAACCGGCGCCCAAGCCGAAATCCCACGCCGCGTCGGGATCGTCGGGAACGCCCTCGCCGCGCGGGCTGGTATCGGGGGCGATGAAGATCACGCCATGTTCGGCGCAAGCCGCCCGATACTCGCCCTTTTCCATGACATTGGCATGGGTGCAGGTCAGTCCCGACAGATACCAGAGAACGGGCAGCTTGGTGCCCGGCGCATGGTCGGGGATGAAGACCGCAAAGGTCATATCGGTGCCCGTCGTCGCGCTCTTGTGCTTGTACACACCCTGTGTGCCGCCATGGCAGCGAACGGTGGAGAGGGTTTCGAGGGTCATGCGGGCTCCTGAACGGGGATCGAAGCGATAAGCGGTTGATGTCCCCAATGACGCAGGAGGTCGAGGATCGTTGCCCCCGACAAACCGAGGGTGCCGGTATTGCGCAGCGGATGGACATTGACCGTCGCCGCGGCCGCCAGTCCCTCATCGAGCACCACGGTGATGCTTCCGGGCGCCGCGTTGATCGCCGCCAGCGGCGTCACCGACCCCGGCGTGATACCGAGCAGGCGGTCCATATCGTCGGCCTTGCCGAAACTCACGCGCTTGCTGCCGATCGCGGTGGGTAGTGCCTTCAGGTCGACGCGTGCCTCGGATGGCACGGTGACGAGCCAATAGGCGCCACCATTGTCCTTCAGGAACAGATTCTTGGTATGCGCCCCCGGAATGCCGGCGTTCACCACGTCGCTCTCGGCAACGGTGAACACCGCTTCATGCTCATAGGCGGCGAAGGGGACGGCAAGCACGCCAAGGTCCGCCATCAATCCCGCTTCGCCGCGCATGATCAGTCCCTTAAACGACGCGATGGAGCGCGCAGAGCTTGTTGCCCGACGGATCGCGCAGATAGGCGAGATAGAGCTGGCCGAAACCCCCTTCGCGCACGCCCGGCGGGTCTTCGATCGAGGTGCCGCCGTTGGCGACGCCGGCATCGTGCCACGCCTTCGCCTGTTCGGGGCCTTCCATCGCAAAGCCGATCGTGCAGCCGTTACCGACCGTGGCGGGCTCGCCGTCGATCGGCGCGCCGACGAGGAACAGGCCGCCATTGTGCATATATATGAGGCGGCCCTTGTCGTCGGTGATCGCGGGCTTGCCGCCGATCGCCTGGAAGGTCGCGTCATAGAATTTCTTGGCGGCTTCGAGGTCGTTCGCCCCGACCATATTGTGACTATACATCGCCTTTGCTCCTCCTGATTCTGGTTGCGAAACGCTACCTACCCGGCCCGCCCGGTCAGGGCCAGCCACGATTCCGTTTTCGGCTCATCGAAATCGACGAACCCCTCCGGGTGACTGGCCTAGCGGAAGACGACGGTCTTGCGGCCGTCGATCAGCACGCGCTGTTCGGCGACCCAGCGCACCGCGCGCGCGAGCACCTGCGCTTCGGTATCGCGCCCGATGCGGATGAGCTCGTCGACGCTGTCGCGGTGATCGACGCGCTCGACCGCCTGCTCGATGATCGGCCCTTCGTCGAGGTCGCTCGTCACGAAATGCGCGGTTGCGCCGATCAGCTTGACCCCGCGCTCCTGCGCGCGGTGATAAGGCTTGGCGCCCTTGAAGCCCGGCAGGAAGCTGTGATGGATGTTGATGCAGCGCCCCGACAGCTTCGCCGACAGATCGGACGAGAGCACCTGCATATAGCGCGCGAGCACCAGATACTCCGCCCTGCCGCGCGCCATCACGTCGAGGATCGCGGCTTCCTGCTCTGCGCGGTTCGCGTCGCTGACGGGCAGATAATGGAACGGCACCCCGTGCCATTCGGACAGCCGCCGCTGCGCCTCATGATTCGACACGACGCCGACGACGTCGATCGCGAGGTTCCCCGTCGACCAGCGATGGAGGAGATCATTCAGGCAATGACTGCCCTGCGACACCGCGATGACAAAGCGCGGCTTCGCGGTGCGGTCGCTGATCCGCGCGTCCATCGCGAAACGGGCGATGATCGGCGCAAAGGCTTCCTCCACCCCTGCCAGCCCATCGGGAAAGCGCGGCCCTGCGCCGCGAAACTCGACGCGCATGAAGAAGCGCCCCGAATCGAGGTCGGCATATTGCTGGCTGTCGAGGATGAAGCCGTCGCGTGTCGCGAGCAGCCCCGTCACCGCGGCGACGATGCCGACCGCATCGACGCAGCTGAACGTCAGGACGAAGGCGGGCTGGTCCATTTCGGTCATGCCAGCCGGTGCATCGCGCACAGCTTGTTGCCGGCGGGATCGCGCAGATAGGCGAGATAGACCGTCCGGCCCTCGGTTACCTGGCGGATACCCGGCGGATCCTCGATCGCCGTCCCGCCGTTCGCTACGCCCGCGGCGTGCCAGGCATCGACCGCTTCGGTCGACGCCGCGACGAAGCCGAGCGTGCCACCATTGGCCCCGGTCGCGGCCGCCCCATTGAGCGGCTTCGTGATCAGGAAGCGCCCGCCGGCATGCGAATAGATGAGGCGGCCCCACGCATCGACGACGCCCGGCGGCACGCCGAGCGCGCCCAGCGCGGCGTCATAGAAACAGCGCGCGGCTTCGATATCGTCGGCGCCCAGTGCGACATGGCTGAACATGCCGGTCTCAGAAAACGACGACGCTGCGGATGCTCTCGCCCGCGTGCATCAAGTCGAAGCCCTTGTTGATCTCTTCGAGGCCCATGACGTGGGTGATCATCGGGTCGATCTCGATCTTGCCCTGCATATACATGTCGACGATCTTAGGCACGTCGGTGCGGCCCTTGGCGCCGCCGAAGGCGGTGCCGCGCCAGTTGCGCCCGGTGACGAGCTGGAACGGCCGCGTCGCGATTTCCTTGCCCGCTTCGGCGACCCCGATGATGATGCTGGTGCCCCAGCCGCGGTGGCACGCTTCGAGCGCGGTGCGCATCACTTCGGTGTTGCCCGTGGCGTCGAAGGTGTAATCGGCGCCGCCGTCGGTCATCGCGACGATCGTCGCGACGACATCCTCGCGGCTCATGCCCTTCGAATTGAGGAATTCGGTCATGCCGAACTTGCGGCCCCATTCCTCGCGGTCCGGGTTGATATCGACGCCGATGATCTTGTCGGCGCCCGCAAGCCGCGCGCCCTGGATCACGTTGAGGCCGATGCCCCCGAGCCCGAAGACGACGACATTGTCGCCGACCTGCACCTTCGCGGTGTTGATCACCGCGCCGACGCCGGTCGTGACACCGCAGCCGATGTAGCAGCTCGACTGGAAGGGCGCGTCCTCGCGGATCTTCGCGACCGCGATCTCGGGCAGCACGGTGAAGTTCGAGAAGGTCGAGCAGCCCATATAATGGAAGATCGGCTGGCCCTTGTACGAAAAGCGCGTCGTGCCGTCGGGCATCAGCCCCTTGCCCTGCGTCGCGCGGATCGCGGTGCAGAGGTTGGTCTTGCCCGAAAGGCAGCTTTTGCACTGGCGGCATTCGGGGGTGTAGAGCGGGATCACATGGTCGCCCGCCTTCACGCTGGTGACGCCCGCGCCGACCTCGCGCACGACGCCCGCGCCCTCATGCCCCAGCACGCTCGGGAAGATGCCCTCGCTGTCGAAGCCGTCGAGCGTATAGGCGTCGGTGTGGCAGATGCCCGTCGCCATGATCTCGACCAGAACCTCGCCCGCCTTCGGGCCTTCGAGGTCGAGTTCGACGATTTCGAGCGGCTTCTTCGCTTCGAACGCAACGGCGGCGCGGGTCTTCATGGCACGAGTCTCCTTATGGTCGCTCGGCTATCAGCACTCCACGACGCTGACCGCAAGCCCGCCTTTCGACGTTTCCTTATATTTGTCGCGCATGTCGCGGCCCGTCTGCAGCATCGTCGCGATCACCGTGTCGAGGCTGACGACATGCGTGCCGTCGCCGATCATCGCGATGCGGCTCGCGTCGATCGCCTTGATCGCGCCCATCGCGTTGCGCTCGATGCACGGGATCTGCACCAGCCCGCCGATCGGGTCGCACGTGAGCCCGAGATTATGCTCCATGCCGATCTCGGCGGCATTCTCGACCTGCGCGTTGGTGCCGCCCAAGGCCGCGGTCAGACCCGCCGCCGCCATCGAGCAGGCGACGCCGACCTCGCCCTGGCAGCCGACCTCGGCGCCCGATATGCTCGCGTTACGCTTGTAAAGGGCGCCAACCGCGCCCGCGGCGAGCAGGAAGGTGCGCACCCCTGCGTCATCGCCGCGATAGCCGCGGCGGTAAAAGCGGATCACCGCGGGGATGATCCCCGCCGCGCCGTTGGTGGGCGCGGTGACGACCTTGCCGCCCGCGGCGTTCTCTTCATTCACCGCCATCGCCCACAGGTTGATCCAGTCCATCATCGCGAGCGGATCGATCAGGTTGGTTTCGTGGCGGTTGCGGATATCGTCGGCGATCTGCGGCGCGCGGCGCTTGACCTTGAGGCCCCCCGGCAAAATTCCGGTGCTGCAACAGCCGGCGTCGATCGACGCGTCCATCGCCCCCGCGATCGCATCGAGTCCGGCATTTACCTCTTCGAGACTGCGATGCGCGAGCTCATTCTCGAGCATCATTTCGGCAAAGCTCTTGCCCGACGCCGCGCCCATTTCCATGAGGTCGGCGCCCGAGGTGAAGGCGAAAGGCAATTCGACCTCATCCTCCGCGCCGCGGCTGTTGCGCCCCGCCTCGTCCTCGTCGACGACGAAGCCGCCGCCGATCGAGAAATACATGCGTTTGGCGAGGATCTCGCCCTCACCGTCGCGCGCGGTGAAGGAGAGCGCATTGCTGTGAAAAGGCTGCCGCTGACGCATCTGGAAATGCAGGTCGCGCTTCGGCTGGAACCGCACGCGCTGGCGGCCGAGCAGGTAGAGGAAGCCCTCGCTGTCGGCGCGATCCCAATGCGCCTTGATCGCAGCGAGGCTGGTCGAGGCGGGGATTTCGCCGGCGAGGCCCGCGACCACCGCGGTGTCGGCGGCGTGACCTTTCCCGGTCAGCGCGAGCGAACCGTAGAGGTCGGCTTCGACATGCACGGTCTTGGTGAGCAGCGCCTGCTCGTCGAGCCAGACGGTGAAACGCCGGGCCGCGACCATCGGGCCCACGGTATGCGAGCTCGACGGTCCGACACCGATTTTGAAAAGTTCGAAAAGGCTGATCGTCATGGCGGCGCTATAGAAGACGCGCCGCCATTGCGATAGGACATCAAGGCCCGATTATTTCTTGTTCAGGCCGGGTAGGTCCAGGTCGTGTCGCGCGCCAGATTCTCGGCAGCGAAGTCCCAGTTGAGCAGCTCGTCGACCACCGCGTCGACATAGGCCGGACGCAGGTTCTTGCGGTCGATGTAATAGGCGTGCTCCCACACGTCGATGACGAGCAAGGGCTTGATACCCGCGGTCAGCTCGGTACCCGCGTCATGCGTGTCGGTGACCGACAGCGTGCCGTCGCGCGAGACGAGCCACGCCCAGCCCGAGGCGAAATGGTTGACGGCGGTTTCCTTGAGCTTCTTCTTCAGCTCGTCGAGCGAGCCGAAATCGCGGTCGATCGCGGCGGCAAGGTCGCCGGCGGGCGCGGTCTTCGCCGGGCTCAGGCTTTCCCAATAGAAAGCGTGGTTCCACGACTGCGCCGCATTGTTGAACAGGCCCTTGTTGCCCGAACCTTCGGCATGATGGACGATTTCCTCGAGCGGTTTCGACGCGAGGTCGGTGCCTTCGATCGCGGCGTTGACCTTGTCGACATAGGCCTTGTGATGCTTGCCATGATGCGTCGCCAGCGTGTCGGCCGAGATATGCGGCTCGAGTGCATCCTGAGCGTAGGGGAGAGGAGGATGGGCGATGGTCATGGCAGTCTCCTTTTTTATGAATTCGGGCCCTTAACTCGGTATCGCCCCCGCGAGTTGCAACCCCGTGACCGGAATTTTTCGCCCGATATTCAGGTCACCATGGCTTGGAGCGTCGCGATCCGGTCGGCTTCCTCGGCGGGCTTGTCGCGGCGGATGCGCGAAATGCGCGGGAAGCGCATCGCGAGGCCCGACTTGTGGCGCTTGGACGCGTGGATCGAATCGAACGCGACTTCGAGCACGAGCGACTTTTTGACCTCGCGCACCGGGCCGAAGCGGTTCAGCGTGTTGTCGCGAACGAACTTGTCGAGCCATTTCAGCTCCTCGTCGGTAAAACCCGAATAGGCCTTGCCCACCGGGAGCAACTCGCCCGCGGCGGACCAGCAGCCGAAGGTATAGTCCGAATAGAAGCTCGCGCGGCGGCCGTTGCCCCTTTGGGCGTACATCATCACGCAGTCGGCGGTGAGCGGATCGCGCTTCCATTTGTACCAGAGCCCCGCGCGGCGCCCCGCGACATAGGGCGCATCGCGGCGCTTGAGCATCACGCCCTCGATCGCGGCGTCGCGCGCACCCGCGCGGCGTTCGGCAAGGTCGTCGAAGTCGCGCGCGTCGATGACCTGCGACAGGTCGAAATGGCTGTCGGCGAGACGCGGGACGAAGCCTTCGAGCTGCCGCCGCCGTTCGGTCCATGGCAGGGCGCGGAGGTCGTTACCGTCGACCGCGAGCAGGTCATAGACGCGCACGAAGGCGGGATAATCGGCGAGCATCTTCTTCGACACGATCTTGCGCCCGAGCCGTTGCTGCAAGGCGTTGAAGCTCGCCGCCTCCCCGCCCTGCACCTCGCCGCGCACGAGCAATTCGCCGTCGATCACCGCATCCTGATCGAACGCCGCAACCAGCTCGGGGAAGGCGCCGCTGATCTCCTCGCCGCCGCGGCTGTAGATGCGCGTCTCACCGCCGCCGTGCGCAATCTGGACGCGGATGCCGTCCCATTTCCATTCGGCGGCGTAATCCGCAAGGTCGACGCTCTCCGCTTCCAGCGGATGCGCGAGCATGAAGGGGCGAAAGAAGGCAACATCGGCAAGGTCGGGCCGCTCCGCCCGCCCCTCGCCCCACGCAAAGAGCGGGGCATAGGGCGGCGGGATCGCATGCCACAGCTCCTCGACATCGTCGACGGGCACGTCGAACGCCTGTGCAAACGCCTGCTTCGCGAGCCGCGCCGACACCCCGACGCGCATCCCGCCCAAGGCCAGTTTGAGCAGCGCATAGCGCCCGTCTGCATCGAGCCGGTCGAGCAAGGATGCGACGACCACGGGCGCATCGCTGCGGCTGGTAGCTGCCAGCGCATCGACCGCCTCCGACACGCTGAGGTCCACTTTCTTCCCGGGCGCATCGGGCCAGAGCAGCGCCGCAGTCTCGGCCGTATCGCCCACGAAATGACGCGACAGCCGGAACAATTCCTCATCGACCCGGGTCGCAAGCAACGCCCGCACCGTCCCCGCCTTCACCGCCGGAAAATCGAGGCTCTCGGTCAGCGCCGCGATCGCCCAGCCGCGATCGGGATCGGGCGTGTGCCGCAGGTAATCGACGATCAGCGCGAGCTTGCTGTTGCGCGAGCGCGTGTAAATCAGCCGGTCGATCAGGGCCGCGAAGCGCTTCACGCCTCCTCCTCCTCCAGATCGCGGCCGACGAGGTGCAGCGCGCGCGCCTTGCGCTGCGTGAGTTCGCACCAGCGCAGCAGGCCATCCTCGCTGCCATGGGTGATCCATGTCTCGCCAGGGTTCACCTCGGCTATCGTCGTCGTCAATTCATCCCAATCGGCATGATCCGAAATCACCAGCGGCAGTTCGACCATCCGCTGCCGCGCGCGCTGGCGCACGCGCATCCAGCCCGACGCCATCGCGGTGACCGGATCGGGCAGCCGCCGCGACCACCGATCATTGAGCGCCGAGGGCGGCGCAAGGATGATTTGCCCCGCCATCTCGGCCTTGTCGGTTTCCGAAACCAACCGCAGCTCCCCCAGATCGACACCGTGCACCGCATAAAGCTGGCACATCTTCTCGAGCGCGCCATGGATATAGATCGGCGCATCCCATCCCGCGCCGCGCAGTTCGGCGATCACCCGCTGCGCCTTGCCCAGCGCATAGGCGCCGACGAGCACCGAGCGATCGGGCTCGGCGCGGACCGCGCCGATCAGCTTGGCGATCTCGTCACCCGTCGGCGGGTGACGGAATACCGGCAGACCGAAAGTTGCCTCGGTGATGAAGATATCGCATGGCACGACCTCGAACGGCGCGCAGGTCGGATCGGCGCGGCGCTTGTAATCGCCGGTGACGACGATCCGCTCGCCCCGATATTCCATCAAAATCTGCGCGCTGCCGAGCACATGGCCGGCAGGATGAAAGCTGAAGCGCACCCCGCCGAGTTCGAACCCGTCACCATATTCATACGCCTGATTATGGCTCGCCTCGACATCCACTCCATAGCGCAGCGCCATGATCGCCAGCGTCTCGGGTGTCGCGAACACGGCGCCATGGCCGCTGCGTGCATGGTCGGCATGACCGTGCGTCACGGCGGCGCGCTCGACCGGGCGCGAGGGGTCGATCCACAGGTCGGCGGGCTTCACATAGATGCCGCCCGGGTGCGGCTCGATCCAGGTCCTGGCCTTCGCCATCAGGCGGCGAGTTTCCGCGCACGGATCAGGTCGGCGACGAACATCTCGCGCTCTTCCCCCGCGCGTGCCCGATCGGGCATCCGCAGCAGGAAGGATGGGTGGATCGTCGCGACCAGCTTGCTCCCTCCTTCCAGCTCATGCACCGTGCCGCGCATCGACTTGATGCTCGCGCTCTTGCCCGTCACCCCGCGCAGCGCGCTCGCGCCCAAGGTGACGATCAGGCCGGGCTGGACGAACGCGCGTTCCTTGTCGAGCCACCAGCGGCAGATGTCGATCTCGCCCGTCGTCGGGTTCTGGTGCAGCCGCCGCTTGCCGCGCGGCTCGAACTTGAAATGCTTGACCGCATTGGTGAGGAACAGCCGCGTGCGATCGAGCCCCGCTTCTGCCAGCGCCTCGTTCAGCACTTGCCCCGCCGGACCGACGAAGGGCCTCCCCTGCAAATCCTCCTGATCGCCCGGCTGCTCGCCGACGAGCATGATCCGCGCGCCTTCGGACCCCTCGCCCGCCACGCCCTGCGTCGCGTTGCAATAGAGCGGGCAGCGCGTGCAGCGATCAACCGCGCGCGCGAGGTCGCCCAGCGTCTTCACATCGTCGTCGAGGAGCAATTCGTCGGGCACGCGCGTCCGCCATTTGTCGGTCAGGGGGTTTGCCATGGAAACGGCCGCTTCGCGCATGCGTTCCACCCGCGCCTCGGCGCCCGCAAGCAGCGGCGCGATATCCTGCGCTTCGGGCAGGTTTTTCCAATATTTCTTCGGCATCTCGGCGCGCATCGCGTCGATCTTCACCCGCGCGGGATTGAAGATCGCGCCATAGTAAGTGCGCCACTGATCCTCGACAATATCGCTGTCGGGCACCTCGTCCTTGGTCCCGCAGGGTCCGTAGCTCAGTTTCTCACCCTGCCAGATCGCGCGCGCGTCGGGCGTCACGATTGCCCAGTCCATGCCATAAAAGCGCCGCTGGAAGAAAGGCGCGGTCAGCCGCAATATGCGGTGCGAAGGCTCGAACCATGCCGCGAAACTCTCCCGCCCTGCCTCCTCGCCGAGGCGGCGGAAGCGCACGAATGCGTGCATCTTGTGCACATCGCGCCGGATCGCCTTATCGGCTTTGTTCAGCCAGACGACATCGTCGTCGGTCCGGCGCGCCAGCAATTGCCGGTCGCGCGCCGCGCGCCAGATGACCCGATAGAGCCGCGCCGGCACCTCGGCATCGCGGTGGCAGATCACGCGCTCGGCGATTTCGAGCAATTCGCGCGGCAGTGACACCGCGCCCGCAGGCGCCGCTCCGGTTTCGTCACCGAACAGCGAGGCGCCCTCGTCGCCGTCCCGCCAGCTCACATCCTCCGGCGCGACCCCGCGCGCGAGCAGCCCGCGGGCGGCGCCGCGCCACTCGGCGAAATCGCCGGGCGTTTGCAGCACGACCTCCCTCACAGCGCGAGCGCCAGTTGCTCGGGCGGAGGCGCGAAACGCGCCCGCAGATCGGCGCAGTCGGTAAGCTTTCCCGGCCGCCAGTCGAGAGTGACGACGAAGGGCAGGACCTTCTTCACCGACGCGGTCAATTTCGCGAGATCGCCAAGGCGCAGTTTGCCCAGCCGCCGCGCCGCGACGATCCGGTCGACCGCGCGTGTCCCAAGGCCCGGCACACGCAGCAGCAACTCACGCGGCGCGCGGTTGATGTCGACCGGAAACGCCTCGCGCCGGGTCAGCGCCCACGCCAGCTTAGGATCGATGGCAAGGTCGAGCATCCCGCCGCTCGCGCCCTCCATGATCTCGGCGCGCTCGAAGCCGTAGAAGCGTAACAGCCAGTCTGCCTGATACAGCCGATGCTCGCGCATCAGCGGCGGACGCACCGGCGGCAGGTCGTGGCTTGCGTCGGGGATCGGGCTGTACGCCGAATAATAGACGCGGCGAAGCCGGTAGCCCGAATAAAGGTTCGTTGCAGTCTTCAATATGTCGTCGTCGCGCGCCGCGTCGGCGCCGACGATCATCTGCGTCGATTGTCCCGCGGGCGCGAAGCGCGGCGGCATCGCCTTGCCGATCAGCCGGCTTTTCGCCGCTTCGAGCGCATCCTCCGCGCCGACGCGCACCGACGCCATCGTCTTGCGGATCGTTTCGGGTTTTTTCTCGGGTGCGAAGCTTTGCAATCCCGCCTCGGTCGGCAGTTCGACATTGGTCGAGAGGCGATCGGCGTAAAGCCCCGCGAGCGCGATCAGCCCGGGGTCGGCCCCCGCGATCGTTTTCAGATGGATATAGCCGGCAAAGCGATGCTCTTCGCGCAGGATGCGCGCGACTTCGACGAGCTGCTCCATCGTATAATCTTCGGACCGGATGATCCCCGACGACAGGAACAGCCCCTCGATATAGTTGCGCTTGTAGAAATCGAGCGTCAGCCGGACAACTTCCTGCGGATTGAACCTTGCCCGCGGCACGTTGCTCGACGCGCGGTTGATGCAGAAACGGCAGTCGTAGATGCAGAAGTTGGTGAGCAGGATCTTGAGCAGCGAGATGCAGCGGCCGTCTGGGGCATAGCTGTGGCAGATGCCCATCCCCTCGGTCGATCCGATCCCCTTGCTCGCCACCGAATCGCGCTTGACCGTCCCCGACGACGCGCAGGACGCATCATATTTGGCAGCATCGGCGAGGATGCTCAGCTTTTCCAGAATCGGCTTTGCGGACATATCCCATGGCTAGCACAGGAACATATTGAGAACAAATATAGTGGGCGCGCTTATGCTTCGCGCCACCGCGCAGGCATCGCGATTTCGCATACGAGGCCGCCCGGTTCCCAGTGGCGCTCGATCGTGCCGCCTAGGTTGTTGCGCACGCTGCGTTCCATCAGCATCGTGCCAAAGCTCGTCCGGTCGGGCGCGGCAACGCCGCTTGCGCCGGTCTCGGTCCAGGTCAGGCGGAACATCCGCGGCTCGCTGCCTTCGGGATCTTGCGTCCAGCGGACATCGACGCTGCCACCCTCGTTGGTCAGCGCGCCATGCTTGACCGCGTTCGTCGCGAGTTCGTTGAAGGTCAGCGCCATCGCGACGAGCGCGTTTTCGGGGAGCAGCAGGTCGGGGCCCGACCAGCGGATGCGCGGAAAGGCCGCCTCGACCTCGCGCATCAGCGCGTGCATCGACCCGGTCATGAAATTGGCGCCGAGCAGGACATTCTGTGCGCGGTTGAGCGCGTCGAGCCGGCTGTTGATCCGCTCGACATAATCCTCGACATCGCGCGCGGCATGGCGGGTCAGCGAGATGATCGCGCTGACCGTCGCGAACAGGTTGCGCATCCGGTGGTGCAGTTCGCGCATCAACAGGTTGGCATTTTCCTGCCGGCTCTTTTGTTCGGTGATGTCGATACTGACCCCGGTCAGCCGCGCCTCGTCCAGCCACACGTCCCAGTCGCCGCGCGAAGCGATCCAGCGCACGCCGCGTTCGGGATGCTGGATACGGTGCTCGACCGAATAGGGGTTGCCGCCCGCGCGCGATTCTTCCAGCGCCGCGATCACCCGCTCGCGATCGTCGGGCGGCATGCGCGCGAGCACATCGTCGGCCGTCATCAACGCGCTTTCATAATCGGCGCCGAACAGTTCGGCGACCGCGCCGTGCCAGTACATCGCGCCGATCTTCGGGTCGAGCTGCCACGTCGCGATCCCCGAAAAATCGAGGGCGCGCTCGAGCATCCGCTGCGCCTCGTCACGCTCGGCGACGACCCGGCGCAGGTCGGCCTCCGCCATCACGATCCCGGCGAAATCGCCGAGGCGCTCGAGCTCGACGTCGGTCAACGCCGCGCGCTGCTCGCGATCGATCAGGCACAGGCTGCCGAGGATCGTGCCATTATAGGCGCGCAGAGGCACCCCGGCATAAAAGCGGATATGGGGTTCGCCGGTCACCAGCGGATTGTCCCGGAAACGCGGATCGCCCAGCACGTCGGTCACGATGACCGGCCGGTCTTCGGCGATGACATATTGGCAAAAGCTCATCTCGCGCGGCGTTTCGGTGGTGTCGAGGCCGTAGGCGGATTTGAACCACTGGCGGCAATCGTCGACGAGCGACACCAGCGCGATCGGCACATCATAGAGGTCGGCAGCCATTTTTGTGACCCGATCGAAGGCGGCCTCGGGCGGCGTGTCCATGATGCGATATTCGCGAAGCGTGTCGAGACGCAGCCGCTCCGCCCTTGCCCCCTCCTCGTCTCGCCCGTCCGCCAACTGCCGTCCCTCGCTATGGTTCGATGCCGCCGATGCTGCATCGCTCATTCCCCCGGGGCGCTGCTCTGCCATGAATATGGTCCCTACAAAAGCATCGTCGCAGCGCACAGAAAAAGTGGTGACATTCCACTTGCTTACGCCGCATTCCAGTCGCGTCCCGGCTGACTCTACGCACTAGGGCGCGACAAGTTGCAGCGATTGGTCCCGCTTTTCCGTGCCAAGGCCGGGAACCGACCTGCGCGGGGACGCGTATGACTGGTTCAAGAGGGAAGGATCATACATGACATTGGGTGAGGAAATTCGCGGACATCTCCCCTATCTGCGCCGCTACGCGCGCGCCTTGACGGGCAGCCAGCAACATGGCGACAATTTCGTCCACACGACCCTCGAAGTGATCGTCGCGGCGCCCGACGAGTTCCACAACGGCAACAGCACCCGCATCGACCTCTACCGTAATTTCCACCGCATCTGGGAAAGCGCCTATATCGACGATGGCGAAGGCAGCGACGACGGCGAACACCCGCTCGTGCGCGCCGCGAACCAGCGCCTTGCCCAGATCACGCCGCTGGGCCGGCAAATCCTGTTGCTCACCGCGCTCGAAGGATTTTCGGTCGAAGAGGCCGGCCTGATCACCGGCACCGACGGCCCGACGGTCGAGACATTGCTGGCCGATGCGGTTGGCGAGCTCGATCGCGAATCGCGCACCTCGGTGCTGATCATCGAGGACGAACCGCTGATCGCCATGGAACTCGAGCAGATCGTGCGCGACCTCGGCCACCGCGTTGCCGGGATTGCGACGACGCACGAGGATGCGGTCGCGGCCTTCGAGGATACCGACGCCGGACTCGTCCTCGCCGACATCCAGCTCGCCGACGGCTCCTCGGGGATCGATGCGGTGCAGGACATTTTGGCGATCGCGCCGGTGCCGGCGATCTTCATCACCGCCTTCCCCGAAAAATTGCTCACGGGCGGGCGCGTCGAACCGACGTTCCTGATTTCGAAGCCGTTCCGCGAAAACACCGTGCGCGCGGCGATCAGCCAAAGCCTGTTGTTCACGCCGCAGCTCGCGGCATAAGCGACAATCAGGGCGCGGAAAGCATCACCTCGGCCGCTTTCCGTTCGGGCGACTCATAAGGACCGAACAACACCGGATACAGCAGCCTGCGCGCGAGATCGGGCTGGCCCTGCCGGACCAGCTCGGTCCCGAGCGCAAGCCGGGAAGCGGGGGCTGCGGGGACAAGACGGATGGCTTTCGCCATCGCGGCCATCGCCTCCTCCGGCACGCGTTCGCCTGCCTTGGTGTAGCTTTCGAAATAGGCGATCAGCGGCAAGGGAGCATCGCCGTCGCGCGTGATCGCGCGTTCGAGCGCCTCGCGCGCCCGGCGCAGTCCATCAGGCCGCGCCGCCGCCTCGCCCGCGAGCGCCGCTTCGGTCAACGCCACCCCCTTCCAGCCGAGCGCCCGCGCATCGTCGGGCGCCTGTTCGAGAACGCTATCCGCCGCCGCGAGGCACGCCTGATAGCGCTGGCCCCGGCATTCGCGCTCCGCAAAAAGCAGCCCCGCCTCGCTATCGTGACCCGGCACGCCGGCCGCACCGCGCGAAGGCAGCCCAACGCTCGCCTCGAGCATCGCCGCGCTGGCCAGCGAGAGGGTTGTGATCGACGGCTCCTGTATCGGCGCCGCGCCCGGTTCGGTGCGCGCATAAGTCAGCTCGTCGCGGTTGGCATAGCTCGATATCTCGCGCCGCAATTTGCGCATGTCGCCGAAGACCCCGGCGGCTTCGGCCATCGGCACGCCCTGATGCACCGCAGTCATATAGCGCTGGAACTGCGCGCGCCGTTCGGGCTTCAGGTCGGAATAGACGAAATAATGGACGAGCAGCGCCGCGTGAAAGGGCGTCCATTCCATCTGCGCCGACGGCGCCTCCAGATAGCGGCCGGTCAGCACTTCGGAGGCGTTCAGCCGTCCGTAGGACCGGAAGATCTGCCGGTTCGCGAGCGAGACTTTTGCATAGTCGAGCGCCCCGTTGCGCCGCATCTTGACCGTCGAGAACAGCGCCCCGACCCCGTCGAGATACCAGCGCGGATAACCGGCCGGGAGGTAATTCAGGACGAAATGCTGGGCATAGGCCGAAAACAACACCGCCTCCCACGGCCGCGCGGCCGGCGCCGGCCGGTTCGCCACCTCGGCGCACGTCTTCTCGGCCAGCAACAGGTCGGGGCCCATTTCGTCGCAAAAGGCGTCGCGGGCCTTCGATGTGTCGAGGTCGATGACCTGGTCGGCGCGCGGCAGGATGAGCACCGCGCCGTCGCTCCGCGGGTCATAATAGCGCTGTCCGGCAAAGGGCGGCACATAGGGGCCTTCTTCGGCCCGCAGGCTGCGAAGCGCCATGGCGCGATAGGCGGGCACCGAATCGATCAATATGATCCGGAGCTTAGCGGTTTCGCCCGCCTGCACATCCGGGCCGTAAAGGCGCACCATCAGCTGGTGAAGCCGTTCGACGTCGGTCGCCGCGCGCCTCAGTTCGGCCTCGCCGCCATCGCTGAACATCAGGACGTGCTCGCTTTCGGCACGTTTCCAGTCGCTGCGCCCTTCGCGCCGCGCTTCGACGACGATCTGCTCCTTGCCGGTCTGGGCCTGCTCCGGACTCGCGGCGCCGGCCTGCCCGGCTTCGGCGTGCGCGGCCACCGGGGACAGCGCGAGCGCAAAGGCGATCAGCGATCGCGGGAAAAGACGCATCGGGGCGGGGCCACCACGCATAAGATCATCCCTATCATGCCGACCGGCGAAGCGATTGCCTGTCCGAAGCCCCGAGCGTTTCAATCGGGTGGCGGCGCCCCACCGGTAAGCTGGTCGACATTGTCCATGATCGTGCGAAAGGCCTCGCTCGACGGCATCGCATCGGTGCTGCGCCGCGGCATTTCGCCGCTGTCCAATATCGCCTGCAGCGCCGCGCGGCCGCGCGACACGCGACTTTTCATCGTGCCGACCGCGCAACCGCAGATCGCCGCGCCTTCCTCATAGGATAATTGCCCGGCACCGATCAGCACCAGCGCCTCGCGCTGGTCGACGGGGAGCATCATCAGCGCGCGCTGCACATCGGCAAGGTGCAGGCTGTCGTCCTGGTCGTCGGGCGCGACGAGCAGCCGCTCGGCCGCCATCTCGTCATATTCGGCGGTGAATTTCTTGCGCCGCATCTGCGACAGGAAACAGTTGCGCAGGATGACGAAAGCCCAGCTTTTCATGCTGGCGGGGCCCGGCACATATTGCGCGCGCGCCTTCCACGCCTTCAGCATCGTTTCCTGCACCAGGTCGTCGGCAAGATCGGCGTTGCCCGTCAGGCTGCGGCCAAATGCGCGCAGGTGTGGCAGCATCGCCGCCAATTCCTGCTTGAAGCGGGCATCGTCGAGCGGTTGGGGCGTTTCGTCGCTAGTCACACAGTCCTGATCGGTTGGGCGCCCTGAAACGCCGCTGAACGGAGGACAGGCTTAGCGGGTTGAATCCATTATGGGAACCGAAAGCGCACCCAAAAAGGCAGCAACCGGCCCCGACCCACCGCGGCGTTGTGCTTTTGCGGCAACACGGCTCGTCGAAAAAACCAGTAGGCTGGGAACCCGCGGCCGTTTTCGTCGTTGCTCCGACATGGCTACGCAAGGCAACAATAGGATGAACGGCAAGGGCACCCCGCACCCGATCACCGATGCCCCGCATCGGAAGCAGGGGAGTTTCCCCGGCACGAATGGCGACCAGTGGCACCGCACGCTGACCGGCCGGCAGGCGCCGGAGCCGGTGAGTGCGAAACTGCGCATGATTTACGGCAACATCGTCGCCGAACAGCTGCCCGACAATATGCTCGACCTTCTTTCCCAGCTCGATCAGAAAAGTTCGAAGCAATAATGACCGAAACCACCGCTGCGTCGCAGCCGCAGGCCGACACCCTGTCGGACAGCGAATTCAAGACGCTGCTGGCCGGCGTCATTCCCCATCTGCGCGCCTATGGCCGCAGCCTGTCGGGCAATCCCGACCTCGCCGACGACCTGACGCAGGACACGATGGTCAAGGCGTGGGCATCGCGCGAACGGTTCGAGCGCGGAACATCGATCAAGGCGTGGACGTTCGTCATCCTGCGCAACACCTTCCTGTCGCAGATGCGCCGCAACAAGTTCGTCGGCGAATATGACGAAACCGCGGTCGAACGCACCATGTCGACCCCGGCGAGCCAGGAAGACAGCGGCGAGATGGCCGACCTCCAGCGCGGATTGATGGAATTGCCGCAGGACCAGCGCGAGGCGCTGATCCTCGTCGGCGCCGGGGGACTCTCGTACGAAGAGGCGGCGAGTATCTGCGACTGCGCGCTCGGCACGATGAAAAGCCGCGTCTCGCGCGCGCGCGCGGCGCTCGAGGAGATCATGAACAGCGGCCAGTTTTCGCAGAAGCGCGCCGACGCGCCGCCGTCGAGCGAAGCGGTCGATGCGATCATGGACAGCGTCGAGACGATCACCGCGCGGCGCGAGGCGGCGAGCCGTTAAGCCCCTCGACTTTGGTGCGTAGCGGGGGCAAAACAGGGCATCCCTCCCCAGCAAAGCGAGCCCTTTCCGATGCAAAACCTGCCGCCCCTCGCCCTGATCGCCGTGCTCGCCGTCGCGGCCTGCTCGGCGCCCGCTGCGACCGAAGCAGCCCCGGCCGATACAGCAAAGCTCGACGCCTCGGGCGCGCAACCCGCGACGCCGCTCGCCGATGCGCCCTTCACGGTGCAGGAGATCGCGAGCTTCAACGAGCCCTGGGCGATGACCTTTGTCCCCGGCACGCGCGCGGCGCTGATCACCGAGCGATCGGGCAAGCTCAAACTCTGGCAGGAAAGCGGTCCGACGCTCGACGTCGCGGGCGTCCCGGCGGTCGCCTATGGCGGCCAGGGCGGGTTCGGCGACGTCATCGTCGCGCCCGATTTCGCGACCAGCGGCACCATCTACCTGAGCTGGGCCGAGGCCGGCCCCGGCAAGACCTATGGCGCGGTCGTCGGCAAAGCAAAGCTCAAGCAGGGCGCCGCGCCCGCGCTCGAAGGGCTCCAGATCATCTGGAAGCAGGATCCCAAGGTAACGGGCCAAGGCCATTATTCGCACCGCCTCGCCTTTTCGCCCGACGGCAAATATCTGTTCATCGGCTCGGGCGAACGCCAGAAATTCGATCCCGCGCAGGATATGAAGGCCAATCTGGGCAAGGTCCTGCGCCTCAACCCCGACGGCAGCGTCCCCGCCGATAATCCCTTCGCCAATCGGAGCGGGGTGACCGCGCAAATCTGGTCGCGCGGCCACCGCAACATCCTCGGCCTCGCCTTCGACGGCGCCGGCAAGCTCTGGAACCAGGAAATGGGGCCGAAGGGTGGCGACGAGGTCAACCTTGTCGAGGCGAAGGCCAATTACGGCTATCCGATCGTGTCGAACGGCGACCATTATGACGGCAAGGATATTCCCGACCACCCGACGCGCCCCGAATTCGCGGCGCCGAAGCTGTGGTGGAACCCGTCGGTCTCGCCCGGCGGTCTCGCCTTCTATGGCGCCGACCTGTATCCCGGCTGGAAGAACAGCCTGTTGATGGGCGCGCTTTCGGGCGAAGGTCTGATCCGCATGGCGATCGACGGCGACACGCTCCACAAGTCCGACCGCTGGGATTTCGGCCAGCGCATCCGCGAGGTCGAGGTCCGCGACGACGGTTCGGTCTGGCTGCTCACCGACGGCGAGAACGGCAAGCTGGTGAAGCTCGTCCCGAAGAAGTAAAGCCCGCCGCATGCTCCGCGGTTTCCTCACCCGCCGCGCCGAATGGCCCGCGCGCATTCCCGATCCCGACGCCCTGCCGCCGCTCAAGCTGCTGTGGCGCGAGATCGGGTCGCTGGCGCGCGCGATGTCGGGCCGCATTCGTCCGATGCCGCCCGAACCCAATCCCGACAGCGCGCATCCGCCCGTCATGGTCTTGCCCGGCTTCCTGTCGGGCGACTGGGCGACCAAGGGTCTGCGCGCCGACCTCCGCCGCGCGGGCTTTCGCTGCTATGCCTGGGGTCTCGGCTTCAACCGGGGCGCGACCGCCGACATCATCGACCGCATCGATGTGCGTGTGCAGTGGATCATCGACCGCACCGGCTATGCCCCCGCGCTGGTGGGGTGGTCGCTCGGCGGCATTTATGCCCGCGAATATGCCAAGCATCATCCGGGCAAGGTCGCGCGCGTAGTGACGCTCGGCTCGCCTTTTTCGGGCAGCCGCCGGGCCAACCGCGCGTGGCGCCTCTATCACCTCGTCGCACGCCACCCTGTCGACAATCCGCCGATCGACTTCCATCCCGCGCCGCGTCCCGAAATGCCGACCTTCGCGCTCTGGTCGAAGCACGACGGCGTCGTCGCGGTGAGCAGCGCGCGCGGGCTGCCGCACGAAAGCGACCGGCAGGTCGAGGTCGACTGCGGCCATATGGGTTTCGCCTACGCCCCCACCTCGGTCGCCGCGATCGTCAAGGTGCTAACCGAGGAAGTCGCGAGCGACGCGGCGGCCGATCAGCACACGTCGATGCGATAGGCCGGCGACGCGCGCCAGCTCATGAGCATCCGGCCCGGCCTTTTCCCCGCGCGCCCCGTCGAAACGAAACCGATACGGCGCAACAGCGCGCGCGACGGCTCATTCTCCGGGTGGCATTCGGCGACGATCGAGCAGCCGGGGCGCGACGATGCGAGCGCAACGACCACCGCGCGCACGGCTTCGCTCGCGATGCCCTTGCCCCGGACGCGCGCCGCAAACCAGTAACCGATCTCATATTCGTCGCCCGTGCGGCGATGGACGCCGATCACGCCGTTGAGGTCGAGGCCGCTTTCGTCGCGTACCGCATGAAAGACGTCGCCGCCGCCCGATCCCGCGATCAGCGCGCGCGCGTCGGCTTCGGTGAAGGGCGCGGGAAGGAAATGGACCCGCGAGGTCACCGTCTCGTCGGTGATCGCGGACAGGGCGCGCGCATCATCGGCAAAGAGCGGCGTGATGCGGCAATGGTCGGTCGACAGGGCAAGCAAAGTATCGGTCATGTCGCGTCTTCTTCAAAAAGCGCGCGCCGCGGCCGGGGGGTCAGTGGTCAGATGATGTAATGACAACCATTCGCCTTCCGGTCACGGCGGCGATGGTCACAGGTGATGCCATGCCGCTCCTATGTAAAGGAGCGCCAATACGCCTTGAATCGGGTGGATCGGTCGTTGGTCATCGCCGGCGTGGCTAACGCCTCCGCCGCCCGTGGTCAATCCCGCGTCTTGACGATCGCGTATCACGCACTATGTAAAGTTACATGAAACGCGACAGCCGACTCTCGGGCGTACTCCACGTCCTTCTCCATATGGCCGAACAGGGCGAACCGATGACATCCGAGCAGCTCGCGAAGGCGATGCAGACACATCCCGTCGTGATCCGCCGTATCCTCGGGGGCCTCCGCGATGCGGGGTTTGTCCACAGCGAAAAGGGCCATGGCGGCGGCTGGACGATCGCAAAGGACCTTGCCGACATCACGATGCGCGACGTCTATGATGCGATCGGGCGCCCCGGCCTGATGGCAATGGGCAACCGCACCGAGGCGCCCGGTTGCCTCGTCGAACAGGCGGTCAACGCCGCGCTCGACACCGGCTTTCGCGAGGCCGAGGCGCTGCTGCTCGCACGCTTCGGCGAGGTGACGCTCGCCGCGCTCGCCGCCGATTTCCACGCGCGCATGATCGCGCGATCGACCTCCCCCACCGCACAGGAGCATATCCATGGCTGAAGGCGCCCAGCATTTTCTCGACAGCTTCAAGGATCCAGAGGCTGTCGCGCGCTATACCGAAGGCCCGCGCCGCTTCGTCCCCGGCCTCGACGGACTCCACCGCATGACGGGGCTGCTGCTCGCCGAACGCGTGCCCGCCGACGCACATATCCTCGTCCTCGGCGCGGGCGGCGGCAGCGAGATGAAGGCAATGGCAGAGGCGCATGCCGGCTGGCGCTTCACCGGGGTCGACCCCGCGGGGCCGATGCTCGATCTGGCCGCCGATGTGATGGGTCCGAACGCCCGCCGCGCCGAGCTGATCGAAGGCTATATCGACGACGCTCCCGCCGGCCCCTTCGATGGCGCGACCTGCCTTCTCACGCTCCATTTTCTTGACATCGAGGAGCGTATCCGCACCGCTGCGGAAATCCGCAAACGGCTGAAACCCGGCGCACCATTCGTCGCTGCGCACGGCAGCTTCCCGCAAGGCCCGGACGAACGCGATCGCTGGCTCGATCGCTACGCATCCTATGCTATCGCTTCAGGCGGCGATCCCGAACAGGTAGCCAAGGGCCGCGAAGCCGTCGCGACGCACGTGGCGATGCTGAGCCCCGAAGCCGACGAAGAGGTGCTGCGCGCCGCAGGCTTCTCTGGCGTCGAGCAATTCTACGCTGCCTTCACCTGGCGCGGGTGGGTCGGCTATGCCTGATCGTCACCTTCCGGAACGAAACCTCTATCCCACCGCGCGGTCGCGCCCTTCCCAATAGGGCGCGCGGAGTTCGCGGCGGAGTACCTTGCCCGACGGATTGCGCGGCAGCGCGTCGATGAATTCGACGCTCTTCGGAATCTTGTACGCCGCGATCCGTGTCCGCGCCCACGCGACGACATCGGCGGGGTCGAGCGTCGCGCCCGCGGCAGGCACGATCAGCGCCTTGACGCTTTCGCCCCATTTGTCGTCGGGCACGCCGATCACCGCGACGTCGGCGACCCCGGGGCAGCCCATGATCGCGCCCTCGACCTCGGCCGGATAGACATTCTCGCCGCCCGAAACGATCATGTCCTTGATGCGGTCGTGGACATAATAGAATCCGTCGGCGTCGCGATAACCGACGTCGCCGGTGTGGAGCCAGTCGCCCGCGAGCGTCTCTTCGGTCGCCGCAGCGCGGTTCCAGTACCCTTTCATGACGATGCCGCCGCGGATCGCGATCTCGCCGATCTCGCCTTCGCCCAGCTCGCGCCCATCGCCGCCGAGGATCGCCATCGCGGCGCCGGGCCAGGGCTTGCCGCACGATGTGAGCTTGCCCGGCAGGTCGTGCGCGCTCGGCGACAGGTAGGAACCGCCGCCGGCGGATTCGGTCATGCCGTAGAATTGCACGAAATCGCAGCCGAAGGTGGCGCGCGCGCGGCGCAGCACATCCTCGGCGATCGGCGAGGCGCCATAGGCGATCGATTTGAGGTGCGGATAGGCCCCCTCGTCCGCGGCGGGCTGGAGCAGCATCATCTGGATCATCGCGGGCGCGAGGAAGGCGTGCGCGACATTCTCCTCGCGCATCATGCGCACCGCGTCGGCGGCGGTGAAATCCTTGACGAGCACGAGCCGCCCGCCCTGCGCCAGCCCCGAAAAGCTGACGTTCGTGCCCGCGACGTGGAACAGCGGCATGACGATCATCACCGTCTCGTCCTCGCCATAGGCGAAGCCGTCGACCTCGGTCGCGGCCTCGAGGAAGGTGCGGTAATTGGCGTTGGTGAGCACGACGCCCTTCGGCAGTCCGGTCGTCCCGCTGGTGTAGAGCTGGAGCACGTCGTCGGTGAGTTGCGGCGCATCGGCAAGCGGCGCTTCGGACGCGGTGCCGAGCCAGGCATCGAACGCCTCGAACGCCGGATGTTCGCCGTACAGCGCGATCAGGCGCGGTGGCGCGGCCAGATCCGCAATCGCCGTAAGCGCGCAATCGAAGAAGTCCTCGCCGACGAACAGCAATTTCGGTGCGGCATCGCCGAGGATGAAGCCGATCTCGGCGGGCGCGAGGCGGCAGTTGATGGGCGCGAAACAGGCGCGTGCCCGCGCGGTGCCGAAGAAGAGCGGATACCAGCTGTCGTGGTTCTTGGTCAGCGCCGAGATGCGGTCGCCAGGCGCGACGCCCGCCGCGACCAGCGCGTGCGCGACGCGATTCGACCGCGCATCGAGCTCGGCAAAACTCGTCTCGCGCGTCCCGAACTTCACCGCGGTCGCCTGTCCCCGCGCGCGCGCCTGCGCCGCCGGAATATCCGCCAGCGTCCGGATGGCGTCCAGATCGATCATTTTGCTCTCCCGTCCGTCGTTTCGACTTGAATTAGATAGAATACTAAGCAAATGTTTGGCCAGCCCAAAAATTCGAGAGGAATGGCCTTGTTCGACCACCCCATATTGCCCACGACGATCGTCGGAAGCTACCCCCAGCCCGATTGGCTGATCGACCGCGAGCGACTGAAGGCCAGCCTGCCCCCGCGCGTGCGTGCCGAAACGCTGTGGCGTGTCCCCGAACCCTGGCTCGCCGACGCGCAGGAAGCGGCGACCCTGATGGCGATCCGCGATCAGGAAGAGCTGGGCATCGATATCGTCGGCGACGGCGAAATGCGCCGCGAAAGCTATTCGAACCGGCTCGCCACCGCATTGTCGGGGATCGATACCGAGAAGCACGGAACCGCGATCGACCGCACCGGCAACGCCAACCCCGTGCCGCTCGTGTCGGGTCCGATCCGCCGCGTCGCGCCGATCGAGGCGCAGGATGCCGCCTTCCTCCGCCGTCATTCGACGCGGCCGGTGAAGCTCACCCTGCCCGGCCCCTTCACGATGACGCAGCAGGCCGAGAATGGCTATTACCCCGACCTGCGATCGCTCGCGATGGATTATGCCGACGCGGTGAACGCCGAGGTGAAGGATTTGTTCGCGGCGGGGGTCGACGTGGTCCAGCTCGACGAGCCCTATTTGCAGGCGCGCGCCGCCGAAGCGAACAGCTATGCGATCGAGGCGATCAACCGTGCGCTCGACGGCGTCGGCGGGACGACCGCGCTCCACATCTGCTTCGGCTATGCGATGGTGCACCATGGCGCGGGCGCGACGGGGCCGAAACCCAAGGCGTACGACTTCCTCGCCGAACTCGAAGCGTCGGCGATCGACGTGATCTCGATCGAGGCGGCGCAGCCGGGTCTCGATCCCGCAATCCTCGCCGAGCTGCCGACAAAGACGATCATGTACGGCGTGCTCGACCTGTCGATCCCCGAAGTCGAGACACCCGAAGTGGTCGCGGGGCGTATCCGCGAGGCGCTGCGCTATGTCGACGCCGAACGCCTGTGGATCGCGCCCGATTGCGGGATGAAATACCACAGCCGCGAGCATAGCCAGGCGAAGCTCAAGGCGATGGTCGACGGCACCGCGCTGGTGCGGGCGGAGCTGAAGTAATCGACGACAATGTTCCCCGGCGAAAGCCGGGGAACATGGAGGGTCAGGCGTCGACGAATGCCGTCAGCAACGGCACCACCAGTTCGGGCGCCTCGACCGTCGGCAGATGCCCCGCGCCCGCAATGACTTCAAGCCGCGCCCCGGGAATCGCATCCGCAATCTCGTCATGATGCGCACGGCTGGTGATGCCGTCCTTCTCGCCCCAGACCAGCAAGGTCGGCACCGCAATCTCGCCGAGCCGCGGGCGGCTGTCGATGCGCGCCATGATCGCGCGCTGCTGCGCGAGGAAGGTGTCGGCGCCGGTATCCGCCGCCATCTGCCGCGCGATGCCGAGCAGGCGCTCGTCGCTGCGCTTTTCCTCGGGAAAGAGGATCGGGATACGCTCCTCGACGACCTGGTCGAAATTGCCGCTTTCGACGAGATCGATATAGCCTTGCCGCCGCGCGGTCTGCGCGGGGCCATCGGCGGAGGCGAGCGTCGAAATCAGCGCGAGCTTCGCAACGCGATCGGGCGCGCGGCGCATCACCTCGAACGCGATAAAGCCGCCCATCGCGTGGCCGACGAGCACGAACTTCGGCGGGGCGTTGTCGAGAAGGCGCTGCGCGAAACCCGCGATCGTGTCGTCGCTGCGGTTGTCGGCGACGATCACCTCGCGGTCACCCCACGCATCGAGCAAGGGTTGCCAGACGGCGTCGGTCAAAAGCTGGCCGGTAATCAGGACAATGGGAAGCGACATTCAGACCACCTGATGCAGAAGGGGTTCGCCGGCAGCGAGGCGGCGGCAATTTTCGTGCGCGACCGTCAGGCTGCGAACGAGGGTTTCGGGGGTGAGCCAGGCGATATGTGGCGCGAGCACAGCGTTCGGCAGGCCGAGCAGCGGATTGCCGCGCGGCAGCGGCTCTTCGGCAAAGACGTCGAGCCCTGCGCCGCGGAGGTGACCCGAGGTCAGCGCGTCGACCAGCTTCGCCTGATCGACCAGTTCGCCGCGCGCGGTGTTCACAAGCACCGCGCCCTTCTTCATCGCGAAGGGGTCGATATTCGCGCGCGTCTCGTTGGTCAGCGGAATGTGCAACGACACGATGTCGCTTTCGGCGAGCAGGCGGTCGAGCGGCCAATATTCATAGGGAACATCGCGCGCGCTGCGCGCGGTATAGACGACCTTGGCGCCGAGCGCCGCGAGGACCGGGGCGAGCAGCCCGGCCGAATGACCGAAACCCACCAGCCCGACCGTCCGGCCCGCAATCTCCCCGACACTGTCGAGTTCGGACGGATCGGCGGTCCACCCCTCGCCCGCGCGGGTACGCGCGTCGAAGAAACAGGTCCGGCGCAGCACCGCCATCATCAGCGACAGCGCCATTTCGGCGACCGCCTGGCTGTTCGTACCGGGCATGTTGCACACCGCGACCTTGTGGTCGCGTGCGGCGTCGAGCGCGATCGTGTTCACCCCGACGCCGAGCTTCTGGATCAGCTTGAGTTTCGGCGCGGAAGCGATGAGTTCGGATGTCACGGGGGTCAGCACATGGAGCAGCGCGGTGATGTCGGGCGCGACCGCATCGAGCGGCTCCGCCTCGTCGACGTGCACGACAACGCCGGGGCCGAAGATCGCATCGACGGCTTCGCGGAAGCCGGGACTGGGGCGGGCGTGGAGGACGATCATGCCGCGACCCGGCCGATCGATCCGGCGAAGGCCGAAAAGCCCGCGAACTCGGCATCCGCGCCCATCGCCTCCTCGATCCGCAGCATCTCGTTCCACTTCGCCATACGCTCCGACCGCGTGAAGCTGCCGACCTTCAATTGCCCGGCGTCCCAGCCGGTCGCGAGATGCGCGATCGTGACATCCTCGCTCTCGCCCGAGCGCGCCGAGACGATCGCGCCCCAACCGCGCGCCACGGCAGCGTCGAGCGCGGCCTTCGCCTCGGTGACGGTGCCGACTTGGTTGACCTTGATCAGCGCGGCGTTGCACACGCCCGCCTCGCCGGCGCGTGCGACGCGCTCGGCATTGGTGACGAGAACATCGTCGCCGATGATCTGGACGCGGTCGCCGATCGCGGCGGTGACGGCGGCCATCGCCGTCCAGTCGTCCTGTCCCGCGGGATCCTCGATCGACAGGATCGGATAGCGACCCGCCCATTCGACGATGCGCGCCGCCATCGCTTCACTCGTCAGACGTCCATCGTCGAGCGCAAGGCTATAGCCCGACGCATCGCCGAGTTCGTTGGCCGCGATGTCGAGCGAGATGAAGACATCCTCGCCCGCGCGGTGCCCGCTCGCCTCGATCGCCTTGGTCAGCGTGTCGAGCGCATCCTCGTTCGAGGCGAAGTTGGGCCACCAGCCGCCCTCGTCGGCGACCCCCGACAACGGCCCCTTTGCTTCCATCAACCTGCCCGCGGCGCGATAGACATCGTCGGTGATTTCGAGCGCGCGGCGGAAGCTGCCCGCCTTCGGGCACATCACCATGAAATCCTGCACGTCGGTGCGACGTCCCGCGTGCGCCCCCCCGCCGAAAATCTGGATTTCGGGCAGCGGCACGCGCACCTTGCGATCCCCGGCGAGATAGCGCCAGAGCGGTTCGCGCGCGTCCGCCGCGGCAGCGTGGAGCACCGCCATCGACACCGCGACAACCGCGTTCGCGCCGAGCCGCGCCTTGTTCGGCGAGCCGTCGAGGTCGCAAAGCGCCGCGTCGACCGCCGCCTGCTCGCGCGCATCCATGCCGGCGATCGCCTGCGCAATCTCCGAGCCGATCCCGGCGACCGCACGATTGACGCCGAAGCCGCCGAACGCTTCGCCGCCATCGCGCAGGTCGATTGCCTCATGCGCACCGCGCGAGGCGCCCGCGGGCGCGATGGCGCGCCCGACCGCGCCCGATTCGAGCACGACCTCGGCCTCGACGGTGGGCCGGCCGCGAGAATCCCAAAGCTGGCGGCCGGTGACGGAGGCGATACGCGAGGTCATGCAAAAGTCCTTTTCCAGTTGGCGACGAGCGCGTCGATCGGCGACGGCGCGAGAATGAGTGTCCGCGCCTGATCGCGCACGACGCGCTTATGTTCGGGGTCGGTGAGATAGGGTGCAGGCGACTTGCCCTCGACGCGCGCGAGGAGCAGCGCCGCGGTGAGCTTGCCCGCGCGGATCAGCAGATCGGCGGCATCCTCCCAATCGATACCCGCGCGATAGGCGGAGACCAGCACGGCGGCCGCCTCATTAAATCGCACATCGCCTGACCAGACCGCCTTGAGCAGCAGGTGCGTCGTGCAGAAAGCGAGGTCGAAGGCCGGGTCGCCATAGACGGCGCATTCGGCGTCGAGGAACACCGGGCCGTCGGCGCTGACGAGGATATTCTTGGGACTGACGTCGCCATGGACGAGCGCGATCTTGCGCGAGGACAGATCGTCGGCAAGCGCCGTCAGCGCGGGCGCCAACTCGCTATCCTGCCGTGCAACATGAAGCAGGAAGGGATCGACGCGGAGCGCGCGAAACATGTCGTCATTGGGGAAGTCTGCGCGGTCGGCGTCGTTAAACGCGGTCGCGGCATGGACGGCGGCAATCCCCTGCCCCACCTGCGCGGCAAAACCGGCATCGACGCGGCCTGCCATCAGCTCGTCCTTCCACACCGGACAGCCGGGCAGAAAGCGCATCGCGAAGGCGTGGCCGGGCAGTTCGGCGAGTACCTCGGGCACGATATGCGGATCGACGCCGCGCGCGCGTTTGAGCCAGCGCACCTCGCTCGTCCCGCGCTCGACGGGGGCGAGCCATTCGGCGGCGACGCGCAGTTGCGGCAGCGGCCGCTTGACGACGATCGGCCCCGAGGGCGTCTCGACCTTCCACACGTCGCACGACACGCCGCCGGTCAGCGGTTCGAGGACGATATCGCCCTCCCCCCCCAACCCGGCGGCGCGCAGTCCTTCGACGATGTCGGCGGGTGCCGTCACGTCACAGCTTCTCCCGGATCCATGCGCCGACGAGGTCGGCGGCGGTCTGACGTTCTTCGATCGAGTCCTCGAAATAATGCGCGCCGGAGATCAATTCGATCCTTTTGTCGGTCGAGCCGAGGAAATCGAAAATCTTGCGCGCGTCGCTCGGAAAAACGCCGGTGTCGGCGGTTCCCTGCACGACGAGCGCGGGCGTGTCGTGCTTGGCGAGGTGCGGCTGGCCCTGGCACGGCGAGGTTTCGAGGCTCCACATGTTGAGCCAGGTCTTGATCGTATTCGCGCGGCCGATGCTCGGCGTGCGGTTGGCGATGGCGGGATCGCCGCGATAGCACCAGTTGGGCTTGCGGTCCGACGGGTCGATCGCCGGATCGACGCAGCGGATATCGCCCCAGCAACGGAACATCGGGAAGATGCGGTCGGGGATGCCCGCCGCGTTGAGCCGCGCGAGCTCGGCCTTCGCCCAGTCGGTGATCCGCTGGTTGCGCGCGCGCTGTCCGGCGCGATATTTCGCGATGAATTCGTCCGAATAGGGCGGGCCGTTGTCGGGATTGAACGGATCGAGTTCGGGGTCGGTCAGCGTCGGGTCATTTTCGTCGATCACCGACGCGTCCATCCAGTCGGTCAGCACTTCGGGGCGCCCCTGATGCGCGTTGAAGCTGATATAAAGGTCGCCCTTGATCAGTTGCGCCAGCGCGTCCTGCCCGACCGAGGGCAGGCGATCGGTCAAGGTCGGCGCGATCGCTTCGGCCTGATAGGCGCCCATCAGCGAGCCGCCGCCCGAGTTGCCGAGGATGACGATCTGCTCGACGCCCGCCACTTCCTTCAGCCATTTCATGCCCACCCCGATGTCGAGGATCGCATGTTCCAGCAAGAACTGGTCCTCGAACCCGCGATAGCGCGTGTTCCAGCCGAGGAAGCCGAAACCCTGCCGCGCGAAATAGGGCGCGATATAATGTTCCTTGAAATCGACATTATAATGGGTGGCGATGATCGCGACCTTCGGCCGCTTGCCCGCCTCGGTCCAATAGATGCCCTGGCACGGATGCCCGCCCGCCTGAATACGCGGCGCGGTCGGCGACGCCAGCCCTACGAATTGCGCGTCCAGTCCTTCGATCCCGTTCGGGTCCATCATCGTCTCTCCTGTTTATGATTATGTCAGCGGGTGACTTCGAAGGGCAGCTCATAGCCCTCCAGCCCCGCGCGGATCGCCTTCTTGTCGATCTTGCCCGTCGGCCCCAGCGGGATATCCGCGACGAACAGCACGTCGTCGGGCATCCACCATTTGGCGATCTTGCCGTCGAGAAAGGATTTGAGATCGTCGGCGGAGGCGCTGGCGCCGGGCTTCAACTGGCAGAGCAGGATCGGCCGCTCGTCCCACTTCGGATGCGCGATCCCGACAACGGCGGCGTTGGCGACCGCCTCATGCCCCATCGCGATATTCTCGATCTCGATCGAGCTGATCCATTCGCCGCCCGACTTCACGACATCCTTCGCGCGGTCGGTGATCTGTATATAGCCTTCGGCGTCGATCGTGCTGACGTCGCCGGTGTCGAAAAAGCCTTCGGCGTCGAGCACGTCACCGCCCTCGCCGCCATAATAGGCGCCCGCGATCGTCGGCCCCTTGACCATCAGCCGCCCCGGCGTCTTGCCGTCGTGCGGCAGCCGGTTGCCCGCATCGTCGACCAGCTTCATATCGAGTCCGCAGAGCAGGCGCCCCTGCTTGAGCTTGTACGTCATCTGCTCGGGCTCGGATTTCGCCGCGACCGAGGCATTGGGCACCGACACGGTGCCGAGCGGCGAGGTTTCGGTCATGCCCCAGCCCTGGATGACGTCGACACCATAATCGTCGCGGAAGGTGCGAATGATCGATTCGGGGCACGCCGACCCGCCGATCGTTACCCGCTCGAGCGTCGTGAAACGCTTCCCATTCTCCTGCATATAGGTGAGCAGCATCTGCCACACGGTCGGCACCGCGGCCGAATAGGTCACGCCCTCCTGCTCGATCAGATTATAGATCGATTCGCCGTCCATCCGCTGGCCCGGCAGCACGAGTTTCGCGCCGACCGCGGGCGCCGAATAGACGACGCCCCACGCATTGGCATGGTACATCGGCACGACGAGCAGCACCGTGTCGCGCGCCGACAGCGCGAGCGCGTCGCGCTGCAACGTCATCAGCGCATGGATATAGTTCGACCGGTGCGAATAGAGCACGCCCTTGGGATTGCCCGTCGTGCCGCTGGTATAGCAAAGCCCGCACGCCGCATTCTCGTCGAACCCGCCCCAGACATATTCGGCGGGCTGCCCGGCGATCCAGTCGTCGAAAGCGGTCGCCGCAAAGCTCGTCTGCGGCATCGACCCGGCGTCGCAGAAAAAGATCACCTTCTCGATCGACGGCACCTGCGGCAGCAACTCGTCGACCAGCTCGGCGGTCGCGGGGTCGGCGATCAGCAGCCGGTCGCCGGCATGGTTCGCGATATAGGCGATCTGTTCGAGGAACAGCCGCGGGTTGAGCGTGTGGAGCACCGCCCCCATCCCCGCCGCACCGTACCATGCGGCCAGATGCCGCGCGCCGTTCCACGCCATCGTCGCGACACGGTCGCCGGACTTGATCCCCTCGGCGGCGAGCGCGTTCGACACGCGCTTCGCATCGGCATGGACGTCGGCGTAGGTCGAACGGGTGACGCGCCCTTCGGCATCGCGCGACACGATCTCGCGCGCGCCGTGCCAGTTCGCCGCATGGTCGAGGATCCGGTCGACCGTCAGCGGCACATTCTGCATCAACCCGTCCATGCGGCCCTCTCTCCGTTCCCGTTACAATAGATAGTATACTAAGTATTTTGCCTTTGCAACGCCGCTCTGCCTTGCTTCGCCCGCGCCGCTCTTCTAGCGTGATCGCGTCGGCACCCCGCCGGCGACAGGGGCATATCATCGCGTCTATGCGCACCAACCAGCTTATCATCGCGCTTTTCCAGCGTTTCTGCTGGCTCGACGAAGGGCTGCAGGCGCGTCTCCACGATCATGGCTGGCCCGACGTCAACCGCCCGCAATCGATGGTGATGACCAATATCGTCAGCGGCATCGTGCGCCCGTCGGATATCGCACGCAACCTCGGCGTGTCGCGGCAGGCGATCCACAGCACGATCAACCAGATGGTCGGGCTGGGTATCGTCCAACTCGAAGTCGACCCCGCCGACCGCCGTCACATGGTCGTGTCGCTGACCGACCTCGGCGCGCAAATGCGCAAGGATGCGCAGCGCTCGATGGACGCGCTCACCGCGCAGATCGCCGCCAAATTGGGGCAGGACAAGTTCGACGACTTGCTCGCCGCGCTCGAAGCCGACTGGGGCGACAATATCGAAGCCGCCGCCCCCGCGCGCCGCGGCGCCTAGACCAGCCTAAGCGGACAGCGCCTTCGCGACCGCCACCAGCCGCGCGGCGGTCATGTCGACCAGCGATGCCGGCAGCGGCTCCTTCAGGCTGCCATCCTCGGCAAAGGCGGCATGCGCATTCGGCACGAGTACCTGCTCGGGGATCACGAGCATCTGGATCGTCGACAAGATCTGGCGGAGGTGCATCAGCCCGCGCAGCCCGCCAAACGGGCTGATCGAAGCCGACATGATCGCCGCCGCCTTGCCGCGATAGGCGGTCAGCGCAACGAGGCTCTCGTCGCCCGTCGGCCGCGACGCCCAGTCGATCGCATTTTTCAGCAGCGGCGACAGCGAGCCATTATATTCGGGCGACACGAAGAGCAGCCCGTCCTGTGCGGCGAACAGCGTCTTGAGCTTCTGCGCGTCGGGCGGGAAATCATTCGCTTCCAGCGCGGCCGAATAGAGCGGCAGGTCGAACGCCGCGAGATCGACCCGCGTCACGCTTGCACCCTGCGCTTCGAGGCGCGCGGCGGCGAGTTCGCCCAATGCGCGGTTGAACGATCCTTCGCGGGTGCTGCCCACGACGACGGCGATGCTGGTCATTTTCCCTCCCGGTCAATATAATTAGAATACTAACCTATTGTCCGGACGCAGGGCAAATTGCAAGCGGTCAGGCCTTGATGTCGGACAGTACCGCCAGCTTGCGCGTTTCGTCGCCGAGATTGTCGATCACGCGGCGCATCAGCCCCTGCAGAACCTCGACTTCCTCGTCGGTCATCCCCTTGGTCGCGATCTCGTGGATCTCGGCGTTCATCGGCGCGAGGATCAGTTCGAGCTTCTTCGCGTGCGGCGTCAGGTGGATGAAGGTCTTGCGCCGGTCGTCGGCGGTCTTCTTCCGCGTGATCAGCCCCGCCTTTTCGAGGCCCTTCAGCGCGACGACCGTCGTCGGTTCGCGCATCCCGACGCGTTCGCTCAGCTCGCGCTGGGTGATGCCGTCCTCGCGCCACAGCTGGCGTAGGAAACGCCATTGTCCCGCCGACACATCATGCGTCAGCGTGCGGCGTTCGAGCAGCCGCGAAAAGGAGCGGAAGACGACGCGCGCCAGATAGCCGATGCTGTTTTCGGGATCGGTGTAATATTCGGCTGGATGCCGGTAATCCTGCGTTTTCTTGGCCAAAACCCTGCTCCCCTGTGGCGGCTCCCGGCGTCGGGCGCGGGTCCGCGCGATAACGAACCTTAGGACGCGAAGATTCGCGCGGCAACCTCCTTCGTCGCCGTTTCGCGCAGCATCTCACGCTCAACCGCGCGATAACGTTGGACAAGATCGTCTCCGGCAATTACTTAGTATGCTAAGTTAAAGGAGGTCTTGTGCAAAAATTCGTTCGGGAGAAGGCGGTCGCGGCGCCCCTGCCACTGACCAATGTCGACACCGACATGATCATTCCGGCGCAATATATGAAAGCGCTCACCCGCTCGGGGCTGGGCCAGCACCTGTTCCAGGCGCTTCGCTTTGCCGGGGACGGCAGCGAACGAAGCGACTTCATCCTCAACCAGCCGGCATGCCGCGCGGCGCGAATCCTGATCGCCGACCGCAATTTCGGTTGCGGGTCGTCGCGCGAACATGCGGTGTGGGCGCTCACCGATTTCGGCATCCGCTGCATTATCGCACCGAGCTTCGGCGATATCTTCGCGGGCAATGCGCGCAAGAACGGTCTGCTGCTGATCCGCCTTCCCGACGAATTATGCGCGCGGCTTCGCGATGAAATCGCGCTCGCCCAATACGCGCCGATCGAGGTCGACCTCGAAGCCGAGCAAATCCGGCTCGCATCGGGCGAAGCGATCGATTTCCAGATCGATCCCGACGACCGCCGCATATTGATGGAGGGACACGACGACATCGCGCGCACGCTGCGCCACGCCGACGCAATCGCGCGCTTCGAAGCGGCGCTTTAAACGAGCATTTCGGGCGCCGCGATACAGCCCGCGATCGCACTCGCCGCGGCGAGCGCCGGGCTCATCAGATGCGTTCGCCCGCCCCGCCCCTGGCGGTTCTCGAAATTGCGGTTCGACGTCGCGGCGCAGCGCTCGCCGGGTTGCAGCCGGTCGGCGTTCATCCCGACGCACATCGAACAGCCCGGCTCGCGCCAGTCGAACCCGGCGTCGCGCAGCACCGCGTCGATCCCCTCCGCCTCGGCCTGTCTTTTGACCAGCCCCGATCCCGGGACGACCATCGCGCGGACATGGGGCGCGACGCGGCGGCCGCGCACGACCGCGGCAACGACGCGCAAATCCTCGATCCGGCTGTTGGTGCAGCTGCCGATGAACACGCGGTCGAGCCGCTGCCCGGCGACCGGCGTCCCCGGCGACAGGTCCATATAGGCGAGCGCGCGCGCGGCGGCGTCGCGCTTCTCGGAATTTTCCAGCGTCGCGGGGTCGGGAACGCATCCGTCGATCGCGACGACCTGCGACGGGTTGGTACCCCAGCTGACCATCGGCCGGATATCGTCCGCATGGGTGCGCAGCTCACGATCGAAGGCTGCGCCATCGTCGCTCGCCAGCGCGTGCCAGCGGACAAGCGCCGCATCCCATGCCGCGCTCACAGGCGCTGCGGGCCGCCCCGCCAGATAGGCGAAGGTCGTCGCATCGGGGGCTACGAGCCCCGCGCGCGCGCCCATTTCGATGCTGAGGTTGCACAGCGTCATCCGCGCTTCCATCGACAGCGCCCTGATCGCCTCGCCGGCATATTCGATGACATGCCCCGTCGCCCCGTCGACCCCGACCATGCCGAGCAGGTGGAGCGCAAGGTCCTTTGCGTGGACGTGCGGCGCAAGCCGCCCGTCGACGGTGATACGCATGTTACGCGACTTGCGCTGGCGGATCGTCTGCGTCGCGAGCACATGCTCGACCTCCGACGTCCCGATCCCGAAAGCGAGCGCGCCGAAGGCGCCGTGCGTCGAGGTATGGCTGTCGCCGCAGACGATCGTCATTCCCGGTTGCGACCGTCCCTGTTCGGGGCCGACGACATGGACGATCCCGCCGCGCGGGTCGCCCATCGGGAAATTTTCGATCCCGAAGGCGCGCGTGTTGTCGACCAGCGCTTCAAGCTGCGCGCGCGCCTCGGCATCGGCGACGCCCGCCGGTCCTGCCGCCTGCCCCGCGGTCGGCACATTATGGTCGGACAGTGCCAGCGCGCGCTGGGGGCGCCGCACTGCGCGTCCCGCAGCGGCAAGCCCCGCGAACGCCTGCGGCGAGGTCACCTCGTGGAGCAGGTGCAGGTCGATATAGAGCAGCGTCTCGCCGTCGTCCTCGGCGACGGCGTGCATATCCCATATCTTATCGTAAAGTGTGCGGGGCCGGGCCATCGAACGGGTCAAAGCTTCCCGATCGTATCTTTTCGCGGCCCCATGAACCCGAAGAGGAAGGCAGCGACTTTGCGCATCTGGATTTCTTCGGCGCCTTCGGTGATGCGGTATCTGCGGTGGTGGCGATAGATATGCTCGAACGGTTTGTGGCGCGAGTATCCGATGCCGCCATGGACCTGCATCGCGCGGTCGGCGGCTTCGCAGCAGAGGCGGTTGGCCCAGTAGTTGCACATGCTGACCTTGTCGGAGAGGGTGCGCTCGACCTGTT
>NZ_JBIXJU010000005.1:0-404191 GCF_052871675.1 Sphingopyxis sp. LARHCG72 | reverse complement strand
CACCCGCCGAGATCGCCGGCCAATGGTCCTGGGGGCATGCCCCCAGGACCATTGCCATCCCATCAATCAACCATCATGAAGGAGCCGGACTCTACCTCTGACTGGTAACAATCAGGGGAGCACGTCACCGCGCTCATCGACGGCGCCGCGTCGTGGCGGTCGAGGATGCGCCCGGTCGCGGCGGGATCGGGCCGCGCCGCCCAGTCGCCAATCACTTCGGCGAAGCGCCGGCATCCGATCGGGGCAGCGTCGTCGTCGGCCAGCGTGCAGAATTGCCCGTCGGGCAGGAACAGCGCCTGCAACAGTTCGACGCGCCCGGTGCGCAGCCCCTCGGCATAGGCTTCGAGCGCGCGCTCGGGCGAGGAGGCGGCGGACGAAGGTGGGGGCGTTGCCGCGGTCGCGGGGCCTGCCGCGAGAAGCGCCGCGGCACAGGGAAGGGCAAGGCGCATCGGACCAAGGGGCATCGCATGAAACTCCCGCCGCGGATCGTGCGCGCCTTCTAGCCCGGTGCGCGCGCTTTCTCCAGCGCTTCGCCGAAAGGCAAAAGGGTCCCGACGCGCGTCCGGGACCCTCCTGTGGATTTGGCCTGTCCGGTCGGTCAGCCCCCGGTCGGCGTGGCCGTTGCCGCCGGCTCGGCTGCGGGTGCAGCCGCGGCGGCGGGCGTCAGCACCGCGGCGGGCGCTGCGGGCGCGAGCTGCGCGGTCGGGATGACCACCGCACCCGCCGGAATGACATAGGCGAGCGGCTCGTTCGTCCGCGCCATCAGATGCTGGCCGACCGGGATGATCGCCGACTTGCCGGTGACGAAGGCGCCGAACACGCCGACCGCGATCGCCGCGCCGACCGCGGCGCCGGTGTTCCCTTCGCCCTCCTGCCGGTGCATCCCCGCCAGCGGCAGGCGGTGGCCGTTGGGCAGCGTCAGTTCGTTGAAGGTGATCTCCATCTTCGCCGACTTGCCGAACGCGCCCTTGCCGGTACGCCAGGTCACCGTGCCCATGCCGCGCGTGCCCTTCGGGATCACGACGACGCCATTGTGCATCACGTCGAAGACGGTGCGCATCGGCACTGTGTGGCCCTCGCGCAATTTCTTGCTGTTCGCCTCGGCATCGGGCGTCAGGATCACTTCGGTATAGGACGGCAGCGTCAGGCCGGGGGCGGGCGCCGCGACGGCGATGGCGGGTGCCGCAGCAACGGCTGGGACCGCGGCGGGCGCGGCGGCGGTTTCAGCCGCTGCGGCGGGTTCGGCGACGGGTGCCGCGGCTTCCTGCGCCTGCACCGAAATCGAAAGCATGGTAAAAGAGGCCGCAAAAGCGGCCGCGCCCCTCAGGTAATTCATCCATTTTCCCCCAAGCCGCAGAGTGCGGCCAGAGGTTACTTGCAAGGCTGTCAGTGCCTTGTCAATCGAGTCTGCAACAGGGGGTGGGGCAATTACTTCAACAATGGCGCCAGATACTGGCCGGTGAAGCTGCGCTTCTCCTTCACCACTTGCTCGGGGGTGCCCGCGGCGACGATTTCGCCGCCCTTGACCCCGCCTTCGGGGCCGAGGTCGAGGATGTAATCGGCGGTCTTGATGACGTCGAGGTTATGCTCGATCACCACGACGCTGTTGCCCTGGTCGACGAGCGCCTGGAGCACCTCGAGCAATTTGCGAACATCCTCGAAATGGAGGCCGGTGGTCGGCTCGTCGAGGATGTAGAGCGTCTGCCCGGTCGAGCGGCGCGAGAGTTCCTTGGCGAGCTTGACGCGCTGCGCCTCGCCCCCCGACAAGGTCGTCGCCTGTTGCCCGACCTTGATGTAACCGAGCCCCACGCGGACTAGCATCGCCATCTTTTCGCGGATCGAGGGCACCGCCTTGAAGAATTCGGCCGCATCCTCGACCGTCATGTCGAGCACGTCGGCGATGCTGTGGCCCTTGAACTTCACCTCGAGCGTTTCGCGGTTGTAGCGTTTGCCGTGGCACGTCTCGCACGTCACATAGACGTCGGGCAGGAAGTGCATCTCGATCTTGATCAGCCCGTCGCCGGTGCACGTCTCGCAGCGCCCGCCCTTGACGTTGAAGCTGAAGCGCCCCGGCTTGTACCCGCGCGCCTGGCTTTCGGGGAGGCCCGCGAACCAGTCGCGGATGATCGTGAAGGCGCCGGTATAAGTCGCGGGGTTCGAGCGCGGCGTGCGGCCGATCGGCGACTGGTCGATGTCGATCACCTTGTCGCAATGCTCGAGCCCTTTGAGGCTATCGTGCGGCCCCGCGATCATGCGCGCGCCGTTGAGCACGCGCGCCGCGCTGGCATAAAGCGTGTCGATGATCAGGCTCGACTTGCCCGATCCCGACAGCCCGGTGACGCAGGTGAAGGTGCCGAGCGGGATCTTCGCGGTGACATTCTGGAGGTTGTTCGCGCGCGCGCCCTTGAGCACGAGGTCGAAGCCATTGCCCTTGCGGCGATGCTTCGGCACCTCGATCTTCTTCGCGCCGGTGAGGTACGCGGCGGTCAGGCTCTTCGTGTTCGCGAGCACCTCTTCGAGTGTACCCTCGGCGACGATTTCACCGCCGTGCAGGCCCGCGCCGGGGCCCATGTCGACGACATAGTCGGCGTGGCGGATCGCATCCTCGTCATGTTCGACGACGATCACGGTGTTGCCGAGGTCGCGGAGACGCTTGAGCGTCGCGAGCAGCCGGTCGTTGTCGCGCTGGTGGAGGCCGATGCTCGGCTCGTCGAGGACGTAGAGCACGCCCGAAAGACCACTACCGATCTGCGAGGCAAGGCGGATGCGCTGGCTCTCGCCGCCCGAGAGCGTGCCCGAGGTGCGGTTGAGGTTGAGGTAATCGAGCCCGACATTGTTGAGGAAGCCCAGGCGTTCGTTGATCTCTTTGAGGATCGCCTTGGCTATCTGCTTCTGCGTGTCGTTCAATTTCTCGTCGAGCGTGCTGAACCAGCCGAGCGCGTCCGCCACGGACCGCTGCGCCGACATGCTGATGTCTTCGCCGGCGATCTTCACCGCGAGCGGTTCGGGGCGAAGGCGCGCGCCGTGGCACGTCTCGCACGGATGCGGCGCCTGATATTTGCTCAGCTCCTCGCGCATCCACGCGCTCTCGGTCTGGAGCAGGCGGCGGTTGAGATTGCCGATGACGCCCTCGAACGCCTTGTGCGTCGTGTAGCTGCGTTTGCCGTCCTTGAAGGTCAGTTCGACGGGTTTGCCGCCGCTGCCATAGAGGATGATGAGCTGCACCTCGCCGGGCAGGTCCTGCCAGGGCGTCGTCAGGTCGAAGCCATAGGCTTTGCCGAGGCTTTCGAGCACCTGCATATAATAAGGCGAGGGCGGGTTCGATTTCGCCCACGGCACGATCGCGCCCTTTTTCAGGCTGAGCGCGTGGTTGGGGACGACGAGGTCGGGGTCGAACTCCTGCCGTTCGCCAAGCCCGTCGCACGCGGGGCACGCGCCCTGCGGCGCGTTGAAGCTGAACAGCCGCGGTTCGATCTCGGCGATCGTGAAGCCCGAGACGGGGCAGGCGAATTTCTCGGAGAAGATCAGCCGGTTCGCGGGAATGCCTGCGCCCTTCATCGCGCCGCCCGTGTCCTCGCCCTCGCGCCCCGGTACGGGACCGTCGGCGAGGTCGACATAAGCGAGTCCCTCGGCGAGCTTGAGCGCGGTCTCGAAGCTGTCCGCAAGCCGCGTTTCGAGCCCTTCGCGCACGGCAACGCGGTCGACGACGACCTCGATGTCATGCTTGTATTTCTTGTCGAGCGCCGGCGCCTCGCCGATCTCGTAGAATTCGCCGTCGATGCGGACGCGTGTGAAGCCGTCCTTCTGCCACTGCGCGAGTTCCTTCTTATACTCGCCCTTGCGCCCGCGCACGACAGGGGCGAGGAGGTAAGCGCGCGTCCCCTCGGGCAATTCCATCACGCGGTCGACCATCTGGCTGACTGTCTGCGCCGAAATCGGCTCGCCCGTCGTCGGCGAATAGGGGATGCCGACGCGCGCCCACAGGAGGCGCATATAATCGTAGATTTCGGTGACGGTCGCGACGGTCGAGCGCGGGTTCCGGCTCGTCGTCTTCTGCTCGATGCTGATCGCCGGCGACAGCCCGTCGATATGCTCGACATCGGGCTTCTGCATCATTTCGAGGAACTGGCGGGCATAGGCCGACAGGCTCTCGACATAGCGTCGCTGTCCCTCGGCATAGATCGTATCGAAGGCGAGCGACGATTTGCCGCTGCCCGACAGGCCCGTGATGACGATCAGCGCGTCGCGCGGCAGGTCGACGTCGACGCCCTTGAGATTATGCTCGCGCGCGCCGCGCACTTTAATGTGGGTGAGACTCATGGGAGAGGTTTGTTCCAGATTTGTTCCCGCCGCGCAAGGCGAGATATCCGGACAAATTTAGGGGCACCCTGCCTGCGCGGCAAGAGAGCCCGCCGAATTGTCGGGTCTCTCTTGGCCATTCATGCGTCAGCAGCTGCCCGCGCACGTCTTGGCGACCGTGACGCCCTCAAGGAATATCTGATTGGTCACGGTCCCGGGCACGCGCTGCGAAATGGCAAACACACCGCCGAACTCGACGCCGCGTGGCCCGAAGAAGGCTCCGTTGAACGAGTTTGTTTCGACGTTCGCCCCCGTGATCTGGCCATTCGCGGTCGCAAAAGAGCCTTGTCCCCCCACGCCGATGTTACCTTCGATCGAGCCGCTGATGCCGAATATTCCGAACTGGCGCGATGAAGCGTCCGCCATCGAAACACCTGTTATATCCAGCGAACCGGTGAATGTGGCCGCCTTGAAATCCATCGCGAAGCGGCTGGTGCCGCCGAGGTCGTATGATGCCGCGGTGCCGTTCTGATAGACGGAGCCGCCACCAGCGATGATACCGGCATAGCTGGCGCTGCCCGAAGTCGGCATCTGCAGTCGCGGAGTCTGTATGCCGTAGAGATAGGATAATGTGGTCGTCCGTTGGACGTCTGGCAGCATTTTCGGCGCCGAGGTGATCGTTGCGAAGCTGGCGTATGACAGCGCCAGCACTGGATTGGATCCGCCCGGTTTGAAGATGCGGACCGTGGCGGTGTCGTTGGCCAGAGCAGGTGTGTAGACCGCGATCGAAGCCGTGCTCCGCGCCGTGTCGAGCTGGGCGGGGCCGATGTCGATGTGGGGAACGTTGAAACCGGTATATTGCTCGGTATTGAAGCTATAGCTTTGCGTTGCCGGATCATAGGTGATCGTGAGTGGATGGCGGTTCACGAAAGGGTTGCTGCCGGTCATTTCCGCCGAGTTTGCCCGGAAGGTCCGCGGGCTGGTCAATTCGGTCAGGCGAGGAAGGGTGTCGAGGTCGGGGCTCTGCTTGCCCATCAGGGTCGCTGAAACGACACCGCCCGAGCCGCTTGTCGCCGAAATCGAAGCGCCGAGTTCGCCGGCACCAGCGCCAAAGAAGCGGCCTGCCCAATTGCCTGTATAAGAACCAAATCCGCTGATCTGGAACGCGCCGGCAAACTGGTTGCGGCCGCTGCCGATTTGCGCAGTCGCCGAAAAATCGCCGCCCAAACTGGAACCGCCGCTGGTCGGATTATATGCGATCGTCGTACCCGACGCGGAAACGGCACCGGTGCCGAAATCGATATAGGCCGTTCCCTGGCCGAATATCTCGCCAAGGCCCGGGATATTGCTGTCGGCGACCGATCCGATCAGGTCTAGCGTATAGCCCGCCTGGCCGATCGTCGGCACGTTCGCGGCCGCAGTCTGGTTGCCGGTGATGAAATTGTACAGATAGACGAAGCGGTCGCTGCCGCGTTCACGCGTCTCGCGCCACTCGAAGCTTTTGACGTCGCTGTAGTTGCTGTTGATCAGCCGGCCGGTCAGCCCGTCTGTATCGCGCGCGAAGGAAAGGGTCTCGCCCGGAGCGATCACGATCGACCGGTCCGAATTGATCAGCGTATATTTTCCACTCGCCGAATCGAAATTGGCGACGAGCGGCAGATTGCGGGCGGCGCTGTTGCTGACCGACGACGCGCCTGCATTGGTTTGCGTTGCCAATCCGGACGCATCGACATTTACCGCCGCGGGATTGAAAGGCAGGTTGGCGACTGCACCGCCGCGGCCGAGGAACGACCCGGCCACGATGCTGGTCGGATCGCTAACCCCCTGTCCGGCAAAACTGGCACCGATTTCCTGTCCATGCGGGCCGTATAGCGCACCCGATATCTGTCCCCTGATATCGAAGCCCAAGGAAAAGCTGCCAGTGAGCCGGTTTCTGTCCGCCGCGATCGTGGCCTCGCCGCCGAATGTATCGCCCGATCCGCCGGGATAGGCGATCGATCCTCTGATCGTGAGAACGCCGGTCGCGAGGTCGACCTGTGCCCTTCCGTCTCCCGAAAAGCCTACGAGGCTTGCCCCATGCGTGCGGGCGCCCAGGAAATCGAGGACATATTCGGCGCGGCCAGACCGCTGAACCGCGGTGTCCGCGGTGGGGAAGCCATAGGTCATCGCGTCAAGTGTGCCCGACACGGTCGCCGTTCCGTCGGTGATCGACTGCCAGAAAGCGCCTTGAACATATTGGTAATTGAAGCGACCGGACGCTCCGGGCTTGGTAATCGTCAGCGATTGCGTCGTGGGGCCGGTGCCAAGAGTATAGACGGTTATCGACGAATTGCTTTGGGCCGCATCGATATTGGCCGGCAAAAACGTTGCCGTCCGGCTTCCCACGGTGACCGAATAGGCCTGCGCGCCCGCATCATAGGCGATGGTCGCACCACCCAATCTTGCCGAGAGCGTCGGCACATCGCCGTTCTTCGGAAAGCTTGCGGCGCCCAACGCCGCCGTGCTCGAAAAACTCTGACTCGACCGAATATCCACAAAGCTGGTGTTGGGGGGTGTCGGTGTCGGTGTCGGTGTCGGTGTCGGTGTCGGCGTGGGAGTTGGAGTGGGAGTTGGAGTTGGAGTGGGGGTCGGCGTTGGCGTCGGCGTTGGCGTCGGCGTCGGCGTCGGAGTCGGCGTTGGCGTCGGAGTGGGGGTCGGCGTCGGTGTGGGGGGCGTGGGCGTGCTGTTGACGCCGCCGCCTCCACCGCCGCCGCATGCGGACAGCGCAAATGCCATGACAAGCGACGACGCAGCGGCCGCGAAGCTATTTTTCATTTGATCAGGCCCCCCTGTTCCATTTTTCCCGGCAATATACGCTTTAAAAAGCGGACGTTATGCCGAATTCTGCACTGATACGGGAATAATCCCAAATCTCAACGGTCGATTTATTCTTTTCCCAGCCGATTTTCACTGTTGGTGCGAAGCTGCCGATCTTGAGAAAGCGGAAATGGCCGCCGATCGAAGCCTGGAGCCGGTCGTCGACGCGCCGACGCGGATAAAGGAAGAGGCGGCGGTCGGATTCGAGCCGACTATAGCCGGCGCTGACGGTCAGCGTCGTTTGCCCCAACTCGCGGAAGAGATAGGCGGTGAGACCGCCCGATGTCGTCGAATATCCGGGATCACGGGCCGCCTCGCGATTGCCGCTGAGCTGGAGGCCGCCGCCGAACTTCGGCGAAAAGGCGCGGTCATAGGATGCGGCGAGCTGAAGGTTCGTCGCATCCTGGAGCGCGTTGCGGCGATTGTCGACGTCGGAGACCCGACCGTCGACGCGCAAGAGCGCCTTGTCGCCCATCGGATGCTGCCAGGTCGCCCCGACACCCGCCGAGAAGCTGTAGGGATCGAGCCCGTACCAGCGCCAGGTCGCTTCGCCCGATATGTTGATCCGGTCCTTCCCCGACGCATATTCGGGACCCGCCTGGATCGAGAGCGCGATGTCGTCGAACTGCTCGGCGCGATAGAGATTGGCATAGGTCGACGCACGGACAAGCAATTGCGAGCGCTTGTCGATGCCGGTGCGGAAATAGGCTTGTCCGCGCAATGCGAGCCCTAATCCCGACCGCGCCTTCGCATCCTCGTCGAGCGTGAAGTCGCCGATGATCGTGCCAAGCGTGTCCGACCGCGTCGCCCGGTTGATATTGCTGTCGGGCGCGAAAGCGATCGCGACCGACCCGCCGAAGGGTTTCTGCGCGCGGAGCGCAGCCGCATAAAAGCGGATCTGCTGTTCGACCTCGGGGGGCAGGCCCGCCGCCTGCGCGGAGCGCAGTTCGCGTTCGGCCGCGCGCAGGTCGCCGAGCATCGCCTGCATACGGGCGAGTTCGACGCGGACACGCGCGGCGCCGGGCTTTTCGTCGAGGATCTCGCGAAACAGCACCGCGGCGTCGCGATGCCTTCCAAGGTCGTCGGCGAACATCATCGCGAGCCGGAAACGGGCTTCGGTGCGAAGCTCGATGTCGGGATCGCCCGCAAGCGCGCGATAGGCGGTTTCCGCGGCCGCGAAATCGCGTGCTGCACGCGCCTGGTCCGCGAAGGCGAACAGCTGCTCGGCGGAGACCCGAACCGGTTCTGTGGTCGGGGTTGTCACATGTTCCTGGGCCTGGCCCGGAGGGCTATAAAAAGCCGCGGTCGCCAAGGCCGCCGACATCCATATCTTTATTGTTTTGCCCCCCAGCGAAAGCGGCCGTTGCCGCACTCGTGCCATCGGCATATAAATGTTCCACGTCAATATCTTCCCCGATCCGAAGCAGACAAATCTACCAAAGCGGGATTCCCGTCGACCAATGTCTGCGCTCTCGCTTGACCGCCTCGTATCCCGGGCGGACAAGTCGAACATGGCCGCGACCCCGTCGGAGACGGTGCGCGGGATGTGAGGAGATTGGGGAATGAAGACAATTTTTGCGGGGGCCGCAGGCCTTGCAATCGCCGCGGCACTTGCCGTGCCCGTGCTCGCCAGCGAAACGACGCTATCCGCGCCCTTGACGGCGGCCGCCGACGAGGCGGGAGGCGCCGCCGGGGCCGGATCGCTGAAGGCGCTCACCTTCGGTAAATGGGGTGTCGATCTCGATGCACGCGATCCGTCGGTGAAGCCCGGCGACGATTTCGACAAATATGCCAATGGCGGCTGGTTCGCGCGCACCGAGATTCCGGCCGACCAGGCGTCGGCGGGGGTCGATTACGACGTCTATAACCTGACCCAGCGCCAGCTGCGCGCCGTCGTGTCGGGGGCGCCGGCGACGAGCCAGGTTGGCGGGCTGTACCAGAGCTTCATGGACGAGGCGCGCGTCGAAACGCTCGCCGCCAAACCCTTGCTCGCCGACCTCGGCGCGGTCGCCGCGATCAAGGACAAGAGCGAAATGGCGCGCTTCATGGGCGGCACGCAGGGGACGTTCGGTTCGACGATCGTCAGTGGCGGGCCCTATGCCGACACCGCCGATCCGACGGTCAATGTCCTGTGGCTGGGACAGGCGGGAATCGGGCTTCCCGAACGCGACTATTACCTCAATGACAGCTTCAAGCCGCAACGCGACGCGTACCGCGCCTATATCGCGCGGACGATGAAGATGGCGGGCAACGCCGACCCCGAAAAGGCGGCCGATGCGATCATGGCGTTCGAGACCGAAATTGCGAAGGTCAGCTGGGCGATCGCCGACCGCCGCGACATCGGCAAGATCAACAACCCGATGTCGTCGGACGAACTCGCCGCTTATGCGCCGGGACTCGACTGGAAGGCCTGGTTCGCCGGTGCCGGCATCGCGCCGCAGAAACGCATCATCGTCAACGAAAAGACCGCGGTGCGCGATATCGCCGCGCTTTATGCGAAGACGCCGCTCGACACGATCAAGCTGTGGCAGCAGTTCCACGTCGCCGACAATGCCGCGCCTTACCTGTCCAAGGCGTTCGTCGACAGCCGCTTCGAATACACCAAGGCGCTGAGCGGGGTGGGCGAGCTGCGCCCGCGCTGGAAACGCGGGCTGACGCTCGTCGATGGCAGTCTCGGCGAACTCGTCGGCGAAACCTATTCGAAGCAATATTTCCCCGCGAGCGCAAAGGCGAAGATGGAGGTGCTCGTCACCAACCTGAAACTCGCGATGGGCGATCGCATTCGGGGCAATAGCTGGATGGCGCCGGCGACGAAGGATGCGGCGCTGGCCAAGCTTGCGAAGATGGACGTGATGGTCGGTTATCCCGACAAATGGCGCGACTATTCGGGGCTGAAGATCGACCCCGCCGACCTTTATGGCAATGTGAAACGTAGCGCGGCGTTCGAATATGCCTATGCTCTGTCGGATCTCAACAAGCCCGTCGACCGTAAGAAATGGTCGATGAACCCGCAGGAAGTGAACGCGTATAACGGCGGGCTCGAGAACAAGATCGTGTTCCCGGCGGGCATCCTGCAGGCGCCTTATTTCAGCGAGAGCGTCGACGACGCGGTCAATTATGGCGCGATCGGCGCGGTGATCGGCCACGAGATCACGCACGGCTTCGACGATCAGGGCCGCAAGATCGACGCCGAAGGTGCGGTGCGCGACTGGTGGACGCCCGAGGATGCCGCGCGCTTCGATGCGCAGGCGAAGGCGTTCGGCGCGCAATATGCTACCTATGAGGCGGCGCCGGGGTCGTTCATCAACCCCGACCTGACGATGGGCGAGAATATCGCCGACCTTGCCGGGCTCGAGGTCGCCTATGACGCCTATCGCCGGTCGCTGGGCGGCAAACCCGCGCCGGTGATCGACGGACTGACCGGCGATCAGCGCTTCTTCCTGGCTTTTGCGCAGGCCTGGCGGACGAAGCAGCGCGAGGACGCGATCAAACAGCAGGTCGCGAGCGACCCGCACAGCCCGGCGCGCTGGCGCATTATCGGACCTGTGCGCAACGTCGATGCGTGGTACAAGGCGTTCAATGTCGCCGCGGGCGCCAAATATTATCTGAAGCCCGAGGAACGCACGCGGATCTGGTAAGTCCTGAGACCCCTTTCTCAGGATCGGGCGGGGGCGGCTTCGTGCCGTCCCCGTACCGCCATTACGGCGAGCGACAGCGCCGCGCCGACGATGACGAACAGCGCGGGGAAGCCGCCGAGAACCGACATCATGCGGATGCCGTCGATGCCGCCGCCTGCGACCAGCACCAGCGCGACGAGCCCAACCGTAACGCCCCAAACCGACTGGACCCAGAGCGGCGCTTCGGGCGCGTCGGGCGAGATGCCGCGCGTCGATAGGGCGCTCATCGCCGAGACATTGGCGTCGGCGCCCGCCACATAGGAGAGGAAGATGGCGAACAGCACGATCGCCGCAACGCCCGACCCGCCGCCCAAGGCGCTGAACAGGCGGAACAGCACCGGATCGGGGCCTTGCGCGGTCAGGATGGCATAGAGGCCGGCACCGCTCTGCTGGTCGAGCGCGATCGTCGCGCCCGCAATTGCGGTCATCCACACGGCACCGAACAGCGACGGCAGGATGAGGTTATAGAGGATGAAGGCGCGGACGCTGTAGCCGACCGCGAGGCGGCCGAGGAACAAGGCGGTCACGGGCGCCCATGCGAACCAGTTCGCCCAGTTGAAGATCGTCCATTGCCGGTGCCAGCCCGTATCGACGTCGAGCCCCAGGTTGCGCGGCAGGAAGGTCTGGAAATAGTCGGCGGTGCCGCGCAGCGACAGGCCGAACATCTCTACCGTCGGCCCCGCGATCAGCACAAAGGCGATGATTGCGAAAAACAGCCAGGTGTTGAGCACCGACAGCCCCGCGATGCCCTTTTGCAGGCCCGCCGCGGCCGAAATCAGGAAGCTCGCGACGATCGCCGCCGCGATCGCCCAGCGCAGCGCCGTCCCGCCCTGAAAGCCGCCGATCCCCTCGATCCCGCCGGCGAGCGCGAGCAGGCCGGCGCCGAGCGATGCGGCCATCCCCGCGACGAGCGCATAGAGGCAGATGATGTCGATGCCCGTCCCGACCGGGCCGTGCGCGCGCTGACCGAGGAGGGGGACGAACAGCGACGACAGGCTGAACGGTTCGCGGCGGTTGTAATAGACGAGTGCAAAGGCGAGCCCGGCAACGGTGTAGATGGCGTATGGCGTCAGCGTCCAGTGCAGGAACATCGTAGACATGGCAAAGGTCGCGGCGGCGTCGCTGCCCGGTTCGAGCCCGAGCATCGCGGGCGGGTCGTTGAGGTGAAACAGCGGCTCGGCGGCGCCCCAGAACAGGATGCCGGTAGCGATCGTGGTGCAAAGCGTCACTGCGAACCAGCGCCAGCGGGTCAATATCGGTTGCGCATCCGCCCCGCCGATGATCCGTCCGCCGAGCGGCGACAGTGCGATCCCTCCGAGCAGAACGAGAAAACCGACCCCGGCCCAGGCAAAGATTGGCGAGAAATGGCGCAGAATCCAGTCGTTGATCGCCGTTTCGATCGCGACGACGGCGGCGCCCTGCCACAGGCTGAGGACCACAGCGGCGAGAAGCACCGCGAGCGGCGTGAAAAACACCGGGCGATTGAGGGGGTGTGTCGGCAATGCTGGCAAATGATCGGCCAATCGGACATGGTGCGGACGACCAGCATGGCGGTTGCCCCGGACGAGGTCAATTCGCGGCCGGGAACGGGCCGGTTGCGCAAAGCGTTGGACCGGCAGAAGGATGGATTGAAGGAGATGCTTCGATGACCAGGACAATTTTGGCCGCCGTCGCTTTCGCGCTGGTCGCGTCGGGGCAGGCGATGGCCTTTCAGACGCCGGCCGCAACGGCGACGGCGCAAAAGCCCGACAAGGACGGTACGACCGCCGAAGAGCGCTCGAATACGGCGCGGCTCAATGCCGAACAGGCCGCGCGCGCCAAGGCCGACAACACGACCTATGCGCAGGAAGTATCGGCCGCGCAGCAGCAGGTCGCACACGACCAGCAGGTGTTTACCGAGGAAACCGCCGCCTATGAGGCGGAGAAGGCCCGTGTTGCCGCGATGTCCGCCGAAGAACGGATGAAGTGGGAAGCCGATGTCGCCGCGTGCAAGGCGGGCGACACGACGCGCTGCGCTGCTCCGGCAACGCCGCCGCACTAAGGCGTCAATTTGCCGGAACGGGCGCCATTTCATCGGTGGGTGCGTCCTCGCCCGCCGGTGAAATGATGCGAGGGCCGTCGCTTGCTGCTGCCACAGGCGGCTCGGGGTCGGGAAAGCGCCCGCCGTAGCGATAATCGTCGCGCACGTCATGGGATGGCGATACGTCGGCCTCGACCGCACCGAGTTCGCGGAATTCGTCGCTCATCCGGTCGTCGCGGCTCGCGCGCAGTCGCATAGCGACGCCATAGCTGTCCGCGCAATCGGGGCAAGGTGCGGCACCTTCGCCTTGCGCGGTCAGTGCGCCCGGGTTGGCGCTGAGGTGCGAATAGGACGCGGGCTCGCCCGGCCCGCGGCCCAGTCGCGATCCCGCCGCCATGTCGCCAAGTGCAATCCCGCCGGCAGCGCCTGCGAGCGCCAGCAGCGACCAACGCAGCAGCCGCGCGCCTCTATGCCGACTCACGGCGAAAGATAATTTCTTCGCCATCGACAGATTTGCTCATGACTGTGCGTATGATGCAAGTCCTGCGCCATGATATTGCCCGCCGGCTGTCCGTTGGTCGACGGATGAGCGCCTTTCGTCCGCAAATCGAGCCGCTGTTCGCGCCGATCGATCCAAACGCGATTCTGATGACGTCTAGGGAGTATCACCCCCTTGCGGGATATCGGACGACGGTCTCCCCGGTCCGCCAACCGGTATCCCGCATCCTTTTGAAGAGAGGACTCCCCCATGGCGAAACTTTCCTTATTGCTGGCCGCGCCGGTCGCGCTCGTCGGCTTTGCCGTCCCGGCTGCGGCCGAAGGCGATGGCGAGCGGCGCAGCGTTGTTGTTCGGTATGACGACCTGAACCTGTCGAGCGTCCAGGGTCGCGAACGGCTCAACACGCGCATCAAATTTGCGGTGCAGACGGTGTGCGGCAGCCGTGCGCATTACCGGCAAACCTTGAGCCAGCAGGCCAGCGCACGGCAGTGCGAAGATAGCGCAATGGCCGACGCCGATGTGAAGCTGGCCGGACTGATCAGCGGCGACGGCACACGGCTCGCCGAGCGCGGCCGGATCGTCATCAACGCCGCACCCTGACGGCCCCGCGATCCGGTGACGGAAAAAAAAGCGGCCATGCCCCCGGTTGGTGGCATGGCCGCTTTTCGGTTCAGCCCTGCATGATCGCCTTGACGTCGTGCAGATAGGTGCGGCCGATGCGGTGCACGCCGCCTTCGCCCAGGTCGACGCTCCACGCGCCGTCGCCATGATGTTTCAGCCCTACGATGCCTTCGCGGCGGATCATCTTCGACCGGTGGATTCGCATGAACTGGTCGGGGTTCATGCGCGCTTCCAATGATTTGATCGTCTGGTGGATCAGCCAGCTCCGCCCGCCGACATGCAGCCGCATATAGTCGCGCTCGGCCTCGATCAGGTCGACCTGGCCTGCATCGATGCGCAGCATCTCGCCGCGGTTCTGGACCCAGAACTCGTTGATCCATTTGCTTTTCTGCGCGGGCGCGCGTTCGGTCGCGCGCCATTCGCGCACGCGCGACAGCGCGCGCGCAAGGCGGTCGGGCGAGACCGGCTTGAGCAGATAGTCGACCGCCGCGACGTCGAACGCGGCGACCGCGTAGCGATCGAAAGCGGTAACGAAGACCACCGCGGGCGGATTGTCGAGCCCCTCGATCGCGGCGGCGACCTCAAGGCCATTGAGATCGGGCATCGCGATGTCGCAGAGCACGAGGTCGGGCGCGAGCGCATCGACCATCCGCAGCGCCGAGGCGCCGTCGCTGGCGGTGCCGACGAGCGACACGCCGTCCTGTTGTCCTGTCAGGATCTGCAAGCGTTCGATCGCGAGCGGTTCGTCGTCGACGATCAGGGTGCGAAGCGTCTGGATCATCAGCAGGCCTCCCGTGCCAGCGGCAACCACAGCGACACGACAAAGCCGCCATCGTCCGACTTGCCCCATTCGCATCCAGCCGAGGGACCATAGCGCGTCAACAGGCGTTCGCGGACATTGCCCAGTCCCAGCCCGGTTCCCGAAGCCGGAACCGGCGCCTTGGGGTCGATATCATTTTCGATGCGGAGCACCAGCAGGCCATATTCGGCGCTGGCGGACAGGCGGATCGCGATCTTCCCCTTGGTCGGTGCGACACCATATTTGATCGCATTTTCGATGATCGGCTGCAGGATCAGCACCGGTACGCACGCATTTTTCAGCTCGTCGGGCATCGTCACCGCGACCTGCAACCGGTCGGGAAAGCGCGTCTGTTCGATGTCGAGATAGAGCCGCTGGAGCGCAATTTCCTCGTCGAGGCTGACAAGCTGTTCGGGATCGACCGCGAGGCTGGAGCGGAGGAAAGACGAGAGGTTCATGATCATCGTCTCGGCCTCGCTCTTCGACCCCTTGAGGACGAGCGTCGACAGCGAGTTGAGCGTGTTGAACAGGAAGTGCGGATTGACCTGGTAATGCAGCGCGCGAAGCTGCGCATTCTTGGCTTCCATCCGGAAATGGTTCGCGCGGCGTTCGACCGCGCGCATCTCGTTGGCATAGCCGAAGGCGACATAGAGTGCGGCCCATACCGCAAAGAAGAAATACCAGCGGATCGAGCTGTCGAGGATCAGCACCGTTTCCCATGCGCCGGGATATTTCGCCTGCATTTCCTCGATGATCTTGGCGCCGTCGGACACGGGGAACCAGTAATAGAAGACGAGCAGGTTGACCGTCGCATAGACGATCACCAGCGGCACCGCGGCGCCGAGCGCCGCCGCGAGCCGCGCGCCGAAGCTTTGCGGCTGGGCGCGGCGGAGGAGCTGGTAGAGCACGAAGGTGCACAAAATGCCCGCGATCACCACGACGGCGCGGCGTCCGGCCGAGGGCCATTGCTCGGGCGCTCCGGTGAGCATCGCGAGGCCCGTCGTGATCAGGAAATAGATCAGCCACATGGCGATGATCGACCCGATCGCGACGCGCGGATTGACGCGGGCGTCGGAGGCGCGCCAGTCGGGCGCCGCCGCCAGCATTTTCGCGCGCTGATCGCGTAGCGCGTCTTTGCGGTTTGTCACATTCATTGACGTTGCCTTAGCGCCAAAAGCCGGTCGATGGCTAGCGTGCGCCGGGCCGCCAGTCGAAGCTGCGCGCGCCTTGGTCGAAAGCCATATGCCGCTCAGGCCACGGGTTGCGGCAGCGCCCGGCGCCAGTTGCCGCGCCGATAGATCGCCCATGCCATCGCCAGCGAAGCGAGCGAGGACAGCGGGAAGCTCCACCAGAGGATATCGCTGCCGACCGCCGGATAGCCGAAATAATAGATGCCGAGGCGGATCGGGAACATCGACAGGAACAGGATGACGAGCGGCGGGACGACCGAACCATTGGCGCGCAAGGTGCTGATGAGCACGATCGTCGTGCCGAAGGGCAGGAAGGTCCAGGTCGCGATCAGCTGGATATTGCGCGACACCTCGATCGCGGGGCTTTCGCTGCCGAGGAAGAGCGCGAGTGCGGCGCGGTCGAAAACGAGGAGGAGGACGATCAGCACACCCGTCATGACGAGGTTGATCGCTATGCCGCTGTTCGTCACCGACGCGACACGATCCCAGCGCCCGGCGCCGATATTCTGCGCCGCCATCGAGCTGACCGCGGCGCCGACCGCGAGCGCGGGCATCTGGATATAATTCCAGAGCTGGAGCGTCGCGCCATAGGCAGCGGCGGTGACGAGCCCCTCGCGGTTGACGAGCCCGACCATGACTAGCCCGGCGCCCGAGATGACGAGCATCTGCGCGCCCATCGGCAGGCCGCGGCCGATGATGAAGCGCAGCTCCGACCATTTGGGAAGGAGGTAGGCGAGTTCATGCCCGCGCAGGCGCAGAACATGGTTCTTCGCGTAGAACCAGCCGATCATGCCCGCGAGGCTGATCGTCCCCGCGAGCGCGGTCGCGAGCGCGCTGCCCGCGATGCCGAGGCGGGGGAAGGGGCCGAGGCCGAGGATCAGGATGGGGTTGAACGCGATGTCGAGCACGACCGCGAGGATCATGAAGCGCAAGGGCGTCATCGCGTCGCCCGCACCGCGCGAGGCCATCATCAAGGTGACCGACAGCATCGACGCGGGGACCGCGAGGAAGGTGACGCGGAGATAATCATGCGCGAGCGCAAAGGCCTCGGGCGGCGTCTCGAGCCAGCGCAATATCTGGTCCGACGCGAACCAGCCGATGATCGCGATGACGACCGAAAAGATCAGCGCGAGGCCGATCACGCCGCCGGTCGCACGGCGTGCGGCGTCGATATCGCCGCGGCCCATCGACTGACCGATCAGCACGGTGGCGGCCATGCCGAAGCCGAAGAAGGCGCCGAACATCAGGAACATGATGATGTTCGCATTGGCGGTCGCGGCGAGCGCGCTGTTGCCGAGGAATTGCCCGACCCAGATTGCGTTCACCGAACCCGACAAGGTCTGGAGGACGTTCGACGCGAGCGTCGGCAGCGCAAAGAGGATCAATGTCTTGGTGATCGGCCCCTGCGTCAGGTCCATCCGCCCGCCGCCGCGTGCGGTCTGGCGCGGCGGGACGGGGCTCGCGGCCGGATCGGCGGCGGCTGCGACGGGGGTCGGGGTGACGGGACCATCCTCGCTCAACGCGCGGGCCCGCCTTCGAGGTCGCCAGTGCATTGGAGCTCGGGATCGGCCTTCGCCTTGCGTTCGAACTCGCGGGTCTGTTTGGTAACGCCCGGGAACAGGCGATCGGGCGCAACATGATAGGACTGGATCAGCGTCAGCGCCCATCCATAGTGGCGCGCCCCGGCGGCGCAGCTATCGCTGCCGCCGTCGCCTTCGCCCCAGACGGTGCGCCAGCTCGCTGTGCCATCGCGCGTCAGGATAAATTTGAAGCCACCGATCGCACCATTGTCGCCCTCCGCATAGGCGATCGCGCGATCGCCGTCGTGCCAGACCCTGAGATGGCGAAAGGTGAAGCGGAAATCCGGGTGCGAGCGCAGCGTGTCGAGGATCGCGATGCGCTCGGCGCTGCCGACGGCGGGGGTATGCGGGGCGGCTTCGCTTGCAGCCAGCGGCGCCGCGAACAGCAGCGCCGTGGCCAGAAGCGGAACCCGCAACCCGCGCATCACCCCAGCCGCGCCAGTGCGGCGGTCAGGCGATCGGCTTCGGCCTCCTTGGCGGCATGATCGGCGCGCGCCTTTTCGACCGCTTCGGGCTTGGCGCGTTCGACGAACGACGGGTTGTTCAGGCGTCCCGCGAGGCCGTCGCGTTCCTTCGCTGCGGCGGCGAGCGCCTTGGTCAGCCGGTCGCGCTCGGCGGCGATATCGATCACGCCTTCGAGTGGGACGGTGATCGTCTCGCCTTCGACGACGAGCTGCGCCGAGGCGCCAGCGGGGGCGGGGTCGAAGCTCACGTTCTCGAGGCGCGCGAGGCGGTCGAGCTGCGCCGCGAGCTTGTCGGTGCGGCCCTTCAGCGACGCCGGGAAGTGCGCGGTCAGGCGCGCGCCCGGCGGCAGGCCAAGTTCGGCTTTGGCGGTGCGCAGTTCGCTGACCAGCTTGATCAGCCAGTCGATGTCGGCGCTGGCGTCGGTATCGCGCGCGGCGTCCGGAGCGGGCCATTTCGCGGTGATCAACGGATAATCCGCGCGGTCGCCAAGCCCTGTCCACAGCTCTTCGGTGATGAAGGGCATGAAGGGGTGGAGCATGACGAGGATCTGGTCGAGCACCCAGCCGGCGACGGCCTTGGTCTCGTCGTCGATCGCGCCCTTGATCAGTTCGAGATACCAGTCGCAGAAACGGTCCCACGCAAAGCTGTATATCGCGTTCGCGGCTTCGTCGAAGCGATAGGCGGCGAAGGCGGTCTCCATCGCCGCAACGGTCGCGGCGACCTCGCCGATGATCCAGCGGTTGACCGGCAGCGCCGCGGCGGGCGCTTCAAGGCTGGTCGAGGCGGAAATGCCATTGGCCTCGCAGAAACGCGCCGCGTTCCAGAGCTTGGTCGCGAAATTGCGATAGCCCGCGAGGCGCGCGTCATCCATCTTGATGTCGCGGCCCTGGCTTTCCATCGCCGACATGAAGAAGCGCAGCGCGTCGGCGCCATACTGGTCGATCAGCCCGAGCGGGTCGACGACATTGCCCTTCGACTTCGACATCTTCGCGCCGTCGGGCGCGCGGACGAGGCCGTGGAGATAGAGCGTCTTCCACGGCACGTCGCCCATGAACTCCATCCCCTGCATCGCCATGCGCGCATCCCAGAAGAAGAGGATGTCGAAGCCCGAGATCAGGACGTCGTTGGGATAGTGGCGCTTCAGCAGGTCGCTATTCTCGGGCCAGCCGAGCGTCGCGAAGGGCCAGAGCGCGGAAGAGAACCAGGTGTCGAGGACGTCGGCGTCGCGAGTCAAAATTATCGCACCGGGAAGATCCTTCTCCCTCAGCTTCTCACGCCACTCGTCTTTCTGGTCGTGGGAATCCGCAAAGAAGATGTGATCTTCGGTAAGGCCTTCGATGTTATAAAATTCCACGGCCTGCTTCCGAATAACATCTTCGGATTCACCTACGAAAATGCTTTCTAAGCGGTTCTTTTCGACGCCAGTGAAGCCCACATGCCCATCGACGATTTGGCCGCCTGTCGTTTTCGCAGGCCCATACCACGCCGGAATCCGGTGACCCCACCAGAGCTGGCGCGAGACGCACCACGGCTGGATATTCTCCATCCAGTTGAAGAAGGTCTTTTCCCACGTCTTGGGGACGATGTTGATGCGCCCGTCGCGCACCGCCGCCATCGGCGGCTGCGCCAGCGTTTCGGCGTCGACATACCATTGATCGGTCAGCCATGGCTCGATCACCACGCCGCCGCGATCGCCGAACGGCGTTTGGATCGTGCGCGGTTCGAAGTCGTGCTCGCCGCCGTCCTTGTCGACGTGCGGGATGAGGAAGCCCGCTTCCTTAATCCGCGTCACGACGAGTTCGCGCGCACCGTCGACCCCGTCGCGCTTGAAACGGTGGAGGCCGAGATATTCGTCGGGGACCAGCCCATCGGCGGTCTGGATGACGTTCGCGTCGCCGTCGAGCATGTTGAGCATCTCGGCGGGCTTGAAGCCCGCGCGCTTGCCGACGTCGAAGTCGTTGAAGTCGTGCCCCGGCGTGATCTTCACCGCGCCTGAACCCAGCTCGGGGTCGGCATGTTCGTCGGCGACCACCTTGAAGCGGCGGCCGGTGAGCGGCTGGAGAATATCCTTGCCGATCACGCTCTTGTAGCGCGCATCGTCGGGGTGCACCGCGACCGCCATGTCGGCGAGCATCGTTTCGGGGCGCGTCGTCGCGACCACGATATGATCGCGGCCATCGTCGAGCGTCACGCCATCGGCGAGCGGATATTTGAAGTGCCAGAAGCCGCCCTGCACCTCGTGCGTCTCGACCTCGAGGTCCGAAATCGCAGTCTTGAGCTTCGGATCCCAGTTCACGAGGCGCTTGTCGCGGTAGATCAGCCCCTTTTTGTGCAGGTCGACGAACACCTTGACCACGGCCTCGGTAAAATGCGGGTCCATCGTGAACTGCTCGCGCGACCAGTCCATCGAACAGCCGAGGCGGCGAAGCTGGCCGGTGATCTGGCCGCCGCTTTCCGCCTTCCACTGCCACACCTTGTCGATGAAATCTTCGCGGCTGTAATTGGTGCGCTTGTCCTGCCGCTCTTCCATCTGGCGTTCGACGACCATCTGCGTCGCGATACCGGCATGGTCCATGCCGACGACCCACAGCGCGTCCTTGCCGCGCAGGCGCTCGTAACGGACGAGCACGTCCTGCAACGTGTTATCGAGCGCATGGCCGATATGCAGCGCGCCGGTGACGTTCGGCGGCGGGTTGACGATCGTGAAGGGTGTCGCATCGGGACGCGCGGGACGGAAGAGTCCACGGCTTTCCCATTCATGGGCCCATTTCACCTCGATAGCGGCGGGATCGAACGTTTTTTCCATCGGCATAGCCCGGCGCCTTTGCCAGCCGGGGGGCGAGGCGGCAAGGGGGCGCGGTTACCCACGCCCCCTGTCGTCATCATTTTTTGAGGTGGCTGCCCAGCCAGTTGAACACCGTCTGATGCCACTGGACGCTGTTTGCGCCCTTCAGAACCCAATGGTTTTCGTCGGGGAACACGAGCAGTTCCGACGGAATGTTGCGGCGCTGGAGCGCCGTGAAGGCGGCGAGGCCCTGACTGTAGGGGATGCGGAAATCCTTCTCGCTCGTGATCACCAGCATCGGGGTTTTCCACTTGGTGACATGATTGACCGGGTTCCACTTTTCGGGGTCGGTGCGTTCCCACCAGGGGCCGCCATGATCCCATTCGTCGAACCACAATTCCTCGGTCTCAAACGCCATCGCGCGGAGATCAAAGACGCCGTCATGCTGGACGAGGCATTTGAAGCCGTCGGTCCACTGACCCGCGATCCAGTTCATCATATAGCCGCCATAGGAGGCGCCGAGCGCGCAGGCGTTATTGAGGTCGAGCTGCGCATCCTGCTTGCCCGCCGCGGCGAGGCCGAGCTTCAGGTCCTCGAGCGGCTTGCCGCCCCAATCCTTGTTGATGCTGTCGGTGAATGCCTGCCCATAGCCCGTCGAACCGTGGAAATCGACGGTGACGACGCCATAGCCCTGCTGCGCGAAGACGCGCGGGTTCCAGCGCGTCGACCAGCTGTTGCCAAAGCTCGACTGCGGGCCGCCGTGGACGATGAAGGCGACGGGCAGCTTCTGCACGGGGCTGACGGGCTTCAGGATCATGCCCCACACCTTGTCGCCGTTCGCGCCCGCGAACTGGATGCGATCGAGTTCGACGCGATCGAACTCAGCGAGGCGCGCGGCGTTGACCGCGGTGATCTGCTTCACCTTGCCTTTCGCGTCGCGAACGAAGAGGTCGGTCGGCGCAAGTGCGCTGTTGCGCGAATAAAGAAGCGCGCCGCCGGGCAGCGGGCTAACGTCGCCGATATTGCCTTCGAAGGCTTCGGTCGTCGCTTTCAGCTTCTCGACCTTACCCGTCACGGCGTCGACGCGGAACACCGGATGCTCGAGCGTGTCCTGCGCGGTCACATAGAGCGACTTGCCGTCGGGTGCCCAGGCGATCGAGCCGACCGAGCGGTCCCACGCATCGGTCAGTTTCTTCGTTTCGCCGCTTTCGAGATTGCGGAGCATCAGCACCTGCCGGTCGGCCTCATAGCCGGGGCGTGCCATCGCGGCATAGGCGAGCCATTTGCCGTCGGGCGAGGGGGTGGGCAGGGTGTCGGTCGCCTGATTGTCCTGCGTCAGGTTGACCGGCATCATCCGGCTGTCGACGAGCCAGCTATAGATATCGAGATTGGTCGACATCGGTTCGTTCCGGTCGGCCTTGCGCAGCGTGAAGAAGACGGTGCGGCTGTCGGCGCCCCATGCGAGTTCCTCGCCGCCGCCGAAAGGCTTCGACGGGCTGTCGCCGGTCAGGCCCGCGTCGACGGCGCGCGCGGCACTCGCCTTGCCGCCTGCGAGATTGAAGACAAAGGGGCGGCTGTAAGTGCCGGGGGTTTCCCACTCGTCCCAGTGGCGGACGAAGCCCGCGCCATCCCTGTAAAGACGGCCGGCGCCGGGGCCGGGAAGCGCGCCCTTGTCCTTGGCATCGCAGCCGAAGTCGGTGCATTCGCGTGCGATGTCGCCCCATGCGAGCAGTTTCGCTGCATCGGGCGAAATCTTGAAGCCCGACACGTCGGCCTTGGTATCGGTCACCTGCGTTGCCGCGCCGCCCGCCTTGGGATCGACGCGCCAGACCTGGCTTTTGCCCGAGGCGTTCGAAAGGAAATAGAGGATGCCGTCCTTGTCGAAGGCGGGGGCGGTTTCATTTTTGCCCGCGGCATCGGCGATGGCGACGGGCTTTGCGTCCTTTGCATTGCGGTCGACGAGCCACAGCCCGGTCGAGCGCTTGTACGTCTCGCCCTCGGTCTCGGTCATCTGGAACACGACCCAGCGCCCGTCGGGCGACGCGGTCGGCGCGGCGACGCGCTTCAGTGTCGCAAGGTCGACCTCGGTCATCGGCCGGGCGAAGGCGGGGGTAGAGAGGGCGGCGGCGAGCGCGATCGCGCTGCAGAGGATGTGGTTTCGCATGAAAGCGGTTTAGCGATGCGGCGCGCCGGTTCAAGGACGAACCTTTTCCGGTTCGCGATCATGCCCTGTCGGCTGGCCCCGCGATATTCTGGCTTGCGGATGCGCAAATAAACCTCTCTGGCCCGCTGGCTCCAAAGATCGCATCGGGCCGGTCGTGCAGCGAGAAGGTAATCGATGTTCCGCGCCCTGTTGAACCGCACCCGCCTGTTCGTCCCGCTGCTTGCGGGGGCAAGCCTGCGCGACCGCGTGATCGCGAGTGTCGGGGCGGTGCTGGGGATCGGTTTTGTCGGCCTGTCGTGCGTGGCGCTGTTCCCCTCGTCGATACCGTGGATCGTCGCGCCGATGGGCGCATCGGCGGTGCTGCTGTTCGCGGTTCCGGCAAGCCCACTCGCCCAGCCATGGTCGATTGCGGGGGGCAATTTCGTTTCGGCGTTCGTTGGCGCCGTGGTCGCGCAGCTCATTCCCGATCCCGCAATTGCCGCGGCCGTCGCCGTTTCGCTGGCGATCCTGACGATGTCGCTTCTGCGTTGCCTGCATCCGCCGGGGGGCGCCGCGGCGCTCAGTGCGGTGCTCGGCGGCTATGCACTGCTATCCGAACATGTCGTCGAGTTCCTGTTCGTCGTGCTCGTCAACTCGCTGCTGCTGGTGTCGATCGGCTGGCTGTTCCATCGCTTTTCGGGGCATAGCTATCCCCACCGCGCGCAGCCGGTCGAGGGCAGGGCGCTTCCGCCAGCGCCCGCGTCGGGACTGTCGATGGACGATATCGACAAGGCGCTCGACGACCTTGGCGAAACCTTCGACATCAGCCGCGAGGACCTCGCCCTGTTGCTAGAGCGTGCGGAGGTGCACGCCGCGGCGCGGAGCGCCCGGCGCTAGGCGGCGCTACCGCACCAGCACGCCGCCCTTCATCACATGGTCGATCGTTTCGAGCGCGCCGATGTCGGTGAGCGGATCGGCCTTGACCGCCACGAAGTCGGCATAACGGCCGGGCACGATCGCGCCGACGTCGGTACGGCCCATTTCCTCGGCGGCGCGGCCGGTGGCCGACCGGATTGCCTGCATCGGGGTCATCCCATATTTGACCATGTTGCGGAACTGACGCGCGTTGAGCCCGTGCGGATAGACGCCGGCGTCGGTCGCATAGCCGATGTTGACGCCCAGTTCGACCGCGCGGCGGAAGGCGGCGCGCTGCGCATCGGTCGTCTCGCGATTCTTGCGCAGATACTCTTCGGGCCAGCCCTCCTTCGTGCCGACCTCGTCGATATAGGTGCCGTTGTAGATGTCCATCGCGAGCCACGTGCCATGCTTCTTTGCGAGCTGCAGCGTCGCTTCGTCGGCGAGGCTCGCATGTTCGATGCTGTCGACCCCCGCGTTGATGGCGTTCTGAATCCCGATGGCGCCGTGGGCATGCGCAGTGACCTTCTTGCCGCGGGCATGGGCGACCTTCACGATCGCGCGCAGCTGTTCGGGCGTGAGTTCGGGCGCGCCGGGCTCGGTGCCGATCGCGAGCACGGCGCCGGTCGCGATCGTCTTGATGAAGTCGGCGCCATGGTCGAGCAAATACGTTGTCTTTGCCGCCGCCTCTTCGGGCGTCGCCGCGACACCGAGCCGCATATCGGGCGGCAATTGTTCGTTCGGGACGACGCCGTTGAGTTCGCCGCCACCCTTCGGAATCGTGAGGTAGGCACCCGCGACCCACATGCGCGGGCCGGGCACGTCGCCGCGCTCGATCGCGTTGCGCAGCGTGACGTCGGTGAGCCCGCGATAGGTGCCGACGTCGCGCACGCTGGTGAACCCGGCTTCGAGCGTGACGCGTGCGTTGCGCGCGCCGACGAGCGCGGTTTCGGCGGGCGACGCCTTCATCGGTGCCGCGAGATCGGCGCTCTGGCCGAGGTCGGCGAGGTGGGTATGGAGATCGATCAGACCGGGCAAGACGGTATAGGCTGACCAGTCGATCACGTGCATACCGCGCGGGGTTTGCCCGCAGCGTTCAATCCGTTCGATCCGATCGTGCATGACGATGATGCACTGATTCACCTGCACCGTGTCGCTGACGCCGTCGATCAGTCGCCCGGTGCGGATATATTGCGGGCCATAGTCGGCCTGCTGCGCGGTAGCCGGGGCGGGCTGGCCGAATGCCAGAGCCGCGACGGCGGCGATCAGCCCGCGCTGCCGAACGCGTCGCACTGGCGCGGATCCCCCGATTGCAGTCCGCGGCGCAGCCAGCTCATCCGCTGTTCACTCGTCCCGTGGGTAAAGCTCTCGGGCACCGGCCGCTGCCCGGCCGAGCGCATCAGCGTATCGTCGCCGATCGCATTGGCGGCGCGCATCGCTTCTTCCATGTCACCCGGCTCCATCACCGGCTGGCCGTCGCTGGTCTTCGCACGCGCCGCCCAGACGCCGGCATAGCAGTCCGCCTGAAGCTCCATGCGGACCTGCAGCGCATTGCCTTCGGCCTGCGAGGCGCGCTGCTGCGCGCGGCGAACCTGTTCGGAAATGCCGCTGATCGTCTGGATATGGTGTCCGACCTCGTGCGCGATCACATAGGCCTGCGCCGCGTCGCCCGCGGCGCCGAAGCGTTGTTCAAGCTCGCGGAAAAAGCTGGTGTCGAGATAGACTCCCTGGTCGGCGGGACAATAGAAGGGACCCATCGCGGCCTGTGCAGCGCCGCATTTTGATTCGTTCCGCTCGGTGAAGAAGTTGAGCCGGGGCTTCTGATAGCCGTTGATCAGTCCGCCCCAGACGGTGTGGGTCGACCCGAATACATTACAGGCAAAGCGTTCGGCTTCGGTGTCGCACGCGACATTTGCGCCGCTACGGCTGTCGGTCATCGGGTCGCTCGTGCCGCCGCCCATGCTCAGCATATTCGCGCCGGGGCCGAGAAGGAAAAATGCCGCCACGCCGATGAGCAGGATGGTGCCGCAACCCATCTTGCGGCCGAGCAGCATCGGAAGGAAGCCGATCAGCAGTCCGCCGAGACCGCCGCCTCCGCCGCCACCCCCGAAACCGCCGCCGCCGCGGCCAAGGTCGCGGATATCGTCGCCGGGATCATAGTCGTCGAGGCGCATCGGGCTTCTCCACCGGTGAATGGTCGTTTCGCCGCGAGTGTTACAGCAGCGCCAAGCAATTGGAAGGGGCTTCGAATATAATCGAGCCATTGCAATGGCTCGTGCTGCGGTGCACAAATCCGCGACACATCCAACGAAGGATCGCCGAGTCCATGCCCCGCCGCGCCGCCCGTGCCGCATTGCCATTGCCCGATCTCGTTGTGCTCGTCTTGCAGGGCGGCGGTGCGCTGGGGGCTTTTCAGGCGGGGGTGTATGAGGCGCTCATCGAGCTTGGTATCGAACTCGACTGGGTGGCCGGGATTTCGATCGGCGCGGTCAACGCCGCGATCATTGCCGGGAACGAGCGCGATCAGGCCGTGAGCAAGATGCGCGAGTTCTGGGAGGGCGTGTCCTCCGCGCTGCCGTCGCTGCCGACCGCGGACAATGACTGGGCGCGCGAGTGGTCGCATATGGTGGCGGCGGGGCAGGTGATGGCCTTTGGCGTGCCGGGCTTTTTTACGCCGCGTTTTCCGCCGCCTGCCTTTGCCGAACGGCAGACGCCCGAGGCGGTGAGCTTCTATGACACCGCGCCGCTGGTCCAGACGCTCGACCGGCTGGTCGACTGGGACCGGGTGAACAACGGCAAGGTGCGCCTGTCGGTTGGTGCGGTCGCGGTCGAGACGGGCAATTTCCGCTATTTCGATACGAAACTCGAAACGCTGGATGCGCGCCACATCCTCGCTTCGGGCGCGCTGCCGCCCGGCCTGCCGCCGGTCGAGATCGACGGCACATGGTATTGGGACGGCGGGCTCGTGTCGAACACCCCGCTTGAACATGTCGTCGAGGCGGCGAACGAGGATATGCTGGTATTCCAGGTCGACCTGTTCCCCGCGCGCGGCGAGCGGCCGCACGACCTCGAAGAAGCCTGGTCGCGCGAGAAGGATATCCGCTTTTCGAGCCGCACGCGCCGCATTTCGGACGGGCTTGTGCGGCGGCGCAAGGAGCATCGGTTGATCGACCGGATGCTGCAGAAACTGCCACCCGAATTCGCCGATCTGTCTGAAGTGAAGGCGGTGCGCAAGATGGTCGATTGCAAGGCGCTCAACGTCGTTCAGCTGATCCACGAACCGCCCAAATGGCAGACCGGCGCGCGGGATTTCGAATTTTCGCGTTCGACGATGGAGGTCAACTGGGCGCTCGGCCGCGATGCGGTCGAGGCCGCAATGAAGGACGGCCACCTGCTCGCCGACAGCATCGCCGAAGGACGGTCGGACAGCTTCGCGGTGCAATCCAATACGCTGCGACCAAAGACCGAGTCCGACGTTTCCTGACTCTCTCCCCCACCGAAAGGATTATCTTATGCGCCTCACAGGAAAGACCGCTCTTGTCACCGGATCGACGTCGGGTATCGGGCTGGGGATAGCGAAAGTGCTCGCTGCCGAAGGCGCGAACATCATCATCAACGGATTTGGCGAAGCCGATGCGATCGAGACCGAGCGCAAGGGGCTGGAAGCGATCAACGGCGGCAAGGCCGCCTATGACGGCGCCGACCTGACGAAACCCGAACAGATCGAGGCGATGTTCCAGCGCGCCGACAAGGATTTCGGCGGCGTCGACATCCTCGTCAACAATGCCGGGATGCAGTTCGTGTCACCGGTCGAGGATTTCCCGCCCGAAAAATGGGACATGATCATCGCGCTCAACCTGACCGCGGCGTTCCACACGATCCGCCACGCGGTTCCGGGCATGCGCAAGAAGAAATGGGGGCGCATCATCGCGACCGCGTCGGCGCATTCGCTCGTCGCCTCGCCGTTCAAATCGGCCTATGTCACCGCCAAGCACGGGCTCGCCGGCCTGACCAAGACGGTCGCGCTCGAAGTCGCCGACGCCGGGATCACGGTCAATTGCATCAGCCCCGGCTATGTCTGGACGCCGCTGGTCGAAAACCAGATTCCCGACACGATGAAGGCGCGAAACATGACGCGCGAACAGGTGATCAACGACGTCCTGCTCGCCGGCCAGCCGACGAAGCAATTCGTGACGGTCGAGCAGGTCGCGGCGGTCGCGTCCTTCTTGACGCGCGACGAGGCGGCGAACATTACCGGTGCCAACCTCAGCGTCGATGGCGGCTGGACCGCGGCATAAGATGTTGCGGCCTTGAGCAATCTCCTTTGCCCTCCTAAGGTTAATGCAACCGGACCGGGGAGTGACGGAGAATGAGGGGTCGTACGAGTTTGATTTTTGCCCTGGCGCTGGGCCTGACGGTCGGCGCCTGCCGAACGGTGCCGCCCGTGCCGCCGTCGGCGGCCGATGCGCCGGCGGAAACGGGCACATGGCGCGGCACCGCGACGGCGCAGGACCAGGCGCGGATTCGCGGCTGGTACAGCAGCTGGCAGACCGCGCTGGCCGACGCCCGGGCAAAGGGCTTTGGCGCCGATATCGATCGTGAAGGCGTGCTGTTACAACCGACCGCAGCCTTGCCCAACCCGCATATGCCGGCGGGTGATTACCGGTGCCGGACGATCAAGATCGGCGCGCAAGGGCGAAACGGCCTTTCCTACGTCGCCTATGGCTGGTTCCGCTGCCGTGTCTCGGCCGAGCAGGGTCTGTCGAGCCTGACCAAGATCACGGGGTCGCAGCGGCCCGTCGGGCTGATCTTTCCCGACAATCTGAAACGGCAGGTCTTCCTCGGCACGCTCGAGCTGGGCGACGAGAAGATGGCGGTCAATTACGGCAGCGACCGGATGCGCGACATGGCCGGGCTGGTCGAGCGGATCGGTGACAATCGCTGGCGGCTGGTGCTGCCCGCGCCGGCCTATGAATCCTTGCTCGACGTGATCGAACTGGTCCCGGCGGGCTGACAGACAGATAAACAGGGGAAATTGCATGCGGATCTTGTGGACAAGCGCGGCTGCGCTGGCTCTCGCTGTGCCGGCGGCGGCGCAGACGTTGGGGGGCGAGGTGCAGAAGCAGATGCCGTCGCTGATGACGATCTACAAGGATCTCCACGCCAATCCCGAACTCAGCTTCATGGAGGTGCGCTCGGCGGGCATCCTCGCGGCGGAAGCACGCAAGCTGGGGTTCGAGGTGACCGAGAAGGTCGGCGGCACGGGCGTCGTCGCGGTGATGAAGAACGGGCCGGGCCCCGTCGTGCTCGTTCGCGCCGACATGGACGGCCTGCCGGTCACCGAACAGACCGGGCTGCCCGGCGCGTCGAAAGTGCGCGTGACCACGAAGGAAGGCGTCGAGACGGGGGTGATGCATGCGTGCGGCCACGACACGCATATGACCGCGTGGATCGGCGTTGCGCGGCTGATGGCGGCGAACAAGGCCAAATGGTCGGGCACGCTGGTGATGATCGGCCAGCCCGCCGAAGAACGCGGCGCGGGCGCGCGGATGATGCTCGCCGATGGGCTATATACGCGCTTTCCCAAGCCGGAATATGTGCTGGCCTTCCACGACGCGGCGCAGTTTCCCGCGGGCATGATTGGCTACACGCCGGGCTATGCGCTCGCCAATGTCGACAGTGTCGATATCACGGTCAAAGGCGTAGGCGGCCACGGCGCCTATCCGCAGACGACCAAGGACCCGATCGTGCTCGCAAGCCGCATCGTCGGTGCGCTCCAGACGCTCGTCTCGCGCGAGATCAGCCCGCTCGACAGCGCCGTGGTGACGGTCGGCAGCTTCCACGCGGGCGCGAAGCACAATATCATTTCGGACGAAGCCAAACTGCAGCTGACGGTGCGCAGCTATAGCGACGAAGTGCGCGATCACCTGCTCGACGGCATCGCGCGCATCGCCAAGGGCGAGGCGATCGCCGCCGGAATGCCCGACGACAAGATGCCCGTCGTGACGGTGCAGAAGGACGAGTATACGCCCGCGACCTTCAACACCCCGGAATTCACCGAGGAGATGGCGGCGTTCCTGAAAACGAGCTTCGGAAACGATCGCGTCGTCCAGATGCCGCCGGTGATGGGCGGCGAGGATTTCAGCCGCTTCGGCCGCGAGGACAAGAGCATCAAGAGCCTGATCGTCTGGGTCGGCGGCGTGCCGCAGGCCGAATATGACGCGGCGAAGAAGGAAGGGCGCACCTTGCCCAGCCTCCATTCGCCCTTCTGGGCGCCTGATGCGCCCGCGGTCATCTCGACCGCGACCGAGGCGCTGACGGCGATGTCGATGAAGCTGATGGCGAAAAAATAGGCGGGCGCGCGGAACCCTACGGTTGCCCAACATCGCAGGCTGGTCCGCCACCATTTCCCAAATAAATTGGGATGGACCTGTTCGCGAGGCTGTGGTGAGCAAAAGACATGTCTGCCAATGAACCCGCTCCCGGCTTGACCGCATGCCTCACGGATCGGGAAATGGAAGTCCTTCGCCTGTTGGTGGCGGGGCATACCGTCAAGACCATCGCCGCGCGTCTGGGCCGCTCCGAAACCTCGATCAACGAGCGTTTGCGCGCTGCCCGGCGCAAGACGGGGGTCGGCAGCAGCCGCGAATTGGCGCGTCTTCTCGACGTCCAAAAAACTTGTGACGAAAATATCGATCTTCCGGGACAGCGCGCCAGCGTGAACGATTGGACGCACACCGCAACCGTCGGGGTTCGCGGGTCGAAAGGAATGATCGTCATGCTCATCGCAATACCCTTGGCCGCCGCCGGGTTAATGGTCGCAACCGCCCCTTCCGCCGATCAGGCCGGAGCGCCAAACGCCGTTCACGGCGCGGCATCCACGCAGCTGCCGCTGGTCGGAAGCTGGTCGCTGGACGCATCGCTCATGCCGGAGACGGAGCGGCCGCGACGCGTGACGATGACCTTCCGTCCGTCGCAAGACGGCAAGTGGACAACGCGTGTCGAAATCGTCGCGCCGGACGGCTCCAGCAGGCATTCGGAATCGACCGCCGCCCTCGATGGCGTCCCGGTGCCGATCACCGGCAATATGGATTTCATCGACAGCGTGGCCTTGCGCCAACCAGCGCCGGACACATTGGTCATGACGCTGGGCAAGGCCGGTTCGCGGGTGTCGACGCGAGTGTACACCGTCGCGAAGGATCTGAAATCCATGACCGAAACGATTGTCTGGTCCAGCGACAACCGTCAGAAACTGGAAACGACGCATTTCAATCGGATCGATTGATCGCAGCCCGGCTTTCGCCGCCGGCATCGTGCGGCTTGAGCATGTTCGATCGTCCATCGTCGGGCTTGCTCGGGTCAGGCCCGGGATGATGTGCGTCCTGCCGAGTCACAGGCGTCGCCTGCGCCGGCAACGCCCCCTCCCAACCTTCGGCGCCCCGGGCTTGCCCCCGGGGCGCCGCCTTGTCGCTTTTGCGATATCGCGACGGGCAGCGCGGCTGCCATCCCTGGTTTCAGCGTCATTCCCCCGTGAAGGCGGCGAAGCTGCCGCCGCGGCCGGCGCCTTCGGTAAAGCGTTTGGCGCCCGTTGCTGCGCCTTCGCGTAGCGGAGCGACCCCGGCGTGTGCCTCGTGCGCGAGCGCGCCTTCGATATCGAAATCCCATTGGCGATAGGCGCTCAGCCGGTCGCTGTTCATGCAGAGTTGCGGGAAGGCGGCAACCTGCTTCGCCAGTTCGATTGCGGCGGCGAGCGCTTCGCCATCGGCGACGACCCGGTCGGCGAGGCCGATGCGATGCGCTTCGTCGGCGGTCACCGCACGGCCGGTCAGGATCATGTCGAGCGCACGGCCTTGCCCGACGATGCGCGGCAGGCGCACGGTGCCGCCATCGATCAGCGGCACGCCCCAGCGGCGGCAATAGACCCCGAACACTGCGCTTGTCGCTGCGACGCGCAGGTCGCACCAGAGCGCGAGTTCGAGCCCGCCGGCGACGGCGTGGCCTTCCACCGCGGCGATCACCGGCTTTTCGAGCAGCATGCGCGTCGGTCCCATCGGGCCGGGGCCGTCGGGGTCGTAAGGCGAGGTGCCGACGGCATTGAGGTCGAAGCCCGCGCAGAAATGACCCCCGCTTCCCGTGAGGATCGCGACGCGTGCCCCGGCATCGGCGGCAAAGGCGATGAAAGCGTCGCGGAGGGCGAGCGCGGTTTCCGGATCGACCGCATTGCGCCGCGCGGGGCGATCGACGGTGACGATGGTCACCGGGCCATCATGATCGACAATCACGGACATGCAGGGCTCCAGCGCGCCGGATGCGCGTCACACGGGCTAGCATGATGCGGCCGGGACTTGAAAGAGCGGCGCTTGTCCCCTAAATGCGATTCATGCGGGCCGGGCCCCTCTGGCGTCGGCGGGGTATTTCCCGCCACGTGATGTCGGACCGCATCGGGTGACACCGATGCTCTGGCCCATCTCCCCTCTACCCCCGGGACCGGCATCGGCGTCACCTGCTTGATTTATCAATCAGGAGGCCTTTTATGACGCTCAATCCCAATCTTTACCGCCTGACCGTGCTGCATCGCCAGCTCGACGAGGCCGAACGCCGCGAAGTGCGGCGCCGCGGTGCCGATCCGTTTCGGCTATTGCGTTTGAAGACGCTGAAGCTTGCGGTCAAAAAGCGGCTTGCCGCGCTGACGGTGCGGCCCGCGCTGCGCCCGGCGTTCGCTCGCTAAACCCACCATAATCGACGACCGGGAGCGCTGCCTTTTTGCGAAGGCGGCGCCCTCGGCATATCCAGGGAATATCATCATGGAATTTCTGTTCGCCGACTGGCTGGGAACCCCGGCCTGGTTCTGGCTCGCCTTCCTCACGCTCGTCATCGCGCTCACCGCGTTCGACCTTGGCGTGCTCAACAAGGAAAACAAGGAGATGGGGATCGGCGAGAGCCTGAAACTCTCCTTGCTCTACATCGGTATCGCGACCGCCTTCGGCGCGTGGGTCTGGGCCGCGAAGGGCGGCGAGGCGGGCCTGCAATATTATACTGGCTTCTTCATCGAGAAGGCGCTGTCGATCGACAATATCTTCGTGATCTCGCTGATCTTCACGACCTTCGCGATCCCGCCGCGTTACCAGTATCGCGCGCTTCTTTGGGGCATCGTCGCGGTCATCGTACTGCGCGGCATCATGATCGCGGGCGGCGCGGCGCTGGTCACCGAATATGGCTGGCTGCTCTATATCTTCGCGGCATTCCTCGTGTTCACGGGCGTGAAGATGCTGTTCACCAGCGAACAGCCGATGGACGTCGCGGGCAATCCGGTCGTCAAATGGCTATCGCGCCGGATGCCGATCACGAACGAGCTGCATGGCGAGAAATTCTTCGTGCGCGTGCCCGATACGAAGACCGGCAAGATCGTCCTCGCCGCGACGCCGCTGTTCCTCGCGCTCGTCGTGATCAATCTGGCCGACCTTGTGTTCGCGGTCGACAGCGTGCCGGCGATCTTCGCGATCACGACCGACACCTTCATCGTCTACACGTCGAACATCATGGCGATCCTTGGCCTGCGCGCGCTCTATTTCGCGCTGTCGGCAATGGTGCACCGCTTCCATTACCTCAAATATGCGCTCGCGCTGGTGCTGGTGTTCATCGGGTCGAAGATTTTCGTGGCCGATTTCGTGTTGGGCGGCGCGAAATTCCCGCCGCTCGTCAGCCTTGGTGTCACGGTGGCGCTGATCGCGGGTGGTGTCGTCTGGTCGCTCGTCAAGACGCGCGAGGAGGACGCGGTGAAGTCCTGACGAAAATGTCCGCCGGAGGCCTCGCGGCTTCCGACGGACAGGCTTTCCTCCCCAGGAAAGCTCGGGAGGCGCGGGGCGGGTCGCTGACCCCGCGCCAAGAGGGGTGACGCGGGGGCTGCAACATTTCCCCCGCGTCGAACTCGTATCAGGCGGCGAACTGGTTCATCGTGTTGTCCTTGCCTGCGGCCTTGAGCGCCGCTTCGCCGGCGAAATATTCCTTGTGGTCGTCGCCGATGTCGCTTCCGCTCATATTCTGATGCTTCACGCAGGCGATGCCCTGGCGGATTTCCTTGCGCTGGACGCCCTTGACGTAGCCGAGCATCGCTTCGTCGCCGAAATATTCCTTCGCGAGATTGTCGGTCGACAGCGACGCGGTGTGATAGGTCGGCAGCGTGATGAGGTGGTGGAAGATGCCCGCCCGCTTCGCCGCGTCGCGCTGGAAGGTGCGAATGCGGTTGTCGGCCTCGGCTCCCAGTTCGGTGTCGTCATAATCGACGCTCATCAGCTTGGCGCGGTCATAGGCGCTGACGTCCTTGCCGTCCTTCTCCCAGGCGTCGAACACCTGCTGGCGGAAGTTCAGCGTCCAGTTGAAGCTCGGCGAATTGTTATAGGCGAGCTTCGCATTGGGAACGACTTCGCGGATGCGGTCGACCATGCCGGCGATCTGTTCGATGTGCGGCTTTTCGGTTTCGATCCACAGGAGGTCGGCGCCGTTCTGCAGCGAGGCGATGCAATCCATCACGCAGCGATCCTCGCCGGTTCCGGCGCGGAACTGATAGAGGTTCGAGGGCAGGCGCTTCGGACGCACCAGCTTGCCGTCGCGGTTGATCAGGACGTCGCCGGGGTTGCCCGCGCCCTCGACCTCTTCGCAATCGAGATAGCTGTTATACTGGTCGCCGAGATCGCCGGGTTCCTTGGTGAAGGCGATCTGCTTGGTGAGGCCCGCGCCGAGGCTGTCGGTGCGCGTCACGATGATGCCGTCCTCGACGCCGAGTTCCATGAAGGCATAGCGGCACGCGCGGATCTTCGCGATGAAGTCCTCGTGCGGCACGGTGACCTTGCCGTCCTGGTGGCCGCACTGCTTTTCGTCCGAGACCTGATTTTCGATCTGCAAGGCACACGCCCCGGCTTCGATCATCTTCTTGGCGAGGAGGTACGTCGCCTCGGCGTTGCCGAAGCCCGCGTCGATGTCGGCGATGATCGGCACGACGTGCGTTTCATGATTGTCGATCGCGGCCTGAATCTGCTTCGCCTTGAGTTCGTCACCCTCGGCGCGCGCGGCGTCGAGGTCGCGGAACAGCATGCCGAGTTCGCGGGCGTCGGCCTGGCGGAGGAAGGTGTAGATTTCCTCGATCAGCGCGGGAACGCTGGTCTTTTCGTGCATCGACTGGTCGGGCAGCGGACCGAATTCGCTGCGCAGCGCCGCGACCATCCAGCCCGAGAGGTAGATGTAGCGACCCTTGACGGTGCCGAAATGCTTCTTGATCGAGATCATCTTCTGCTGCGCGATAAAGCCGTGCCAGCAGCCCAAGGACTGGGTGTAGTTCGCGGGGTCGGCGTCATAGGCGGCCATGTCGGCGCGCATGATGCGCGCGGTGTAGCGGGCGACGTCGAGGCCGGTCTTGAACTTGTTCTGGGCGCGCATGCGGGCGATGCTTTCGCCGCTGATGCCGTCCCACGTGCCGTCGTAATCGCGGATGAGGCGGCCTGCCTGTGCCATGTCTTCCTGGTAGCCCATCGTCTTGTCCTTGTTCGGAGGTGATGCGTGGAAGTTGGCGAAGTTGCCGCGGAAAGTGAAAAGCTTTGTCAATAATATTTGTGAAATATGGCCGATAGGTGTAAATCAGCATGTAAATCAGTAAAGAAAGTTACAAGCGATGGCGGAGCGGCGGGTGTTTGCGGGGCCGGCGGTGCGCAAGGTGCGGCGCGAGGCGGCGATGACGCAGGCGGCGATGGCCGAGGCGCTCGACATATCGCCGAGCTACCTCAACCTGATCGAGCATGGCCAGCGCCCCTTGTCGGCAACGGTGATCGTCCGGCTCGCCGAACGTTTCGGGTTCGACGCGGCGAAGCTCGGCGCCGACGAAGTGCCCGGCGGGCTGGCGGGGCTGCGGCGGCGGCTCGCCGATCCGCGCTTCGCCGACCTCGGGATTGGCGGACAGGAGGTCGAGGAATGGTTGCAGAGTGCGCCGGCGACCGCCGCCGCCTTTGCGCGACTGTTCGATGCGGCGCCCGAGGCACGCACCGAAGGGGAAGGCGATGCGCCCGAAGTTGCCGCCGTCCGCCGCGCGATCGAGAAATGGCGCAACCATTTCCCCGACCTCGATGCGCGCGCCGAGGAACTCGCCGACGAGCTGCGGCTTGCGGGCGGCGACCTGTACGGCACGATTTCGGAACGGCTGCGCACGCGGCACCAGCTCGGTATCCGCATCCTGCCGAGCGACGTGATGCCCGACCGGCTGCGCTGGCTCGACTGGCATGCGCGGCAATTGATGCTGAACGAGCTGCTGCGTCCCGCGTCGCGCACCTTCCAGGCCGCTGCAACGCTGGCACAGGTCGAGGCGAAGGGCGAAATCGACGCGCTGGTCGCCGGTGCGGAATTTGCCGAACCGGCTGCGGCGCGCCTGTTCGAGCGGCATCTGATCCATTATTTTGCCGCGGCGCTGATGATGCCGTACAGCCGTTTCCTGCGCGCCTGCGACGCGACGGGCTATGACCTGCTGCTGCTCCAGCGCCGCTTCGGAGCGGGCTTTGAGCAGGTCGCGCACCGGCTGACGACGCTCCAGCGCGTCGGCGCGCGCGGGCTGCCCTTTTTCATGCTGCGTATCGACCGCGCGGGGCAGGGCAGCAAGCGCTACGCGGGGGCGAGCCAGTCGCCGCTCGTCGACGGCGATGCGCGCTGTCCGCTGTGGGGCGTGCACGAAGCCTTCGCGCGGCCCGGCGAAGTCGTCGCCGACCTCGTCGAGCTGGAGGACGGATCGCGCTGGTTCACCCAATCGCGCTCGGTTGCGGCCCCCGGCGCGACGGGCAGCGGCACGCCCGCACGCTTTGCGGTGTGCGTCGGCGTCGACGCCAAGGTCGCGGCACCGTTGATCGCGGCGCGCGGGATCGACCTGATGCGCAGTCCGGCGACGCCGATCGGGCTCGGATGCCGGCGCTGCACGCGCACCGGCTGCGTCCAGCGATCGATGCCGCCGCTCGGCCGCCCGCTGCGGTTCCGCGAAGGCGAGCGCGGGGTGAGCGCATTCGATTTTGCGGGCGATTAATCTTCCAAGCCCGGTGCATTGCTTAATTTGACATCCGTCGTGCCGTATTGGGAAGGGGGCGCGGTGATCGACCGTGACGGGACCGGGAATGCTTGTTCGAATAGAAGCCGAAGACGTCGAAATCGGGATGTTCATCCACGCCTTTGAAGGATCGTGGTTCGATCATCCGTTTTGGCGGAGCTATTTTCGCGTCGAAACGCACGAACAATTACGCCGGATCCGCAATTCGGGAATCGACGGGCTGGTGATCGATGCCGCGCGCGGGTTGGCGCCGCGCGCAGACCGGCAGGCCCCCGGGGACGGGGCAAAGCCACCACATGGCAAGCAGCCGCCCGCATCCGAAAGGCCGTGGGGCGACGCAATGTCGTTCCGCTCGACACCGACTTTTGGACCGCCCCAGCCGCCGCCGCGCGACAAGCCGCGCCGTCGCCGCGGCCATGCGACCGAATGCCGCCGCGCCAAGAAGGTGATCGAACGGACGCGCGAGGCCGTCGTCGATATGTTTGCGGCGGCGCGTCTGGGCCGCGCGGTCGAGGTAAGGCGCATGGTCACGCTGGCGCGTTCGATCGGGGCATCGATCGAGCGCGATTCAAAGGCGCTGATCAACCTCGTCCGGCTGAAGGACAAGGACGAATATACCTATCTCCACTCGGTGGCGGTCTGTGCGCTGATGATCAACTTCGCGCGCCATCTGGAACTCGATCCGCAGGAGGTCGAGGATCTGGGCGTCGCAGGCCTGCTGCACGACGTCGGCAAGGTCGCGATTTCGGACGAAATATTGAACAAGCCCGGCGCGCTGTCGAAGGGCGAAATGCGGTCGGTCCGGTCGCATCCGGTGGCGGGCCACCGCCTGCTGGCGAGTTCGCCCGGCGCGCCCGACATGGCGCTCGAACTGTGCCTACGCCACCATGAAAAGATCGACGGTACCGGCTATCCCGACGGCCTCGCCGGCGATGCGCTGTCGCTCGCCGCGCGCATGGGCGCGATTTGCGATGTCTATGACGCCGTGACGTCGAACCGTCCGTACAAGGACGCGTGGACGCCGTGCGAAGCGCTGACTCGGATGAACCAATGGGCCGGGCATTTCGACCAGGCGCTGCTCGATCGCTTTGCCGACAGCCTCGGCATTTTTCCCGCGGGCACGCTGGTGCGGCTGTCGACGGGGGAATTGGGGATCGTGATGGGCAGTGCAGACGACGCGCCGGAGAATGTCGTCGTCCGGGCCTTTTTCGATTGCGAGACGCTGGCCGAAATCACGCCGGTCGACCGCACGATCGCACCGGCAATGGACCATCCGCGGATCGTGGCGCGCGACAGCCCGACCTTCTGGCGCTTTGCCGACTGGGATGCGCTGCGCGTCCGCATCATGAGCGGCGCCGCCGCACCCGCAGCGGGGCAGGGCGACACGCAACCGATCGGCCCGCGCGGCGCCGATCGATAGGCGCAGCAGCGGACCGCGCCGGGCGCGCCGTCCACCCTTTCCCGATCAGGCCTTTTGTGCAGCCGCCCAACGGTCGATCACCGATTCGAGCACCGAGATCGGCATGGCGCCCGCCGACAGCGCAGTGTCGTGGAAACCGCGGATATCGAATTTGTCGCCGAGCGCGGCCTTGGCCTTTTCGCGGATCGCGACCCAGCGTGTCTGCCCGACCATATAGCTCGTCGCCTGGCCCGGCCACACGCAATAGCGCTCGATTTCGGTGACGTTCGATCCTTCGGGGGTGCCGAGCGCGTCGTTATAATAGGCGATCGCCTTCTCGCGGCTCCAGCGATAATGGTGGAGGCCGGTGTCGACGACGAGGCGCGCGGCGCGGAACATATAGGATTGCAGATAGCCGAGCTGGCCCCACGGATCGTTCGCATAGACGCCCATCTCGTCGGCGAGCTGTTCGGCATAGAGCCCCCAGCCTTCGGTATAGACCGAATAGGCGGGCAGGCGGCGGAGGCGCGGAATGCCCTCGGCCTCCTGCGCGAGCGCGATCTGGTGGTGATGGCCGGGCGTCGCTTCGTGATAGGTGAGCGTCGGCAGCGTCCATGACGGGTTTTCGGCGGTATCGCGCAAGTTGATATAATAAGCGCCGGGGCGCGAGCCATCGAGCGCGGGGATCTGGTAATAGCCGCCGGGCGCGCCGGCCTCGATTTCCGGCGGCACGCGGCGGATGTCGCATTTCGCCTTGGGCAAACGGCCAAAGGCTTCGGGCAGGCGGCGCTGCATTTCCTGAATCTGTTCGTTCAATTTGGCGATCAGGTCGGCCTTGCCCTTGTCGGTGTTGGGATAAAGGAAGCGCGGGTCCTTGCCGAGTTCGCGCATCCGCTGCGCGACGGTGCCCTTGGTCATGCCCTGCTTCCTGAAGATCGCGTCGGCGCGCGCGGTGAGCGCGGCCATGCGATCGAGCCCGAGCTGGTGCACCTCTTCGGCCGACATGCCTGTCGTCGTCGCATAGCGCAGCGCATAGGCGTAATATTCGTCGCCCTTCGGCAGGCGCCACACGCCGGCATCGTGCGTCGCGCGCGGGCGGACGGCAGTGAGTTCGGCCGCCTGTCGCTGCATTGCAGGATAGATCCTGCCTTCGACGATCGCGGCGCAGCGTTTCGCCCAGTCGCCCGGGATGTCGGCGGTCTTGGTCTTGAGATTGGTGGCAAGGATATTCGCGTCGGGCAGGGGCGCCATGATGCTTTTGAAGAGGGTCAGCGTGCGGTCGACGACGAAATCGGGCGGGATGACCCCTGCGGCATGGTCGGCCTTGATGCGGTCGGTTTCATTGTCGAGCTGGACCGCGAAATCGGCGCAGCGCGCGAGGTACGCCTCGGCATCGGCGGCGTTCGCGATGCTGTGCTGGTTGACGAGGAAATCGGGGATCGAGCGATAGGACCCGCTGAGTTGCGTCACCGGATGCGGTTCAGGCCAGCTGTGAAGTCCATAGGAGAAGGTGTCGTAAGCCTTGACATAATCCTCCCACGGCCCGCGGAAGGTCTCATAATTGACGAGGTCCATGCCCGAGAGCTTTTTCGGGTCGATCGTCTTCAGTTCCTTGAGCCCGGTGCGATAGAGGTCGTGCCCGCGCTTGATGCCGGCGGGCGAGCGGTCGGCGAGCTTTGCCTTGGCGGCGGCGCGGTCGCCCTTGTCGGCGCCGAGCGAAGTCGCGAATTCGGGGTCCTGATCGAGCAGCATGTCGTAGATGCGCTCGTAGATCGCGGTCAGCCGCGCGCCTTCGCTGTCGGGGGCGGTCGCGAGCGCGGCGCGCGCGGGCGAGCGGACGGCGCCAAGCATCGACGAGGCCGTGGCGGCGGCAAGCAGGGTGCGACGGTCGAACATATTGCGATCTCCGGAAAAATTGTCGGCTGCGGGCAGTCGCCCACGCATAGGTGTCTTGTTATAGCAACTCACCGCCCGCGCAAGGGGGTTCCGCCGGGATGCGCTATTCGCGCGCCTTGGCGGCCAGTCGGACGTCCTGCGACCGATCGAGCGGCATGACCAATATGTCGTCGCCGTCGACGATCACCGCGATATTTTCCATACCGATGACCGACACGCGTTTGTCGCCCCCGCGGACCAGGTTGCCGCGGCTGTCGTGCAGGAAGGCGTCACCGGCGACGACATTGCCGTCGGCGTCCTTTTCGCCCAGCGCGTGGAGCGTGTGCCAGCTGCCGAGGTCGGACCAGCCCATCGATGCGGGCACGACCGCGACACGATTGTCCTTTTCCATCACAGCATAATCGATCGAATCGGAGGGCGCGCGTTCGAATTCGATGGCGTCGGCGTAAACCGCATCGCCATCGCGCATTCCCGCCGCGACGGCGCGGTCGGCGGCCTCGAAAATCGCGCGGCAGTGCGTCAGCATCGCGTCGCGCATCCGCGCTGCGCGGAACAGGAATATCCCGGCATTCCAGCTATACCCGCCCGCCGCGAGCATCGCCTCGGCGTCGGCGAGCGGTGGCTTTTCGATGAAACGCTCGACCGCAAAGCCGTCTTCGCCGAGCGGCGCGCCGCCCGCGATATAGCCGAACCCCGTTTCGGGGCGGTCGGGCGTGATGCCGAAGGTGACGAGCCAATCCTGCTGCGCGAGGCGCGCGCCCTTGGCGATTGCGGCATGGAAGGCCGGGACGTCGGCGATCACATGGTCGCTGGGCATCACGAGCAGCAGCGTGTCGGCGTCGGCCGAGGCGACCGCGAGCGCGATCGCCGCGGCGGTGTTGCGCGGCATCGGCTCGACGAGCAGCGACGCTTCGCTTGTGCCCATCTGGTCGCGCACCGTCGCGACATGGCCGTCGCCGCACAGCACGATCGGCGGCAGGAAGTCGGCGCCCGCGGGGGTTCGCTCGACGGTCTGCCGGAACAGGCTTTTCGTACCCGTCAGCGGCAGGAACTGCTTGGCGCGGGTGCCGCGCGATTCGGGCCACAAGCGGGTGCCGGCGCCGCCGCACAGGATTACGGGCTGGATCATCAACGTCATGAAATCGGGTCTATCGTTTCGGATGCCGCGGGTCATCCCCCTTGCTGCGATGGCAAGTGTAAAATTAACCGACAGTTGACGCCTCGGCTGTAGTATCGGGTGCGCGAAAGGTTTCCATGTTTCGGCTTTTTAAACATTATGTTCCGCACGCCGTCGTCTGGCTGGCGCTGATCGAGTTTCTGGCGCTGCTCGCGTCGGCCGAGGGCGCGTGGCACCTCTATGCGCACCAGGCGGGTTTCGACGCGGGGCCGCTCGGCGACCGCTGGCTGCCTCTCGCGACCTTTGCGCTCGCCAATTCGCTCGCGATGATGGCGACGGGCATGTACGGGAACGAGGGGCTGCGCTCGATGCGCTTCGCGACAGCGCGGCTGCTCGCCGCGATCTCGCTCGGCGTGATTTTCCTGTCGGTTCTCGGCTTCCTGCTGCCGACCGCGACGCTGTGGCGCGCCAACAGCCTCTATGCGATGATCTTTGCGATCGGGACGCTGTTCGTCATCCGGCTTGCGCTGACCCAGTCGGCAGGGACCGAGGCGTTCCGCCGCCGCATCCTCGTGCTCGGCGCCGGGCCGCGGGCCGCGCGCCTTGCGGCGCTGGCCGACGCGCCGGGAAGCGGGCTCGAAATGGTCGGCTTCGTCGCGATGAGCGGCGCCGAAACGACGGTGCCGGGCGCCGTCGCCCGCGAGGCGATCGACAATCTGTCGGACCATGTCGTGATGCTGCGCGCCGGCGAAGTGGTGCTGGCGCTCGAGGAACGGCGCAACGCGCTGCCGCTGAACGACCTGCTCCGCGTCAAGACGACGGGGGTGCATGTCAACGATATCGCGAGCTTCATCGAGCGCGAAACGGGGCGCGTCGACCTCGCGACGACGAACCCCAGCGGCCTGATCTTTTCCGACGGATTCTCGGCGGGGCAGCGAATATCCAAGGTCGGCAAGCGATTGTTTGACATCCTCGCCAGCCTGATCGTGCTGATCGTCGGCCTGCCGCTGGTGATCGTCGCGGGGATCGCGGTCGTCCTCGACAGCCGCGGGCCGGTCTTTTACCGCCAGCCGCGCGTCGGACTGTTCGGCGAGCCCTACGACATCTTCAAGATCCGCTCGATGCGCACCGATGCCGAGGCCGCGGGCAAGGCGGTGTGGGCGAGCGAAAACGACCCGCGCGTCACGCGCGTCGGCCGCATCATCCGCAAGCTGCGCATCGACGAACTGCCGCAGACCTGGTGCGTGCTGAAAGGCGACATGAGCTTCGTCGGCCCGCGCCCCGAACGGCCGAGCTTCGTCGAGGAACTCGAACAAAAGCTGCCCTATTATGCCGAGCGGCACATGGTGAAACCCGGCCTGACCGGGTGGGCGCAGATCAACTATCCCTATGGCGCGTCGGTCGAGGATGCGCGCGTGAAGCTCGAGTATGACCTCTATTATGCGAAGAATTATTCGCCCTTCCTCGACCTGTTGATCCTGCTCCAGACGGTGCGCGTCGTGTTGTGGCCGGACGGGGCCCGCTGACCATGGTTGCCGGGCTGTCGCAGATATTGTCCGGTCTCGCGCTGGCGGGTTTTGCCGGCGTGGCGCTGTGGCTGTTGATGCGGCCGCGCGCGCGCATGGCGGCGTTGATGCCCGCGCCGCGCCTCCTAGTCGCGGCCGCCGCGGCGACCGCGCTGTGGTGCGCAGCGGGAGCGGTCTTCGCGCCGGGATCGTCGCAATCGCTGGTCGCACAGGCGCTGCGCGACCTCGCGATGCTCGGCTGGCTGGGTGCGACCTTCGGGCCGTCGCGCGGGCCGATGTCGCGGCCGCTGCGCCTGATCCTGAAGATGCTGGCGACCATCTGCGTGCTGACGCTGTTGCTCGGCACCGCGGCGCACCTGCGCGCGGGCGCCGCGGCGGAGCCGTGGATGGCGCCGACGCTGACTTTTGCCGCCATGATCGTTGCGGTCGGCGGGCTGCTGATCATCGATGGCGGGGTTCGCCACGCCGGCGCCGGGCAGCGGATGCCCGTGATGGCGGTCGCGGGCGGCTTCGCGATGCTGTGGGCGTACGAACTCAACGCGCAGCTGATCGGCGCGCTGACCGGCGAGACGGCGTCGACGCTGATCGCGCTGTTGCCCGTGGTCGCGCTGCTTACCCTGCCGACCTATGTCCTCGCGGCGCTCGATGTCGGGCGCGAGCGGATGCGCCTGTCGCGCACCGCGGCCATGCGCACGCTGATCCTGCTCGGCGCCGCCGCCTATCTGGTGCTGATCGGGCTGACCGGCGCCGTCGCGCGGCTGTTCGGCGGCGATTATGCCGAACTGGCGCAGGCGATCTCGCTCGCGGTCGCGCTCGGCGCGGGCGGCCTGTTGCTCGCCTCGGCGCGGTCGCGCGCATGGCTGTCGGTGATGATCTCCAAACATTTCTTCGAGCACCGCTATGACTATCGCGCGGAATGGATGCGCTTCACCGCGACGCTGGGGCAGGGCGGGGGCGAGGATGACCGCAACCTGTATCGCCGCGTCGCCAAGGCGCTCGCCGAACTGACCGGCAGCCCCGGCGCGCTGCTGATGCTCCCCGGCGCCTCGGGCGGCTTTCGCATCGCCGAGCAGTGGCACTGGCCGGCGGGGATCGAGGACAGCGCGACGCTGTCGCTGCGCTCGGCCTTCATGCTGCAGGAGACGCGCCATATCGTCGACCTCGACGCCGAACGACGCGGACAGGGGAACGAGGATCTCGCGATCCCCGACTGGCTGATCGCCGACACGCGCGCGTGGGTCGTCGTGCCGGTGCTGCACTTCCAGCGGATGATCGCGATCGTCGTGCTGCATCGCCCCGCGGTGTCGCGCGCGCTCGACTGGGAAGACCTCGACGTACTGCGCATCGCCGGACAGCAGGCGGCGAGCTACCTCGCCGAATCGCAGAGCCAGCAGGCGCTTTCGGAGGCGCGGCGGTTCGACGAGTTCAACCGCCGCTTTGCCTTCATCATGCACGACATCAAGAATCTGGCGAGCCAGCTCAGCCTGCTCGCGCGCAACGCCGAACGCCACGCCGACAAGCCCGACTTTCGCGCCGACATGGTCGAGACGCTGAAAATTTCGGCGGGGCGGCTCAGCGACCTGCTCGTCCGCCTGTCGCCGCGCGAGCGCGGGCCGGCCGCCGAGGCCGGGCGGACGCTGATCGAACCGGTTCTGAATGGCATTGCCGTCGAGGCACGGCCGCGCCGCTCGCTCTTCGTCGGCTGCCAGGCGGGCCTGTCGGCCTGGGCCGACGCCGCGTCGATCCGGCAGGTCGTCCAGCACCTTGTCGCCAACGCGATCGATGCGTCGGCACCCGAGACGCCGGTACAGGTCGTCGCCGTCGCCGAACAGGGGCGTGTGCGCATCGATGTGATCGACCAGGGCAGCGGTATGACGCGCGACTTCATCCGCGACGAGCTGTTCAAGCCCTTCGTGTCGACGAAGGAATCGGGGTTCGGGCTGGGCGCCTTTGAAGCCTTGCAGGTCGCGCAGGCGATGGGCGGCACGATCGAGGTGGCGAGCGAACCGGGGAAGGGCAGCGATTTCACGCTGTGGCTGCCGCTCGCCGATGCGCATGGCGACGCCGGGATCGACGCACGGGTAATGAAAGTGGCTTCGAAATGAGTGAGAGTGGGGGCGCTATCCGTAAACTGCTGGTGGTCGAGGACGACCCGGGGCTGCAGACGCAGCTCAAATGGGCCTATGAGGATTATGCGGTGCTGATCGCGGGCGACCACGACGCGGCGATCGACCTGCTTCGCGCCGAGGAGCCCGACGTGGTGACGCTCGACCTTGGCCTGCCGCCCGATCCCGACGGCACGCGCGAGGGGTTTCGGACGCTCAAGACGATCCTCGAGATCAAACCCGATACGAAGGTCATCGTCGTGTCGGGGCACGGCGAACGCGCCAGCGCGCTGGCGGCGATCGCGAACGGCGCGTGGGATTTCTATCAGAAGCCGATCGATATCGACGAGCTGGGGCTGATCGTCCGCCGCGCCTTTCATGTCCGCGAGCTGGAGGTCGAGAATGCACGGCTGGCGAGCCAAGGCAGCGGCGACAACCGCGTGCTCGGCGGCATGATCACCGGCGCGCCCGAGATGCAGAAGGTCGCGCGCACGATCGAACGTGTCGCAAACCTCGATGTCAGTGTGATGCTGCTCGGCGCGAGCGGCACCGGCAAGGAATTGCTTGCGCGCGGGCTGCACGAGGCGAGCGGGCGGCGCGACGGCGCGTTCGTCGCGATCAATTGCGCCGCAATCCCCGAGAATCTGCTCGAAAGCGAGCTGTTCGGGCATGAGAAGGGCGCGTTCACCGGCGCCGTGAAGACGACCGAGGGCAAGATCGAGCTCGCGCACGGCGGCACGCTTTTCCTCGACGAGGTCGGCGACATCCCGCTGCCGCTCCAGGTCAAATTGCTGCGCTTCCTGCAGGAACGTACGATCGAGCGTATCGGAGGGCGCAAGGCGATTGCGGTCGACACGCGGATCGTCTGTGCGACGCACCGCGACCTCGACGCGATGATCGCCGACCAGAGTTTTCGCGACGACCTCTATTACCGCCTCGCCGAAATGGTCGTGAAAATCCCGTCGCTCGCCGAGCGGCCGGGCGATGCGGTGCTGCTCGCGCGCCATTTCCTCCACCAATATGCGCCCGAGATGAACCCCGGCGTGCGCGGCTTTGCGCCCGATGCGTTGCAGGCGATCGACGAGGGGCGCTGGCCGGGCAACGTCCGCGAGCTTGAAAACCGCATCAAGCGCGCCGTTATCATGGCCGACGGTAAGCTGGTGATGCGCGAGGATCTCGATATGGCGGGCGATAGTGTCGACGGCGAGGAGGCGTGGCTCAACCTGCGTAGCGCGCGCGAAGCCGCCGACCGCGTCGCGATCCGCCGCGCGATGACGCAGAGCGAGGGTAATATCTCCGCCGCCGCGAAGCTGCTCGGGATCAGCCGCCCGACGCTGTACGACCTGCTCAAGCAATATCGGATGCACGCCTGAATGGATTGGCGCCGCCTCTGGACCGGCGCGCCGTTCGTTGCGGCGCTGCTGCTGGGGGCGTGCGGCGACGCGGCCTCGACCGCGCCGCGCCACGCGCTCGAACAACGCCGTTCGGCGTTGCAGGATGCGATCGCCGACGATCCGCAATCGATCGTGCGGCGCGTCGAACTCGCGCGCGTCGCGATCGCACTGGGTGACGGCGTCGGCGCCGAAGCGGCGGTGAAAGCGGCGCTGGGCGCCGGCGCGAAGGAAGCGGCGCTACGCCCGCTGCTCGCGCGCGCCTATGCGATGCAGGGCGACGGCGCGCGTGCGTTTCAGACGCTCGATGGCGGACCGATCATCCCCGAGATGATCGGCGAGGCGGCGTGGGTCGCGGGCGACGTCCACCTCGGCAATGGCGACCTGGCCGCGGCGCGCGAAGCCTATGACCGCGCGGTGCAGGAACTGCCGCGCAATGCGGCGTTGTGGGTGAGTGTCGCGCGCTTTCGTGACGCCAATGCCGACACGCGCGGCGCGCGCGACGCGGCCGATTATGCGATCGAGCTCGACAAGGCGAACAGCCCGGCGCTGGCGTTCAAGGCCAATTTGGTGCGCACGGAGGAAGGACTCCAGGCTTCGCTCGGCTGGTACGACAAGGCGCTCGCTGCCGATCCCGACAATGCCGACGCACTGATCGAGCAGGCGGCGACGCTCGGCGACCTTGGCCGCTATCGCGATATGCTGACCGCGCTGCGCCACGCCGCGACGATCGTCCCGCGCGACCCGCGGATCCATTACCTGCAAGCGGTGCTGGCGGCGCGGGCGGGCAATTACCGGCTCGCGCGCAGCCTGCTGCAACGCACGCGCGGCGAACTCGACGAGCAGCCGTCGTTCATGCTGCTGAGCGCGGTCGTCGAGCTCGAGCTGGGCGGCGAGGCCGTCGCGGCGACCTGGGCCGACCGGCTGATCGCCGAACAGCCGGACAATTTCACCGCCCGCCGGATCCTTGCCGCCGCCGACTGGGCCGGCGGCGATGCCGACGGCGCATCGGAAGCGCTGGCGCCGATCGTGTCGCGCCCCGACGCCGACAGCTGGTCGTTGCTGCTCGCCGCGCGGGTGGCCGCCGAACTGGGGCGGCGGATCGAATCGGCAGACTATCTGGGCCGCGCGGCGACGCTTGCGCGCGGCGAAGCCGTCCCCTTTGCCGCCGACAATGATTATGGGCTGTTGACGATGGCGGCCGACGCCGAGCCGCTGAACCCGGCGGCGGCGATCCCCGCCATTTCGGCCGACCTGTCGAGCGGCAACAGCGCCCGTGCCATCGCGCGCGCCGCGCGAATCCGCGATGCGAACCGCGGCGTTGCCGACGCGCATATCCTGCTGGGCGATGCGGCGCTGGCGGGCGGGCAGTTCGACCTCGCGATCCGGTCCTATCGCGCCGCGCGCGAACTCGATGCGGGAGAGCGGACGACGCTTCGGCTCGCCAACGCGCTATACCGTGCGGGCGATGTCGCCGGCTCGGGCGCGGCGATCCTCGCGTTGCGCGACAGCCAGCCGTCGAGCGTTGCCGCCGACCGGCTGGCGGGGCATCTTGCGATGGATATCGAGCATTGGGACGACGCGATCGCATATTTCGACCGCGTCCGCAGCAGGATCGGCGATCGCGATGTCGTGATCCTGCGCGAACTTGCGCGGGCGTGGGCGGCGAAGGGCGACGATGCGCGCGCGCTGCGGCTGATCGATCGCGCCTATCGGCTGCAACCGCTCAATGCCGCAATCATGGAATTTTACGCCGACCTGCTAGCGCGCCGCAGCAACCAGCAGGCCGCGGCAGACTTGCGCGACAAGGCCGCGCAAATCGGGCGTTAAGCTTCGGTCAGATCGAGCAGGGCGCGCGCGTCGAGGCCGATGCGGCGCATCTGCTGTGCGACGGGGGGCCAGACGTTCGCGAGGAAATCGGCGCGCATCAGGTCGCGGAGGCGTTCGGTCGCGCCTTCGGCGACGAACATGCCGACGCCGCGCTTGACCGTCACCAGTCCTTCGTCCTGAAAGGTCTGATAGGCCTTTGCCACCGTCAGCGGGTTGGCGCCCTCCTCGGCCGCCAGCGATCGCACCGACGGCAACATGTCGCCGTCGCGAAACTGGCCGTCGAGGATGGCGTTCGCGATGACATCGCGCAGGCGCTGGTACACGGGTTTGGACTGATCGAGCATGCCGCCTTAATGCCATAAGACAGCAGCACAGTCAAATTATGATTATTACAAAGTGTTGCCGTTAGGCGTAACTAAATTTCCCAAGCGCGAACAACATCATCATATTCGGGTCGCGGCCGCTCGTCGAGGTCGCGCGACGCGGTGCCGAGAAAGAAATAACCGACAATTTTGTCGCCGTCGCCCGCGCCGAACGCTGCGGCGACATCGGGACTGAAGGCTGCCCAGCCGGTGAGCCAGCTCGCGACGAAACCGTGCGCGTGCGCGGCGTGGAGCAGGTTCATGCCGACCGCGCCGGCTGACATCTGCTGTTCCCAGACGGGTATCTTGGCGCCCGGGACGGGGGTCGAGACGAGTACGAGCAGGGTGGGGGCCTGATGTGCGAACTGGTCGAGCGCGGAGAGGTCCATGCCCGCAGCGCCGGGATTTTCCGCCACCCATGCTTTTTTCAGCAGCGCAGCGAAGGCGTCGCGCTGGCCGTCGGCGATCGTTACGATCCGCCAGGGCGCGAGCTTGCCGTGGTCGGGGGTGCGCAGCGCGAGCGCGATGATGTCCCGAAGCTGCGCGGCGTCGGGGCCGGGCGCGATCATGTCGCGCGCCTTGCCCGAGCGGCGGGTGGCGAGATGGGCGAGGAGCGAGGATGTGTCGTTGAACATGGTGCGCCATGTGGCGTTTCGCGTCACTTTGCGCAAGTGTTGCGAACGGTTCGCAACAGTTTTTGGCCCGTCCGAAGCGGTTTCACGCGCAATTAGATTCTTCCCATACGCAATTTTGACGCTAGTGTTACGGCCATCTGCCTCGCTTACGGGGCCTATAACCATATCCAGGGAAGGGTCGCCATGACCAAAGCCTATGCCCAGCACGGGGATGCCGCCGGGACGTTTCTCGGCCACCCGAAGGGCCTGTTTGTCCTGTTTTTCGCCGAAATGTGGGAGCGATTCTCCTATTACGGGATGCGCGCACTCCTGATTTTCTACCTGACCAAGCACTGGCTGTTTTCGGACGGGGAATCGGGCGTCATCTACGGTGCCTATACCGCGCTCGTCTACATCACGCCGGTGCTCGGCGGCTATCTGGCCGACCGCTGGCTCGGGCAGCGAAAGGCGGTCACTTACGGCGCCATATTGCTGACATTCGGCCATTTCATCATGGGATTCGAGGGTGATGGCGGGCAAGATCCGGCCAGCCTCAGCATCTTCTGGCTCGCGCTTGCTTTCATCATCGTCGGTTCGGGCTTCCTGAAAGCCAATATCTCGGTGATCGTCGGCCAGCTCTATCCGCGCACCGACGTGCGCCGCGATGGCGCCTACACGATCTTCTATATGGGGATTAACCTCGGCGCCTTCCTTGGTTCGCTGCTCTGCGGCTATCTCGGCGAGGTCTATGGCTGGTCCTATGGCTTCGGCGCTGCCGGCTTCGGCATGCTGCTCGGCCTGATCGTCTTCATCTGGGGCAAGCCGCTGCTGCTCGGCCGCGGCGAGCCGGAGGATCCGGCGAAACTGGCGCAGCCCGTCATGGGCATCAAGTTCGAATGGCTGCTCTACATCGTCGGCCTGCTCGCCGTCGGCGTGTGCTGGTGGATGGTGCAGAATCAGGCGCTGGTCGGGACGCTGCTCGGCGTCGCGGGTGCCTTGCTCGTCGCTTATGTGATCTTCACCGCCGTCGTGAAACTGCCCTCGCAGGACCGCGACCGCATCTTCGCCGCGATGTTCCTGATCCTCGGCTCGATCCTCTTCTGGGCCTTGTTCGAACAGGCGGGCTCGTCGCTCAACCTCTTCGCCGACCGCTATGTCGATCGCGCCGGGGTGCCGGCGTCGGTCTTCCAGTCGCTCAACGCCGGTTACATCGTCCTCTTCGCGCCGCTCTTCGCGGCGCTCTGGACCTGGCTCGGCCGCCGCGGGTGGGAACCTTCGGCACCCGCCAAGTTCGGCCTCGCGATGCTCCAGCTCGGGCTCGGCTTCTTCGTGCTCAAATGGGGCGCCGAAGCCGCGGGCATGGAAAATGCGACGCCGGTGCTGTTCATCTTCCTGATCTACCTGCTCCATACGACCGGCGAGCTTTGCCTGTCGCCCGTGGGCCTCAGCGCGATGAACCGCCTCGCACCCGCGCATATGGCGTCGCTGATCATGGGCACCTGGTTCTTCGCATCGGCGACCGGCAATTTCGCCGCGGGCCTGATCGCGGCGGCGACGGGGTCGGAAAAAGCAAGCGGCGAGGGCGCCGGCAAGGCGCTCGTGCTCGACGTCTACCAGACGATCGGCCTTTGGGCGGTCGGCTTCGGTATCCTCGTGATCGTCGTCTCGCCGCTGATCAAGAAGCTGATGCACCTCGACTCGCTGCGCGATGCCGAGGATCTGGCTGGTCAGAAGGAACTCGCCGAGCCGCAGGCGGCTGGCGTTCATCCTGAACCCAAGGGGGCGTAATCAATGATCCGGGGTGTGAAGGGCAGCCTGCTGGCTGCGGTATCGCTGGCGCTCGTCGGTTGTGCGGCGAGCAAGGGAGAGACGGCCTCGGCGGGCGACAAGCCCGCCGCGAGCGCCGAGAAGCCGGTGAAGTTCAACAAGGATCCCTATCCGTCGACCTACAAGCCCTATGCGGGGCAGGTTACGGCGGTCCGCAATGTCACCATCTTCGACGGTGAGGGCGGGCGGATCGACAATGGCACCGTGCTGCTCGCGAACGGCAAGGTCGAGGCCGTGGGCGGCCCCGATACCCCGATCCCGGCGGACATCGCGGTCTATGACGGCACCGGCAAGTTCCTCACCCCCGGCATCATCGACATCCACAGTCACCTAGGCGACTATCCGTCGCCCAGCGTCGATGCGCATTCGGACGGCAATGAGGCCACCTCGCCGACCACCCCCGAAGTCTGGTCGGAGCATAGCGTCTGGCCGCAGGACCCGGGGTTCAGCCGTGCGCTGGCGAATGGCGGCGTGACCGCACTCCAGATCCTGCCGGGGAGCGCGAACCTGATGGGCGGGCGCTCGATCACGCTCAAGAATGTGCCCTCGCGCACGGTGCAGGGGATGAAATTCCCCGATGCGCCCTATGGCCTGAAAATGGCGTGCGGCGAGAATCCGAAGCGCGTCTATGGCGGCAAGGGGCGCATGCCCTCGACCCGCATGGGCAATTTCGCGGTGAACCGCGCGACCTGGCAAAAGGCCGCAGCGTACAAGAAGAAGATGGACGACGGGAAAGCCGTCGACCGCGATCTCGCGATGGAAACGCTCGCGGGCGTGTTGTCGGGCGAGATCCTTGTTCACAACCATTGCTATCGCGCCGACGAAATGGCGCTCGTCATCGATATGTCGAAGGAGTTCGGCTACAAGGTGTCGACCTTCCACCACGCGGTCGAAGCGTACAAGATCGCCGATATCCTTCAGAAGGAAGGCATCTGCTCGGCGATGTGGGCCGACTGGTGGGGCTTCAAGATGGAAGCCTATGACAGCGTCAACGAGAATATCCCGCTCGTCTACAAGGCGGGTGCCTGCACGATCGTCCACTCGGACGACGCGAACCAGATCCAGCGGCTCAACCAGGAAGCGGCCAAGGCGCGCGCCGCGGGCCGCCGTATCGGGATCGACGTCAGCGACGAACTGGCATGGACGTGGCTGTCGTATAATCCGGCGAAGGCGCTGGGCATCGCCGACCGGACGGGCAGCCTGAAGCCGGGCAAGATGGCCGACGTCGTGCTGTGGAACGGCAATCCGTTCAGCGCCTATACCCGCCCCGAAAAGGTGTGGATCGATGGCGCGTTGATGTTCGACGCGAACGATCCGAAACGGCGTCCGGTGAGCGATTTCGAACTGGGCCAGCCGGGTGAAGGAGACGTGAAATGATCCGCGCACTCCTTCTTTCCGCTGCAGCCATCATTGCTGCTCCCGCCGCTGCGCAGGATGTCGCGATCGTCAATGCCAAGCTCGTCATCGGTGACGGCAGCGCGCCGATCGAGGGCGGCACCGTCGTCGTCCGCGGCGGCAAGGTCGTCGCGGCAGGCGCGGGCGTTGCCGTGCCTGCGGGCATCGAACGCGTCGATGCGCAGGGGCGTTATGTGACGCCGGGTATCGTCGCGGCGTTCAGCCGCGTCGGGTTGACCGAAGTCGATGCCGTCACCGGCACCAATGATCGGTCGGCGCCGCGCACGCGCTTTTCGGCGGGGCTCGATATCGCGCCCGCGCTCAACCCGATGGGTTCGCCCGTCGCGGTGAACCGCGCATCGGGCGTGACCCGCGCGATCGTCGCGCCCAGCGGCAGCAGCAATCTGTTCGCGGGCCAAGGCGCGGTCGTCGACCTTGCCGACGACATGGACATGGTAACGCGCCCGCGTGCGCTGCAATATGTCGCGTTCGGCGAGGATGGATCGGCAAAGGCGGGGGGCAGCCGCGCGGCGACCTTCCTGCTCTTCCGCGAACAATTGCTCGCGGCGCGCAGCTATGCCCGCAACCCCGCGACGCTCGCTGAATGGGGCAATGACGCGATGATCCAGCGCGCCGACGCTGATGCGCTGGTGCGCGTGATCGACGGCACGACGCCGTTGTTCGTGCGTGTCGACCGCGCCGCCGACATCGTCAATGTGCTGAAGCTGCGGCAGGACTTCCCCGCGCTGAAGCTTGTGCTCGTCGGGGTGACCGAGGGCTGGCTCGTCGCGCGCGAGATCGCGGCGGCAAAGGTGCCGGTGCTCGTCTCGCCGCTCACCGACCTGCCGTCGAGCTTCGAACAGCTCGGCGCGACGCAGTCGAATGCGGGCCGCCTCAAGGCCGCGGGCGTCGATGTGTCGGTCGGCGTGTTCGACGACGATGATGCGCACAAGATGGGTTACGCGACGCAATATGCCGGCAACCTCGTCGGGCTGGCGCGCGTGCCCGGCGCGAGCGGGATGACGTGGGATCAGGCCTTCGCATCGATCAGCAGCGTTCCTGCGCGCGCGGTCGGCATGGAAGGCAGCATCGGTTCGCTGCGTCCGGGCCGCGCCGGTGACGTCGTGATCTGGGACAATGACCCCCTCGAACTCGGCAGCCGCCCGACCGCGATCTGGATCGACGGCAAGGCGCAGTCGCTGACGACGCGGCAGGACCGCCTGCGCGATCGGTACGCGACGCCGCAGGAAGGCGCTTTGCCCAAGGCTTACGACCGCTAAGAATCGGGCGGGCGCTTCGGCGCCTGCCCGCTTCACTGCTCATGTTGACACTGTTACCTTTGTAGCGGATGGTGCCGGCACGATGCCGCGAGTCGTCTGCCATCGGGGCGGTCGGCGGCGGGAAATTCGCTCGATGAGGGGATTGGCCGTGCAACCGATATCGCTTTTGATCACCACCTGCGTGCTGTTTGTCGGCTCGCATCTCATCCTGTCGCATCCGCTTCGAGACGGGCTTGCAGGGCGGATGGGGGAGCGGGGGTTCCAGATCGTCTATTCGGTCGTTGCGATCGCGACGTTCATCATGGTCGTGCAGGCGTGGCGCGGGATGCCGCCCGAACCGCCCATATGGGCGGTCGGCGACGGGCTGTGGGGCCTCGCATCGCTGCTCGTGCTGTTCGCGAGCATCTTGTTCATGGGATCGCTGATCGGCAATCCGGCGCTGCCCGCGCCGAACGCCGCGAGGGATGCGGCGGCCGCCCCGCGCGGGGTCTTTGCGATCACGCGGCACCCGATGATGTGGGGCTTCACCCTATGGGCGGTCGCGCATGTCGTCGTGATGCCGACCGCGGCGCAGATCATCCTGTCCGCCACGATCATCTTCCTCGCGCTCGTCGGGTCGGCGGGGCAGGATGTGAAGAAGGCGCGGCTGATGGGCGATAGCTGGCGCGGCTGGGCGGCGCGGACCAGCTTCGTCCCGTTCGCGCGGCAGGTTGGCGGCGGCGCGCCCTGGGGCGATACGATCCCGCGGCCGCATGCCTTGTTCGGCGGGATTATGCTATGGCTTGTCGCGACTTGGGCGCATGGCGCGCTGGGCTATATGATCGCGGGTATCTGGCGCTGGGTGGGATAGGATCGGCATGAACGCAAGCACGCACCTCAACGACCTGTCGCTGCGGCTGCTCGGGCGCGCGTTCGACGAGCTCGACGTCGAGGAATCGCGGGTCGTGGAGTCGATCGCGCAGCGCGCGCCGAGCAGCCGCGACGCCGCCGATATCGAGGATGCGCAGGCGAGCACGGGCGACCGGCTCGCCGACAAGGTCGCGGCGGTCGGCGGCTCGTGGGGCTTTATCATCGTCTTTGCGCTGATCCTGTTCGGCTGGATGCTGCTCAATTCGGAAGTGCTCCAGCGCTTCGGGTTGGCGTTCGACCCTTATCCCTTCATCTTCCTCAACCTGATGCTCTCCACGCTCGCCGCGGTGCAGGCGCCGATCATCATGATGAGCCAGAACCGGCAGGCCGCGAAGGACCGGCTGACCGCGAGCGTCGATTACGAAATCAACCTGCGCGCCGAGCTGGAAATCATGCGGCTGCACGAAAAGCTCGACCAGATGCGCATTCATGAGTTGGCGGAGAAGGTCGATACCTTGTGCGAGCGGATGGATGGCGCGAGCAAAGCTTAGTCGCGCACTGTCCGGTCGGGCGAACACATGGTTTGTTCGAGTACGTCCGCGATTTCTGCCATGCGGATCGTGAATACACCGCCTTCAGCCCGTCGCCATTCGGCGATGCCTTCCGCTGCGTCGGGGAATTCAGCGACAGATTCTACAGGAGCGATCAGACTGTCGCGCATCGTCTTTTCCGAAACGGGGAGATGCGCGACCTCACCCGCATCGCCATTGCAAGCGAGTTTCAGGCCGATCAGACCGATATGGTAGATCGTGCTGTCACCTTCGCCTTCGATTAACGCGATGCGCAAGAGCGATCCCGTGTCCGATGGCCGATGGTGATAGGACCATATTTGACCAACCGCATAGCGGGCTTCTGGTTGGGCTGCTGCAGTCACGGGTAAGAGACACAGACCAACGGCAATGGTCCGAATTGGCCGGAGCAGCGCATTCAAAGCCGCACCATCCGCATTCCCATTTCACCATAGCGCGGGCCGCTCGTCCCGCCCTTCGGCGCCGCCGCCTCGATCGCGGCGAGGTCGTCGGCGGTCAGCGTGACCTCGGCCGCGGCGACGCTGTCCTCCATCGTCGCGCGGCGCTTGGTGCCGGGGATCGGAACGATGTCGGGCCCTTGCGCAAGCAGCCACGCCAGCGCGACCTGCGCCTTCGACACGCCATGATTGTCCGCGACCGCGCCGATCGCGTCGACGATCGCGAGATTTGCGGGCAGATTCTCGTCCGAATAGCGCGGGTCGTTGCGGCGCCAGTCATTCTCGGGAAGCTCGTCGCGGCTGCGCACCGCGCCCGCGAGGAAGCCGCGGCCGAGCGGCGAATAGGGGACGAAGCCGATGCCGTTCTCGCGGCAGGCGCCAAGGATTTCGTCCTCGATATCGCGCTCCCAGATCGAATATTCGCTCTGGAGCGCGGTGATCGGCGCGGCCTTCGCGGCGCGGCGGATCGTTTCGGGGCCGGCTTCGGACAGCGCGATGTGGCGGACCTTGCCCTCCTTCACCAGCTCCATCATCCCGCCGACTGTCTCCTCGATCGGGACCGACGGGTCGACGCGGTGCTGGTAGAAAAGGTCGATCGTGTCGATGCCGAGCCGCTGGAGCGAGCCTTCGCACGCGGCGCGCGCGTTCGCGGGCGAGCCGTCGACGCCGACGATCTGGCTGCCCTCGAATTTGAAGCCGAATTTGGTCGCGATCACCAGCCCGTCGCGCTTGCCCCTGATCGCGTCACCCAGCAGTTCTTCGTTGCTGAACGGCCCGTAGATTTGCGCGGTGTCGAAGAAGGTGACGCCGAGGTCGATCGCGCGGTGGATCGTGCGCGTCGATTCGTCGAGGTCGGCGGCCTCGCCATAGAGGATGTTGCCGCCCTTGATCATCGGCATGCAGCCGATACCGATCGCCGACACTTCCAGGCCGTGGCCGAGCTTGCGATATTTCATGGGGTTTCTCCTGCGAGGGGGACATCGTCTTCGACACCGTCGGCGGCATATTTCGTCGCTGCGACGTCGCCGACGACATTGCCGAGTGTACGGAAAATGTCGGGAAATGTCTCGACCGCAACGAGCAGCCCCAAGGGCGCGACGGGGACGCCCATCGAGATCGCGATCGGCGCGATCGAGGTCACGAAGCTGATCGAGCCGGGCAGGCTGACCGACGAGAGCGCCGCGGCGAGCGCAACCCCGAGGCCCACGGCCATTTCCCACGGCGTCAGTTCGACGCCGAACAGCCAGGCGACATAGACGACGACCGCGAGGTTCATTGCCGGGCTGGTGAATCGGAACAGCGCGACCGCGAGCGGCAGGACGATGTCGGCCTTTTTCGGATCGACGCCGAGTTCCTCCGACGATTTCAGCATCGCGGGCAGGCTGGCGAGCGAGCTTTGCGTGCTGATCGCGACCGCGAAGGTCGGCACCATCGCGCGAATGAAGCGCGGCAGCGGTACGCCGACGACAAATACCGCGAGGAGGAAGCCGAGGATGATCGTGCAGGCGCCGATCGCAGAGAGCATCAGCACATAATGGACGAGGCCGCCGAAGGCCGCGACCCCGGCCTTGATCGCTAGCGCGTAGCCGAGCGCGAAAACGCCGAGCGGCGCGAGTGCGAGCACCCAGCCGATGACGACGAGCATCGCATCGCCCAGCGCCTTGAAGAAGCCTGACAGGGTGGCGCGTTCGACGCTCCCGATCCGGCTGATCGCAAAGGCGAAAATGGTAGTGAAGACGATCAGCGGCAGAATCGATGTGTCGGCCGCCGCGGCAATCGGATTGGTCGGGATGAGGCCGAGGATGAAATCGGTGAAGGTCGGCGAGGGCACGGCTTCGGTCGAGCCCCCCAGGCCGTGACGCAGCCCCGCGGCCGCCGCGGCGGACATGGGGAAAGTCTGGAGCAGAAGCGGCAGCACGATCAGGGTCATCAGCCCGGCGAGGATATTGGCGCCGATGAAGATCAGAACCGCGCGGCTCGCCAGCTTGCCCGCCCGCGCGGCATCGGCGGTGGCGGTGATGCCCGTTACGAGGAGCGCGACGATCAGCGGGATGATCGTCATCTTGAGCGCGTTGAGCCAGAGCAGGCCGATCCATTCGACATAAGGCAGCGATGCCGTGCCCCACTCGACCGAGACCATCTCGACGCCGACCCCGAGCAACATGCCGGCGACCAGCGCCGAGAGAATGAACCAAGCGGATTTCAAAGTGGATTCTCCCGGCGTTTTTTCTGGCCTGCTTGCCAAGCAAAAGAGGGTGACTTAGAGCACCTCCCGGAAGAAACGGGAACCGGTTTTTGGGCCGGGAAATGCTCTGCGGGGGCCATCCCGTGGACGCCGGGGCAGGCATTTGTCTGGCCGTCGGCTTAGGTAGCAGAGGTGTCATGCGCAAGTTTTTCGGAACCGACGGGATTCGTGGCCTGACCAACCAGGTCCCGATGACGGCGGAAGTCGCGATGCGCGTCGGCATGGCGGCGGGCGCGCACTTCCTGCGCGGCGACCATAAGCACCGCGTCGTGATCGGCAAGGATACGCGATTGTCGGGCTATATGCTCGAAAACGCACTCGTCGCCGGGTTCACGAGCGTCGGCATGGACGTGGTGCAGGTCGGCCCGATGCCGACCCCCGCGATCGCGATGCTGACGCGCTCGATGCGCGCCGACCTGGGCGTCATGCTGTCGGCGAGCCACAACCCGTTCCACGACAATGGCATCAAATTGTTCGGCCCCGACGGATATAAATTGTCCGACGAGGACGAGGCGCAGATCGAGCACCTGCTGACCGTCGAGCCAAAGCTTGCCGCCGCGGCGCATATCGGCCGCGCGAAGCGGATCGACGACGCGCGTGGCCGCTATATTCATGCGGTGAAGCAGAGCCTGCCCGAATCGGTGCGCCTCGACGGGCTGCGCATCGTGCTCGATTGCGCGAATGGCGCGGCGTATAACAGCGCGCCGACGGTGTTCTGGGAACTTGGCGCCGATGTCGTCGCGATCGGCGTCACCCCGAACGGGATCAACATCAATGACAAATGCGGATCGACCGCGCCCGCGCTGCTTCAGGAAACCGTGGTGGCAAGCGGCGCCGACATCGGCATCGCGCTCGACGGCGACGCCGACCGGCTGATCGTCGTCGACGAAAAGGGAACGATCGTCGACGGCGACCAGATCATGGGGCTGATCGGTGCAAGCTGGGCGCGGCAGGGACGGCTGAAGGGCGGCGGGGTCGTTGCGACCGTCATGTCGAATCTCGGCCTCGAACGCTTCCTCGAAGGCGAGGGGCTGCGGCTCGAACGCACCAAGGTCGGCGACCGCTACGTCCTCGAACGCATGAAGGAAGGCGGTTTCAACGTCGGCGGCGAGCAGTCGGGGCATATGATCCTGTCCGACCATGCGACGACCGGCGACGGCACGCTCGCGGCGTTGCAGGTGCTCGCCGAACTCGTCGCGGCGGGGAAACCCGCGAGCGAATTGCTGCACCAGTTCGACCCGGTGCCGCAGCTTTTGAAGAATGTTCGCTTCGCGGGGGGCAAGCCGCTCGAGGACAAGCAGGTCATCGCTGCGATTGCCGAGGGCGAAGCGGCGCTCAACGGGCGCGGCCGCCTCGTCATCCGTCCGTCGGGCACCGAGCCCCTGATCCGCGTGATGGCCGAGGGCGACGATGCCGGACAGGTGGAGCAGGTCGTTGACATGATCTGCGACGCGGTACGTGCCGCGGCCGCATAACCATTTGATTTTTTAGAACCGAAAGAGACTTACCATGCTTGAAATGCGACCCGATTGCGAAAAGTGCGGCCGTGACCTGCCCGCCAACCTCCACGGCGCCTTCATCTGTTCGTTCGAATGCACCTTCTGCGCGAACTGCGCCGACAAGCTCGACGAGATTTGCCCCAATTGCGGCGGCGACCTGCTCGACCGGCCGCTGCGCGAGGGCGCGGCGCTGGCGAAGTTCCCGGCATCGACGGAGCGAAAGCATAAGGCGTGACCGCACGCGTCCTGATTATCGCCGGTTCGGATAGCGGCGGCGGTGCGGGCATCCAGGCCGACATCAAGGCGGTCACGATGCTCGGCGGTCATGCGATGACCGCGATCACCGCGATCACCGCGCAGAACACGCTGGGGGTGCAGGGCGTCCATCCGGTTCCGACCGCGATGGTGCTGGCGCAGATCGACAGCGTCGCGTCGGATATCGGCGTGGATGCGGTCAAGATCGGGATGATCGGCAGCGCCGAAACCGCCGCCGCGGTGGCGGAGCGCCTGTCGCAGCCCGATCTCGCGCAGGCGGCGCTGGTGTTCGACCCGGTGATGATCGCGACGAGCGGATCGGTGCTCGCCGACGCCGCGACGATCGACGCGTTCCGCGCGCTGCTGGACCGTGCGATGGTCGCGACACCGAACCTGCCCGAACTGGAAGCGCTCGGCGGCGAAGAAGCGGTGCTCGCGCACGGATGTTCCTTGCTCGTCAAGGGCGGCCATGCCGAGGGCGAGACGGTGATCGACCGCCTGCTCGAAACGGGCGAGGGTGAGGTCGCGCACTGGGAAGCGCCGCGCATCGACACCCCGCACAGCCACGGCACCGGCTGCACGCTCGCGAGCGCGATCGCGTGCGGTTTGGCGCAAGGCATGCCGCTCGAACCCGCGATAGCGCGCGCCCGCGACTTCGTGCGCCTGTCGCTGCTCGACGCGCCGGGACTGGGGCAGGGGCATGGCCCGATGGGCCAGCAGTTCGTTCGCAACGACGGGCTGTTCACCGGTCCGGCGCTCAACCAGATCACGCTGCCCGCAAACGACTATGCCGTGTCGGTCGCCTTCTACAAACAAATGGGTTTGAAACAGATCGTCGATAGCCCCGACAATGGTTATGCGCGCTTCGTGGCGGCGAATGGCGTGACGCTGTCGATCCATGTCGGAGATGGAACCGCGGGCGGCGCGACCGCCTATCTCGAAAGCGGTGCGCTCGACGCGTGGGTCGCCTACCTCGCGCGCCGCGGCGTGCGTTTCGATCAGATGCCAAAGGATGAGGAATGGGGCTGGCGCGAGGCGCGTCTGGCCGATCCGGCGGGCAATCGGCTGTGCCTGTATCAGGCGGCCGAATATCGGCGGTATCCGCCGTGGCGCATATGATCGTCGGCGTCGACGAAGCGGGCCGCGGCCCTCTTGCGGGACCGGTCGTCGCGGCTGCGGTGCTGCTCTGCGAGGGCGGGATCGCCGGGCTCGACGATAGCAAGAAGCTCACCGCCAGACGCCGGGGCGAACTCGAAGCGCAGATCAAGGCGCGCTGCCGCTGGGGCGTCGGCGAGGCCAGCGTCGAGGAAATCGACCGCATCAATATCTTGCAGGCGACGTTCCTTGCGATGACGCGCGCGGTCGAAGCGCTCGGTTTCGAGCCCGCCGAGGTTCTGGTCGACGGCAACCGCCTGCCGCGCTGGCGCTACAGCGCGCGCGCCATCGTTGGCGGTGACGCGCTGCATCCCTGTATTTCGGCGGCGAGCATCCTCGCCAAGGAGCATCGCGACCGTTTCATGGTCGCGGCCGCACGCGATTTCCCGGGTTTTGGTTGGGAAACCAACATGGGCTATGGTACGGCGCATCATCTCGCGGCGCTGCGCCAGCATGGCCCCACGCCGCACCATCGGACCAGCTTTGCCCCGGTCGCACAAATGCAACTGGTCTGACCGCCCGCAGCCTAAAAGCCTAAGAGGGGAAAAGGCGATGAGCAGAGGATTTTCGGCCGACGACGTCGGCGCGCAAACGGGGCGGCGTTTTCTTGTCACCGGTGCCAATGCCGGAATAGGGTTCGAAGCCTCGAAGGTTCTTGCCGCGCGCGGCGCGCATGTGATCCTCGCCTGCCGCGACGAGGACAAGGCCGAGGCGGCGATGAATCGCATCCGGGTCGATGTTCCGAAAGCCGAATTGTCGTTCCAGCCGCTCGATCTCGCCGACCTCGATCAGGTCAGGGATGCCGCGAAGACGGTGCTGGCGGGGCCGCGGATCGATGTGCTGGTGAACAATGCCGGGGTGATGATCCCGCCGCGAACGCTGACAAAGCAGGGGTATGAGCTGCAATTCGGGGTCAACCACCTCGGCACCTTCGCGCTCACCGGGCTGATCCACCCCCATGTCGACGACCGCATCGTCATCACCGGCAGCATCGCGCACAAGAGCGGGGCGATGGATTACAGCGACCTGTCGGCGTCGCGCAGCTATCACAATTGGGCGCGCTACCAGATGAGCAAGCTCGCCAACCTGCTCCACATGTTCGAGCTCGACCGCCGGTTGAGCGCTGCCGGGCGCGCGACACAGGCGATCGGGTGCCACCCCGGGGTCGCACTCACCGAATTGACGCGGCATTTGCCGATGCCGCTGCGCGCGATGACCCCGCTCGCCGCGCCTTTCTTTAACAGTGCCGCGCAGGGCGCTTGGCCGACCTTGCAGGCGGCAACCGGCGCGCGCGTGCAGGGCGGCGACTATCTCGGGCCGCAGGGGCTTGGCGAGATATCGGGGCGTTCGGGGCCGGCGCGTGCGACGCGCGATGCGCGCGACCCGAAGCTGGCGCGCGAGCTGTGGCAGCGCTCGATCGACCTGACCGGGGTCGATCCGGGTCTTTGACCCTCATCGGCGAAATTTTTTTCGGGGGTGAGTCCTCATCGCCACACCACCAGTGGTTGAGTCTCCGAGTCGCGGCCGACTCCATATGGTGTGTCAGACTCCTTTCGTTCTCATATCGTTAACCAGTTAGTCACGCGGAATCCCTAGAGTTCTGCGCTTGACGGCGGACTCCGCCGGACTCATCAGGGCCTTCTTACGAGCAAGGAACGGGGTGAAGCATGGGTGTGATGGAACGGGTCAAGGCGCCGGCGACGAAGAAGCGGACGCCGAAAGTCGACCCCGCGGACCTGCCGCTCGACAGCATCCTGCAGGGCGATTGCGTCGAGATGATGCGCAGCCTGCCTGCCGCATCGGTCGACATGATCTTCGCCGATCCGCCGTACAACCTCCAGCTCGGCGGCGACCTGCTGCGTCCCGACGGCAGCCAGGTCGACGCGGTCGACGATGATTGGGACAAGTTCGACAGCCTTGCGACCTATGATCGCTTCACTCAGGCGTGGCTCAAGGAAGCGAAACGCATCCTGAAGCCGAACGGCAGCATCTGGGTGATCGGCAGCTATCACAACATTTTCCGCGTCGGCACCGCGCTGCAGGACAATGGCTACTGGATCCTCAACGACATCGTGTGGCGCAAGGCGAACCCCATGCCCAATTTCAAGGGCACGCGCTTCACCAACGCGCACGAGACGCTGATCTGGGCGTCGATGGGCGAGAAGTCGCGCTACACCTTCAACTACCGCGCGATGAAGACGCTCAACGACGAGCTTCAGATGCGTTCGGACTGGCTGATCCCGATCTGCGGCGGGCAGGAGCGGCTCAAGAAGGGCGGCACCAAGGTCCACCCGACGCAAAAGCCCGAAGCCTTGCTCTATCGCATCCTGCTCGCCTGTTCGAACCCGGGCGACGTGATCCTCGATCCCTTCTTCGGCACCGGCACGACCGGCGCGGTTGCGAAGCGTCTCGGCCGCCACTTCATCGGCATCGAGCGCGAGGATGACTATATCGAGGCCGCGCTGGAACGTATCGAACTCGCGCTGCCGCTCGACGAAAGCGCGGTGAAAACGATGATGGCGCCGAAGGCCGCGACACGCGTTGCCTTTGGTACGCTCGTCGAATGCGGCATGATCGCGCCGGGAACGGTGCTGACCGACACGAAACGCCGCTGGAAGGCGAAGGTGCGCGTCGACGGCAGCCTCGAATGCGAAGGCCAGCCCGCGGGGTCGATCCACAAGGTCGGCGCGGGGTTGCAGGGCGCGCCGAGCTGTAACGGCTGGACCTTCTGGCACATCGATACCGGCAAGGAACTGCGTGTGATCGACGCGGTGCGGCAGGATTGGCTGCTGGCGAACGAAGCCTGATGTTCCAGCCGCTGACCAGGCCCGACCTCGGCGCCGCGTCGGCGGCCGCGCAAATCTATTGCCGCCCGACCTGTTTTGTCGACCGACCGCACGAGCTCGACGACGATTGCCTGCGGATCGCCGACACGATGGTCTGGTTCGCGGCGTGGCACGTCAGCCTGCGCGACGGTTCGACGGTCAAATCGGCGATCGTGCCGGTTTCCGAATGGGCCGGCTGGGTCGCTGCGATGCCCGACCGGCTGGCGCAGGCCGCAACCGCGCAGCGCGCCGGTGTCGCGCGGCCGCGCGGCGTGCTCCAACTCGGCGAGCGGACGATCCGGCTGAACGAGCCGCAACTCATGGGCATATTGAACGTCACGCCCGACAGTTTTTCGGACGGCGGCAAGCATGTCGATACGGCCGCCGCGACCGAAGCCGGCTTCGCGATGGGCGCCGCCGGGGCGGCGATCATCGACGTCGGCGGCGAATCGACGCGCCCCGGCGCGCCGCTGATCTGGGAAGGCGACGAGATCCAGCGCATCGAAGGCGTCGTCGCGGCGCTTGCGCGCGGCGGCGTCGCGGTGTCGATCGACACGCGCAAGGCCGCGGTGATGGAGGCGGCGCTCGCCGCCGGCGCGCACATCGTCAACGATATTTCGGCGCTGCGCTATGATGAGCGCGCGATGGAGGTCGTCGCGAAAGCGAGCTGTCCCGTCGTGCTGATGCACGCGCCGTCGGCCAAGAGCGATCCGCACGAGGGCGGAGACTATGCGCATGTCCTGTTCGACGTTTACGACATGCTCGCCGAGCGCGTCGCGGCGTGCATCGCCGGCGGAATCGACGCATCGCGCATCATCGTCGATCCCGGCCTCGGCTTCGGCAAGAGCATCGGCGACAATCTCGCGCTCATCAACGGCCTTACGCTGTTTCACACGCTTGGCTGCCCGATCCTGTTCGGCGCGAGCCGCAAGCGGATGATCGGCGCACTCGATAACGAGGCGCCCGCAGACCAGCGCCTCGGCGGCACGGTGGCGCTCCATTATCAGGCGGCGGCGCAGGGCGCGCAATTGCTGCGCGTCCACGATATTGCCGAGAACCGGCAGGCGCTGCGAATCTGGCGCGGCTTGAGGGATGCGGCGCTGACCGCCTGATCAGGCCGCGGTATCGATCCCGAGGTCGCTCAATTTGCGATAGAGGGTCGAGCGGCCGATGCCGAGGCGGCGGGCGACTTCGCTCATCCGGCCGCGATAGTGGCCGATCGCGAGGCGGATCACGTCGGCCTCGATCTCTTCGAGCGGGCGCAAATTGCCGTCGGGCAGGTACAGCGTGACGCCGATCGCCTCGCCATTGATTGCGACTTCGCCGGCGCTGCCGGTTCCGCCGCCGAGAGTAGCCTCGATCGCGCGGAAATCGGCGCTGGTGAGCACGTCGGTCTTGCTCTCGACCGCGGCGCGGAACAGCACGTCCTGCAACTGGCGGACGTTGCCCGGCCAGGCATAGGCGGCGAGCAGGCGCAGCGCGTCGTCGGTGATGCCGATCGTCGCCATGCCCGGCAGGCCGCCGATGCGCGCGAGCAGGTGGCGCGCGAGCGGACCGACGTCGCCGCGGCGTTCGGAAAGCGAGGGCAGGGTGAATTGCGCGCTCGACAGCGCATAGAACAGGTCTTCGCGGAAATGCCCGGCCTCGATCAGCTTGTCGAGCGGGCTCGCGCTGGTGGCGATGATGCGGACGTCGACGCTCTGGCGGATCGAGCCGCCGATCATCTGGACTTCGCCGCTGTTGAGGAATTCGACGAGCTTTGCCTGCGTCTCGAGCGGGATGCATTCGACATGGTCGATGATGATGCTGCCGCCGTCGGCCTGGACGAGCCGGCCGACCTGCCGGTCGAATGCGCCGGCAAAGGCGCCGCGTTCGTGGCCGAACAGCCCCGATCCGATCAGGCCCGGCGACACCGCCGAGCAATCGACCATAACGAGCTGGCCGCGCGCGCGCGGGCTGGCGCTGTGGATCGCGCGCGCGAAGACCTCCTTGCCGGTGCCGGGTTTGCCGTTGATCATCACCGGCACACGCGCACGCGCGGCCTTGGCGGCGATGGCGAGCGCGCTGCGGAAATTCGGGCTCGATCCGATGATTTCCTCGAAGGCGAGCGGGGCGCGCAGCTTTTCGGTGAGCGGACGCAGCTCGCCCTGCGGGCCGCTGGTCGACACGACGCGATCGAGCGCTTCGAGCAGGCGATCGGGCGCGATCGGTTTCTGGACGAAGTCGCTCGCGCCGGCGCGCATCGCACCGACCGCGACCTCGACCCCGTTGCGCATCGTGATCACGACGAGCGGCAGCGCGGGGCGCCAGCGGCGGAGCTCGGCGACGAATTCGGAAATGTCCATCCCCGGCGCGCCCTGGTCGACGAGCACGGCGTCGAGCGCCATGCCTTCCTGCGTGCCGAGCTTGGCGAGCGCGGTGTCGGTGTCGGCGGCGATGACGCTGCGCCAGCCGCCGCGCGATACCAGCGCCGCCAGGAAGCGCTGCTGGGCAGGCTCGCTGTCGACGATCATCACCATTCGCGTGTCGCGCGTGTTCGTCATCGTTTCGAATCTGCCCCCTGAACCGACATTGCTATGGGTTTGTTCTGCTGAAGCGGGCATATCTATCCGATAGGGGTAAAAGGGCGATTAAGGCCGTTCGTCTTTTGGCACAGCGAGGCGGTGAGGCCAAACCCGCACTTGAGCATCGCCGGACGCGTGGCTAAGACCGGCGCGAAGGCCGATTCTGGGGCGGGGCACTGCGTGTCCTGCTCGCGGTAAACGGCGGAAAAAGGGGAAAAGCGATGGCGCAACAGGAAATGAAGGCAGCGAACGACACCTATGCGGGTTTCCTCAGCCTGCTGAAAATCGGGTCGATCATCACCGCGGTCGTCACCGTCGGCGTCGTCCTTCTCATCGCGTCCTGATCCGACCGGCATGCGCATCGCCGTCTTGAAGGAGCTCGCCGCCGGCGAGACCCGCGTCGCCGCGACCCCGGAAACCGTGAAGAAATTCATTGGCTTGGGCGCCGAAGTTGCCGTTGAATCGGGGGCAGGGGCCGAAGCCTCGATTGCCGACGCCGATTATAGCGCCGCGGGCGCGAAGGTCGGAAGCCGCGCCGACGCGCTGAAGGGCGCGAACATCATCTTGGGCATCCAGGGACCCGACCCCAAGAGCCTCTCGGGCTTTGCCGACGGCGCCTGGCTCGCCGCGGGGCTCAACCCGTTCGGCGAACGCGAACGCGTCGACGCCTATGCGAAGCTCGGGCTCGAAGCGCTGGCGATGGAATTCATGCCGCGCATCACGCGCGCGCAGTCGATGGACATCCTGTCGAGCCAGGCGAACCTCGCCGGATACAAGGCGGTGCTGATGGCGGCGAACGCCTATGGCCGCGCCTTTCCGATGATGATGACCGCCGCGGGTACGGTCAGCGCCGCGAAGGCGTTTATCATGGGGGTCGGCGTCGCCGGGCTTCAGGCGATCGCGACCGCGCGCCGCCTCGGCGCACAGGTCAGCGCGACCGACGTGCGTGCCGCGACCAAGGAACAGATCATGTCGCTCGGTGCCAAGCCGATCTTCGTCGAGAGCGTCGCGGGGATCGAGGGCGAGGGCGCGGGCGGCTATGCCACCGAAATGTCCGACGAATATAAGGCGGCGCAGGCCGAACTCGTGTCGTCGCATATCGCCAAGCAGGACATCGTCATCACCACCGCGCTGATCCCGGGGCGCCCTGCGCCGCGGCTCATCAGCGACGCGCAACTCGCGACGATGCGCAGCGGCAGCGTGATCGTCGACATGGCGGCCGAAAGCGGCGGCAATGTCGAGGGTTCGGTTTCGGGCGAGGCAAAGAAGATCCACGGCGTCACCGTGATCGGCGCGAAGAATATCGCCGCGCTGATGCCCGCGGACACCAGCGCGCTGTTCAGCCGCAATCTGTTCAACTTCCTCTCGGCCTTCTGGGACAAAGAAGCCGGCAAGCCCGTGCTCGACGAGGAAATCGGCAATGCGGTGCGCCTGACGCAGGGCGGCAAGGTCGTGAACGAGCGGCTGCTGGGGTGAGCTTGCTGCTGGCCCTCGCGCTGGCGGAAGCGACTGCGCCGGCGGCACCGCCGCCGGGCCTGCAATTTTCCTTCTGGCGGATGGCGGCTTTCAAATCGCGGGCAAAGGATCTCGGCTGTAATGCTGGTGGGCTCGACGGCGAACTCGAAGCGGTCCGCAAGCAACTGGCAAAGCGCTATGGCAAGGAAGCCTTTGCCTGGCCCAAAACTCCTCCGCCTGCCGGCAGGAGCGAAGGCGACTGCTATATATCCCTGATGGTGTATCGAACGAATCTCGGCGATTTCAAGCGCGACGCTGCCGCCGCGCTGGCGGCTGCGCCCTAGCCGGTTCGACCGGCGCGGATCGTGCTTTTTCCTGAAAATTGGCCGATTTCAGCCTTTTCATGAAACTTCCTTTGGTTACTATGCGTTCAGGGTTCGTAACCCTGACTCTCAACCAACTGGAGAATGATTGATGTCGTCTGCGAAGCTTTTCGCCACTCCCCTCCTTGTGCTTGCCACGCTCTCGCCCGCCTATGCGCAGGAAACTGCCGCACCGGCCGAAGTCGCTGTCGATGCCGCTGCCGATGCTGCTGTCGATGTCGCTGCTCCGGCGGACGCCGCTGCCGATGCCGCCGCACCGGCCGAGCGTACGGGCATTGCGCTCGAAATCGGTACCAAGCCCGATCACAAGACGTTGGCGAATGCGCTGACCGCGGCGGGCGTTTCGGAAAAGCTCGCCGGCCAGCCGTTCACCATCTTCGCGCCGACCGATCAGGCCTTTGCCGCGGTGCCGCAGTCGATGACCGACTGGCTGATGAACCCGAACAACACCGAATCGCTTGCGAAGGTGCTGACCTATCACGTCGTCCCGGGCCGCGTGACCGCGGAGGATCTTTTCGCGAAGATCAAGGCAGGCGGCGGCAAGGCGACGCTCGCGACCATCGAGGGCGAAGCGCTGACCTTCACCGAGGTGCAGGGCAATATCAAGGTCGACGGCACGCAGGGCAGCAGCGGCTTCATCACCCAGCCCGACGTCGAACAGTCGAACGGTAATATTCACGTCATCAACGGCGTGTTGATGCCGACCCTCGGCTGACGATTCGCGCCGCTGCGATCGTCATTTGAAGGATAAGGACATGAAAACCCATCTGATCTTGACGGCCGCAGCGGTGGCGCTCGCGCTGTCGGGTTGCGGCAGCAAAAAGGATGCGCCGGTTGAGCCGGCGACGGTGTCGGGAAGTGAAGCCGCGCCCGCTGCCTCCGCCGATCCCTCGACGATGCAGGCGGGCGACACGATTGCGCAGAATCTTGCAGCCTCGCCCGCCCATAAGACGCTGGCTGCCGCGCTGACGCAGGCGGGCCTCGCGCAGACCTTGTCGGGTGCCGAGCCCTTAACGGTTTTTGCGCCGACCGACGCGGCCTTCGCACAGGTGCCGCCGGTGACGCGCGACGGCTGGATGCGCCCGGCGCAAAAAGACGTGCTCGCCGCGGTCCTGAAATATCATGTCGTTCCGGGCAAGCTGACCGCAGCCGATCTGGCAGCGAAGATCGCCGAAGGCGGCGGCAAGGCCGTGCTGAGGACGGCGGACGGACAGGATCTGACCGCTACGAAGAGCGGCGATGCGATCCTGCTCACGAGCAGCAGCGGCAACAAGGCGACGGTGACGCAAGCCGACGTCGGCCAGTCGAACGGCGTCGTCCATGTCATCGACGCGGTGCTTCTTCCGAAAATGTAAAAAACATCGCTGGCTCGCCCGGCAATGCGATATTTTATGTCGTGAAACGCCCGCATTTCCCGCGTCCGGAAATGCGGGTGCTGCTTTTTGGCTGCTTTGGAGTCGACAGGCTGGACGGCGCGCGGCAAGAGGTGCGCGAAACGGAATCAGCAGGGGAGCGAGCCCGTGGATTTTATCGCGATTTTTTCGATTTTCATACTGGCCTGCTTTGTCGGCTATTTTGTCGTCTGGTCGGTGACTCCGGCGCTGCACACGCCGCTGATGAGCGTCACTAACGCCATTTCGTCGGTGATCATCGTCGGTGCGCTGATCGCGGCCGCCGCCGCGGGGTCGGCCTCGTCCAAATGGCTCGGCCTCGCCGCGGTCGTGATGGCGAGCATCAATATCTTCGGCGGCTTTGCCGTGACGTCGCGCATGCTCGCGATGTACAAGAAGAAGGGGCGCTAAGATGGACGTTCAGGCCATTCTTTCCGCCGCGACCGGCGGCCATGGCGCAGTAAATCCGTATGCAGCGATCGCCTATCTGGTGTCGGGCATCCTCTTCATTCTCGCGCTGCGCGGGCTGTCGTCGCCAGCGACGGCGCAGAGCGGCAACCGCTTCGGCATGATCGGCATGGCGATTGCGGTCGTCACCACGATGCTCACGCATTCGCCCGTAGGTGCCGACGGCCTGCTCGACAGCATCTCGCTCGTCGAAATCCTCGTCGCCATCGGTATCGGTGCGGTGATCGGGATCGTCATGGCGCGCAAGATTGCGATGACCGCGATGCCGCAGCTCGTCGCGGCCTTCCACAGCCTCGTCGGTCTTGCCGCCGTTGCGGTCGCCGCGGCTGCCTATCTCAATCCGGGCGCGTTCGGGATCGCCGATGCGGCGGGGCAGATCCACACCGTTAGCCGGATCGAAATGGGGCTGGGTATCGCGATCGGTGCGATCACCTTCTCGGGCTCGGTCATCGCGTTCCTCAAGCTCAACGGCAATATGTCGGGTTCGCCGATCATGCTGCCCGGACGCCATGTCATCAACCTCGGCACGCTCGCCGCGATCGTCGCGCTGACGGCCTATTTTACGCAGGACCAGTCGCCGTGGGTGTTCTGGACGATCACCGGCCTCAGCTTCCTGATCGGCTTCCTGCTGATCATCCCGATTGGCGGCGCCGACATGCCCGTCGTCGTGTCGATGCTCAACAGCTATTCGGGCTGGGCCGCGGCGGCGATGGGCTTCACGCTCGGCAACACCGCGATGATCATCACCGGCGCGCTTGTCGGCTCGTCGGGTGCGATCCTGTCGTATATCATGTGCCGCGCGATGAATCGCAGCTTCATCAGCGTGATCGCCGGCGGCTTCGGTGCCGACGCGGCGGCGGGCGATGGCGGGTCGAAGGAACAGCGCCCGTGGAAGCCGGGCAGCGCCGACGACGCCGCCTTCCTGATGAGCCAGGCCGAAAATGTCATCATCGTCCCCGGTTACGGCATGGCGGTCGCACAGGCGCAGCACGCGCTGCGCGAAATGGCCGACCTGCTCAAGAAAGAGGGCGTGAACGTCAAATATGCGATCCACCCCGTCGCGGGACGTATGCCGGGCCATATGAACGTGCTGCTCGCCGAGGCGAATGTCCCCTATGACGAGGTGTTCGAACTCGAGGACATCAACGGCGAATTCGCGCAGTGCGACGTCGCCTTCGTCATCGGCGCGAACGACGTGACCAACCCGTCGGCAAAGACCGACAAGACGTCGCCGATTTACGGGATGCCCGTTCTCGACGTCGAAAAGGCGAAGACGGTGCTGTTCGTGAAGCGCTCGATGGGCGGGGTCGGCTATGCCGGCGTCGACAACGACGTCTTCTATATGGATCAGACGATGATGTTGCTCGGCGATGCCAAGAAGATGGCCGACGACATCGTCAAAGCACTCAACGGCGGCGGGCACTGACGCTTTGCCGCAAACTTGCGCCCCCGGCCTTGCCGGGCGGCGCCAACTTATCTAGCCATGATCGGGACCGGGCAGGCAAAGGCCCGGTCCTTTTGTATTCCGGAGGACCATCTTGCGCAAAATCGGCCTGATCGGGGGAATGAGCTGGGCATCGACCGAGCTTTATTACCGCCATCTCAACAAAGGGGTTCAGAAGCGCCTCGGCACCGCCTGTTCGGCGCCGATCCTGATGGAGAGCCTGAACTATTGCGAGCTGTCGCGGATCACGACGCCCGAGGGGTGGACGCACGCGAAAGAGGTGCTGATCGCCTCGGCGCAGCGGCTTGAGGCGGCGGGGGCGACCGCGCTGATGATCGCAGCCAATTCGATGCACAAGGTGGCGGAAGATGTCGCCGCGTCGATCTCGATCCCGATCCTCCATATCGTCGACGAAACCGGCGAGAAGATGAAGGCCGACGGGATCAAGGCGGCGGCGGTGATCGGCACGCGTAACGTGATGACCGAACCCTGGTTTCGCCAGCGGCTGGTCCGCCACGGGCTGACGCTCGCGCCCTATGACACGACGCGTGCCGACGAGATCGACCGGATCATTTACGAAGAGCTGATGCTCGGCAAGGCGAACGAAAGCTCGCGCCGCACGATGAAGACCTTCATCACCGACATTGCGAAGCAGGATATCCAGGCGATCGTGCTCGCCTGCACCGAGCTGGTGATGCTCGTCGACACCGACGCCAATTTGCTGCCGATCTACGACACGACGCGCATCCATGTCGCGGCGGGGGTCGACTGGATTTTGGGCGAGGGCTGACAGGAGCTCCCCTCCCGCAAGCGGGAGGGGGCCGGGCTCAGCTCATCTTCGTCCACGTCACCGTGCGGCAGAACAGGCTGACGCAGCCTTTCATCGTCATCTTGCCGCCGTTGGCGCGCAGATGCGCCTTGTAGTAGCGGCCGTCCTCGGGGCTGTAGCCTTCGCCTTTCCAGCCGTCGCCGTGCGGGACGAGATCCCAGTAAATCTGCAGCCCGGTGACCTGTCGACCGCGTTTTGCCTGGTCGGGATTGCGCTCGTCGCGCTGGCCGCCGGCGGGCTGCTTGATGAGCAGGCGATCGACGCGTCCGCACATCTTGTTTCCGCACGCCGCCATGACGACGACAGCCTTGCCATCGTCGGTTTTCCATCGCCCCGCGATCGGTGCGGGCGCCGCGGCCATCGATGGCACGGCTATCAAGGCGACAAGCGCCAAACCTAATCTGTGAATCAAAGCGACCTCTCCCCGGTTAGCTACACATATGTCAGCAACATCGCTTGGCATCCGTCAAGTCTTGCACCATGCTCCCCGAAAATAAGGGGAGAGACATATGCGATTCCATGGCCTGCGCCACGCGGCGACGCTTTGCATCGTGGCAGCAACTGCCGCCAGTCCGGCGGCGGCGAAAGTCATCAGCGTCAGTGCGACAACGCCCGACGCGAACGAAAAGCTGCAAGAGGCGCTGATCCTCGCCGCGCCCGGCGATACGGTGCAACTAGGCGCGGGCGTGTGGAAGCTGACCGACGGCCTGTCGCTCGACGTCGCGAATGTGACGATACGCGGTGCGGGGGCCGGCGAGGGCGGGTCGATCCTCGACTTTACCGGACAACAGGGCGCGGGCGAGGGGCTGCTCGTCACCTCCGACGATGTATTCCTGACCGAATTCGCTGTGCTCAACACCAAGGGCGACGGCATCAAGTCGAAAGGCGCCGACCGCATCGTCTATCACAAGCTGCGCGTCGAATGGACCGCAGGGCCCAGGGAAACCAACGGCGCCTACGGCATCTATCCGGTCGAAAGCAGCGATGTGCTGATCGACAGCGTGTTCGTGCGCGGCGCGTCGGACGCGGGCATCTATGTCGGCCAGTCGAAGAATATCGTCGTCCGCGATTCGATCGCGACCGAAAATGTCGCGGGGATCGAGATCGAGAACAGCTACGACGCCGACGTCCACGACAATATCGCGACAAAGAATACCGGCGGCATCCTCGTGTTCGACCTGCCGAGCCTGCCGATGCAAGGCGGCCACAATGTTCGCGTTTTCGAGAATATCGTGAACGACAACAGCACACCCAATTTCGCGCCGAAAGGCAATATCGTCGCGAGCGTGCCGACGGGCACCGGAGTGCTCGTGATGGCGAACCGCAATGTCGAGATTTTCGACAATGTCTTTGCCGACAATGGCACCGCGAATGTCATGATCGTCGGCTATCGTTACGAGCATAAGGACCCGAAGTACCAGCCGCTGCCGAAGCAGATCGTCGTGCGCGGTAACCAGCATGGCAAGGCGGGCTATGCGCCGAAGTTTCCGGGCGGCGACATGATCGCAGCGGCGATGGGCGGCAGCATTCCGCCGGTTCTGTGGGATGGTGCTGGCGATGCGGTCGTGCTGGACAAGGTCGGCGTGCTGTCGCTGAACCTGCCCGACGTGAAGACGCCGCAGAGTGAAGCGAAGCCGTCGCCCGCCGACCTGTCGAAGGGCATGCCGCCCGCGGCGCTGCCAACGATCAAGCTGCCCGATGCGATGGAAGCGAAGGTCCGGTGAGACGCATATTCGCCGCGATTGGTGCGGCGCTGCTGTGTGCGAGCGGCGGGGCGGCCGTCGTGGCGCCGGCTGTCGATCAGGCGCTTGTCGAGAGCGATGCGATGCCGCCGAAGCTGTCGGCGTTCGGGCTGTTCCGCGGCAACGATCCAAAAATGCCGTCGACCGGCGTCGGTTATACGCTGCGCGCACCGCTGTTCAGCGATTATACCGACAAGCACCGCTTCATCTCGATCCCGGCGGGGAAGAAGGCGAAGGCGGGAAGCGACGGAGTGATTGAATTTCCGGTCGGTACGGTGCTCGTCAAAAGCTTTGGCTGGAGCGACGTCAACGGCGGCCGTCCCGTGGAGACGCGCCTGTTGATCCGGCGTGCGTCGGGCTGGACCGCGCTGCCCTATATCTGGGATGCCGACGGCAAGGATGCGACGCTGGCGCTTGGTGGTCGCCGCGTGCCTGTGGCCTTCAAAAGCCCCGATGGCGAAATGCACAACATCCGCTACGCGGTGCCGAACAAGAACCAGTGCAAGGAATGCCACAGCCTTGCCGGCGAGATCGTGCCGATCGGACCCAAGGTGCGCAATTTCATCCTCGACCCGGCGGCATCCGGCAAGCTGCGCGGCCTCTATTTCGAAAATCCGGCGGCGCTGAAACCGACGATGCCGCAATGGGACGATCCGAAAGCCGGCAGCGTTGCGGACCGCGCCCGCGCCTATCTCGACGTCAATTGCGCGCACTGCCACAATCCGGCGGGCAGCGCGTCGAACAGCGGGCTATTCCTGCGCTGGACCGACGATCCCACCGGCGTGAACTATGGCATCGGCAAGCGCCCGACCGCGGCGGGACGCGGCAGCGGGGGCATGGATTTTGCCATCGCGCCGGGCGATCCCGACCACAGCTTCCTGATCTATCGCCTCGAAAGCACCGACCCCGGCATCGCGATGCCCGAGGTCGGGCGGTCGACGGTGCACAGGGAAGGCGCGGCGTTGCTGCGGCAATGGATTGCGGAGATGCCGAAAGCATCGCATTAGGCGGGTTATGACCCAGCTTGTGCTCCACGATTATTTCCGCTCCTCGGCCAGCTTTCGCGTTCGCATCGCGCTCAACCTCAAGGGGCTCGATTACGAGCGCGTCGAGATCAGCCTGATCGCGGGCGAGCAGCGCAGCGACGCCTATCTCGAGCAGAATGCACAGGGCTTCGTGCCGATGCTCGTCGTCGACGGCGAGCCGATCATCCAGAGCATGGCGATCATCGACTGGCTCGACCGCGCTTTCCCCGAACCGCGGCTGATCCCCGAGGACGCGATGCCGCGCGCGATCGCGCTTGCGCGCGCGCAGGTGATCGCGAGCGACATCCACCCGCTCAACAATCTGCGCGTGCTCAAATATCTGAAACGCGATTTGGGTCTCAACGAACAGACCAAGGACCGCTGGATCGCGACATGGATCACGCAGGGGTTCGAGGCATTGGAGGCGATGGCGGGCGACGGCAAATATCTCGGCGGCGATACGCCGGGGATCGCCGACTGCTGCCTCGTGCCGCAAATCTATAACGCGCGGCGCTTCGAGGTGCCGCTCGACGCCTTCCCGCGGCTGATCGAGATCGACGCCGCGTGCATGGAGCTGGAAGCATTTCAAAAGGCGCATCCCGACGCGGTCAAGCCGGCGTGATCCGCCTTTTGACCGGAGCCGCCGCGCTCGCACTGCCGGCGGCGGCGATGGCGCAGCAGGAGGCGCCTGCCGAACCCGCCGACGAGACCTATTACGAAGAGTGCTGCGTCCATTATTATCCTCTGCCGAAGGATGTCATCGTTGTGAACGGCAGCGGCGTGCTCGGTCGGTCCGATAGCGACAAGGTCCAGGCGAACAGCTTTCTGACCGACGTTGATCCGGGGCTGGGCAACCGGATCGAGAACCGGCTGCGCGACGAGGCGGGGCTGGTGCAATTTCGTCGATCGGATGGGCGTTCCGCGCATCCGACGAGTCAAGGCATCACGCTCCGCGGCCTCGGTGGTAACGCGTCGAGCCGCGCGCTGGTGACGCTCGACGGAATCCCGCAGGCCGATCCCTTCGGCGGCTGGGTCGCGTGGAGCGCCTATGATGCGATCAATCTCGGTGGCATCTTCATCACTCGCGGCGGTGGCAGTGGCGTCGATGGTCCCGGCGCCCTCGCAGGAACGATCGGCCTTCATTCGGAGATGACCGACGGTGTGACGGGCAGCGTCGCCTATGGCAGCCGCGACAGCCTCGACGCCTCGGCGTCGGCAGGAACTGAACTCGGCGAGGGCGGGCACGTCGCGCTCGATGCACGCTATGGCCGCGGCGACGGCTTCATTCCGGTTGCCAAAGATCAGCGCGGCACGGTCGATCGCGCCGCACCCTATGAACAGGGCGGCCTTGGTCTGCGGCTGCGCTTCGATGCCGGTGACGACAGCCGGATCGAAGCAAGTGTGCGTGGCTTCTCCGACCGGCGCGACCGCGGTACCGATTTCACCGACAGCCGGATCGACGGAGTCGATGCCAGCTTGCGGTTCCTGCACAATCCGTGGGGTTCGACCCAGTTGCTCGCGCTTGCCTATATCCAGCTTCGCGACTTCGAGAGCGGTTTCGCGAGCGTCGCTGCGGGACGCAACAGCGTCGCGCCCGCACTCTTCCAGCGCGTGCCGGCGACAGGGCTTGGCGCGCGCGTCGAAGTGCGCCCCGGGATCGATCTCGAAAACCCGCTGCGCATCGGCGTCGACTGGCGGCGGACGGTCGGGCGGACCGAGGAGGATTTCTTCTTCACCGGCACCGTGCCCGGTCGCCATCGGGTCGCGGGAGGGAGCGGGGACACTGTCGGGGCCTATGCCGAATGGACTTCGGGCGAGGTTCAGGACGGCTTCCTCTGGACGCTGAGCGGCCGCGTCGATCGCTGGTGGCTCGGCGAGGGCTATCGGCTCGAACGCAATATGGCCGGGCCCGTGATCACCAACCTTCGCTTTGCGGAGCGGCAGGGGTGGGAGGGCAGCGGCCGCGCGGGCGTGCGTTGGAGCTCCGACGCCTTCATCTTGCGTGCTGCCGCCTATCGCGGCTGGCGCCTGCCGACGCTCAACGAACTCTATCGTCCCTTCCGCGTCGGCGCCGAAGTCACGACCGCGAACGAGATGCTGAAGCCCGAGCGACTGTGGGGTGGCGAGGTTGGGGCCGATTGGGACAATGGCGATACGAAACTGTCGGCGACGCTATTCGCCAATCGCCTGACGAACGCCATCGCCAATGTCACTCTCGCGCCGAATCTCAACCAGCGGCAGAATCTCGACGCGATCGACAGCAAGGGCGTCGAGGTCAGCGCCGAGCAGGCGGTCGGTCCGCTGACACTGCGTGCAACCTATGCCTACACCGATGCGAAGGTCGACACTTCGGGCGCGGCGATCGCGCTCGACGGGCGCCGTCCGGCACAGATCGCGAAGCATGGTGGCAGCGTGTCTCTGCGCAACAATGGGCGCGGCCCGTTCGGGGGCTTTGCGACGCTGCGTTATATCGGCGGGCAGAACGAGGACGACCTCGGGTTGCTCCGGTTGGACGATGCGCTGACGCTCGATGCGGGCCTGTCCTGGCGCTTCTCCGATGCGATCAGCATCGAGGCGCGTGGCGAGAATCTGTTCGACGAACTCGTGCCCGCCGCGATCTCGTCATCGGGGATCGTCGAACGTGCGACCCCGCGGACCCTGTGGGTGGGCGCGCGCGTATCTTTCTGACTTTTGCGCGGTTCCGCCCTTCACAGGCCCGAAACAGGCGATAGGATGGACGGCGCCGGGATTTTCGAGCGTGTGGGGGTTACCAATTCATGGCCGCGAAGAAGCTGAATCTCGACAATTTCCTGCCGTACCGCCTGTCCATCGCATCGAATGCCCTGTCGAGCCGGATCGCCGCCGAATATGAGAATCGCTTCGGGCTGAAGATTCCCGAATGGCGGTTGATGGCGGTGCTCGGCGAAGGCCAGCCGAAGACGCAGCGCGAACTGGTCGAGGCGACGCGCATGGACAAGGTGACGGTGAACCGCGCCGCCAAGGCGCTCGCCGACCGTCAGTTGATCGCGCGCCAGGCGCATGAAGCCGACGGGCGCTCGCACCATCTCGACCTCACCGAAACCGGGCGCTCGCTCTATGATGCGATCGTTCCCGCCGCGCTGGCGAGCGAGGCGCAGCTCGAATCGAATATCAGCGCGGGTGAGCGCGCCACGCTGATGGCGATCCTGGCGAAGCTGACCGCTGCCGCCGAAGATTATGGTTGATCGTGCGTACCGTGCCGCGCCGTCCGAAGCGTTGCGCGTCGAGCCGCTGGGCGAACTGACCGCGATTTTCGACCGGCGCTCGATGCAGACGCACCTCGTCGTCTCGCCGCTGCCCGAAATACTGGGTGCGATGGGTTCCGACTCCTGCAACGCCGCCGATCTCGCCGCGCGGTTGGCCGCCACCTTCGATCTCGGCGCGGCGACGGACGCGCGGCCGATCCTTGCCGAGCGCCTCGCCGAACTCGCCGCGATGGGGCTGGTGGAGCGCGCGTGAGGCATAGTGCGCGCATTGCGGTCGGCCCGGTGCAATTCCGTATCGGCAGCGACTGGCGGGAACCGATCGCGGCGCTCGAACGCCTCTACGCCGGCTATCCACAGGACGATGCGCGCCCCGCTGACGCAACGGTGCGGTTGTTCGCGGCGCGGCCGTGGCGGCGCTGGCTGCGCCCGTCGGTGCATATCGGCGGCGACTTCATCGTTCCCGACGCGCTGCCGCTGCCGCTGTCGATGGGGCTGCTCGCCGCGGAGATGGGGATGAATTTGCAGGTCGCGCTCGGCTGGCGGCGGCACATGTTGCTGCACGCGAGCGCGGTCGCGAAGGACGGCCGCGCGCTGATCATGTCGGGCGAATCGGGGTCGGGCAAGTCGACGCTCGCGGCACTGCTCGGTGAAGGCGACTGGCGGCTGATGGGCGACGAATTCACGCTGATCGATCCCGCCCGCGGTGATGCCTTCGCGTTCCCGCGCGCGGTCAGCCTGAAGAATGAAGCGATTGCCGAGGTCGTCGCGTGCGTCGACCCGGCGCGGCTTGGCCCGCTGCTCGCGGGCACGCCGAAGGGCGATATCCGCCACCTGATCCCGCGCGCCGACGCAATCGCCGCGATGCACGAGCCCGCGCGCCCGGCGCTGCTGCTCTTCCCGCGCTTCGGCGGTGCGGTGTCGGTCGAACGGATGGGTGAGGGCGAGGCGTTCGTTCGGCTGACCGAGGCGTCGACCAACTATGTTGCGCTCGGGGAGGCGGGTTTCGCTGCACTGACGCGGCTGGTCCGCGAAACCCCGGCGTTCGGCATCACCTATCCCGACAGCGCAGCCGGGATATCGCTGGTCGGGCAGTTATGGGCCGAGGCCGCCAAATGAGCGCGGTGCGTACCTTCGTCGACCTGCTCGCCGGCCGCTGCGCCGCCGCCGCTCTGGCACGGCGTGATTGGGACGGGGTGATCGGCGTTGCGCGTAGTGAGGCGATGCTTGCGACGCTCGCGCACCTTATCGCCGAGGCCGACTTGCCGCCGGCCGTCGCCGCGCTCTTCGCCGACCAGCGCGCCGCCGCCAAAGTCGCGCAGCGCCAAGCCTTGTGGGAGGCCGAGATGGCGCGGCGCGCGCTCGCGCCCGTCGGGATCGAGTTCGTCTTGCTGAAGGGGACGGCCTATGCCGCGGCCGGCATGGCGTGCGCCGAAGGGCGGCAGATCGGCGATCTCGATATCCTCGTCCTCGCCACCGACATCCGCCGTGCAGAGAATGAACTGCTCAACGCCGGATGGGAGTGGGTCAAGTCGGACCCCTATGACGACCTCTATTACCGCGAGCATATGCACGAGCTGCCGCCGCTGATTCACAAGGCGCGCGACCGGATGATCGATGTTCACCACACGATCCTGCCGCGCACGCACCGGATCACCCCCGACGCGCTCGCGCTGGTCAGCGATGCGGTGACGATCCGCGATGGCCATGCGGTGCTGAACCCCGCCGACATGGCGTGCCATTGCGCGGCGCATCTGCTCGCCGATGGCGATTTGCAGGGTGGCCTGCGCAACCTGTGGGATTTTCACACAATGACGCGTGATTTCGCGGCGGCCGATCCGGGTTTCTGGGGGCGGCTCGACGGACGCGCGGCGCTCCACGGGCTGCGCGATGCGGTCCACCGCGCGGCGCGTCTGGCGCGTGATGTCTATGGCGCGGTGTTGCCCGAGGGGTGGGACCGGCAGGATCCGTCCGACATCTGGTTCCGCCGCCGGCTGTTCGCGCGCGACGATTGGGGGCGGGTCACGCACCCCGTGCTGGAACAGGCCTTCTACATTCGCTCGCACTGGCTGCGGATGCCGCCCACGATGCTCGCGCGGCATTTGTGGACCAAGTGGCGCAAGCGCTAAAGGCTCGCGAGCAAAGGCACCAGCGCGTCGAAATGGTCGATGACATGGTCCGCGCCGAGTTCGGCAGCGGGGCGGTCGAGAAAGCCGAAACTGACCGCGACGCTCGGTACGCCCGTATTTTTTGCGGCCATGACGTCATAGATGCTGTCGCCGACAAAGGCCGTGCGCCCGCCGCCGCATCGTTCGACCATCGCGCGGATCGGTTCGGGCGACGGCTTGCGGACCCCCAGCGTGTCGCCGCCGATGATCGTCGCCATGCGGTCGGCAAGGCCGAATTCGGCGAGCAGGATGCGTGCGAGATGCTCGGCCTTGTTCGTGACCACCGCCGTGCGCACGCCCAGCGCGTCGAGCCGGTCGAGCGCGGCGGTCACGCCGGGGAAGGGGCGGCTGTGGACCGCGATATGCGCCTCATAGAAGCGCAATAGCTCGGGATAGAGCCGCTCGACCGCGCCATCGGGTGCGCCTCCGGTCGCGCGCAGGCCTTCCTCCAGCATATGCTTCGCACCGCGTCCGATCATCGGCCGCACGGCCGCCTCCGCCAGCGGTGCGCGGTCCATCAGTCCCAGCGCATGATTGACCGCAGCGGCCAGGTCGCCGAGCGTATCGAGAAGCGTGCCGTCCAGGTCGAAGCCGACGATCGCGAAAGGAAATCCGTTCATCCGCCGCGCATGGCGCGATGCTCTGGAAACCGCAATGATTTGCTGGCATGGCAACGCGCATGAGCAATAAGATCGCCGCTATCGTCCTTGCCGCCGGCAAGGGAACCCGCATGAAGTCCGACCTGCACAAGGTTCTGCACCCGATCGCCGGGCGGCCGATGTTGCTGCACCTGATGGCGAGCGTCGATGAACTGAGCCCTGCGAAGAAGGTGGTCGTCGTCGGGGACAAGGCTGACCAGCTCGAGGCGGCGCTTGGCGGCACGGCCGAGCTTGCCGTGCAGGACCCGCAGCTCGGCACCGGCCATGCGGTGCAGCAGGCCGAGGGTGCGCTGGCGGGTTTCGACGGCGACGTGCTGATCCTCTATGGCGACGTGCCCTTCGTTCCTGCCGCGACGATGCAGGCGATGATCGACCGGCTGGGCGCCGCCGACGCGCCCGCCGTCGTCGTGCTCGCCTTCGAGCCCGCCGATCCGTTGCAATATGGCCGCGTCATCACCGAGGGCGACCGCGTCGTGAAGATGGTCGAGCATAAGGATGCGACCGACGCGGAGCGCGCGGTGCGCCTCTGCAATTCGGGGTTGATGGCGGCGAAGGCGCGCGACCTGTTCGCATTGCTCGCGCGCGTCACCGACGACAATGCCGCGAAGGAATTTTATCTCGTCGACATCGTCAACATCGCGAACGCCGACGGGCGGTCGTGCGCGGTCGTGAAGACCGACGCCGACGATGTCGCCGGGATCAACAGCCGCGCCGAACTCGCCGCGGCCGAGGCGCAGTGGCAGGCGTTCAAGCGCGAGGAAGCGATGGCGGGCGGGGCCTCGCTGCGCGCGCCCGAGACGGTCTGGTTCTCGTGGGATACTGAGCTTGGCCGCGACGTGACGATCGAGCCCAATGTCTTTTTCGGCCCCGGGGTGAAAGTTGCCGACGGCGTGAATATCCGCGCCAATTGCCATATCGAGGGCGCGACGATCGGCACGGGGTGCGAGGTCGGCCCCTTCGCCCGCCTTCGCCCCGGTACGGTCCTTGGCGAAAAGGCGAAGATCGGCAATTTCGTCGAGACGAAAAAGGCGGTGCTGGGCAAGGGCGCGAAGGCGAACCACCTGACCTATTTGGGTGATGTGACTGTTGGCGCCGGTGCGAACATCGGCGCGGGCACGATCACCTGCAATTATGACGGCTATTTCAAATACAAGACCGAGATCGGCGAGCGCGCCTTCATCGGATCTAACAGCGCGCTCGTCGCGCCGGTAAAGATCGGTGCCGATGCGATCGTCGCTGCGGGCAGCGCGGTGACGCGCGACGTCGCCGACGGCGAGCTTCGCCTCGTGCGCGGCGAGCAGCTGGTCAAGCCCGGCTGGGCCGACCGCTTCCACGACGCGATGCGCAAGAAAAAAGCCGCAGAGAAGAAATAACCACCATGCCCGCACCAACGTTGACGACCGCGCGCCTCGTGCTGCGCCAGCTGCGCGAGGACGATGCCGCGGCGCTGTTTCCCGTGCTGTCGGACCCCGAGGTGATGACCTGGTGGTCGAGCGGGCCGCATGAATCGCTCTCCGAGACGGTAGACTATGTCAAAGGCAATGCCAGCGAGGGGCAGGGCTTCCTGTGCTGGGCGATCACGGCGGGTGACGATGCGGCGCTCGGGTGGGTCATCCTGATCGACGGCAAGCCCGACGTAAAAGAGATCGGCTATATCCTGCACCGCGACCATTGGGGCAGGGGCATCGCGCGCGAGGCGGTCGCGCGGGTGATCGATCATGGCTTCGATGACCTGAAATTGCGCCGAATCTTCGCCGACACCGACCCCGAAAATGCCGGTTCGATCGGACTGCTCGAACGCCTGGGCTTCCAGCGCGAAGGCCATCTGCGCGGCGAATGGGAAACGCATATCGGGGTGCGGGACTCGCTGATCTATGGCCTGCTGCGCGACGAATGGACATTGGAGAAGACGAGATGAGCGACCGCTATACCGACAAGCCCTTCCTGCGCTTTGTCGATGCCTGGGTATTGAAGGCGATCGGGCATCTCGACGAGGCAACCGAAACTTATTGCAAGGCGATGGCGCCGCAGCTCCAGCAAAGCTTCGGTGTCACCGGCACATGGGAGCGGATCGTCGAACAGCAGATGAAATTCGGGCCCGACCTGCCTGCGCAGATCCGCAAGATATGGACCGATGGCAAGGCAAGGTTCGCCGAGGGCAATGGTGCGGCGCCCGATCCGGCGCAGTTCGCGATGATCTTCGTCGACCGCAATTTCGGCCGCAGTTAAAATGGGGAGGGGCGTGCGCACCCTTCATATCATTACGGCGCTGGCCGCGTGGGGTGCGCTCGGGCTGCAACTCGCCTTGTCGCTTGCCGCCGCGCCCGAAGCCGGGCAGTCGGTGGCCGCGGCGATCTGGCGTTTCCTCGGCTTTTTTACCGTCCTCACCAATTTGTTCGTCGCGATCGTCGCAACGGCTGCGGTGCTGGCACCGCGTCAGGCGCTCGCTTCGACGCGGGTGCGTTTCGCGGCGCTGATCGCGATCCTGTTGGTCGGTATCGTCTATTCGCTCGCGCTGCGTCACATCTGGAATCCGCAAGGCTGGCAAGCGGTCGCCGACCACGCACTTCACGATGCGACGCCGCTTCTGTATCTGCTTGCCTGGCTCTCTGGGCGGCACGGGGCGCTTGGCTGGCGCGACGCGCCGCGGGCGCTGGTCTTTCCCGCCGCCTACCTCGCCTATGCGCTCGCGCGCGGAGCGGTTGAAGGCTGGTACGCTTATTATTTCCTCAACCCCGCGGAGCAGGGCTGGGCACAGTTCCTCGTCAGCGTCGCGGCGATATTGGGGGGCATCATGGCGGCTGCCTGGCTCGTGATCGCCCTCGACAAGTTTCTTGCCCGGATGCGCTAACAGTGGCTTGTATTGATATCACGATATGATATCATGGTTTCATGCGCTTCCTCGCCGACATTCCCGACGATGATATCCAGTGGCTCGACGCGCTCGCCGCCGGGCAGGGGCTGTCACGCGCCGAACTCGTTCGCCGCGCGGTCGCGGCCTATCGCGCCGATGTGTCGGGTGACGCGATCGACAATGCGTTCGGCATCTGGAAGGGGCGCGACGATATCGGCGACGGGCTGAAATATCAGCGGCGCCTCAGGGGCAAGCGCGAATGATCGACGCGCAGTTCGACAGCGATATTTTGATCGACGCGCTGAACGGCGTCGAGGCCGCGCGCGCCGAAATCCGCCGTGCCGGGCGCAAGAGCGTCAGCCGGATCAGCTGGACCGAGGTGATGTCGGCGGCCGACTCCGCATCGGTGAAAGCGGTCGAGGCGTTTCTCGGCTGTTTTCAGGTCGAGGAAGTCGGCGATGCGGTCGCGCGCCGTGCCGCGGCGCTGCGCGCCGAGCGCAAGGGCTTGACCTTGGCCGACGCTTTCGTACTGGCGACCGCGCAGATCAGCGGCCGCATCCTCGTGACTCGCAATATCAAGGTGTTCCGGGCCGCAATGCCGGGTATTCGCGTTCCCTACACGCTCTAACGAAAGCCAGACCCCATGTGCGGAATTATCGGAATCATCGGCAAGGACCAGGTGGCGGACCGGCTGGTCGATGGCCTCAAACGCATGGAATATCGCGGCTATGATTCGGCGGGCGTGTGCACGGTCGAGGGCGGACAGCTGATCCGCCGCCGCGCCGAGGGCAAGCTCGGCAATCTCGTCAAGGAGCTGGCGGGCAATCCCGCGCCGGGTCTTGTCGGCATCGCGCACACGCGCTGGGCGACGCACGGCGCGCCGACGACAAGCAACGCGCACCCGCATGCCACGGGCGAAGTCGCGCTCGTCCACAACGGGATCATCGAGAATTTCAAGCCGCTGCGCGAGGCGTTGCAAGCGCGCGGCCGGACCTTCGAAAGCGAGACTGATACCGAAGTCGTCGCGCATCTCGTCTCCGAACAGGTCGAGGCGGGGCTCTCGCCGCAGGATGCGGTGAAGGCGGTATTGCCCCAGCTTCGCGGCGCCTTTGCGCTCGCGATCGCCTTCCGCCAGCATCCGGACCTGCTCATCGGCGCACGCCTCGGCTCGCCGCTCGTGGTGGGCTATGGCGAGGGCGAAACCTACCTCGGCTCGGATGCGCTCGCGCTTGCGCCGCTGACGCAAAAGATCGCCTATCTCGACGAAGGCGACTGGGTCGTCATCACGCGCGAAGGCGCGCAGATCTTCGACGCCGACAATAATCCGGTAACACGCGAGATCACGACCAGCGGCGTCACCGCCGCGGCGGTCGAGAAGGGCAATTACCGCCACTTCATGCAGAAGGAGATTTTCGAGCAGCCGACGGTGGTCGCGCAGACGCTCTCCTCCTACATCCGCCCGCTCGAACAGACCGTTGCGCTGCCGCAAATGGATTTCGACCTGTCGAAGGTCGAGCGCATCACCATCGTCGCATGCGGCACCAGCTTCTACGCGGGCATGGTCGCCAAATATTGGTTCGAGACCTTCGCGCGTGTCCCGGTCGACATCGATGTCGCGTCCGAATTTCGCTACCGCGACCCGGTGCTCCAGCCCGGGGGCCTCGCGCTCTTCATTTCGCAGTCGGGCGAGACCGCCGACACGCTCGCGGCGCTCCGCCATTGCAAGGCGAACGGACAGACGATCGCGGTCGTCGTCAATGTGCCGACGAGCAGCATGGCGCGCGAAGCCGACCTGCTTCTCCCGACGCACGCGGGCCCCGAAATCGGCGTCGCGTCGACCAAGGCGTTCACCTGCCAGCTCGCGGTGCTCGCCGCGCTCGCCGCGCACCTCGCGCTCAAGAAGGGCAAGCTCAGCGCCGCTGACGAGCGCGAGATCGTCAAGCATCTGATCGAAGCGCCCGCCGCGCTCAACGCCGCGCTCGCGCACGACGAGGAAATTTCGAAGATGGCGCACCTCGTCGCCCCGGCGCGCGACGTGCTCTATCTCGGCCGCGGCCCCGATTACCCGCTCGCGCTCGAAGGGGCGCTCAAGCTCAAGGAAATCTCGTACATCCACGCCGAAGGCTATGCCTCGGGCGAAATGAAGCACGGACCCATCGCGCTGATCGACGAAGCGGTGCCGGTGATCGTCCTCGCCCCGTCGGGCCCGCTGTTCGAAAAGACCGTGAGCAACATGCAGGAAGTGATGGCGCGCGGCGGCAAGGTCGTGCTGATTTCGGACGCCGAAGGCCTCGCCGAAGCCGGCGACGGCTGCATGGCGACGATCGAAATGCCCAAGGTCCACCCGCTGATCGCGCCGCTGGTCTACGCCGTGCCGGTGCAGCTCTTGGCGTACCATGTCGCCGTGGCGAAAGGCACCGACGTCGACCAGCCGCGCAACCTCGCGAAGTCGGTGACGGTGGAATAGCCGTTTGGCACGATTCTACCGATATATCCATGTCAGCGACGATGGCCATGCACCGTGCGTCGATCACGGCCTGATAACGCTCGCGACTTGCAAACCCCAGATACGCAGTAGCGCAAAGGTGGGCGATTGGGTTGCGGGCTATATGCCAAAGGGGCTTGGGGAAGGTTTGGTGACCTGGGTCGGGCGCGTTGCCGAAACCGTGTCGCCGACCGACTATGAACGGCGCTTTCGCGGTCGGAAGGACGCCCAATACCGATTGTCGGACGATGGGCATGTCGAGCGGGTCGATCCCGACTATCACCCCGGCATCGCCGAGCAGCGCAAGGACATGTCCGCGAAAGTACTGATCTTTGACCCGAACGCGTCGTGGTATTTTGGGGATCGGCCGATAGAGCTTCCGTCGATGTTCGGAGTCCTCGCCGCATCTGGGCAGGGGCACCGCGTGAATTTGCGTTTGCCTGACGACATCGCACAGATTGAAGCGTGGTTGCATGGGCAGGTGGTGGCGGGAGTCCATGGTGACCCGCGTGACGGCGCTGGTTGTGGAACTCCGTGCTCGACCACACCCCCCCAGGGCCAAGAGACGTCGATCGGGCGGATGTTGAGTTCGAGGCCTTGATCCCCGCAGCCATCATCTTCGACTTCGATGGCGTGATCGCCGACAGCGAGGTGCGCGCGAACCGGACGCTTGCCGAGAGCCTGACCGCGATCGGGCTGCCGACGACTTACGAGGACTGCCTGCGCGATTATTGCGGACATAATTGGCAGGAGACCGAGCGGCGTATCGTCGCGCGCTTCGGGCAGCCCTTGCCCTCCGATTTTCGCGAGCAGCACCGCGCGCGGGCGCGCGAGCGCTTCGCCGAGGGCTTCGCGCCGGTACCGGGCGCGCCGGCCTTCCTCGACACCCTCGATGCGCGGCCGCGCGCGATCGCTTCTTCGAGCAGTCCCGACTATATTGCGATGTCGCTCGGCCGCTTCGGTCTGGGGCATCATTTCGGCGCGCATGTCTACAGCGCCGACGGCTGGGACCGCGGCAAGCCCTTTCCCGACATCTATCTCGCCGCGGCGAAGGGGCTGGGCGTCGATCCGGCGAACTGCCTCGCGATCGAGGATTCGCCGATCGGGGCGCGTGCCGCGATCGCGGCGGGGATGACCGTCATCGGCTTTTGCGGCGCGGGGCATATCGTCGACCGCGCCACGCATGGCGAGATGTTGCGCCGCGCGGGGGTTCACCATGTCGCGATGACGTTCGACGAAGTCACGGCTTTCGCCTGACCCGCCGAAGGGGTGGTTGGACCCGCGCGAAAAACCGCTGTCCTATCATGTCATGCTGGATTAGCTTCGCGCTCGGTTCGATCCCGATCACCGGACGAAACATGAAATTGCGAGTAAAGTTGCCCAGTTTTCTGCGACTTTCCGGAGCCGGCCCCAAGGAGAGAAACGATGTGCACCGACAACACCGAAGCCGATCTCGACCGCGCCGGAATGCCCGTCGCGCGGCGCAGCTTTGCGGCGCTTGCCGGGACGGGCGCGCTGATGGCTGCGCTTCCGGCGCGCGCCCTGGCCGGCAAGCCGGTGAAGGGCCGCGACGTCACGATCAAGACCGCCGACGGGACATGCGACGCTTATTTCGTCGCGCCCGCGACCGGCAAGCATCCCGCGGTGCTGGTGTGGCCCGATATTCGCGGACTCCGGCCCGCGTTCCGCCAGATGGCCGACCGGCTGGCGGGCGAGGGCTATGCCGTCCTTACGGTCAATCCCTTCTACCGTTGGCAAAAGTCGCCCGTCGTCGACGCCGCGAACGATTGGAGCAATGAGGCGGTTCGCCAAAAGCTGTTCGGCTATCTGAAGCAGCTCACGCGCCCGATCGTCGAGACCGACGCCAAGGCGCATCTCGCCTTCCTCGACGCGCAGAAGGAAGTCGATCGCAAGCGCCGGATCGGCACGACGGGATATTGCATGGGCGGCGCGATGACGATCTACACCGCGGCGCTGAAACCCGACCGCGTTGGCGCGGCGGCGAGCTTCCATGGCGGCGGCGTTGGCACCGACAAGCCCGACAGCCCACACCTGCTGATCCCGGGAACCAACGCGGGTTATCTCTTCGCGATCGCGGACAATGACGACAAGGAAACGCCGAACGAGAAGGTCTTGCTGAAAGCGGTCCTCGAGCCGCGCAAACAATGGCACGAGGTCGAGGTCTATGAAGGCGCGATGCACGGCTGGTGCCCGCCCGACGGCCGCGCCTACAATGAAGCTGCGGCCGAAAAGGCGTGGGCGCGGATGCTCGCGCTGTTCAAGGCCGAACTTGCCTGATCGCTAGCCGGGCAGGGCGCCCAGCAACGCCTTGCCGCGCGGCGACAGGCGGTATCCCGTCTCGAGGCTTTCGGTCAAGCCGAGCTCCTTGAGCTTGCGGATATTCTGTTTGAGCGCGGCTTTTTCGACGCCGAAAGCGCTGGCGATATCCGCCGCGGGTTGCCCCTCGTGGAGCGCGATATGGTGCAGCACGGGGCGTGTCCATGCCCCGCCGGAACCGCGGTCGAAGCGGTCGAGCCGCTGCGTGAGCGCTGCTATGTCTCCAGCCGAGAGGTCCGCGCTTTCGCGCAGGGCGATGCGCGGATCGCCGCGGTTGAAGCGGAAGGCGATGCGATAGATATCGCCCTCCTGCCGCGCGTCGAGTTCGGCGAGCAACCCGGCGCGCGTGGCAAAGCCCGCCGCGCGCGCGTCGGCTTCCGAAATGACGTCCGCAGTGCAGGTGTCCAAGGTATCGATCGTGAGTTCGCCGATCGCGGTGCGCAATCGCCCGCCGGCCTTCACCGTCGGCCGCCGCCAGCGCCGGAAGGCAAGCGTGACCTCGCCCGCCTTGATCCGGTCGAGAAGGGCGGCGCGAAAAAGCATCGGGCCGCCGCGTGCTCAGTGCGCGTGCGCGCCGCCGCTCGCGGCGTAGCTGGCATAAACGCGCTGGCCGGCGGGGCCGAAGGTCATGACCTTATACGCCTCGCGGTGGTCGCCATGCTCCATGCCGGGCGATCCCATCGGCATGCCGCCGACCGCGAGTCCCTTCACGCCCTTCGGCTTTTCGCGAAGCAGGCGGGCGATCTCTTTGGCGGGGACATGCCCTTCGATCACATAGCCGCCGACGAGCACCGTGTGGCAGCTGCGCAGCGCCTCTGGCACACCCTGCTTGTCCTTGACCGCGTTCATGTCGGGCGAATTGACCACGACCGCTTTCTGCCCGAACGAGGCCTTCACCTGTTCGAGCCATTTGAGGCAGCAACCGCAGCCGGCGTCGCGGAACATCACCGGGTTTGCCGCATGCGCGGTGCCGACGATGGCAGAGAAAGCGGCGAGGGCGAAAAACGCGCGGCGGGCAGGAGTCATCGCAAATCCTTTTGGCAGAACGGAATCTGAAGCTACAGGCGGACCTTATGAAAGTCCATTTCATCCGGTCGGGCGAGCGCCGCTATGGCATGCGGATCGAGCGTACGGGTGCGCCGGTGCTGGTGATGGATCCGGCGCCGGGTTTCGATCCCGATTTGCCGCACGACATGGTGCATTTCGTCGTCGAGGCGGCGCTGAAACTCAACACCGGCGTGTTCGGTCAGATCGCTGCGGGCGGCGACGCGGGTTCCTTCCATGTCGAAGCGGGCGGTGCCCTGTCGGCGAAGGAGCGCCAGCGCGCGGCGCGCAAGCAGGTCGCCAAGGGCGCGAAGCTGATCAAGAATCAGGGCCGCGAAGGCGAATTGTCCGAAATCGCCGCCTTCCTGTTCGATATCGCGTGGCGGAGCGGCCAGCGCCCCGACAGCGCGGCGCAGCGCGCGGTGATCGGCGAGACCGAACGGACCCGCGCCTCGCTCAGTGCCGACGAACGCGCGCGGATCGATGCGGCGCGGCCGCGCGTGTTCGAGGATTTCGAGCGGCTGTCGAAAGCGTGGCGTGCGCTGCCTGTCGGCGATGCGTTGACCTTCGAGTGGCCGTCCACTCAGCCCATCGGGTAGAGGATGTCCTTGCTGACCTTGTTGAGCGCCTTCATCACATCGTCGCTCAGCACCAGTTCCATCGCGTCGAGGATCGGATCGACCTGATCATAAGCACTGACGCCGACGATCGTCGAGGCGACGAAGTCGTGCTGTTTCGACCAGGCAGTCGCCATCGTCACCGGGTGCAGCCCGGCCTCTTCGGCGATCGCGAGGTAGCGCTCGGTCGCGGCAAGGCTCTTGTCGTTGACGAAGCGCCGCCCCATCGCGGCCTGCCGGCCCTCCATCTTCAGGTAGCGTGAGAAGCGTGCACCCTCGGGAGTCGCGCCGCCCTGATATTTGCCCGAAAGCACCCCGCCGGCGAGCGGCGAATAGGGGATCAGGCTCACGCCTTCCTGCCGGCACACCTGCGCCAGCTCGTCCTCGAAGCGGCGGTTGTTGAGGCTGAAATTATTCTGGATCGTGTGATAGCGCGCGCTGCCGAGCCGTTCCGACGCCGCGATCGACTTCATCAGCCCCCAGCTCGTTTCGTTCGAGCAGCCGAGGATGCGTACCTTGCCGGCGCGGACAAGCTCGTCGAGCGCGTCCATCATCTCGTCATAGGGCGCGTCATGATCGGGCCAGTGCGTCTGGTAGAGGTCGACATAGTCGGTCTGGAGCCGCGTCAGGCTATCGTCGACGGCCTGCATGATATTCTTGCGGTCGAGCGCGGTCATGCCATTCCGGCACGGCGACTTGAACCAGACGTGGCTCGGTCCCGACACTTTGGTTGCGAGGATGATCGCGTCGCGCGGCTTGGTCTTTAGCCAGCGCCCGACGATCTCCTCGGTGCGCCCGACCCATTTGACATCGGGCGGCACCGGATAGCCCTCCGCGGTGTCGTAGAAATTGATCCCCGCGTCGAAACAGCGGTCGAGAACGCGGAACGCCGTCACCTCGTCGGCCTGGCTGCCGAATGTCATCGTGCCCATGCAGATGTCGGACACATGGATAGCGCTTCGTCCGAGGCGGCGGCTTTGCATGGCTCTGGTCTCCGGTCAGAAGAGGGGAGCGCCGTGCATAGGTTGCGAACCGCAACCTTGCAATCGGATCAGATGAGAAGCGCGAGCGAACCGACGAGCAGTGCTGCCATCGTCCAGTTGAACGCCTTCAGCCGCGCCGGGCTCGACAGCCACCCGCGCAGTACCTGTCCCATCACCGCCCACAGGCTGGTCGAGGGTAGGTTGATGATGCCGAACACAACGGCGACGAGCAGTACCGCGCCCAGATTGCGGTCGGGCGCGTAGAGCGCGATCGCGGTCAGCGCCATCGACCAGGCCTTGGGATTGACCCACTGGAACAGCACCGCCTGAAAGAAGGTCATCGGCTTGCCGCGCGCGCCGGTCTCGGTGTCGGGTGCGGCGGCGTTGGCGATCTTCCACGCGAGCCAGAGCAGATAGACGACGCTCACTACCTTGAGAACGGTATTCAGAACCGGGAAAAGATCGAACAAGCCCATCAACCCGACGCCGACGAGGACGATCATCAGCGTGAAACCGATACCCACCCCCAACGCGTGCGGCACCGTCCGGCGCAGCCCGAAATTGGCGCCCGATGCCATCAGCATCATATTGTTCGGCCCTGGGGTGATCGACGAGACGAGCGCGAAGGCGGAGAGCGCGAAAAGGGTGGTCTGGTTCATGCGCGCAACATAATTCGTTTCTTCCCCGATGGATTGCAAAGATGGCCTGAAATCGGATAGATTATGCAATCTATGATCAAAATTGACGCTATTGGTCGCAAAATATTGCACGAACTTTCGACGGACGGGCGAATCTCGAACCTTGAGCTCGCCGAGCGCGTCGGACTGTCGCCCTCTGCTTGTCTGCGCCGCGTGCAGGAGCTTGAGCGCAGTGGGGTGATCAAAGGCTATCGCGCGGTGATCGACCCCGCGAAGCTTGGGTTGACCTTCCTTGCCTATGTGACCGTTGGCCTGTCGTCGCACACGAAGAAATCGCAGGTCGATTTCGAAGCTGCGATGGCGGGCGCACCCGAGGTGCGCGAATGCCACAATATCACTGGCACGATCGAGTATCTGCTGCGCGTCGAGACCGAAGACCTCGCCGCCTACAAGCATTTCCATACCGAGGTGCTCGGCGTGCTGCCGCAGGTCCATTCGATCACGACCTATGTGCTGATGGATTCGCCGAAAGACGAACGGGCATAGTTTTTCTTCGCCCGTCCGGCGAAGCGGTGCGCTTGAACCGCGGGCCCGCCGACCGCATATCGGTTGCATGACGAAACTCTCTTTCCTTGACCTCGTGCCCGTCACCGATACCGGCACGATCACGCAGTCGCTCGCCAACGCAGCCGATCTGGCCCGTCACGCCGAAGCGCTCGGCTATGCCCGCTACTGGGTCGCCGAGCACCACGGCATGGCGGGGATCGCCAGCGCCGCGACGTCGGTCGTCCTCGCGCATATTGGGCACGCGACCCAGAGCATCCGCATCGGATCGGCGGGTATCATGCTGCCCAACCATGCGCCGATGGTGATCGCCGAGCAGTTCGGAACGCTCGAAGCTTTGTTCCCCGGCCGTGTCGACCTCGGCTTGGGCCGCGCCCCCGGGTCGGACCAGCGCGTCGCACGCGCCTTGCGCCGTACGCTCGCGAGTGACGAGCGCCAGTTCCCGCAGGATGTGCTGGAATTGCAGGCCTTCCTCGCCGGCGACGAGCAACTCGGCATCACCGCGGTTCCCGGCGCGGGCACGCATATCCCGCTGTGGATATTGGGCTCAAGCACCTTTGGCGCGCAGCTCGCGGCGATGCTGGGGCTGCCTTATGCCTTCGCCAGCCATTTCGCGCCCGACGCGCTCGACGAGGCGCTCGACATCTATCGCCGCCAGTTCAAGCCGTCGGCGCAGCTCGCCGAGCCTTATGCGGCCGCGGCGTTCAATGCTTTTGCTGCCGACAGCCGCGAGGAGGCCGAGCTTCTCGCCTCTTCGCAGCAGCAGGCGTTTGTGGCGCTGCGCACGGGCAACCCGGGCCGGATGCAGCCCCCGCTTGCGGGCTACAAGGATAGCCTGCCGCCGAACGCGCGCGCGATCCTCGACCATGTGCTGCAATGCTCGGCGGTCGGCACCGCCGACGATATCGCCGCGGGGCTGAAAGCCTTCGTCGCGCGCACCGGCGTCGACGAGGTGATCGTCGCGTCGTCGATGTACGACCATGATGCGCGTAAACATTCGCTCGCGTTGACGATGGAGGCGGCGAAAACGCTGTAGCCGCGCTGCGGCGCTGTGTTGACGCGCCTCGGACTGCGGCAGTATAGGAGCGGCCCGACCAAGGGCGGCCCGCAAGGAGGGTCGCCTTTTTACTTTTGACTGAAAGGTGCTTGCCATGACGATCACGCCGCTGATGCCCGTATACCCCCGGTGCGGTGTGCGTCCGGTTCGCGGCGAGGGCGCCTATCTGATCGGCGAGCGAGGCGAGCGCTACCTGGACTTCGCGAGCGGCATTGCGGTGAACCTGCTCGGCCACGGCCATCCGCACCTGACGAAGGCGATCCAGGAGCAGGCCGCGACGCTGATGCATGTGTCGAACCTCTATGGCAGCCCGCAGGGTGAGGCCTATGCCGCGCGTCTTGTCGACAACACGTTTGCCGACACGGTCTTCCTGACCAATTCGGGCGCCGAGGCGGTCGAATGCGCGATCAAGACCGCGCGCGCCTATCATTCGAGCGCGGGCAATCCCGAAAAGCACACGCTGATCACCTTCAACAACGCCTTCCACGGCCGCACGCTCGGCACGATCTCGGCGACCAATCAGGAGAAGCTGCGCAAGGGCTTCGACCCGTTGCTGCCGGGCTTCGCCTATGCGCCGTTCGACGATATCAACGCCGCGCTCGATCTGGTCGACGACAATACGGCAGGCTTCCTCGTCGAGCCGATCCAGGGTGAGGGCGGCATCCGCCCCGCGTCGCAGCCCTTCCTGCAGGCGCTGCGCGACATTTGTGACAAGCGCGACCTGATGCTCGTGTTCGACGAAGTCCAGTGCGGCGTCGCGCGCACCGGCCATCTTTACGCCTATGAACATTATGGCGTCACCCCCGACATCATGGCGAGCGCCAAGGGTATCGGTGGCGGCTTCCCGATGGGCGCGTGCCTCGCGACCGAAAAGGCGGCGCGCGGCATGGTCATTGGTACGCATGGTTCGACCTATGGCGGTAACCCGCTCGCGTGTGCGGCCGGGCAGGCGGTGCTCGACGTCGTGCTCGAAGAGGGCTTCCTCGACCAGGTGAAGGCGACCGGCGAACGGCTGCGTGGCGCGCTCGAACAGCTCATCCCCAACCACGACCAGCTGTTCGACAGCGTCCGCGGCGTTGGCCTGATGCTCGGGCTCAAGCTCAATTCGGACAGCCGCGCGTTCGTCGCGCACCTGCGCGACAACCACGGGCTGCTGACCGTTGCGGCGGGCGAGAATGTCGTCCGCGTGCTGCCGCCGCTCAACATCGACGACAGCCACATCGCCGAATTCATCGAGAAACTGTCAGCGGGCGCGGCGAGCTACACGCCGCCTGAAGCCTGATGCCGCACTTCCTGAACCTGTCCGACGCGGGCGGGGATGCGGTCGCCGCGATGCTCGCCGATGCGATCGATCGCAAGGCGGCGCGCACCGGCTGGCCGAAGGGCAAGGTCGATGACGATGCGCCGCTGGCGGGCCATGTGCTCGCGATGGTGTTCGAGAAGAATTCGACGCGCACCCGCGCCTCGTTCGACATCGCGATCCGCCAACTCGGCGGTACCGCGATGATCATGGACGCGGGCGTGACACAGCTCGGGCGCGGCGAGACGATCGCCGATACGTCGCGCGTGCTGTCGCGCTATGCCGATGCGATCATGATCCGCACCGACGACCATGCGAAGGTCGAGGAACTCGCCGAATTTGCAAGTGTCCCGGTGATCAACGGGCTGACCGACCTGTCGCATCCGTGCCAGATTGTCGCCGACCTGTTGACGATCGTCGAAAGCGGGAAGGCGTTGCCGGGGCTCGAACTTGCGTGGCTCGGCGACGGCAACAATGTCCTTTCCTCACTGATCGAGGCGGCGGGGCTGTTCGGTTTCCACGTCCGCGCGGGGGTTCCGCAGGGCTATGATCCCGACCCGGCCTTCGTCGACGCCGCGCGCGCAAAGGGATCGCGCATCGACGTCGTGCGCGATGCGCGCGAGGCCGTCGCGGGCGCCGACCTTGTCGTCACCGACACCTGGGTGTCGATGGGGCAGGATCATGCGCACAACAAGATTGCGGCAATGGCGCCCTATCAGGTCGACGAGCGGCTGATGACGGCTGCGAAGTCCGACGCGATCTTCCTCCACTGCCTGCCGGCGCATCGCGGCGATGAAGTCGTCGACGCGGTGATCGACGGGCCACAGTCGCGCGTCTGGGATGAAGCGGAGAACCGCGTCCACGCGCAGAAGTCGATCCTGCTATGGGCGCTCGGGAAATTGTGAGTCCGGTATGAGCGAAACGATCGAAACCTGGTTCGACCAGCCCCTGCTGTTCACCATCGCCGAACGCCATGTGCGCGGGCGCCTCGTGCGGCTCGGACCGACGCTGCGGACGATCATCGCCGCGCACAATTACCCGCCGGTCGCCGAAAAGCTGCTCGCCGAAGCGCTCGTGCTCACGGTGCTGCTCGGCTCGACGCTGAAAGACGAGAACGGCCAGATGACGTTGCAGGCGCAGACCGGCGGTGGGCCGGTCGAACTGCTCGTGTGCGATTATCGCGGCGGCGAGCTGCGCGGCTACCTGAAGTTCGACGCCGAACGGTTGGCCGAGGTCGGATCCGACCCGACTTTGTTCGCGCTGTTCGGCGAAGGCTTTCTCGCGATCACCTTCGACCAGGCGACGACCGGCGAGCGTTACCAGGGCATTGTTCCGCTTGAAGGCGCTTCGATCGGCGAGGCGGCCGAGCATTATTTCGAGCAGTCGGAACAGATTTCGAGCCTGATCAAGCTCGCGGCGCGCCATGACGCCGAGGCGGGATGCCTCGCCGGCGGCCTGCTGCTCCAGCATCTGCCCGAGGGCGAGGTCGGTCGCGACCGGCTCCACGTCCGCCATGACAATCCCGAATGGGACCATGCGCGCACGATCGCCGTGACGCTCAAGGACGAGGAACTTACCGATCCCGCGACGTCGCTCGAAACGCTCGCGTGGCGACTGTTCCACGAGGACGAAGTGCGGGTCGAGCCGGGCTTAGCAGTATCGCGCGGCTGCCGTTGCAGCACGGGTTATTTTGCCGGTGTTCTGGCACAATTCCCCGCGGCCGAACGCGCGGACATGGCCGACGATGCGGGCAATATCGTCGTCGATTGCGCCTTTTGTTCGCGGATTTTCCCGATCCCGCTCGACGAAATTTCGGCAGGTACCTGACCTTTCGCCACCGACGAAGCGGTGTAATCTGGCGCCAAGCGGTTGAAATCGGGCTTCCCCATTGCTAGCTAAGGGAGAACGGGGTCGCAGTTCAGCCCGGTCACGGGTGGCCAGTGGAAAAGGTGAAAATGGCGATCTTCTCTCCCTTCTTGCGATGGTCGCTCGCGGCCTGCACGCTAGCCGGCGCGAGCGCGGTGCCGGCGCAGGCGCCGTCGCTGGCGATGCTCGACCGGCTCGAAAAGGGCAGCTGGCAGCTGCGCGAGCGCGGCAAGGACGGCGTGCTGCAGACGATCTGCGTCGGCGATGCGCGCAAGTTGATCCAAGTCTATCATCCGCGTGCGAGCTGTTCACGCTATGTCATTGAAGACACGCCGAATGCGGTGACCGTCCATTACACCTGTCCCGGCGCCGGCCATGGCCGCACCAGCATCCGCAGCGAGACGAACCGCCTCGTGCAGATCGACACGCAGGGCATAGCCGAGGGCAAACCTTTCTCGCAGGCGATCGAAGCGCGGCGCACCGGCGGCTGCTGAAGCGAACGATATGTTAACCATCAGGTGCTAGAGGGGAGGCGCGGCATACCGTTGTGTGCCCATTCTCCCTAACGGCTGTCATGCCGAACTGGGCCGTGCGGCGATCGCCTCGCGGCCCGTTTCTTTGATGCGGTGCGGCCCTTGCGCCCCCGGCAACGCGGGCCTATCTGGCGCCGATGCAGCAAGTTTCCGGAAAAACGGTGATCGTCCTCCTGTCGGGCGGGCTCGACTCGATGGTCTGTGCGGGCCTCGCGCGCGAGGCAGGCGCGCGCATCGTCGCGCTGACGGTCGATTATAACCAGCGCCACCGCGTCGAGCTGGAATCGGCGGCGCGGATCGCCGACTATGTCGGCGCGGCCGAACATATCGTCCTGCCGCTCGACCTGCGCCGCTTCGGCGGCTCGGCGCTGACCGCCGATATCGATGTGCCGAAGGACGGCGTACCCGAGGTTGAAGGCGGCGGCGACGTTCCGATCACCTATGTGCCCGCGCGCAACCTGATCTTCCTGTCGCTGACGCTCGGCCTCGCCGAGGCACGGCAGGCGCAGGACATTGTCATCGGGGTCAACGCGCTCGACTATTCGGGCTATCCTGACTGCCGTCCCGAATTTATCCAGGGCTTCGAAAAGCTTGCGGCGCTGGCGACGCGCGATGGCGACAAGGGCGTCGATTTCCACATCCACGCGCCGCTGCAGCATATGACCAAGGCCGATATCGCCGCCGAGGCGGCGCGGCTGGGGATGGACGCGGGGATGAGCTGGTCGTGCTACGATCCGACGCCCGAGGGGTTGCATTGCGGCTCGTGTGACAGCTGCCGCTTGCGGTCGAAGGGCTTTGCCGACGCGGGACTCGCCGACCCTACGCGCTACGCCTGAGCCGATGGCCTACGCCGTCAAAGAGATTTTCCTCACCCTGCAGGGCGAGGGCGCACAGGCGGGGCGGCGTGCGGTCTTCTGCCGCTTTGCCGGTTGTAACCTGTGGACGGGGCGCGAAAAGGATCGCGCCAAGGCGATCTGCCAGTTCTGCGACACCGATTTTGTCGGCACCGACGGGACCCTCGGCGGCAAATATCGCCACGCCGATGCGCTAGCCGATGTGATCGCCGAAAGCTGGGGGCAGGGGCGCGACGACCGCTATGTCGTGCTGACCGGCGGCGAACCGATGTTGCAGGTCGACGACGCGCTGATCGATGCGCTCCACGCGCGCGGTTTCACGATCGCGATCGAAAGCAACGGCACCCTTCCGGTCCCGCGCAGCATCGACTGGATCTGCGTCAGCCCGAAGGCGGGCAGCGATTTGGTGCAGTTGAGCGGCGACGAACTGAAACTCGTCTGGCCGCAGCCGGGCAGCGATGTCGCGCGGCTCGCGTCGCTCGATTTCAAGCATCTGCTCGTCCAGCCGCTCGACGATCCGCATGCCGCCGCCAATGTGCAGGCGTGCATCGATCTGGTGATGGACGATCCGCGCTGGCGCCTGTCGCTCCAGACGCACAAGAATCTGGGGCTGCGCTAGCTTATTCGCCCTTCTTGGCGGCGGAATCGGCGGTGATCGCCTTTTTTGCGACCGGCATGTCGACCGCTTCGGGGTTGTTATCCCCTTCGCTTTCCGGCGCGGCCTCGTCTGCGGCGTTCGTTTCGTCGGGCTTGGCGGCTTCTTTCTTCGTGCCGTCGTCGGGAACGCTGTTGTCGACCGCCGTGCCGTCGCTCGCGGCATCGTCGAGGATGATCATCGAATCGCTCACCGACCCCGGCTGGACCTCGACCGCGTCGAGCTTGGTCGTCGATTTACCGGCGGTGTCGCCGCCGCCGCAGGCGGCGAGGGCGAGCAGGGAGAGCGATGCGAGAAGGGTGCGGGTCATGCGGCGTTCCTAGTCTTTCGGCGAAAGCTTGTCGAGAAAGGCCGGAAGCGCCCGGGCCAGCGCCGCGTCGACTTCGGCGAACGATGCCAGGTGCCCCAATGCGGCGAGGCTGGTGACGGGGAATTCGGCGATGCCGCACGGCACGATGCCGCCGAAATGCGCAAGATCGGGCGCGACGTTCAGCGAAAAGCCGTGCATCGTCACCCAGCGTTTCACGCGCACGCCGATCGCGCCGATCTTTGCCTCGCGCCCGTCGGGTGCGTCGGTCCAGATGCCGATGCGCCCCTCGGCACGGCGCGCCTCAACCCCGAGCAGCGCGAGCGCGTCGATCACCCAGCCTTCGAGCGCGGATACATAGGCGCGCACGTCGCGCCCGCGCCGCGTCAGGTCGAGCTGGACATAGCCGACGCGCTGGCCCGGGCCGTGATAGGTGTAACGCCCGCCGCGGCCCGCGTCATAGACCGGAAAACGCGGATCGAGCAGTTCGGCGGGATCGGCGCTCGTCCCCGCCGTGTAGAGCGGCGGATGTTCGAGCAGCCATATGCGCTCGCCCGCGTCGTCGGCATGGATCGCGGCCGCGCGTGCCTCCATGTCGGCGAGCGCGATGTCATAGGCGGTCAGGCCCGGCGAAAGGGCCCATTCGGGTAAGGGGAGCAGGCTCATGCGCTAGCTATCTGGCCCGCCGCCGCTGCCGGTGCAAGGGGTTCGCAGACGATTGGCGAGAGGGCTGGACATCGGCGCCGAAGATCGTCACTTTCCACCGACCGGGGAACCAGAAAATGACGGGGTATCAATGACAAAATTCGACATGGGTGCGGCATGGGACGACAGTATAGTCCTGCTGCGATCACACTTGCCCCTGACCGCTACGATCGCTGCGGTGTTCATTTTCCTGCCGAACCTCGTGCTCAGCTGGTTCGGCCCCGTCCCGATCGAGCCTGCGGCGGGCGCCTCGATGGAACAGGTCATGGCCGTTTTTCGCCAGTCGATGGCCGAGATATTGCCCTATCAACTGCTGATCAGCGTGATCGGCGCCATCGGCGGCGTCGGCGTGCTGCGCCTGTGGCTGTCGCGGACCGGCACGAGTGTCGGCGATGCGCTTATGTTCGCGCTCCGGATGATTCCGACGATGGTCGCGGTACAGATCATCCTGTTCGTCGCGCTCGCGCTGGCCGTTTTCCTGCTGCTTCTGCCCGGCATCGCCATCGGCGGCGGGGGCGGGATAGCGCTGGTGGCTCTCGGGTTGCTGGGTTTTGTTGGCCTCGCGGCTTATTTTTGGGGCCGTCTTTCAGTTATTTCGCCGATCATCGCCGACCGGACGGTCTATAATCCGCTTGCCGCCATTCAGGAGAGTTTTGTGCTCACCAAGGGGAATGGTTGGCGGATTTTCCTGTTCATGTTCCTCGTCGTCCTCGTATTCCTGATCGCGGCGCTGTTCATTGGCGGCATGGTCGGTGTGGTCGCGGGATGGGCCGGGGGCGCCGGCCGTATGGTGACGGGGCTGGTCGAGGCGGTGGTCGCGGGCATCGGCGGGCTGGTCTCGGTTGCCGTATCGGCTGCGGCTTATCGACAACTCGCGCTTCGGACTTCGTCCGACGTGTTCAAGTGACAGGGCCATCAACGAAAAGAAACGTGTCGCAACCAGGGTGAAGCCATCTGGCTCAGCCCGTCTCGAATGAAACTTGGGAGAGAGTGGTTCATAAAAGCAGGGGAAGTGACATGACAAAGATGAGTATCGGTGCGGCCTTCTCGGAAACCTTCGCGTTTCTGAAGGCGAATTGGCAGCAAATGCTGTTGTGGGTGGGTGGCGCGTTGGTCGTCGTCGGCTTGCTCGGTTACCTGTTCCTCGGATCGACCTTCTCGGCGATGGCGCTGGCGCCCAACGATCCGTCGCTGGTGATGGGCGCAATCGGCAAGATTTTCCTGTTTGCGCTGATTGCCGCGGTCATCCTTTACGGCGTGTCGATGCTGATCTGGCGCGGCGGGCTGCATCCCGGCGAAGCGCCCAATTTTGCATGGGCGTTCCAGGCCGGCCCGGCCTTCGCTTTCGGCATGTTCGTCGTCATGTTGGCGGCATATATCCTCATCTTCATCGTCATGTTCATCCTGACGCTGATCTTCGGCGCCGCGCTGGGCGGGATGGGCGCTTTGTCTCCCTCCGCGCTGGAATCGGGCGCCGCTGGTGCCGTGGGCGGCGGAGCGATCTTCCTGATGATCATCCTCTATATCGCGGTGATCGTGTTCATGCTGTGGGTGCAGGCGCGCTTCTCGGTCGCCGGTCCGGTGATGGCCGACCGCCTGACGCGCAATCCGGTGACGGGCCTTGGCGAATCGTGGCGGCTGACCGGGGCGTCGCAGTGGTCGATCGTCGGCTTCTACCTGCTCTTCACGATCGGCATCTTCATCTATGCGCTGATCGCGGGCATGATCTTCGGCGGTATCCTCGGCGCCATCGCGGGCGGCTCGGTCGTCGGCGCAATCCTGACGATGATTGTCATGGCGGCGGCGGTCTATCTGCCGATGATCATGATATCCTTCTCGATGCCGATCGGCATCTATCGCGCGCTTGCACCGCGTGCATCGGGTGACGTTTTCGCCTGATCGCCGGTCAAAGAAGCAAGGGGGCGCCTCCGGTAACGGGGGCGCCCTTCCTGTTTCAGCTCCACTTTGCGAGCGGGGGCAGGCTCATCAGGATCGCGTCGATATTGCCGCCGGTCTTCAGCCCGAACAGCGTGCCGCGATCGTAGACGAGGTTGAATTCGGCATAGCGCCCACGCCAGATCAGCTGTGCGTCGCGCTCGCCTTCGGTGAAGGGCAGGCCCATCCGCCGCCGCACGATCTGCGGGAAGATGTCGAGGAATGCCTCGCCTACCTCCCGTGTCAGCTGGAAATTGCGGTCGAATTCGGCGTCGTCGCCGCATTCGAGATGGTCGTAAAAGATGCCGCCGACGCCGCGATGGACGCCGCGATGCGGGATGTAGAAATAATCCTCGGCCCATTTGGCATAGCGTTCATAGACGTCGGGGCCGAAAGGCGCGCACGCCGCGCGCAGCCGCGCGTGAAAGGCGTCGGTGTCTTCCTGGTAGGGAATCGGCGGGTTGAGGTCGGCGCCGCCGCCGAACCAGCGCTTCGTCGTCGCGAGGAAGCGCGTGTTCATATGCACCGCGGGCACATGCGGATTCGCCATATGCGCGACGAGGCTGATCCCGGTCGCAAAGAAACTCGGGTCTTCGCCCGCGCCGTGGATCGATGCGGCGAAATCGGGGGCGAACTGCCCGCCGACGGTCGAGACATTGACCCCGACCTTTTCGAATACCCGGCCTGTCATCACGCCGCGTACACCGCCGCCGCCTTCGCCAGGCGCCAAGCCGTCGGCTTCGCGGTCCCACGGCGTATAAGCGAAGCGCGCGTCGCTGCCCGCCTCGGCTTCGATCTTCTCGAATTCTGCGCAGATGCGGTCGCGGAGCGATTCGAACCAGTCGCGTGCCGCCTGTTGCTGGGGATCGAGCGAGATCATGCCGGAAAGCCTTTCGTTTGCCTGAGCGCCTCGGCGAGCGCGATGCCAGCCGCGACCGCGACATTCAAGGAGCGAAAGCCCGCCTGCATCGGAATCGCGACCCGCGCCGCTGCGGCGTCATGAACATGTGGCGGTACGCCCGAAGATTCGGCGCCAAGCAGCAACACGTCGTCCGCCTCGAACGCAAAGGCGGGCAGGGGCGTCGCGCCCGCCGTCGTCAGCAGCACGATGCGCCGCCGGGCTTCGACACTCCATTGGTGGAAGCTGCCCCAGTCGGAATGGCGACGCACATTTGCCCTTACGGCATAGTCCATTCCCGCACGTTTCAGCGCGCTGTCGGAGAAGGGGAAGCCGCACGGCTCGATGATATGCGCGGCAACGCCGAAACAGGCGGCGGTGCGCAATGTCGTTCCGACATTGCCCGCGATATCCGGCTGAAACAGGGCGATTTCCATAAATGGCCCATAGCTGCCGCCGCCGGAGGAATCGAGAGGTCTCGGCCCGGCGCCTTCATACAGTAACAGAAGCGGAAATTGCCTGTTGGCAAGCCCGGACAGTGCGGCTATCAGGCCCGCAATTCCCGGAGGGGCCGCCGGGTTGTGCGCTTTCGTGCGCGTGCAACAGGGGCGGCCATTCTTCGAGAACTTTTGTTAGTTCACCCATGCAAGGGCAGTCGAATGGCCAGTGAATCTGAACTCAACGCCGGTATCGAAGATGGCGTACGCCGCCGGGATTTCATCAATATTGCGGCAGTGAGTTTCGCTGGTGTCGGTTCGGTTGCGGTGGTCCTGCCGCTGCTCAACCAGATGAACCCGTCGGCCGACGTGCTCGCGCTGTCGACCACCGAAATCGACATTTCGGCGATCCAGCCCGGTCAGGCGATCAAGACCAGCTGGCGCAAGCAGCCGGTGTTCGTGCGCAACCTTGTCGCCAAGGAAATCGCCGAAGCCAAGGCGGTGCCGATGGGCGACCTGCGCGATCCCGAAACGATCGACCAGCGCACCAAGCCCGGCAAGGAAAACTGGCTGATCACGCTCGGCGTCTGCACCCACCTCGGCTGCGTGCCGCTCGGTGCTGCGGAGGGCGAGAACAAGGGCGATTTCGGCGGTTATTTCTGCCCGTGCCACGGTTCGCACTACGACACCGCAGCGCGCATCCGTAAGGGCCCGGCACCCAAGAATCTGGTTGTGCCGCCCTATGAATTCAACAGCGACACCGTCGTGACGATCGGCTGAGGAGCGAGATAAGATGAGCTTTCCCTGGGCCAAACCCTATGAGCCGACGCATCCGCTGATGAAGTGGATGGACGAGAAGCTGCCGATTCCGCGCCTCGTCTATAATGCCACGGGCCCCGGCTATCCGGTCCCGCGCAACCTCAACTATTTCTGGAACTTCGGCGTCCTCGCCGGCGCCGCGCTGATGATCCAGATCATCACCGGTATCGTTCTGGCGATGCACTATGCCGCGAACGCGAGCGTCGCGTTCAATTCGGTCGAGCATATCATGCGCGACGTGAACGCCGGCTGGTTCATCCGCTACGCGCATATGAACGGCGCGAGCATGTTCTTCATCGTCGTCTATCTGCATATCTTCCGCGGCCTTTATTATGGTTCGTACAAGGCGCCGCGCGAAATGGTGTGGCTGCTCGGCGTCGTGATCTTCCTCCTCATGATGGCGACCGCCTTCATGGGCTACGTTCTCCCGTGGGGCCAGATGAGTTTCTGGGGCGCGCAGGTGATCACGGGCTTCTTCTCGGCGATACCGATCGTCGGCGAGCCGGTGCGCGAATGGCTGCTCGGCGGCTTCGTCCCCGACAACGCGACGCTCAACCGATTCTTCTCGCTGCACTATCTGCTGCCGTTCGTGATCCTGGGTGTCATCATCCTGCACATCTGGGCGCTGCACATCCCGGGTTCGTCGAACCCGACCGGCATCGAGGTGAAGGACGAACAGGACACTGTCCCGTTCCACCCCTATTACACCGCGAAGGACGGCTTCGGGGTCGGCGTCTTCCTGCTGATCTTCGTCGCGCTGACCTTCTTCAGCCCGAACACGCTCGGTCACGCGGACAACTATATCCCGGCGAACTCGCTTTCGACCCCGGCGCATATCGTTCCCGAATGGTACTTCCTGCCCTTCTACGCGATCCTGAAGGCCTTCACCTTCAACTTCCTGTGGATCGACGCGAAGCTGTGGGGCGTCATCGCGATGTTCGCATCGATCGCGCTGCTGTTCTTCCTGCCCTGGCTCGACAGCTCGCCGATCAAGTCGTCGAACTATCGTCCGCTGTACCGGATCTTCTTCTGGATCCTCGTCGCCGACGTCCTGCTTCTCGGCTGGTGCGGCATGCAGCCGGCGGAGCAGCCGTGGGTGATCCTCAGCCAGCTGGGTGCCATCTATTATTTCGCCCACTTCCTGGTGATCCTGCCGATCGTGTCGCGGATCGAACGCCCGCTTCCGATGCCGAATTCGATCACCGAAGCGGTCCTCGCCAAACATGCCACCGACGTGAAGTCGGTTTCGGCAACGGCCTGAGCGCCGGACTTTAATAGGAGCTGATACAGCCATGGTTCGTCCGCTCGGTTTTCTCGTCGGTCTCGGTTTCATTACCGCGCTGGTGCTCGCGATCTTCACGACGCCGCTCAAGAATGAACCCAATGTCGCGCACGAGTTTCACAAGCATCCCAAGCATCTGAAGCTCGCCAGCGACGGCGTCGTGCTGCCGCATTGGGACAAGGCCCAGTTGCAGCGCGGGATGCAGGTGTACAAGGAAGTCTGCTCGGCGTGTCACAGCCTGCACCTCGTCGCCTTCCGCGACATTGCAGACCTCGGCTACAGCGAAGGCCAGATCAAGACCTTCGCCAAGGGCTTCCAGGTTCCGTCGATCAACCCCGACACGGGTGAGCCGGCGACGCGCGACGGCCTGCCGTCGGATTATTTCCCGTCGCCCTATGCGAACGAAACGGCTGCTCGCGCCGCGAACAACAACGCGCTGCCGCCCGACCTGTCGCTGATCACCAAGGCGCGCGAAGGCGGCAAGGATTATATCTATTCGCTGCTGACCGGGTTCCAGAACCCGCCCGCGAACCTGCCAGCCGAACTCAAGCCGGGCACGGGGCTGCACTACAACCCCTATTTCGCGAACCTCAACCTCGCGATGGCTCCGCCGCTGGCACCTAATCAGGTGACCTATGCCGACGGCACCAAGGCAACCGTCGACCAGATGTCAAAGGACGTCACGGCGTTCCTCGTCTGGACCGCCGAGCCGAAGCTGATCAAGCGCATCCAGGTGGGTTATGCAGTCTTCTTCTTCCTGCTGATCTTCACCGTGCTGACCTATCTGTCGTACCGGAACATCTGGGCCGACAAGAAGCATTGATGAGCCGGGGAGGGCGAGTTTCATGATCGCCCTCCCGCCTCAGCCGGACCTCGACCTCGCGTCGCTCGTCCGCACCATCCCGGATTTTCCGAAGCCGGGCATCCAGTTTCGCGATATTACGACGCTGATCGGCGACGCCACGGGTTTCGCCGAGAGCGTCCGGCGCCTGAGCGCGCTCGCCGCCGTCCATCGGCCCGACTTCATCGTCGCAGTCGAGGCGCGCGGTTTTTTGTTCGGGGCAGCGATGGCCACCGCGATGGGGCTGGGCGTCGTTCCGGTGCGCAAGGCGGGCAAGCTCCCCGGCGTCACGATCGGCGTCGATTATGAACTCGAATATGGCGTCGACCGGCTCGAACTGCACGAAGGCGCGGTCCTGCCCGGTCACCGCGTCGTGCTCGTCGACGACCTGCTTGCGACCGGCGGGACGATCCTCGCGACCGCGGCGCTGATGCAGAGCGTCGGAGCAGAGGTTGCGGCCGCGCTGTTCGTTATCGACCTGCCCGACCTTGGCGGATCGCAGCGGCTGGAGGCCGCGGGCCTCCCCTGCGAAACGCTGATCGCCTTCGACGGCGACTAGGCGGCGTCCGTCGTCGCCAGAGCGACGGCTTCGATCTCGATCCGGAAACCGAAATGAAGCGGCCCGGTGGGCACCACGCTCCTCGACGGCCGTGTTACGCCGAAGAATTCGCCGTAGACCTCGTCGAGTTCATCCCAGTCGGCGATGTCACTGAGATAGACGGTCGTCTTGATCACCTGCGTCAGGTCGGCGCCCGCGTCCCGAAGCACGGATTTCAGATTGTGCAGGGTCTGCTCGACCTGTTCCTTGAAAGGCGCATCCGCCAACGAGGTGTCGCGGCCCGGCTTCAGGGGTAGCTGCCCGGACACGAAGATGAGGCCCCCGCCGACCGTGAAGGGCGAATAATGCGGGCCGTCAGCGGGCTGCGATGTCATGTCGTCGATCTTCCGATTTGGTTGCGCCCGCGTGATATCATCTGCCCAAAGAAAAAGCCCGCGCCGAAGCGCGGGCTATCGCCCCCGTGGCAAACGGGTTGTGTCTTAGAAGGGCACCCAGTTCTGCTTCTTGCGGAACTTCATATAGCCGACGTTCGCGCCAAGCCGTGCGCCGACGCCGACGCGGATCGGGATGAGCACTACGTCGCCGCGGCGCAGGTAGCTCGCGTTGAAGCCACCGATCAGATAGGCGGCGCCTTCGCCCGCGGGGTAGCGCTTGTAGAGATCTTCGCTGTCGAAGAGGTTGTAAACGAGGACAAAGGTGTTGCCGGCGTTGGCGCCCGCGTCGAAACCGACCGAGGGGCCGGTCCAGTAGGCGGGTAGTTCGCCCTCGATCTTGTGATGGAGCGTGCCCGAGCCATAGCGCACGCCGACCACCAGCGCGCCGCCGGCCTCGCGTCCCACGATATAGGCGTTGGGTTCGCCCTGCTTTTTCAGGATATCCTCGATCAGGCCGGCGAGGCCTTGCGCGCCCTTGCCGAACACGCCTTCGGCGGCGCCGATCAGGTCGTCCTTCTTGTAGGTCGATCCGGGCGCCGCGGCCACCGTCGTCGCCGAGACGTCCGCGGCGGCGGTGCTCCCGTCGGCAGGAACTCCGCTCGTCTGCTGGTCGCCGGTGGCGAGGTCGCTGTCGTACGAGGGTTCGCTCGTGGTGGTGCTCACCGGGGGCGGGGCGGGGTTGTCGATATCCGAATCGATGGCCGTATTGGGATCGACTTCGCGCATCTGCGCCGCCGCCGGCAGCGGTGAAAGCGCGAGGCCGAGCGACGCGATGGCCGCAAATGCCAGGCTGGTGAATGTCTTCCGCATATTGGACCCCCAAAAATCAAATGGCGCCGCGTAGGCGAAACCGGCGTTAATCATGACTCGCTTTCGGCGGCGGGCAATGAACGGGCGATGACTTGAGTCGAATTTAAGCCAGACCGAATCATCCGGGCGACGAAATGCCTGTCGAGACGTCAAAATAGGTCAATCTTTGCCGTTGCGGGGCGCGAAGTGCATGGCTATAGCGACCCGCCTAGGCCAAACTGCCGTTAGCGCGGCAGACCATGCGGAGACGTGGGTGAGTGGCTGAAACCAACGGTTTGCTAAACCGTCGTACTGGTAAATCCGGTACCGAGGGTTCGAATCCCTCCGTCTCCGCCACCTTTTCCTCATCATCGAAAACCGATCGAAGCCGTGCTTCGTCCGCGGGCGGCGACCTGTGCTTTATCCAGCCGAAAAGTGGGAATAATTATTGTAATTGCGAATCGTTCTCGATAATGCCCGCGCATCATTCCCAAACAGAATCTTTCGATGCACGCACCCACATCCCCGCGACCGGCGACCAAGAAGAGCCGGAAAGCCTTTTGGCTGAAACAGCTGCACATGTGGCACTGGATGAGTTCGGCCGTCAGCCTGATCGGGCTGCTCCTGTTCGCGATCACGGGCTTCACGCTTAATCACGCCGCCGATATCGAAGGATCGCCGGTCGTCACGCAGGGATCGGCGCAGATGCCGCCAGCGCTGCTGACGCGCTTGAAGGCGGCGGTCCCCGACGCCGAAAAGGCGCCACTGCCCGCCGATGTTGCAGCATGGGTCGAGGACAGCTTCCCGGTGAAGGCCTCGGCGGAGGCCGAATGGTCCGCCGACGAAGTCTATCTGCCCGCGCCGCGTCCCGGCGGCGACGCGTGGGTCGCGATCGACCTCACGACCGGCGCCGCGTCAAGCGAGGTGACCAGCCGCGGTTGGATCTCCTACCTCAACGACCTGCACAAGGGGCGCAATTCGGGCGGCGAGTGGAGCCTGTTCATCGACATCTTCTCTTTCGCCTGCCTCGTCTTCGCGATCACCGGCCTGTTCCTGCTCCAGCTCCATTCGGCGAAGCGCAAGAGCACCTGGCCGCTCGTCGGGCTGGGTCTCGCGATCCCCGCCGCCATCGCCGTCATCTTCATTCACTAGGGAGACCAGTCATGCAGCTTTCCACCCCCGCGCGCATCCTTGGCGGCACGATCGGCCTCGGCGCGGTCTTTGCTGCGCCGGCGTTCGCGGCCGATCCGGGAACGATGGATGTGACCATCAACATCCCGCGGCTGAAGGTCGCCGAATATCACAAGCCCTATGTCGCGATCTGGGTCGAGAAGGCCGGGGCCAAGGCAAAGACCGTCGCGGTCTGGTACGATTATGACATGAAGGCCAACGAAGGAACCAAGTGGCTTCGCGACGTGCGCCAGTGGTGGCGCGCCGCGGGCCGCTCGATGACTTTCCCCGCAAACGGCATCACGGGTGCGACGCGCGCACCGGGCGCGCACAAGGTTTCCTTCTCGCGCGCGCAGCTCGGCGCGACGGCTCCCGGCGCATACACGCTGGTGATCGAGGCGGCGCGCGAGGTTGGCGGCCGCGAGCTTCTGCGCATTCCGTTCACCTGGCCCGCAAAGGCCGGGGCGGGCGGGCGTGCCGCTGGAACGACTGAACTGGGCGCCGTTTCGGTCGCCTTCCGCTGAACTGGGAAAAGGACAGGATTATGAAAAAGCGAATTTGGGGTTTCGCCGCGACCGCTGCGCTTGCGGCACTGGTCGCCGTTCCGGCCTCCGCACACCGCCAGTGGATGATGCCGTCGTCGACCGTCCTGTCGGGCGACGACGTCTGGGTCACCGTCGACGCTGCGGTGTCGAACGACCTTTTCTATTTCGAGCACCAGCCGCTGCGCCTCGACGCGATGAAGGCGTGGGCACCCGATGGCACCGAAGCCGCGATCGAGAACAAGGCGACGGGCCGTTATCGCAGCACCTTCGACGTCCATCTGACGCAGAAAGGGACCTGGCGCATCGCATCGGTGTCCGACGGCGTGATGGGAAGCTATGACCTCGGCGGCAAGACCGAGCGCCTTCCGCGCGGCACGACGACCGCCAATCTCGCCGAGCGGATTCCCGCCGGTGCGACGAATGTGAAAACCGCCGAATCGAACAATCGCAACGAGATTTTCGTGACCGTCGGCGAGCCGACGACGACCTTGTTCAAACCGACGGGCAAGGGCATCGAACTGGTTCCGGTGACCCACCCGAACGACCTGATCGCCGGTGAGGCCGCAACCTTCCAGTTCCTGCTCGATGGCAAGCCTGCGGCGGGTCTCCCGGTGACGCTGATCCCCGGCGGCATCCGCTATCGCGATCAGCTCGGCCAGGTCGATCTCAAGACCGGTGCCGACGGCAAGGTCGAGATCAACTGGGCCGAACCCGGCCTCTATTGGCTGAACGTCACGACGCCGCAGGCCGAGCGTGCCGAGGGTGCGCCCGAACCCGCGACGCCACAGCGCCGCGCGAGCTATGTCACGACGCTGGAAGTGCTGGCGCCCTGACCGACCGTATCCTGATCCCCCGCGCGCTGACGCCCGCGGCATTTGCCGGGCGCGACGCGGGGGCGACGGTTCAAAGCTTCTCCGGCACCAGTATGGGGACCGACTGGTCGCTGCACGCCGTTTCGCCGCCTCCCGGTGCGGCCGAAGGCGTTCAGGCGGCGCTCGACCTCGTCGTGGCGCAGATGAGCCAGTGGGAGGTCGAGTCCGACCTGTCGCGCTTCAACCGCGGCGCGGCAGGGGCGTGGCACGAGATTCCCGCCGAATTCGCGCATGTCGTCGAGGCGGGGCTCCAGATCGCGCGTGCCAGCGACGGGGCGTTCGACCCCGGGCTCGGCCATCTGACCGAGGCATGGGGATTCGGCAGCGCGGGGCCGGTCGAGGCCGTTCCCGAACGGGCCGCGACACCCGATCGCACGATCGATTTCGACCCCGCGACGCGGCGTATCCGGCGCGGCGAGGGCGCCGCGCTTGACCTGTCGGGGATCGCCAAGGGCTATGGCGTCGACCTCGCCGCCGAATGGCTGCTCGCGAACGGCATCCGCCATTTCCTGCTCGAAGTCGGCGGTGAATTGCGCGGCGAGGGGATCCGCCCCGACGGACAGCCATGGTGGGTCGATGTCGAAATGCCGCCGACCTCCTCGATCGCGCCATGGCGTATCGCGCTGCACGACCTGTCAGTCGCGACCTCGGGCAATTATCGCCGCGGTTTCAGCGCCGGCGGGAGATATTATTCACACAGCTTCGACCCGAACACCGGGCGCCCGGTCGTCAACGGCGTTGCGTCGGTGACGGTGCTGCATCGCGACTGCATGATGGCGGACGGCTGGGCGACCGCATTGACCGTGCTCGGGCCCGATGCGGCGATCCTGCTTGCCGATACGCACGGCCTTGCAGCGTGCGTCGTCGCGGGTGACCGCGAACATGTCTCGCGCGCGTGGCGCGCCATGCTGGACTAGCGTGCCGGGTTTGATTGAATCAAAACCGGCACTCTGGATTCTAGTTTTACCGCGTTTTCCGAGTCGTCAGGTGTTCCCACCTGACTTGAAAACGCTCTAGCTGTCGGCCCAGCGGCGCAGCAAATTATGATAGACGCCGGTCAGGCGAACGACGGTGGCATCGCCCTGGCCGAGTGCCGCGGCCGCGCCCTGCACGCCCATGTCGAGGTCGAACAACAGGTTTCGCTGCCCCTGATCGCGGATCATCGACTGGATCCACATGAAGCTCGCTACGCGCGCACCCGACGTCACCGGCTCGACGCGGTGCACCGTGGTCGACGGATAGAGCACCATATGCCCCGCCGGCAGCTTGAGACCGGGGGCTTCGGTAAAACCTTCGACGACCAGCCCGCCGCCTTCATAGCTGTCCGGATCGGCGAGGAAGAGCGTCGCCGACAGGTCGCTCCGCATCCGGAAATCGCTGCCGCGACGCAGACGGATCGCATTGTCGATATGATCGCCGAAATTCTCGCCGCCCGAATAGCGGTTGAAATAGGGCGGGTAGATTTTGAGCGGCAGCGCGGCGGCGATGAACAGCGGGCTGCGGCCGAGTGCGTCGAGCACGAAGCGCCCCGCTTCGCCCGCAGCTTCGCCGAATTCGGGGAGCTGCTGGTTACGTTTGGCAAGCGCAGCTTGCGGACCCGACGTCTCATTGCCGTCGATCCACTCGGCCGCATCGAGGATGGCGCGGAGCCGGGCGACACCGTCGGCGTCGAGCAGGTCGGGAATGATGCGGATCATGGCACCGCTTCTAGGCCCAAAAGGGCGGGCACAGCAATCGCCGCGCCCGCCCGCCGGGATCAGAAATTATAGAAGAGGCTGAACACAGCCGAGCGTGCGTCGCCGGGGGTTGCCCAGCCGCCCGTGACGGCACCGGTCGTCGCGTTCACATTGTTGCGGACGCCGGTGTAATAATCCTCGTTCGTGACGTTCTGGACGTTGACCTGTGCGACGAGGCCGTTCTTGAAGTCATACGACACAAAGGCACGGTGGATCAGATAATCGTCGACCGAGAGCGGCGTACGCTGTGCCAGGTTGCGCTGGTGCGTCGTGAACTTGCCCTGATAGGTCAGGCCATATCCGACCTGCAGCCCGAACGGGAAGACATAGGTCGTGAACAGGCTGCCCGAATGCTTGGGCGTCTGGAACAGCCGGTCGCCGCGCTGCGGATCGGGAACGGCAACGCTGTTGCCGCAACCGGTGCTGCCCGGGTTGGCAAGACAGAAGTCCGAAACGCTCTGCTTCACCTTGCCGTCGAGGTAGGTGTAGTTCGCAAAGACAGCCCATTCGGGGGTGACATTGCCGCTTACGCCGATCGCGACGCCATCGACGCGCGAGCGGCCGTCGAGGATCTGCAACGAAGCGGGCTGCGCCGGGTCGTTCGAGGGCACGCGATAGTTGGTGCGCTCGTTGCGGAACACCGCGGCGGTGAGGAGCAGCTTCTTGTCCAGCAGTTCGGCCTTCGCGCCGAATTCGATGTTTCGCGCCTTTTCCGGAGCCGTCGCACAGGGATCGGCCGCGGTCGGGCTTGCCGGCAGGCCGCAGCCCGCACGGACGCTCGCCGAGGTCGGCGTCTTGGCGTTGCCATAGGCGGCGTAGAGGCTGACATTCTCGACCGGGTGGAACACCGCGCCGACGCGGTACGAGAAGAGATTCTCGTCGCTGACCTGATCGGCGCCGCGGGTATAGACTGCGCCCGTTGCCGGGGTGGTCACCGTATCAGCGCGGAAGACAGTACGCGCATTTTCATAGCGGACGCCGGCGTTGATCTCGAACATCGGCGAAATTTCGAGCGTGTCGAACGCATAGATCGCCCAGTTTCGCGTGTCGCCATAGCTGTTGCCGGTGCGGATATAATTGACCGGGCCGGTCCAGACGGTGTTCGGGTTCGACAGGCTGATCGGCGGCAGCACGGGATTGGGCGTCGCGCCGCCCGGATTGCGCAGCAGCTGTGCATTCTCGATCGAATAATCTTCCTGGCTGTACGACGCGCCGATGACCAGCGTGTTGAACAGGCCGCCCCGGGCGCCGCTGAGGATCGTCAGGTCGGTCTGGTTGTGCAGCAGGTCGTTGACCTGATCACGGACAAGGCCGCGCGGCCCCGAGGGGTAAAAGGTACCGGGGGTGTTTTGGCCCGCAGGGCAGGGAATGCCGACCGTCGAGGTCGCATTCGCGCCGATCGGCTGCAGTCCGTTGGCAAGGCAGAAGACACCCTGGGGAGCGCTCGTCTGGCTGTACTGATGGACACGCTGCCAGCGGGTGAGGTTGCGGACCGAAACGCTGTCGCTGAACGCATGGCGGAAGGTCGCGGTCAGACGATCGACCTTCGTCTTCTGTTCGTCGAGGTTGACGATACCGAAATAATCGCTGTCGTCGACGCCGGGAAGCGGGCCGTTGTTCACTCGTCCCAGAATATAGGGAACGCCATAGATCGGCGTATTGTCGTCGTCCTGATGGATATAGGCCAGCGTCAGGCTGGTGTCGCTGTCGACGCCGATCGTGATCGACGGCGCGACACCCCAGCGCTTGAACGATTCGACGTCGCGGCCCGGGACGTCATTCTCGTGGTACATCGCATTCAGGCGGACGGCGATCAGGTCATTGAGGCGCCAGTTGCTGTCGACCGCCGCGCGGTAATAATTGTCGGTGCCTACCGCCGCCTGAACCGTCGTCGCGTTCCGCGCGAAGGGAATCTTGCTGACGAGGTTGATGGTCCCGCCGACGCTGCCCGATCCGTTGAAGACGGAGTTTGCGCCGTTGTAGACCTCGATCTGCTGCAGGTTGAAGGGGTCGGTACGGCTGTATTGCGCGCTGTCGCGCACCCCGTCGACGGTCAGGTCGTTGTTTGCCGAATAGCCGCGAAGATTGATCGAGTCGCCATAACCGCCGCCGCCTTCGCCTGCACCGAAGGTGATGCCAGGGATTGTCGCGAGCGCATCGCGCAGGGTGAGCAGGTTTTGCTGGCGGAGCTGTTCCTGCGAGACCACGGTGATCGTTTGCGGCGTATCGACGATCGGGGCCGTCGATTTCGGCGACTCCACCTCGGTGGCAAGCGTGCCGCTGACGACGATGTCGTTGCGGCTGCCGGGCGCGTCCTGCGCGGCGTCGGCTTCGGCAGCGAAGGCCGGCGCGCTGATCAGGCTGCCCACGCAGGAGAGCGCGAGGAACGAGGCGGAGGTCGATGGCTTCACGGTAAACCCCTTGTTTTGTGATTGGTTCGGGGGCGCCGCTATTGAGAGTCGCTTGCAAAGTCAACACTAATGCGAATCGTTCGCGATATTGTCGCAATTGATACCATCGGAGAGCGGCCTAATGTCGCCGCTCGAGCCACCATGTTTGTCGCCAGCCATATTGGCTGGCGACAGGATCGCCCGCGGCGTTGGTCGCGGGCTTGAAGCGGAAGCGCTCCTCGATCAGGTCGCATGTCGTCCGGTCGAGCGAGGCATCGCCGCTCGATCGGGTGATGCGGCATCCGCTGACGCGGCCGCTTGCCTCGATGGTGAAGCGGACCTCGACTTCGCCCCCCGCCCTTGCGTGGCTGGCTTCGCGGGGATAGTCGCGGTCGCGGATCGTACCGCTGCGCCACACCGCCTTCGAACCGCCGCCGGTCCCGCTCCCCATGCCGCCGGCGCCTGTACCGTCACCACGCCCGCCCGCGCCCGATCCGGCGCCCGGGTTGGGGGCGGCGCCGGCCGACGCGTCGGTCCCGGTACCGGGGCGCGGAGCTGCTGCTACCGGCGGGGCAATCGGGGGCAGTTTCGGCGGAGGCGCGACGACCGGCGCGGCCTTGGCATGTTTGTTCGCCGCCGACGCCTTGCCGCTGGCTTTTTCGCTGGAGGCGTTCGACGGCACCACCTCCTCGCGTGGGGGTGGCGGTGCCGGGATGGCGATCGCGCCGATCGCTTCGCTGGCCTTGCGGACGACGTCGAGGTCGAGGCCGCTGGCGAGGCCCAGCCCGACCGCGACAACCGCGACCAGTACGCCGCCGCCCGACAGGGCCTTTTGTCGCCCCGAAATCTGCCCCGTATAGGCCATCGCGCCGCCTCTTATCGCGCGCAGTCGCGCGCAACCGACAGCCTGTTTAGAGGAATTCGTCTAGCGTGGACATGAACCGGTCGAACTGGTCGTGGTGCAGCCAGTGGCCGGCATTCTCGAACTCGATCACCTTTGCGTTGTTGAAATGCCGAAGGCGGCCGTCCTGTTCGGGATTCGACGCCCAGCTGTTGGCGCCATAGAGGAGCAGGGTGGGGCAGGCGATGGCGCCCCACAGCGCGGCAATGTCGTCCTGCGGCATGTCGAACGCGGGCCAGATGTTGAGGTAATTGTCGAACTTCCAGCTCCACGATCCGTCCTCGTTGCGACTGATGCCGTGGATCGTCAGGTGGCGCGCCTGCGCTTCGGTCAGGTAGCTGTTCTCGCCCATCATGCGCGCAAGCGCGTCGTCGAGCGTCGCATAGCGGCGCGGCGTGCGCCCCGCGGCCTGCCTTTTGTCGTCGATCCATTTGCGGAAGCGTTCGGCATAACCCGTCTTTGCGCGTTCGGCGATCATCTTGGGCGAGGGGCCGAGGCCCTCGATCGCGACGAGCTTGCGGACATTGTCGGGATAGAGTCCGGTATAGCGCAGCGCGATATTACCGCCCATCGAATGCGCGACGATCGACAGCGGGCCGAGGTCGAGCTGGTGGATCAACTGGGCGAGGTCATAGACAAAAGTGTCCATGGCGTAATTGCCGTCGGGCGACCATGCACTGTCGCCATGACCACGCAGATCGGGGGCGATGATGTGATAGCTGTCCTGCAGCTTTTCCGCGACCCAGTCCCAGTTGCGGCAATGGTCACGGCCCCCGTGGACGAGCAGCAACGGCGGCGCGCCGCGGTTGCCCCAGTCGACATAGTGAAGCTTCAGCCGCTGTGAGATGAAGCTGTTCGAAGTGGGGCCGGCACTTGCCATCGGTTCGTCCTTGCTGTCTGTTCCAGTTTCAAAAGGCGACTGGTTTCGATCCGTCAACCCCGCATCGGTGCGATCGGCCTTCAGGGATAAATCAAGGGAGAGAGATATGAGCACATTCCGCGACAATCTGCTGGCCGGGAAGACGGCGTTCGTTGCCGGCGGTACCAGCGGCATCAACCTTGGCATTGCCAAGCGTTTTGCCGAGCTGGGCGCAAAAGTCGCCGTCGCGGGGCGCGATCCGGACAAGGCTGCACGTGCGGCGGCGGACATCGGCAAGGGCGCGCTTGGCCTGTCGGGCGACGTGCGCGATTATGCGGCGATCCGCGGGGTGATGGAGCGCGTCGCGGGCGAACTGGGCCCGATGGACATCGTTGTTTCGGGCGCAGCAGGCAATTTCCTCGCCCCCGCGCTCGGCATGTCGGCGAATGCGTTTCGTACCGTCGTCGACATCGACCTCAACGGCACCTTCAACGTCTTTCGTGGCTGTCACGACCTGCTCAATCGCCCCGGCGCGTCGCTGATCGCGATCACCGCGGGGCAGGCAGTCAACGCGTCGGCGCTGCAGGCGCACGCCTGCGCTGCGAAGGCGGGGATCAATCAGCTGATTCGTGTCTTGGCGCTCGAGTGGGGACCCGAGGTGCGGGTGAACGGGATTTCGCCGGGGCCGATCGCCGGGACCGAAGGCATGGCGCGCCTCGCGCCTGATGCTGCAACGCGTCAGTCGCATTTCGACCGCATCGCGATGAAGCGCTGGGGCGAGGTCGAGGAGGTCGCCGAATCGGCGGTGTTCCTCTGTTCGCCGGCGGCAGGATATATTACCGGGACGATCCTCGACTGCGACGGCGGCAGCCAGATCGGCGACGCGTCGCGCGGTGACCTGGCCCGCGGAATGGCATGACCCCGGGCGTCGCCGGGACGCCAAAGCAAAAACGCCGCCAACCCGTTGGGGTGGCGGCGTTTTTAATGGTGGGCGTGGCAAGGATTGAACTTGCGACCCCTGCGATGTCAACACAGTGCTCTACCACTGAGCTACACGCCCATCCCTTGGGGTGACGCGCCCCCTAAAGGCCTCTGCGCGGCTTGGCAAGCCCTCGCGCGCGCCGTCGTGATTATTGTTGGCTCGACCGGTCGGCGCGGCCGAACATATTGTCGACCTCGCGCACCAGATTCTTGAGGTGAAACGGCTTCGAAAGCAGCTTCGCCTGCGGGACATTTTCCTCGGCGCGCAGCGACACTGCGGCAAAGCCGGTGATGAACATGACCTGCGTCTGCGGCGCGGCCTTGGCCGTATGCTGGGCGAGTTCGATCCCGTCCATTTCGGGCATGACGATATCCGACAGCAGCAGGTCGAACGTCCCCGAATCGATATAGGGCACCGCCGCGGTACCGCGATCGACCGCTGTGACATGATAGCCGGCGCTGGTCAGCGCGCGCGCGAGATATTCGCGCATCACGTCGTCATCTTCGGCCAGCAAAATACGAATCATGCTGAATATTATTCCCTGGTCCCTCGACGCCGCCGGTTCCCTTTGGCCGCGTCCTCTAAGCTGTATCCGGCATAGCGTCAGAGATTTAACAAATTGACGCGCGGTGCTGGATTCATCGGGCTTTTTTTGCCACGCAGTATCCATGCCGTTCCGCAGCATCCCGCCTGCCGCCATCGCTGTCAACCGGCCCGCGGCGAATGGGCCCGTGGTCGTGTCGGTGCCGCACGCGGGGCGCATCTATCCGCCGGAAATCCTGGCTGCCGCGCGCGTCGAGCGGTCGCATCTCGAGCGGCTTGAGGATGGCTGGTGCGACCTGATCGCCGCCGATGCAATCGATGCGGGGGGGACAGTCGTGCAGGCGCTCTGGGCGCGCGCCGTCGCGGATTGCAATCGCGGCGAAGGCCAGATGGCGCCGGGCGAGGTCGCGATGTCGCTGCGAAACCGGTTCTCGGCGCCCGGCCGCAAGGAGCGGGCGGGGCTTGGCGTCATACCAACGCGACTCGCCGACTGCGGTCCGTTGTGGAAGCGGCCGATCGATCCCGCGGCGCTGCATTGGCGCCTCGAATCGCTTCACCGGCCCTATCATGCGATGCTGGCCGAAGAGCTGGCGGCGGCGCGCGACCGGTTCGGCCACGCGATATTGATCGACCTGCATTCGATGCCCCCGATTCCGGTCGGGCAGCCGGGGCATGGCGCGCGCATCGTCGTGGGCGATCATTTCGGCGCGACGGCGGGCGCATGGCTCGTCGACCTGGTGATGGCATCGGCCGAGCGGCTGGACGCGTCGGTGTCACGTAATCAGCCTTATGCCGGCGGCCATATTGTCCGGACGCACGGCCGACCGGGCGATGCGATTCACGCCGTGCAGATCGAGATCGATCGCAACCTTTATCTGACGCCGGAACGCCTGCCCGACGCGACGCGCATCAGGGAGCTGGCGGGCTGGTTTGCTGAAATGGTTGCGGAAGCAGGGCAGGCGCGGCCCTCGGCCGAAATATTCCCGCAAGCGGCTGAATAAAAAAACCACCCCGTACCGAAGTACGAGGTGGCCAGGGTCCAGGGAGGACGCGCCCGCGCCAATGAAGGCTGGGCACTCACCGCGATGGAAAGGGGGAAAACCATGGCGGTGTAAGAGGAATTTAGGGTGTTGTGCCCCGACTTACAAGAAGAGACGGTGCAAAATTTGCAATATGCAAGAAATTGGTCGGGGAGAGAGGATTCGAACCTCCGGCCCCTGCCTCCCGAAGACAGTGCTCTACCAGGCTGAGCTACTCCCCGACCGATCTTTGCACCGGCGGGCCGGTGCGAAGGCAGGGCGGTCCTCTAGACGCGCAATCTGTGAACTTCAAGCGGCAATCGGTACGTCGGATGCGATTGTCCAACCTACATCATTTGGGCTGTCCGAAAGCTGAAATGGCCGTCGGTCACGAAAATCAGGTGATCGGCCAGCTCGATGCCCATCGTCCGCAGGAAAAGCGCGGCGTCATGCGTTGTGCGGATGTCGGCGTCGCTCGGCCAGGGCGTGCCCGAAGGATGGTTGTGCGCCATCACGACCGCTGCGATGTCGCCGCCCAGCAACGCGCGCCAGCAACGCGGCGGGATGACGCAGCGGCCGGTCGCGTCGCCATCGGCGCGTTCCAGCCGCACCAGCCGTTCGAACGCGTCGAATCCCGCGATAAGCAAGGTTTCGCGTTCGTCGTCGAACAGCGGGCGCAGCAAATGGCGCGCGACAAGATCCTCGGACGGACGGGGCACGAATCCGGCCAGCGCCGACGGTTCCGGCGCTTTGCCGACGGGTTCGAACAGGGTCATCGCCGGGGCCATGCGCCGGAAGCGCGCGATTCCCAACGCAGGAATGACCCGCATCGGAGGCTTTACGCGGGCGTTCGCGCAGGCTCCCGCTGCTCCCTTGTCCGCGCGGGGCGCGAGGCCTAGCAACGGAGGGAGAAAATCGGGAGTGTGTCTTGTCTGATTCCATCCATTATGAACTTCAATATCTCGACCTGATGCGTCGTATCTGGGTCGAGGGCGACGAGCGCATCGATCGGACGGGCGTCGGGACGCGCTCGCTGTTCGGCGAAACGATGCGATTCTCGCTGCGCGACGATTCGATTCCCTTGCTCACGACCAAGCGCGTCTATTGGAAGACCGCGGTGCGCGAACTGCTGTGGTTCCTGACGGGCAACACGAACATCCGTCCCCTCGTCGCGCAGGGCGTCAAGATCTGGACCGACTGGCCGCTCGACAAATATCGCCGCGAAACGGGTGAGGCGATGAGCGCCGCCGATTTCGAGGCACGGATCGTCGCCGACGCCGATTTCGCCGCGCGCTGGGGCGACCTCGGTCCGGTTTACGGGCATCAATGGGTGAACTGGCCGCGCTACGAACCGGCGGGCGAGGGGCTTTATCGACGCAGCGAGCAAGGGCACAACCAGATATCGGCGCTGATCGAGTCGCTGCGGAACAATCCGGGATCGCGGCGGCACATCTTTACCGGCTGGAATGTCGCCGACCTCGACCGCATGGCGCTGCCGCCCTGTCACATGACCTATCAGTTCCATGTCCGCAGCGACGGCGGCTTGTCGTGCCTCCTGTTCCAGCGTTCGTGCGACCTGGGCCTGGGCTTCGCCTTCAACGTCTTCGAGGCGGCGCTGCTGACGCGCCTAATTGCACAACAATGCGACCTTCATGCACACGAACTGGTGTGGACGGGCGGCGACGTCCATCTCTACCTCAACCACGCGGACCTGGTCGAAGAACAGCTGTCGCGCGTGCCGGAAGGCAGCCCCCGGCTGCATATCCTGCGGCGTCCCGACAGCATTTTCGACTATCGGTTCGAGGATTTCACGGTCGAGGATTATGCGCCGCAAGCGCATATTCCGGCGCCCGTCGCGGTTTGACCACCGCCGTTGCATTCGTATGGCGACTGTAATATTATGTCGCCACGTTGAAATATAACTAGGCGCTGATTCGCGCCTCGAAGGACGAGGACATGCCCGAGACGCACCCCCCGAAGGATGAGGGGCGCGCGGCGAGCAATCTGCCGCCGCTGTCGCTTCATATCCCCGAACCGCGCTATCGCCCCGGCGATACCCCCGACTTTGGCGATATCGATGTCCCGGCGGTCGAAGCGGCCCCGCGTCCGGGCGAGGCGACGAAGCCCGACGCGATGCGCGAGCTGAGCTACGGACTGGTCCGCGTGCTCGATTTCGACGGGCAGGCGAAGGGGCAGTGGAATCCGAAACTGACGCCCGAAAGACTGCGCGTCATGCTCCGCTACATGATGCTCGTCCGCGCGTTCGACGATCGCATGTTCCGTGCCCAGCGGCAGGGCAAGACCAGCTTTTACATGAAGTGCACCGGCGAAGAGGCGACCTCGGTCGCGTCGACGATGGCACTCGACCGCGGCGACATGTGTTTCCCCAGCTATCGCCAGCAGGGCATCCTGATCGCGCGCGACTATCCGCTGATCCAGATGATGAACCAGATCTACTCGAACCGCGGCGATCACCTGCTCGGTCGCCAGCTGCCGATCATGTATTCGGCGCCCGAGCACGGCTTCTTCAGCGTGTCGGGCAACCTCGCGACACAATATCCGCAGGCGGTGGGTTGGGCGATGGCATCAGCGTCGAAGGGCGACAGCCGGATCGCGACGGTATGGTGCGGCGAAGGCTCGTCGGCCGAGGGCGACTTCCACTCGGCGCTGACCTTCGCGACCGTTTATAACGCGCCGGTCATCTTCAACGTCGTCAACAACCAGTGGGCGATCTCCAGCTTCTCGGGCTTTGCCGGCGGCGAGCGCACGACATTTGCGGCGCGCGCCGTGGGTTACGGCATCGCCGGGCTGCGCATCGACGGCAACGACCCGCTCGCGGTCTATGCCGCGACGCAGTGGGCCGCGGATCGCGCGCGCACCAACAATGGCCCGACGTTGATCGAGCATTTCACGTACCGCAGCGAAGGTCATAGCACGTCGGACGACCCGAGCGCCTATCGCCCGGCCGACGAGGCGACCGCGTGGCCGCTCGGCGATCCGATCGCACGGCTGCGCCAGCATCTCGAAGTGCTTGGCGAATGGGATGCAGAGCGTCACGAGACCCAGGCGAAGGAGCTCGACGATCTGGTCAAGACGACCCAGAAGCAGTCGGAAAAGCTCGGTATTTTGGGCCACGGTATGCACCAGCCCTTCGAAACGATGTTCCAGGACGTGTTCGAAGAGATGCCCTGGCACCTCAAGGAACAATGCGATCAGATGCTCGCCGAGCAAGAGGCCAAGTTCGGCCCCAACTGGAAGCCCGAATAATGGCTGAAACCAAAACCATGAACATGATCGAGGCGATCAACAGCGCCATGGACGTCATGCTCGCGCGCGACCCGAACATGGTCGTGATGGGCGAGGACGTCGGCTTTTTCGGCGGCGTGTTCCGCGCGACCGCGGGCCTGCAGAAAAAGCATGGCAAGACGCGCGTGTTCGACACGCCGATCAACGAATGCGGCATCATCGGCGTCGCGGTCGGAATGGGGGCCTATGGCCTGCGCCCGGTCCCCGAAATCCAGTTCGCCGACTATATCTATCCGGGGCTCGACCAGCTCGTCAGCGAGGCGGCGCGCCTGCGCTACCGTTCGGCGAATGATTTCATCTGCCCGATGACGGTGCGTACACCCTTCGGCGGCGGCATTTTCGGCGGCCAGACGCACAGCCAGTCGCCCGAAAGCATCATGACGCATATCTGCGGCGTGAAGACGGTGATCCCCTCGAACCCCTATGACGCCAAGGGCCTGCTGATCGCGGCGATCGAGGATAATGATCCTGTTGTCTTCCTCGAACCCAAGCGCATCTACAACGGTCCGTTCAGCGGCTATTACGACCGCCCGGTCGAGCCCTGGTCGAAGCATGACGCGAGCGCGGTTCCCGAGGATTATTACCGCATCGAACTCGGCAAGGCCGCGACGGTGCGTTCGGGCGAAGCGCTCACCATCCTTGCCTATGGCACGATGGTCCATGTGACGAAGACGATCGTCGAGGAAATGGGCATCGATGCAGAAATCATCGATCTGCGCACGCTGCTCCCGCTCGATATCGACGCGATCGAGACGTCGGTCAAAAAGACCGGCCGCTGCCTGATCATCCACGAAGCGACGCGCACCTCGGGCTTCGGCGCCGAACTCGCCGCGCTGGTGCAGGAACGCTGCTTCTATCACCTCGAGGCGCCGGTCGAGCGCGTCACCGGTTTCGACACGCCTTATCCGCATAGCCTCGAATGGGCCTATTTCCCCGGCCCGGTGCGCATCGCGACCGCGCTGACCAAGATTTTGAAGGACTGACGCCATGGCCCGTTATTCATTCCGTCTGCCCGACATCGGCGAAGGCATCGCCGAGGCCGAAATCGTCGCCTGGCACGTCAAGATCGGTGAGCGCGTCGAGGAAGACGCGCAGCTTGCCGATATGATGACCGACAAGGCGACCGTCGAAATGGAATCGCCCGTTTCGGGGATCGTCGTCGAACTGGCGGGCGAGGTCGGCGACCTGATCCCGATCGGCTCGACGCTGGCGGTGATTGAAACCGACGGTGACGGTGACGTCGAAGCACCGCCGGCCGACACGCCGGTCGAACAGGAAATCGTCGCGGAAACGCCGGGCGCCGAAGAAATCTCGGTAGCGGAGGCGGCGCCAACCCCCGAAGCCGTTCGTGCTGAGCCTGTCGAAGCACCGTCCTTGCCTTCGGAAGAGAAGAGCAGCCCTTCGACAAGCTCAGGGCAAACGGGACATGGGAAGCAGGTTCTGGCTTCACCGGCCGTTCGTGCGCGCGCCAAGGACCTCGGTGTCGACCTGTCGCAAATTCAGGCCGAGGGCGACCGTATCCGCCACGCCGATCTCGACGCCTTCCTCCGCTACAGCGGCGGGCAGGGCTATCACGCCCCCGGCGCGAGCCGCGCGCGCGCCGACGAGCCGATCAAGGTCATCGGGATGCGCCGCAAGATCGCCGAGAATATGGCGGCATCGAAGCGCGCGATCCCGCACTTCACCTATGTCGAGGAAATGGATGTCACCGCGCTCGAAGAGATGCGTGCTGATTTGAACGCCAATCGCGGCGGCCGTCCGAAGCTGACGATGCTGCCCTTCCTGATCGTCGCGATCTGCCGCACCATTCCGCAATTCCCGATGCTCAACGCGCGCTACGACGATGAAGGCGGCGTGGTGACGCGCTATGGCGCGGTGCATCTCGGCATGGCCACGCAGACCGACGCGGGCCTGATGGTCCCCGTGATCCGCGACGCGCAGGACAAGAATGTGTGGCAACTCGCGAGCGAGATCACGCGCCTCGCCGAAGCCGCGCGTACCGGCAAGGCGAAGGTCGAGGAACTCACGGGCGGTACGCTGACCGTCACCTCGCTCGGCCCGCTCGGCGGCATCGCGACGACCCCGGTGATCAACCGGCCCGAGGTCGCGATCATCGGGCCGAACAAGATCGTCGAGCGTCCCGTCTTCGACGGCGACGAAATCCGCCGCGCGAAGCTGATGAACCTGTCGATCAGCTGCGACCACCGCGTCGTCGATGGCTGGGACGCTGCAAGCTATGTGCAGGCGCTCAAGAAGCTGATCGAAACGCCGGTTCTGCTGTTCGCCGATTGATAGGCACGAAGCAATCCGGGGCAGTGGACGCGCGCCCCGGATTGCTTCGCTACGCGCAGGGCAGGTCTACAGCCCGAGCCCCGCGAAACTCGTCTGGTCGAACTTCAGCTTGAAGGTCACATAGGCGCCCGAACGCGAGTAGCGCGCATCTTCGAAATCGCGATCGTGGAAGCCGGCGAAATTATAGCCGAAGGTGATGTTCGCATTCTTCATCGGTGCGAGAGTCAACGTCGGGCCGCCGGCCCAGCTCACGGTATCGGCGTCGGTCCCGATGCGCACCGTGCCCGACGCGCCGACATCGACATGCTCGCCGAGATTGAAGCGGAAGTCGGCGCCGATCAGGTTCGACCATCCCTTGACGTCGTCGGCGCCGAAGCGGTTGAAATTATAGCGCGTACCCCAGAAGACGCCGATTTCGGCGCGCTCGTACCACATGCCATCCGCGCCGCGCTCGCCGAGCGGGGTCCAGTTGACCGACAGGCTGTTGAGCAGGCGGCGGCTCGTCGCGTCGCCGTCGATCGTCAGCGCGCCGCCGCCGATCGGGCCCGGCTGACCAGCGACGGCATCGCGGACCTTGTCCGAACGGAATTCGCTCTTGTTGAGCCATGAGACCCGCGAATCTGCGGGGCGGTGCGCCCAGCTCATTTCGAAGTTGATCACTTCGGTCGTCGGCGTCGTGCCGCTGCCGCTCGCCTTGGCATAAGTGAACAGCGCGCCGAGTGCGCGACCTTCGCCGAGCTGGCGGAGGCCGCCGAGCGTCAGGCCGTAGCGATTGGCCAGTTCGCCATCGCGATATTCGGCGCGGCCGGTGAGTGTCCAGCGGTCGGCGCGATAGGTGGCGCCGGTGCTGATCGCGAGGAAATCTTCGGTCAATGTCCCATTGCCGCCGAGAAAGCCGCCCGATGCGACCGGATGCTCGGCGTTGAGCACATCCTTCGCGCGAATCCCGCCGATCGTGCGATTGCCGTCGACCGACACATCGACCGACCAGCGTGTCCCGAGCTTCAGGGACTGCGACAACCCATATGCCGCGAAGCTGCGCGGGCCATATTCGCCAATTTCCTGCTGGTTTGCGGTCGCGAGCAGCCGTGCGCCCGACCAGGGCGTCAGATCGAAGCCCAGTCGCGCGGTGCGCGCCTTGATCGTGTCGCCATCGGCAATTTCATAGCTGCCGACGAGGTTGACGTCGCGGTTGATCGCAAAGCGCGCGCCGAGGCGATGACGCGTCGGAAAATCGACGCTCGCGTCCTTGCCGCCGAGGGCAAATTCGGTCTGCGCGTCGAGTTCGAGCCGCTTGCCCATCAGGCGTTGCGTCGCGCCGAGCTGGACGATGTTCGAGCGATTGCGCGTGCCATCGGTCAGGCGATCGTCGGCGTGTGTCAGCCCGGCGCGCGCGACGCTGGTGCCATTGTCATATTCGATCAGCGCGCGGGCGGCGCGGCGACGTGCGCTCGTTTCGAGATAATCCTCCTGCCATGCGCTGCCGGTGACCGACAGCGTACGGCTGGTTTTCACGCGCGCGTCGAAGCCGAATTTGCGCGTGCCATTCTCGCCGCTGTTAAGCTGGCCGGTACCGAAGCCCGCCTCGCGCTCGCGGACATAGGCGAGGAAGTCGGCGTTGCTGCTGTGATGCTCGGCCTCGATCAGCCATGCCTTTGCGGTGCCGTTGGCGGTCGCACCGCCATTGCTGGCCTTGGCATCGCTGACCGCAAGTTCGGCGCGAACCTCGGTTTCGAGCGAAGGCCGATAGCGTGCATCGACCCCGCCGAGATTGGTTTTGGCATTCCCATCTTCGTCGTGGATGAAGGTCGCACCCACGCGCAGTTTCTCGTCGCTTGATTGATAACTGACGCGGCCGCCGGCGTTGAGCACGCGCTGGCCGATACCGTCGACTTCATATTCGGCGACGATGAATTGCGGATCGAGGTTCGATGAGCGGCTGAGCACCGGCTCGCGGAAACGAAGCGTGCCCGACAGATAGTCGATGTCGTAATCGACGTGACGCGACAGGTTCACGCGGTCGACGATGCGCTCGCTATGCAGCCGGTCGCGCGTTTCGATGACGATCCGCTCACTGTTCGGCAGGATATCCTTCGCACCAAGCTGGTACGGGCCGGTCAGGCCGTTACCCTGAATCTCGTCGCGGCGGAAACGGTACGGCGTGTCCGCGACGAAGGCGGTCGCCGCGACATTGCGGCCGCGATACTCGGCTTTGCCACCATTCAGAGCGCGCTGGTAGCGGGCGAGCTCGGGTTCCGAAATGCCGGTCTCGATATCGCCGAACATCGCATAGAATTGCGGGCGCTCGAGGCGGAGATAGAGTTTGCGCACCGACGCTGCGTCGTAACGCGTCTCGTTGCGGTCGGCATAGATGGTGTAATAGGCGCGCGGGTCGATCACGCCGCCGAACCGCGCGTCATCCTTGTCCCTGTCGCTGTCATAGGCGAGCGTCATCAGCCATTTGCCGCGCACGCGGCCCTTGGCATAGAGCGCGAGGCGCGCGTCGGCGTTGAGATCGTCGAGATCCTGCGCCACCGGCTCCATCCGGTCGTCGAGCGTATTGTAGCCGAGTGTGCCCGCGGCAAAGCCGACGACGGTCCACGGGCGGTTACCCGGATCGAGCCAGGTTTCGATCGTCTGCTGGCGCGTCACCCTGTCGTCGCGGAAGGTGAATTCCATCGCGAGCGTGCCCGACGCCGTCGTCGGTTCGAGTTCGATGTAAGCGATGCCGTCGTCGCCATCGATCTTCCACACCGGCTGTGCGCGTTCGAGGCCCGCGAGCTGGCGCGCCTGCTGCGCATCGGCTTCGACGGCGGGATAATAGGGCGCGGGGACGCTGAAATCGCCAGTCAGCCCGGCGCGGATCGGCTTGCCGTCGCGATCGGTCAGGCGCACCGCGATCACCGGGCGCGTCACGCCGTCGGCGACGAGCACCGACTTTTCGCGGATCAGCGACGCCCGCATCGGGGTGATCGAATAATGGACCGTGCGTTCAAGCGTTTCGACCGTCACGCCGTTCGCGTCCGTCACGTCGGCAACCAGGCGGTTTTCGCCCTCGCGGATTTCGAGCCCGCGCCACAGGCTGACCGCGACGCTGCCGTCGGCCGATTTGCTCACGCCTTCGAATGTGAGCGCGTCGGCGGGCTTGCCGTTGACGCGGAGCGTCACTTTCTGGCCCGGCGCGTGCTTGATCGCGGCGCGGATCGCTTTCGCGCGCGGGTTGTGGTCTGCGTCGGGGAAGAGCCAGCCGATGCCCGGCGTCTGACCCGCGGGCCAGTCACGACCGGCACCCGCGGCTTCGGGATCGCTCAGCACCTTCGGCGCTTCGATGGCCGCCTTGACCGGTGCGACGCGCGGTGCGCTCGCGACGGCGCGGAAGTCGGCACGCTTCAGGGCGCCGCCACGGCCTTCGACGAAGCGCGATATCGCGCTGCCGGCGCTCTGCGTCGAGCGCGCGCAGTCGATCGCTTCACGGTCGAGCGGCAGCGTCGATGGATCGATCTGTACGACGTGCAGGCCGGGGCGGACGCCCTCGAAGTGATAGCGGCCGTCTTCGTCGGTTACGGTATAGCTGCCGTCCTGCAGCATCACGCGCACGCCCATGATGCCATCGGCCTTGCCCGGATTTACGGCGCAGCCGCCGTCGGTAATCCGGCCGATGATCGTCATCCGGTCGCCGAGCTGGTCACGTTTGATCGAAATCGTCGCTTCGGCGACGTTACTCGTCGAACCGCGGTTATCGGTCGCGGTGGCGCGATTGAGGGCGTTGCCGGGCTGCGCCGACACGATGACCTCGGCCAGATAGGTGAGCAGGACCGAGCGCGACGCCGCAATACCGGGCAGGGTGACGGCAAACTCGCGGCCGTTGGCTTCGACCACGGGGGCAGCAAGGATGCCGTCGACACGCACCGTATCGGCGCGCAGGCGCATGCCCGCGGGCAGGACGTCGCGTACGGTCACCGCGCCGGTGCTGCGGCGTGTGTCGCGGTTCGCGACCTCGATGCGATACTGGATCACGTCGCCGGGCACCGCGACCTGCGTCGAGGTCGTCTTGCGCAGGATCAGCGGCAGTCCCGGCTGGTCGACGGGAATGTCGACACGCACGGGGGCGGGGCTGCTCAGCGTGAAGGGGTTGCCGTAGCTCGCACCCGTGATTTCGAACGGCTGTCCGTCATCGGGACGGCGCAGGCTGGCGAGCGCTGCTGGGCTGGACGTCGACGGCGCAGTATAAGGAGCCGGGGGGGCGACAATCAGGCGATACGTGCCCGGCGCGACAAAGGGGAAACGATAGTCGCCCGGCGGGAAATTATAGGTCGTGCCGCCAGCGTCGGTGACGCTCTGCCCGGTCACGACGCTCGACGGATAGGCCGAGACGCCATCGTCGCCGAACACCTGGGCAGGCTGGCCGGTCGCGGCATCGACGATTGTCACGCGGCTGCCGGGGACGGGCGCGCCGTCGCCGCTGTCGAACACGATGCCGAAGGGATCGACAAGGAAGTTGATCGTCGCGAGCGCGACGAGATTGGCCGTCGCCTGGTCGGTGACCCGCAGCGCGAGCGGCGCGCCGGGATTGACCGAAAGGCGGCAATCGCCTTGCGCGACCGCGGGCGGGACGCCGACGGTGTTTATGAAGCCGACGAATTCGCCGCTGTTATTCGCCGTTTCGGTCAGGGTGATCGACTCGCGGTCGCCATTTTCCAGCTCAAGGACGACGGGCAGGGTGTCGCGCTGCTGCGGATCGGCATTCGCCGATGCCAGCGTGACCCCGACGACCAGCACTTCGCCGGCACGGAAATTGTCGGTGCTTTGCAGCGATGCCGGGGCGGTCGAAATGCCTTCGTAAACGCCGCCGAGCGGGATTGTGCTGGTGGCGCTGCGCGCGGCTGGACGGTTGCACTGGGTCGGTGCGAGCGGCACCGATTTGTCGCCGCCGCCGCTCGTCAGGCGATAGGTTGCGATTGTCGGCGGCGGCGCCGGACGCGGCGTCACCGTCACGTCGACGCGGTTCGACAGCGCCTGACCGGGTTGCCCGTCATGCGTCCACTGCGCCGAAGCCGTGTTCGTGATCACCTGCGCGCGCGCCGGGGGTATCGCGGGCAGCAGGGCTGCCGCGACCAGCGCGGTCACAAGGCCGGAAAATGTCGAGCGGAGTGCCATGCAAGCCCCGAAAGGAGCAGCGGAAGGCGGTTTTTGGGCCGTACCCGCTGCTCCGTTCGTTACCCGATCAGTTGACGGTCGCGCGGAAGACGAGCGTGCTGGCGCCGCCGGCGGCGATCGAGGCGATCGTTCCCGATACGTTGGGCGCAGCATAGCTGCCGCCCGCGGCACCGTTGAAATCGCACGTTCCGCTGGTGACCGTGCCGCCCAGCAAAATTGTCCCCGCATTGAACGTCAGCTGGCCCGGAACCGGGTCGTTGATCACCACCGATGTCGCCGCGGCGCTGCCGGTGTTGGCGACCGCGATGCAATATTCGATGACCGCACCGGGAATCAGTTTCGGATTCGTCGTCGAATTGATCGGGTCCGAGATGATGCGGCTGGACTTGGTGACCGCCAGTGTCGCCGTCTGCACCGTATAGTCGTCGTTATCGCTGTGCGACCCGTCGCGCGCAGCATCGCCCGCGACGCCGGGGGTGACGTCGGCGAAAACCGTGTCCTTCACGGCGGTGTTCGCCCCCGTCGTTTCGGTGATCGCAGCGCCTTGCGTACCCGCAAGCCCGCCTTCGCGCGCGGTTGCGCGAAGCGTCACCCCGGCGACCGCGCCGTTGACGACAGCAGGAACGGTGCCCGTCGTCGGGATGTCGGCGACGACGAACAGGCGGATCGCCGTATCGACGACAAGTTCGTCGATATAGTTGGTGATCAGCGTATCGCCGGCGTCCCAACTGCCCACCGTGCCCGTCACCGTATTATCGCGATAGATACGGATATTGTTGACGTTGAACGTGTCGGTCCCGCCATGCGCAGCGGTGCCGCCCACGATCTGCGATGCCACGAGCGCGAAGTCGAGCGTCTCGTTCGAGCTGTTCGTCAGCTGGAACGTGGTGACGGCATTCGCCTGGCCCGGCACGACGGCGGTCGTGACGGTGCCGACTTCTTCGACGAGCAGGTTGATCTTGCGGTCGACGATGAAACTGTTCGCCGCCTGCTGCTGTCCCTGCGCGACGCCTCCGACCTGATAGTCGACGGTGGCGGTATTGGTGATCGTGGTGCCTGCGGTCGTCCCGGCGGCAAAAGCCGGCGCGGCAGCGACGCTCGAAAGCGCCGCCAGACCGATGGCACCCATATATGTCAGCTTGCTGGTCATAGCTGAGCTCCTGGGCTTTATGCTGGTTGCCGTTTCCCCACCGCTGGCAACCGTTAAGCGGCTTTATTCATTCAGTTATTTTACGACTCCCCGGAACATGAGCTTGCCAGTACCCCCGACCGGGATCGGGTTCTGGAAAGCCCAGCGGATGTGCGTGACGTCGGCCGCCTGCGCCGCGCGGCGCGTGCCGTCGGTCATCGGGACCGAGAGGTCGGCAAGCAGTCCCCACTGCTTGCCGCCATCGACCGAAACCTGCGGCCGGGTGTCGCCGGCGTCGGCGAAACGGACTGCGGCGGGCAGCGGGTTGGTGATCACGAACTTGTCCGCCGGTTGCGCACCGGCGTTGCGATAGTTCAGCACGAAAACGAGCCGGTCGCCGGGAACGACGACTTTCGGTTCTTCGAGCAGGATCCGCTGCTTGCCTTGTGCGTCGGTCGATACGCGTTCGACGAACACATGGTTGTCGAGTGCGACCTGGTTCGCGGCGAGCGCCTGCCCCGGCATCAGCGCGGCAAGCAAAAGGAAAAATAGGGTGCGCATGCGGATCTCCATCAATCGATCAGCGTCTGGAAGGTGACGGTGCGGGTCTGGCCGCCGGCAACCGTGCCGAGCGCGACGTTGATCCGCGTGCCGTTGTAATCGCCGGCATCGGCGTCGGCGGCGTCGGACAGCGTGCTGCCACCGAGCCGGATCGAGCCGGGAACATAGCTGGTGTCCGCCGGGATATTGTCGGTGATGGCGAGGCCGCTGACCGAACCGCTGCCTGCGACGGTCGCGACGATCGTATAGGTAATCGTCGCGCCGGGGATCGGATCGGCCGTGCCAAGCGAATTGGTAACGACCGCCGATTTGACGAGCGTCACCGTCGCGGCGGAAACGATGAACGCCCCCGCATCCTGCCCGTCGGCGCCGGTCGAGCCTACGACGGCGTCCCCGCCGCCTTCGCCCTGTCCCGCGAAGCTGTCGCCCGGATCGCCGGTTCCGGTTTTTGCCGCGGCGACGAGGCTGACGATGCCGCGATTGCCGTCGACGACCGTTCCCGGCGTCGTTGCGAGGACGAAGACGGTGATGCTCTGGTCGGGATTGAGCGACGGATCGTTCGCGCCCGGCGTATAAAGCGTGTCGGTACTGGCGTCGAAAAGGCCGTCGCCATTGTCGAGATAGATCTGGGTGACGGCGGGATCGTAATTGTCGCCGCCGGCATTGGCGATCGTGCTGAGCCCGAAGGCTTCGACGCCATTGCCGTTATTGGTGACCGAGAAGGTCAGCACCTGCCCCGTCGCGCCCGGCGTGGTCGGCACGTCGGCGGGATTGCTCGAATCGACCGTGACGTCGAGCAATTCATCGACGAGCAGGTCGACGCGGTTCGAATCGACCGTCGTCGTGCCGCCGCCCGTATCGAAGCTCGCGCTTGCGGTATTGCTGATTGTCGAGCCGGCGCGTGTACCGGCGGCATGAGCCTGCATCGGCAGCGCGAGCGCGGCCAGCAAGGCGATGGTCGAACAAGAGGGAAGAAGCCGATGCTTCGCGCCCCCCACAGGCGCTATCATCATCACTTTGACTCCGAATAGGTTGGTCCTTGGAGCCTTCAGTCGCCGATAAAGGGTAATTTCTGGTTAAAAAGCAGGTAGAAAGACGTGTTTTGCTCCAAATGGGGACAGGGAAGGGTATCGGTTCGTCGCAAAATGGGGCGGCTGGCGCGGCACGCCAAGCGCGCGTAAGGTGCGGCGACTGACGAGGAGAACAGGGGTGGCGGAGGACAGGGGCAGCAAGGAGGGTCGGCCGCCGCGCGTCAATCCGCTGCACCAGATCGAGATCGACGATTTCCGCCGCGACCGCCTTCTTGCGGCGCTGGCGCTTATCTTCGGCGCCGCCTTCTGTCTCGGCCTGCCTTTTGCCCTGCAGGCGGGGGCTGAATTCTTCCTGCCGCTCACCGCCGCGATCGTCATCGCGATCGCGCTCGTCCCGCTGCTCGAATGGCTCGAACGGCGGGGCGTGCCGTCGGCGCTCGCCGCCTTCCTGTCGCTCGCGGTGTTCCTTGCCATCATCAATGCCGCGCTGGCGATCATCGTCGTGCCCGCCACGGGCTGGTTCGCGCGGCTGCCCGATTCGATCCCGCGCATCCAGAGCAACCTGGCGCCGCTGATCGATTTCTATTCGACGCTGCAACGTTTCGTCGACCGGACATTGATGTCGGTGGCAAGCGGGACCGAAGCGACGGCGCAGGCGGTGGCGGCGACTGCGCCGACCTCGGTCGTCGACTATTTCATCACGTCGGCGCCCTCGGCAGCGATCCAGCTCTTCTTCGCCGTGCTCGTCATCTTCTTCTTCCTGTCCGGCTGGACGCGGCTGCGCAAAGGCACGATTCGGCGGCGCGGCAGCTTCGACGGCGCGATGCAGACCGCGCGCGTGATCCAGAATGTCGTCGATGCGACCGCCGACTATCTGGCGACGATCACGATGATCAACGCGATTCTCGGCCTGACGGTGTCGCTCCTGCTCTGGGCGCTCGGCATGCCGTCACCCTTCATGTGGGGCGGGATCGTCAGCATCTGCAATTTCGTGCCCTATCTGGGACCGATCGTCGCGGCGGTGCTGCTCGGGCTCGGCGGGCTGATGACCTTCGATGCGGTCGGGCTCGCGCTCTTGCCCGCGCTGATCTTCATCGGCGTCCATCTGGTCGAGGCGAATCTGATCACCCCGCTGGTGCTGGGCAAGCGCCTGACGATCAACCCGCTGCTGATTCTCGTGTCGCTGAGCTTCTGGGGATGGGTGTGGGGGACGCCGGGCGCCTTGCTGGCGGTGCCGTTGCTGCTGATCCTGCAGACCGTACTCGCGTCGACCGGAACGCCCGATCTCGCGGGTTTCCTTTTCGAACATGGCACGCTGACGACCACCGACGAGGTGCGCGATCGATTAAATCGCACGCAGGATGAAAGCGACGGTTGACAGGTCGGGGCGGGGGCCATATTGGCGCGGCTCCCAAGCACACGCGGGTGTAGCTCAGTTGGTTAGAGTGCCGGCCTGTCACGCCGGAGGTCGCGGGTTCGAGCCCCGTCACTCGCGCCATTCCTTCCATTTTCGGACGGAATGGCCACCGCGTCTTGGGACCTTCCATCACTGGAAATCGGGAATATGGCGCGGCGCTTCAGCCGCGCCATTTCCCCAATTCCATCCAGCGCAGCAGCGGCTTCAGCGGCAGGATCCAGACGATCCCTGCGGCAAGATAGAAGATCGCCTGCACCAGCACCGGCCAGGAACCGACCCATGGCGAGACGCCGACGACGATAGCCGTCCACACCGCGATCAGCGCGAGGATCAGGAACATGCCGGCGGGCTTGCGCCAGCTCGGCTGGGGCCCGGGGGGTATTTGGCTCACAAACGGTCTCCACAGAGGATGAATTCTTGTTCGGTCAGGATCGCATCGAGCGCGATGTCGGTCGATTCGCGCGGCGTCGCATCGATTTCCTGTACCGACCAGCCGACGCCGATTCGCAGCGCGGTGGGGTGCGCGGCAAAATAACGGTCATAGTGGCCGCCGCCCTGGCCGATCCGGCCGCCCCTGCGGTCGAATCCGACCAGCGGGCAGAAAATGAGGTTCGGGGTTGCGGTTACGGCATCATCGGCAGGTTGCCGGGTGCTCCATGGCCCCTTCGCCAGCGATTCGCCCGGCCGCCAGCGGCGAAAGGTCATGTCATCGACCCGCCCGGCATGGTGCGGCAGCGCGAGCGCGCCCGCTTCGGCGAGGCTCGCGAACATCGGCATGATATCGGGTTCGTCGCCCCACGCGGCATAGGCGCCGACAATGGCGTGATCGGCGAGAAGGTCGGAAAGTGGCGCGGGCAGGGCGCGAAACGCCGCGAGTTGCGCCATCCCGTCGAGATTCGCGGCGAAATGCTTGCGCCGAAAGCGCAGTTTTTCGCGCAGTTTCTGCTTTTGCTGGACGAGGTCGGCGGACAAGTCGGTCATCGCCTCCCCCGTGAGACCTGGGATATGGACTGGCTATAGGGTTGGCGGGACCGCCGAGGTCGTTTGCTGGAAGATCCTCTGACGCCAGTAACGTCAGGTGGGAACCATGTACGTCGGACCAGGGTCCGGGCAGGGACAGCTCCCTAGGATGATGTATCGCCTCAGGGATTTTCGCAAAAGCTCGTGCCGGGCAGTACCCGCCGACCCCTATGTAGGGGCGCGGGCGTGCTTGCTCAAGGGAGTTGCTCGACTTTCGCGGCCAGCGCCTCGATCCGGTCGGCAATTTGCAGCAGCGCGCGATCGTGCGCGGGCTTTGCGGAAGGCGCCGCGGCCGAGCTTGCCTGCCGCGCCGCCTCCAGTTCCTTGAGCGCGGCCTGTTCACGCGTCATCGCGGCGCGCAGTTCGTCGCGTGCCGCGGCCTCGCGGCTTTCGGCGAGCGCAACCGCCGCGCGCAGCGAATCGGATTGCGGCTCGGATTTCTCGATCTTGCCTTTCGCGTCCTGCGCATCGTCGGCCAGCATCAGCGCAGCGAAAAGAAGCTGGCGAACCTCGGTTCCCCCCGCCATCGCGCGCGCCTTTTCGTCGACGACGGCCGCGAGCTGGAGGAGCTGCGATTCCTGCCCGTCTTCGCAATGGAGGTCATAGGGGCGTCCCGCGATGGTCAGTTTGACGTCAGCCACGGTCGGCCTCCGCGATAAGCCGGTCGAGCTCGCCGATCACTGCGGCAACCTCGGCCTTGAGGGCCGACTGGTCGGCTGTCGGGGGCTGGACGGCTGCTGCGGGCCGGTTCGCGCGGTCGGTCAGGGCTTTTTCGATACGGCTCAATGCGCGTTCGATACGGCCGATGGCCAGACTGGATTCGTCGAGATCGAGTTCCATCCCCAAGGGTTAGCAGCGGCGGGGAGGCCGTGCAATTGCCCTCTCTGCCGAAAATGCGCGGATTTTCCGCTACGGGCGGTTGACTCCTGCCCCCGCCGCCGCAAAGGGCTGTCCGCATCCAGTCCGGGCGATGTGCCCGGCACCAGCCCAGCCATTTCCGGGGGACAAATGACACTGCCCGAACGTCAGCTCGCCAATGCCATCCGCGCGCTCGCGATGGATGCCGTACAGGCCGCAAACAGCGGCCATCCGGGGATGCCGATGGGCATGGCCGACGTCGCGACGGTGCTTTATTCGGACTATCTGAAATATGATGCGACCGACCCGCACTGGGCCGACCGCGACCGATTCGTCCTGTCGGCGGGCCACGGCTCGATGCTCGCTTACGCAACCTTGCACCTCGCCGGCTATGCGCGCCCGACGCTGGAGGATATCCGCAATTTCCGCCAGCTCCACAGCCCGTGCGCCGGCCATCCGGAGAATTTCGAGCTCGCGGGCGTCGAAACGACGACGGGCCCGCTGGGGCAGGGGCTTGCGACGTCGGTCGGCATGGCGATCGCTGAGCGCCACCTCAATGCCCTCTATGGCGACGATCTTGTCGATCATCGCACATGGGTGATCGCGGGCGATGGCTGCCTGATGGAAGGCATCAACCACGAAGCGATCGGGCTTGCCGGCCACCTCGGCCTCGGCCGCCTGACCGTGCTGTGGGACGACAACAAGATCACCATCGACGGGTCGACCGACCTGTCGACGAGCGAAGACATCCCGGCGCGCTATGCGGCGACCGGCTGGCATGTCGAAAGCTGCGACGGCCACGATCCCGCCGACATCCGCCGCGCGATCGACGCCGCGCTCGCCGATCCGCGCCCGTCGCTGATCGCGTGCCGCACGATCATCGGTTTCGGCGCGCCGAACAAGCAGGGTACCTCGGCGACACACGGCGCGCCGCTGGGCGCCGACGAGATCGCCGCCGCGCGTAAGGAACTCGGCTGGACCGCCGAACCCTTCGTCATTCCGGCCGATGTCGCCGATGCGTGGGCCGGCTTTGGCGCACGCGGCAAGGCACTTCATGCCGAATGGAATGATCGCCTTGCAAGCAACGAGAAGAAAAAGGAATTTGAGGATCGCCTGAGCGGCAAAGTAGTTCCGGGCGGTGCCTTCAAGGCCTATCTCGACGGCCTCGTTGCCGAACCGCCGAAGGTGGCAACGCGCAAGGCGTCGGAAAATGCGCTCGGCGCGCTCACGGCCGACATCGCATCGCTGATTGGCGGTAGCGCCGACCTTACGGGTTCGAACAATACCAAAACCTCGTCGACCAAGCCGCTGACTAAAGACGATTATTCGGGCCGTTACATCTATTACGGCATCCGCGAATTCGGAATGGCCGCCGCGATGAACGGCATGGCGCTGCACGGCGGCGTCGTGCCTTATGGCGGCACCTTCCTTGTCTTTGCCGACTATTGCCGCGCCGCGATCCGCCTGTCGGCGCTCCAGCAGCAGCGCGTCGTCTATGTGATGACGCACGACAGCATCGGCCTCGGCGAAGACGGCCCGACACACCAGCCGATCGAGCATCTTCAGTCGCTGCGTGCGATGCCGAACCTGCTCGTTCTGCGCCCCGCGGACGCGGTCGAAACCGCCGAATGCTGGGCGCTCGCGCTGGCGCAGGAAAGCCGGCCGTCGCTGCTCGCGCTCACCCGCCAGAATCTTCCCCCGCTGCGTCATGACGTCACGGAAAATCTTTGCTTGAAAGGCGGTTACCGTCTTCGCGATGCCTCGGCGTCGCGTAAGGTCGTCCTCGTCGCAACGGGCTCCGAAGTGTCGCTCGCGGTCGAAGTCGCGGAAAAGCTCGAGGCCGCCGGCCACGGCGCCGACGTCGTCTCGATGGTTTCGACCGAGCTTTTCGATGAACAGACGGCAGCTTATCAGGCCGATATCCTGCCCGACGATGCGCTGATCGTGTCGATCGAGGCGGGCACGACTTTCGGCTGGGAACGCTATACCGGCCGCCATGGCCTGCGCTTCGGCATCGACAGCTTCGGCGCTTCGGCTCCGATCGAAGACCTATTCAAGCATTTCGGCCTGACCGCAGATGCTATCACCCCCCAGATCCTGGCACGGCTCGGCGCATAAGGACCGACGGCCCACTACGCAGAAAGGTTATTTCGACATGGCAGTGAAAGTCGCAATCAACGGTTTCGGACGCATCGGTCGCAATGTCGCGCGCGCCATCCTGGAGCGCACCGACCATGATCTCGAGCTGGTGTCGATCAACGACCTTGGCGATGCCAAGGCGAATGCCCGCCTGCTCCGCCATGACTCGGTCCACGGCGCGTTCAACGGCACCGTCGAAATCGACGGCAGCGACCTGATCGTCAACGGCAAGCGCATCCAGGTCACCGCCGAGCGCGATCCCGCCGCACTGCCGCACGCCGCGAACGGCATCGACATCGTGATGGAATGCACCGGCTTCTTCACCAACAAGGCCGGCGGCCAGAAGCATCTCGACGCCGGCGCGAAGCGCGTGCTGATCTCCGCCCCCGCGAAGGAAGTCGACCTGACCGTCGTTTACGGCGTCAACGACGACCAGATCACCGCCGATCATCTGATCATCTCGAACGCGTCGTGCACGACCAACTGCCTCGCGCCCTTTGCCAAGGTGCTGCACGAGGCGTTCGGTATCGAGCGCGGCCTGATGACCACGATCCACGCCTATACCAACGACCAGAAGATCCTCGACCAGATCCACGACGATCCGCGCCGCGCGCGCGCCGCCGCGATGTCGATGATCCCGACCTCGACCGGTGCAGCGGTGGCCGTCGGCCTCGTCCTGCCCGAACTCAAGGGCAAGCTCGATGGCTCGTCGATCCGCGTTCCGACCCCGAATGTCTCGGTTGTCGACCTGACTTTCACGCCGCTGCGCGAAACGACGAAGGAAGAGGTCAACGCTGTACTCAAGGCCGCAGCCGAAGGCCCGCTGAAGGGCGTGCTCGGCTATACCGAAGAGCCGCTGGTTTCGATCGACTTCAACCATAATGCGGCCAGCTCGACCATCGACAGCCTCGAAACCGCGGTAATCGACGGCAAGCTGGTGCGCGTGCTCAGCTGGTACGACAATGAATGGGGTTTCTCGAACCGCATGATCGACACCGCGGGTGTGATCGCCAAGTTCCTCTGAGCCAAAGGAAAACGTCGATGACCGCGTTCAAGACCCTCGACGATATCGGTGACGTCACCGGCAAGCGCGTGCTCGTGCGCGTCGACCTCAACGTCCCGATGTTCGAAGGCGCGGTCAGCGACGCGACGCGGATCCAGGCCGCGATGCCGACGATCCGCGAACTGTCGGACAAGGGCGCGATCGTTCTGCTTCTCGCGCACTTCGGACGGCCGAAGGGCGCGAAGAACCCGACCCAGTCGCTCAGCCTCGTGATGGGCGGGGTCGAGGACGTGCTCGGCCATTCGGTCATGTTCATCCCCGAAGCCATCGGCGAGGGCGCGAAGGCGGGCATCGCGGTGCTCGCCGCGGGCGATGTCGCGGTGCTCGAAAACACGCGCTTCTATCCCGGTGAGGAAAAGAACGATCCGGCCTTTGCCGACGCATTGGCCGAGATCGGCGATCTTTACGTCAATGACGCCTTTTCTGCGGCGCACCGCGCGCACGGTTCGACCGAGGGCGTTGCGCGCCGCCTGCCGGCCTATGCGGGCCGCGCGATGGAAGCCGAACTCAAGGCGCTCGACGCCGCGCTCGGCAATCCCGCGCATCCGGTGGCGGCGGTCGTCGGCGGTGCCAAGGTGTCGTCCAAGATCGACGTGCTGCGCAACCTCGTCGGCAAGGTCGATCATCTGATCATCGGCGGCGGCATGGCGAACACCTTCCTCGCCGCGCGCGGGGTCGATGTCGGCAAGTCATTGTGCGAGCACGACCTCGTCGATACCGCCAACGCGATCTTCGACGCCGCCGATGCCGCAGGCTGCACGATCCATCTGCCCTATGACGTCGTGGTGGCAAAGGAGTTCGCGCCGAACCCGCCGACGCGCACCGTCAACGTGCATGAAGTCGCCGCCGACGAAATGATCCTCGACGTCGGCCCCGCCGCGGTCGAGGCGCTTGCCGATGTGCTCAAGAACTGCCGCACGCTCGTGTGGAACGGTCCGCTCGGCGCATTCGAGACCCCGCCGTTCGACACTGCGACCGTCGCGCTCGCCAAGACCGCGGCGGCGCTGACGCGCGAAGGCTCGCTGATCTCCGTCGCGGGCGGCGGCGATACCGTCGCGGCACTTAACCATGCCGGGGTTGCGGGCGACTTCACCTTCGTTTCGACCGCCGGCGGCGCCTTCCTCGAATGGATGGAAGGCAAGCCGCTTCCCGGCGTGGACGCGCTCAAAGCCTGATTTTTCTCGCACATTTGCATCCCGCTCAAGGGGTCGCTATGCGCACCGCAACATACGTATGCAAACCACCGGAGATCCTATGACCACCGCCAATGCCGCCATGCTCGACCAGATCAAATCGGGACAGGGCTTCATCGCCGCGCTCGACCAGAGCGGCGGTTCGACGCCCAAGGCATTGAAGGGCTATGGCATCGAAGCCGACGCTTTCTCGAACGACGAGGAAATGTTCGGTCTGATCCACGACATGCGCAGCCGCATCGTTACCGCGCCCTGCTTCAACGGCGACAAGGTGATCGGCGCGATTCTGTTCGAGCGCACGATGGACGGCGAAGCCGGCGGCAAGCCGGTACCGGCATTGCTTTGGGAGCGCGGCGTCGTTCCGTTCCTGAAGGTCGACAAGGGGCTCGAAGACGAAGCCGACGGCGTCCAGCTGATGAAGGCCAACCCTGGCCTCGATGACTTGTGCGCGCGCGCGGTAGCCATGGGCGTGTTCGGCACCAAGATGCGCAGCGTCGTCAACCTTGCCAACCCGGCGGGCGTCAAGGCGATCGTCGAACAGCAGTTCGCCGAAGCCGCGCGCATCGCGGCGCATGGCCTCGTCCCGATCATCGAACCCGAAGTGAACATCAAGAGCGCCGAGCGCGATGCCGCCGACCGCCTGCTGCTGAACGAACTGCTCGCGGCGCTCGACGCGTGGACCGGCGCGCCGGTGATGCTGAAGCTGTCGCTGCCGACCGAAGCGGGCCTGTTCCAGCCGCTCGTCGATCATCCGAAGGTGCTGCGCGTCGTCGCACTGTCGGGCGGCTTCGCGCGTCCCGAAGCCTGCGTCGAGCTGGCGAAGAACCCGGGCATCATCGCGAGCTTCAGCCGCGCCTTGCTTGAGGACCTGCGCCACCAGATGAGCGACGACGAGTTCAACAGCTCGCTCGGCGGCGCGATCAACGAAATTCACGCGGCCTCCGTGGCCTAGGTGATGGGAGAGCGGTGGCAAGCCGTCGACGATTATATCGCCGCCAGACTGCTTGGTGACGATGACGCGCTTGCCACCACCCTCGCGAACAATGCCGAACAGGGGCTGCCGCCGATCGATGTGTCGGCCGCGCAGGGCAAGATGCTCTCCCTGCTCGCGCAGATAGCCGGCGCGAAACGCATCCTCGAAATCGGGACGCTCGGCGGCTATTCGACAATCTGGCTGGCGCGCGCGTTGCCCGAAGACGGCGCGCTCGTAACGCTCGAACTCGAAGCGCATCATGCGCGCGTCGCGCGAACGAATCTGGAAAACGCCGGGCTGGGAGCCAAAGTCGATATCCGTATCGGGCCGGCGGTCGACAGCCTTGCCGCGATGACCGGCGAAGCGCCCTTCGATTTCGTCTTCATCGATGCCGACAAGCAAAGTAACGCCGCCTATGTCGAAGCGGCGATCCGGCTGGGGCGCCCCGGCACGACGATCATCGTCGACAACGTCGTGCGCGAAGGCGGCGTGCTCGATGCCGATAGCGCCGATGAACGCATCGTCGGCACACGCGCGCTGTTCGACATGCTTGGTGCGAACCCTGGCCTCGACGCAACCGCGATCCAGACCGTCGGCGCCAAGGGCTGGGACGGGTTCGTCCTCGCGCGGGTGCTCTAGAACCCGCCCGCGAAGCGGAGCGAGAAGCGATAGTCCCCCGGCTTGATCGTCACATCGGTGCGCTTCTCGGGACGGACAGATTCGAGCGTGAAATGCCCGTCGGCAAGCTGGACGGGTTGACCCAGCGTCGCCTCGAACGGCTGCTTCTCGCCATTGCCGCGAATCCAGATCATCTTCACCCGCACGCGTCCCGCCCAGACGCAGCGCGCGTTCATCGGGCAGCGGCTGTCCTCCAGCACTTCGACCGGCCGGACAATCGGGCCGTCGACATAGGCCTTCTGGCCGAGCGCGACATCGCTGCCGTCGGGAAGCGGCGTGCCGCGCGCCGTCGCGCAGGCGGAAAGAGCCACGGCGGCGGGAAGGGCGAAGATCGCGAGGCGGCATATGTTCTGCATTTGCCCGTCTGTGACCTCGCCGCTATGAACGCGCCATGAAAGCACCAACCTGCCAACTTTACCTGATTTCACCGCTCGATGTCGGCGGCGATTTTCCGGCCCGGCTCGCCAAAGCGCTGGGCGCCGGCCCCGTTGCGGCGTTCCAGTTTCGCGTCAAGGGTCTCGACCAGCACGAGGCGGTACGGCTCGCCGAACCGCTACAGGCGATCTGCGCCGCGCACGACGTGGCGTTCATCGTCAACGACGATGTGGCGCTCGCGAAGCGTCTCGACGCCGACGGCGTGCATCTGGGGCAGGGCGACGGCGATCCCAAGGAAGCGCGGCGCATCCTCGGCCCCGATATGCAGATCGGCGTGACCTGCCATGCGAGTCGCCACCTTGCGATGGAAGCCGGAGAAGCGGGCGCGGATTATGTCGCCTTCGGCGCCTTTTTCCCGACGACGACCAAGGCGGTCGAGCATCAGGCCGATCCGGAGATTCTCACATGGTGGCAGGGTATGTTCGAACTGCCCTGCGTCGCGATCGGCGGGATCACCGTTGATAACGCGCCGGCGCTGATCGAAGCCGGCGCCGACTTCCTGGCGGTATCCGCCGGGGTCTGGGCGCACCCCGAAGGGCCGGGCGCGGCGGTGCGCGCCTTTGCCTCGCTCCTGGGCGATCAGCCCGCGGGGTAATCGCGCGCCGGCAACTTGGGCGCATTTTGGGGCGCGCGCGGTTCCGCCGCCGCATCCTTGCGCCAGCCAAAAAGGCCGGCGCAAGGCGCCCTGCGCGACGAAGGTGCTGCGTTGCCGCGCGGGGGCGGCGGGGTAAGGTCGGAAAGATCGGTACTCATCATGGGCGCCGATTTCGCATCGATGCCGCGTCATATATTGGATCGATACGTCAAAAGGATATCGGCTCGTCGCTTTTGGCGTTTCGGTCCAACGGGCCTCGGTCCATGGCTTTTTGCTTGCGCTCGGCGCGGCGCCCCGCAAGACAGCGGGCGGGGAGATGTTTTGATGACCGACACGACGAAGGCTACGCCCCGCGGGCGCGAACTCACCATCCGCGCGATCCTGCTTGGCGGCTTGCTGACTTTGATGTTCACCGCGGCGAACGTCTATCTGGGGCTGAAGGTCGGGCTGACCTTTGCGACCTCGATCCCGGCGGCGGTGATCTCGATGGCGTTGCTGCGCTATATGGCCGGCTCGACGATCCTCGAGAATAATATCGTCCAGACGATCGCGAGCGCCGCGGGCACGCTGGCGGCGATCATCTTCGTGCTCCCGGGCCTCGTCATGGTCGGTTACTGGCAGGGCTTCCCGCTGCTCGAAACCACCGCGATCACAATGCTCGGCGGCATATTGGGCGTGCTCTTTTCGGTGCCGCTGCGCCGCGCACTCGTGGTCGATTCGGACCTGCCCTATCCCGAAGGGCGCGCCGCCGCCGAAGTGCTGCAGGTCGGCGCGGCGAGCGCCGAGGGGGCCGTCGAAAACAAGGCGGGCCTGTCGGCGCTGCTGTGGAACAGCCTTGTCGCTGCGGGCTTTACCCTCCTCACGCAAATGAAGCTCGCGGGCGCAGAGGTCGCGCGCTGGTTCACGGTCGGCAGCGGCGCGACCGGGATCTCGGGCGGGCTTGCCTTCGCCCTGTTCGGGGTCGGGCATCTCGTGGGTCTGTCGGTCGGCATGGCGCAACTCGTCGGCATGGTCACGGGCTGGTGGGTGCTCCTGCCGATCCTGACGCAAGGCGGGGCGGGCGATGCCGAGACGCTGGCGAATACGGTATTTCGCGCCGACGTTCGTTTCTTTGGCGCGGGCGTGATCGCCATCGCCGCCATCTGGACGCTGATCAAGATTGCCGGCCCCGTGCTCGGCGGCATCCGCTCGGCGATGGCGGCAAGCCGCGCGCGGCAGGGTGGGCAGGCGCTCGCCATCGAAGAACAGGATATGTCGATCAACTGGGTGTTCGGCGGGTCGCTTGCGCTCATGCTGCCGATCGGCTGGCTGCTCTGGTCCGAGCTTGCCGGCGGCCCCCTCGCGGGCGCATCGTTCGCGCTGGTCGCTGGCGCGATCCTCTTCATCATCATCGCCGGGCTGATGATCGCCTCGGTCACCGGCTATATGGCGGGCCTGATCGGCGCATCGAACTCGCCGGTATCGGGCATCGGCATCCTCGCGATCATTGCATCGTCGCTGCTTCTTCTCGGTCTGCTCGGCCGCGGCGGGGGTGAGGCCGAAATCAATGCGATGGTCGCCTATGCGCTGATCGTCACGGGGCTCGTCTTCGGGATCGCGACGATCTCGAACGACAATTTGCAGGACCTGAAGACCGGCCAGCTCGTCGGTGCGACGCCGTGGAAGCAGCAGGTCGCGCTGATCATCGGCGTGATCTTCGGCTCGCTCGTCGTTCCGCCGGTACTCAATGTGCTCAACGAAACGCTCGGCTTCGTCGGCGCACCGGGGGCGGGACCGAACGCACTTGCGGCGCCGCAGGCGGGGCTGATCTCGTCGCTCGCGCAGGGCGTGCTCGGCGGCGACCTTAACTGGACGATGCTGACCTATGGCGCGCTCGCGGGCATCGGTTTCATCATCGTCGACGCACTGCTTGGCCGCGCAGGCAAGCTGCGCCTCCCACCGCTCGCGATCGGCATCGGCATCTACCTGCCGATGGCGGTGATCCTGCCGGTGGTGATCGGCGCGGTCGGCGGCTGGTTCTATGACCGTTGGGCGGCGAAGCGCCCGAACGCGAGCTTTGCGCACCGCATGGGCGTGCTCACCGCGACGGGCATGATCGTCGGCGAAAGCCTGTTCGGAGTGCTCTATGCGGGCATCGTCGCGGGCAGCGGCAGCGATGCGCCGCTGGCCGTGGTCGGCGAGGGCTATGCGCCCTATGCGCCGTGGATCGGCCTGATCCTGTTCGTCGGGCTCGTCTGGCTCAGCTACAAGCGCACGCGCGCGATGGTCGTCGCGACGCCCTGACACGCGGCTTGCCCTTCGGCGCTGGCGCGGCTAAAGGCGCGCACCTGATAGCTGTGCCCCGGAGGGCGCCGCTTTGCTCTTTCCATCCTTGAACTGTGAGTGTGCGCGATGAAGATCACCGGCGTTGAAATCCGTCCCGGCAATATTATCGAATATGAAGGTGGCATCTGGAAGGTCACCAAGATTCAGCACACCCAGCCGGGCAAGGGCGGCGCCTATATGCAGGTCGAAGCCAAGAACCTGATCGACGGGCGCAAGCTCAACAACCGTTTCCGCAGCGCCGATACGGTCGAAAAGGTCCGCCTCGACACCAAGGATTTCCAGTTCCTCTACGCCGAGGGCGATGACCTCGTGTTCATGGATAAGGATACGTTCGAGCAGATCAACATCTCGAAGGACGTTGTCGGCGACGCGCACGAGTTCCTGCAGGACGGCATGGAGGTCGTGCTCGAACTTTGGGAAGAACGCCCGATTTCGGTCGAACTCCCCGAAACGATCGAAGCGACGATCGTCGAGGCCGACGCGGTGGTGAAGGGCCAGACGGCATCGTCGTCTTACAAGCCCGCGATCCTCGACAATGGCGTGCGCGTGATGGTGCCGCCGCACATCACGAGCGGAACGAAGATCGTCGTGCATGTGTACGACCGCGAATATGTCCGCCGCGCCGACTAACTGATATCACCGCCCGCACGATCGGGCGGGTGGAGATTTGATATGGCCGTATCCGGCATCATTACCGTCATGGAACGCGCCGCGCGCAAGGCCGGCACGAAGCTGCGCCGCGACTTCGGCGAGATCGAGCATCTGCAGGTCTCGCAGAAGGGGCCGGCGGACTTCGTATCGAAAGCCGACCAGGCGGCCGAGCGCACGCTGTATGACGAACTCGGCCGCGACCGTCCGGGCTGGGGCTTTGTGCTCGAAGAAGGTGGGATCATCGAAGGCGAGCCCGGCAAGCCGCGCTTCATCATCGATCCGCTCGACGGCACCTCGAACTTCCTCCACGCGATCCCGCATTTCGCGATTTCGATCGCGGTGCAGGAACCCAAGCCCGGCGGCGGCTGGGGCGACGTCACCGCTGCGCTCGTCTACCAGCCGGTCACCGACGAAAGCTATTGGGCCGAGCGCGGCCGTGGAGCCTGGCTGCACGACCGTCGCCTGCGCGTCGCGTCGCGCCGCCACCTCAACGAGTGCCTGATCTCGACCGGCATTCCGTACATGGGCCACGGCAATATGGCGCAGTGGAGCCGCATTTTCGGTGCGGTTGCGCCCGAAGTCGCCGGCATCCGCCGCTTCGGCGCCGCCAGCCTCGACCTCGCATGGGTCGCGGCGGGCCGCTACGACGGTTTCTGGGAAAGCGACCTGCAGGTCTGGGATGTCGCTGCGGGCATGTTGCTCGTTCGCGAAGCGGGCGGCTTCGTCAGCGACTTCCGCGGCGGCGACCGCGCGATCGAACGCAGCGAATTCATCGCCGGCAGCGCCGCGGTCCATTCGAAGCTTCAGAAGCTCGTCGCAGGCGCGCTGCGCAACGCCTGATTTACTTGCCCTCCCCCTTGATGGGGGAGGGTTTGGGTGGGGGTGAGTTCGCCTGCGTAAATGCACGCCAGCTAACTCACCCCCACCGCTGCGACTAGGCGGCAAGCCGCCAAGCCTCGCTGCCTCCCCGCGCAGGGGAGGGCGGCAACCTCATTTCTCGAAAACATACTCGCGAAAGCTGTCCATCAGCGACGACCAGGTGTTGAAGGTTTCGCCGACATTCTCGCGCGGGATGCCCGCGAAATCGAGGTCGACGTCCATTTCGAGTACCGGATCGCCCTCGTCATCCTTGTAGGCGCGGGCGAAGCGCTTGTCCTTGTTCCACTTGTTGAGCTTGTCGAGCGTGACGCCCTTCGCGTCGCTGAACCCCATATAATATTGCAGCGTCTTGCACTTCTTGCCCTCGTCGCAGTTCATGAACAGGACGAGGAACTTCAGGCCGTTGCGATTGCTCTCGATATAGGGGTCATCGCCATCCTTCGCCACGATCGTCGCGGGCCAGCCCTGCGACTCGACGATCGCCTTGATCGTTGCGGGATTCGTCGCGTTGATCAGTTCGGCGTGCGCCGGAGTCGCCGAAAAAAGCGCAGCGGCTCCCAACGCCAGCGCGGCGCGAACGGTAATTGGTCCCATATATGCTCCCTTCGTCGAAACTGCGCCCGAAAAGCGCGGCACTGCGGCCCTTTTCCGGTGGCGTATCACAGCGATAGGCCCGCTCGCCAGCGCGCATTATGCTTTTGGTCACACGGGATACGAAAATCCTGCCCGCAGTGCTTGCGAGGCGCGGCTTGCTGGCCTAAAGCGCCCGCAACAAAGGGTGCAAGACACCCCAAAATATGAACCACTCAACTGCGAGCTCCCATGGTCGATCTGACGCAATATTTGCCGATTCTGATCTTTCTGGTCATCGCCGTCGGCCTGTCTTCCGCCTTCGTATTCCTTCCGATGGGCGTCGCGCGGCTGACCGGGGCGCATAAGCCCGATCCGGCGAAGCTGACCGAATATGAATGCGGCTTTCCGGCATTCGAAGACGCGCGCAGCCAGTTCGACGTGCGCTTCTACCTCGTCGCCATTCTCTTCATCATCTTCGATCTCGAAGCCGCCTTCCTCTTTCCCTGGGCCGTGAGCCTCGAGAATATCGGTTGGGCCGGCTGGGCGACGATGATGGTTTTCCTTGCCGAGCTGACGCTCGGCCTTGTGTATGCGTGGAAGAAAGGGGCGTTGGACTGGGAATGAGCACTTCCAGCATCATCATGCCCGGCCAGATGCCGGTCGCCCCGGGGACGAACCCGGACCAGAGCTTTTTCGACGACCTCAACAGCGAAGTCGGCGACAAGGGCTTTCTCGTCACCTCGACCGAGGATCTGTTCAACTGGGCGCGCACGGGCTCGCTCTGGTGGATGACCTTCGGCCTCGCGTGCTGCGCGGTCGAGATGATCCACGTCAACATGCCGCGTTATGACATGGAGCGTTTCGGCGCCGCGCCGCGCGCGTCCCCGCGCCAGTCGGACGTGATGATCGTCGCGGGTACGCTCTGCAACAAGATGGCCCCGGCGCTGCGCCGCGTCTACGACCAGATGTCGAACCCGAAGTACGTCATCTCGATGGGTAGCTGCGCCAATGGCGGCGGCTATTATCACTACAGCTATTCGGTCGTGCGCGGCTGCGATCGCATCGTGCCCGTCGACATCTATGTGCCGGGTTGCCCGCCGACCGCCGAGGCCTTGCTTTATGGCGTGATGCAATTGCAGCGGAAGATCCGCCGCACGGGGACGATCGAACGCTGATGGCCAGTCCTGCTCCCCTCGTTGCGCCGCAGCCGGCGCTGGCGGCCGCGCTCAAGAAATTGATCGGTACCGACCTTCTCGCGCACGACTTCCTCGTCGGCGAAGACAGCATCACCGTGACGCGCGAAGCGGTCGCCGGGGTGATGGTCAGCCTGCGCGACAACCTTGAATATCAGCAGTTGATGGAGATCGCCGGGGTCGATTATCCCGACAGCGCCGAGCGGTTCGAGGTCGTCTATCACCTGCTCAGCGTGACGAAGAATCATCGCCTGCGCGTGCGCGTCTCGACCGACGAGGCGACGCCGGTGCCGACGATCGTTCCGGTCTGGCCGAACGCCGGCTGGCTCGAACGCGAAGTGTTCGACATGTACGGCGTGCTGTTCGCCGGAAATACCGACCTGCGCCGCATCCTGACCGACTATGGTTTCCAGGGGCATCCGCAGCGCAAGGACTTCCCGCTGACCGGTTATACCGAGCTGCGGTACAGCGAAGAAGACAAGCGCGTCGTCTATGAACCCGTGCGGCTCGCACAGGATTTCCGCAATTTCGACTTCCTCAGCCCGTGGGAAGGCGCCGATTATGTGCTGCCCGGCGACGAAAAGGCCGGCGGAACGGGCGAAGGCCCGGGCAAGGGCGCGCCGTCGCCGATGACCGCGGAAGCAGTCAAGAAGGCCGACGACAAGGCCGCGAAGGACAAGGCGCCGCCGCCGCCGACCCCGAAGACGACCGAAAAGCCCGAGCAGACCGGCGCGGGCGCCAAGGCCAATATCAAGGCCGCCAAGACGAGCCGCGACGGCGCGAAGGCGACCGCGACCGCAAAGGCGAAAACGCCCGCGACAAAGAAGGCCGAAAAGGCTCCGGCCAAACCGCGCGCGCCGCGCAAGCCTAAAGGAGGCGACGCATGACCGACTCCCCCCAGGTCAAGCACCATGGCAGCGACATGTTCGAAGGCTATCCGGTCGACACCGCCGATACCGCGGGCGATCAGGTCGTCACCAACTATACGATCAACTTCGGTCCGCAGCATCCCGCGGCGCACGGCGTGCTCCGCATGGTGATGGAGCTTGACGGCGAAATCATCGAGCGCGTCGATCCGCACGTCGGGCTGCTCCACCGCGGAACTGAAAAGCTGATCGAGTATAAGACCTATCTGCAGGCTTTGCCCTATTTCGACCGGCTCGACTATTGCTCGCCGCTCGGCATGGAGCACAGCTATGTCCTCGCGATCGAGAAGCTTCTCGACCTCGAAGTCCCGGCGCGCGCGCAGTACCTCCGTACGCTGTTCGCCGAGCTGACGCGCATCTGCAATCACATGCTCAACATCGGGTCGCACGTCATGGACGTCGGCGCGATGACGCCGAATCTCTGGGTGTTCGAGCTGCGCGAGGATTGCCTGAACTTCTTCGAGCGCGCTTCGGGTGCGCGGATGCACAGCGCCTATTTCCGCCCCGGCGGCGTCCATCAGGATGTCCCCGAACGGCTGCTCTACGACATCGGCGAATGGTGCGAAAAGCGCCTGCCGAAGCTGTTCGGCGACGCGATGAGCCTTGTCATCGACAACCGCATCTTCAAGCAGCGCAACGTCGACATCGCGACGGTGTCGAAGGAAGACGCGCTGGCATGGGGCTTTTCGGGCCCGATGATCCGCGGCAGCGGCATCGCATGGGATCTGCGCAAGTCGCAGCCCTATGACGCCTACGCATCGATGGACTTCGACATTCCGGTCGGCACGCGCGGCGACTGCTACGACCGCTTCATGGTCCGCGTGCAGGAAGTCTATCAGTCGGCGCGCATCATCCTCCAGTGCCTGCGCGACATGCCCACCGGCCCGATCGCGAGCCTCGACCGCAAGGTCGTCCCGCCGAAGCGCGGCGAGATGAAGCAGTCGATGGAATCGCTGATCCATCACTTCAAGCTCTACACCGAGGGCTTCCACGTCCCGGCGGGCGAAGTCTATGTGGCGACCGAAAGCCCCAAGGGCGAATTCGGCGTCTATCTGGTCAGCGACGGCACCAACAAGCCGTACCGCTGCAAGATCCGCCCGACGGCGTTCAGCCACCTCCAGGCGATGGATATGATGTCGAAGGGCCATATGCTCGCCGATACCACCGCGATTATCGGCGCGATCGACGTCGTGTTCGGGGAGTGCGACCGGTGATGCGGGAGCTTGCAATTCTCATACTCGCGCTCGCGGGATTTGCGTCCGCCGTCGCGGCCTATCTTGCTGCTTTTCATGGCGAAGCGCCGATAAAGGAAATCGTCTCTACGGCCGTCGCGGCGACGCTCGGCATGTATGTCGGACGATATATTGAACGAGGTTTGGCCCGTGGCTGACGCACCCCAAATTCCCGACGAAGCCGAAACCCGCGCGCGCTGGGGCGCTTTTGCGTGGACGAAAGAAAATGCAGAGAAGGCGAAGCAGGTCATCGCGCGCTACCCCGCGGGACGCCAGCGTTCGGCGGTGATGCCGTTGCTCGACCTCGCGCAGCGCCAGGTCGGTGCCGAGACGCAGACGCAGGGCTGGCTGCCCGTGCCGGTGATCGAATATGTGGCGGCTGAGCTCGATATGCCCTTCATCCGCGCCTATGAGGTCGCGACCTTCTACACCATGTACAACCTCGTCCCTGTCGGCCGCTATCATGTGCAGGTCTGCGGCACGACGCCGTGCCTGCTGCGCGGGTCGGACGACGTCATGGCCGCGTGCAAGAACCGCGGCATGGTGAAGGGCAAGACCACCCCCGACGGGCTGTTCACGCTGACCGAGGTCGAGTGCATGGGCACCTGCACCAACGCGCCGATGGTCCAGATCAACGACGATAATTACGAAGACCTCGATTACGACAGCACGGTCCGCCTGCTCGACGATCTCGCCGCGGGCAAGTCGCCCAAGGCGGGCACCCAGAACCCGAAGCGCCACACGAGCGAGCCCGAGGGCGGCCCGACGACGCTGAAGGAAATGGTCAAGGCCAACCACGACTATCGGAAGGAGTGGTAAGCCATGCTCGCCGATAAGGATCGCATCTTTACCAACATCTACGGCTTCCAGCCGTGGAACCTCAAATCGGCGCAAATGCGCGGCGATTGGGACAATACCAAGGATCTGATGAAGCGCGGCCAGGACGCAATCATCGAAGAGATCAAGGCGTCGGGCCTCCGCGGCCGCGGGGGCGCGGGCTTCCCGACGGGCCTCAAATGGTCGTTCATGCCGAAAGAGCCGCGCGCCGACCGCCCGAGCTTCCTCGTCATCAACGCCGACGAATCCGAACCCGGTTCGTGCAAGGACCGCGAGATCATCCGCCACGATCCGCACAAGCTGATCGAAGGCGCGCTGATCGCGGGCTTCGCGATGCGCGCGCGTGCGGCCTATATCTATATCCGCGGCGAGTTCATCCGCGAGGCCGAGACGCTCTTCGCCGCGGTGCAGGAGGCGTATGACGCCGGCCTGCTCGGCAAGAATGCGGCCAAGTCGGGCTATGATTTCGACGTCTTCGTCCATCGCGGCGCCGGCGCGTATATCTGCGGCGAAGAAACCGCGATGATCGAAAGCCTCGAAGGCAAGAAGGGCCAGCCGCGCCTCAAGCCGCCGTTCCCGGCGGGTGCGGGCCTCTATGGCTGCCCGACGACGGTGAACAATGTGGAGTCGATCGCGGTCGTCCCGACGATCCTGCGCCGCGGCGCGCCGTGGTTCTCGTCCTTCGGGCGCGAGAATAACAAAGGCACCAAGCTCTTCCAGATCAGCGGCCATGTGAACACGCCGTGCGTCGTCGAGGAAGAGATGAGCATCCCGTTCCGCGAGTTGATCGACAAGCATTGCGGCGGCATCCGTGGCGGCTGGGACAACCTCCTCGCCGTCATCCCCGGCGGTTCGTCGGTTCCGCTGGTTCCGGCGGCCGAGATCATGGACTGCCCGATGGACTTCGACGGGCTGAAGGCCGTCGGTTCGGGCCTCGGCACCGCCGCCGCCATCGTGATGGACAAGTCGACCGACGTCGTCCAGGCGATCAGCCGCATCAGCTATTTCTACAAGCATGAAAGCTGCGGCCAGTGCACGCCGTGCCGCGAAGGCACCGGCTGGATGTGGCGCGTGATGGAGCGGCTGCGCACCGGCGACGCCGACATCAGCGAGATCGACACGCTGTACGACGTCACGAAGCAGGTCGAAGGCCATACCATCTGCGCGCTCGGCGATGCCGCGGCGTGGCCGATCCAGGGCCTGATCAAGCATTTCCGCCCCGAAATCGAGCGCCGCATCCGCGAGAATGGCGGCGCGCTGGAGGCAGCCGAATAATGCCTAAAGTAACCGTAGATGGCGTAGAACTCGACGTCCCGCAGGGCGCGACCGTTCTGCAGGCGTGTGAGCTGGCGGGGAAGGAAATCCCGCGCTTTTGCTACCACGAACGCCTGTCGATCGCCGGCAATTGCCGCATGTGCCTCGTCGAAGTGTCGCCTGGCCCGCCGAAGCCGCAGGCATCGTGCGCGCTGCCGACCGCTGAAGGGCAGGTGATCAAGACCGACAGCCCGATGGTGAAGAAGGCGCGCGAAGGGGTGATGGAGTTCCTGCTCATCAACCACCCGCTCGACTGCCCGATCTGCGATCAGGGCGGCGAATGCGACCTGCAGGACCAGTCGGTCGCTTATGGCCGCGGCGCGACGCGCTATGACGAAAACAAGCGCGCGGTCACCGAGAAATATATGGGTCCGATCGTCAAGACGGTGATGACCCGCTGCATCCAGTGCACGCGCTGCGTCCGTTTTGCGGAGGAAGTCGCGGGCGTGGAAGACATCGGCGCGATCTATCGCGGCGAGAATATGCAGATCACGTCGTATCTCGAACGCGCCGTCGCGAGCGAGCTGTCGGGCAACGTCGTCGACCTCTGCCCGGTCGGTGCGCTGACGTCGAAGCCCTATGCGTTCGAAGCGCGTCCGTGGGAACTCACCAAGACGCTCGGCATCGACATGATGGACGCCGTCGGCACCAATGTGCGCATCGACGCGCGGGGCCGCCAGGTCCTTCGCGTGCTGCCGCGCGTCAACGATGACGTGAACGAGGAATGGGCGAACGACAAGACGCGCCACCACGTCGACGGCCTCGTCCGTCGCCGCCTCGACCGTCCGTTCGTGCGCAAGGACGGCCAGCTCGTCGAAGCGACATGGGCTGAGGCATTCGCCGCGATCAAGGCGGTGGGCGCCGGTTCGTCGGTCGCGGCGATCGCGGGCGACCTCGCCGATTGCGAAACGATGTTCGCGGCGAAGTCGCTGGTGAACGCGCTCGGCGGGACCCTGCTCGAAGGGCGCCAGACCGGGCTCGACTATGACGTCACCAGCCTGTCGGCGGTCAATTTCAACACCGGCATCGCCGAGGCCGAAAATGCCGACGTGATCCTGCTGGTCGGTACGAACCTGCGCTGGGAAGCGCCGCTGATCAACACGCGCGTCCGGAAGGCGGTGTGGAAGAAGGGCGCGAAGGTTTTCGCCATCGGCCCCGAAACCGACCTGACGTACAAGACCGAGTGGCTCGGTGACGATGCGTCGCTTGTCGCAAAGCTTCCCGCGCATGTGCTCGACGCGCTGAAGGGTGCCGAGCGCCCGATGCTGGTCTTCGGCGGCGGCGCCTTGTCGGTGCCCGGCGTCCACGGCGCGGGCCTCGCGCTCGCCAAGTCGGTGAACGCGGTCAAGGAAGGCTGGAACGGTTTCAACGTCGTGCATTTCTCGGCCGCGCGCATGGGGTCGCTCATGCTCGGCTACGGCCTGCCCGGCGGCATCAAGGATGTCATCGCGGCGAAGCCGAAGCTCGCTTTCTTCCTCGGCGCTGACGAGGTGGATTTCGCCGCGCTGCCCGATACGTTCAAAGTCTATGTCGGCCATCATGGCGACAAGGGCGCGCATGCTGCCGACGTCATCCTGCCCGCCGCGGCATGGACCGAAAAGGACTTCACGACGGTCAACACCGAAGGCCGTGTCCAGCGTAGCGAGAAAGCGGTGTTCGCACCCGGCGACGCGCGCGAGGACTGGAGCATTTTCCGCGCGCTCGCCGACGCGCTCGGCGTCTCGCTCGGTTTCGACAGCTTCGCGCAGTGCCGCGCAGCGATGATCGCGGCGGTGCCGGCGCTCGGCGTCGAAGCGATCGCCGATTATGGCTGGACGGTGCCGAAGCTGCCCGCGAAGCCCGAGGCGCGCGCGATCCCGTCGCCGATCAAGGATTTCTACCTCACCAACGCCATCTGCCGCGCGTCGCCGACGATGCAGCGCTGCTCGGAAGAGCTGATCCATGGCGTGGATTTTGCGGAGGCCGCGGAATGACCCCGGTGCATGCAATTGCCAGCATCCTGCTGGTCGGAATGGGCTATTCGGTGTGGCGCGGTTTCAATCCGCGCAAGTCGGAAAAGCCCGGGCCGCATAACGGCTGGCGCAACCAGGACGGGACCCGGAAATGACCGAGACCTTCATCTCCTGGGGCATGGACCCGAATTGGGCGTGGGGCGTCGCGACGATTTGCGGCATCCTGCTCATCGCGCTGCCGCTGATGCTCGCAGTCGCAATGATCATCTATGCCGACCGCAAGATCTGGGCGGCGATTGCGCTGCGCCGCGGTCCGAACGTCGTCGGTCCCTTCGGCCTGCTGCAGAGCTTTGCCGACGGCCTGAAAGTGTTCCTGCAGGAAACGATCATCCCGTCGGGCGCCAACCGGGGCCTGTTCCTGATCGCGCCGATCATCACCTTCACCGTCGCGCTGCTCGCGTGGGCGGTGATCCCGTTCAATTCGGGCGCGGTGCTCGCCGACATCAACGTCGGATTGCTTTACATCCTCGCGATTTCGTCGCTCGGCGTGTATGGCGTGATCCTGTCGGGCTGGGCGTCGAACTCGAAATATCCCTTCTTCTCGGCGATGCGCGCCTCGGCGCAGATGATCTCCTATGAAGTGTCGATCGGGTTCATCCTGATCGGCGTCGTGCTCTTCGCCGACAGCTTCAATATGAACGAGATCGTGAAAGCGCAGCAGGGCCACGGGCTCGGCATCGTCAACGCCTTCGGCTTCAACCTGCTGCTCTTCCCGCTCGCGGTGATGTTCCTCATCTCGTCGCTCGCCGAAACCGCGCGCGCGCCGTTCGACCTGACCGAGGCGGAATCCGAACTCGTCGCGGGTTACCAGACCGAATATTCGTCGATGAGCTTTGCGCTCTTCTGGCTCGGGGAATATGCCAACGTCCTGCTGATGTGCACGCTCAACGCCGTGCTCTTCTGGGGCGGCTGGCTGCCCCCGATCGACTGGGCGCCGCTCTATGCCGTTCCGGGCATTGTCTGGCTGTTCGCGAAGATCCTCTTCTTCTTCTTCGTCTTCAGCTGGGTCAAGGCGACTGTCCCGCGCTACCGTTATGACCAGCTCATGCGGCTCGGATGGAAGGTCTTCCTGCCGATCTCGCTTCTCTGGATCTTCCTGATCTCCGGCTATCTGATGCTGACGAGGTACGGGTAATGCGGAACACGCTTTTCCTTTTCCTCGGTGCAGCCCTGACAATGCCCATTGTGTCGAATGCGCAGGAACCTATGCCGGCGACAGCCTTCGCTTGCATGTTCGCCAAGCAGGGTCAGAAGAAGCCGGAAATGCCACTGACCGTGCTCCTGAAGAACAATCAGGAGGGCGCACAAATGACCTACGCTTTGTCTGCGAAGGACCCGGCAAATTTGATTGGAAGCCTTCCGTTGAGGTTTTTCGATTTCAAGCTGAACGACAAGACGAAGACACCGATTCTTGCAATGAGGTCGGACGACAAGCTCGGACGCGGCAGCTTGCTCGTCGTATCGTCTTTCGAACCGCGCAAATTCTCCAAGGTTGGCGATGAAAACAAGGAAGTTTTTCAAGCGAATCTTGGTTTTGTGTCCGGCGATAGGGACATGAAATCCGGTTGGTGCGGCGTGTTCGTCGGAGATGGAGCCGACGACTATTACAATAATTACGCGCCTAATGAGGTGACTACCAAATGAGCACCATCGCCCATCTCGTCAAAAGCTTCACCTTGTGGGAGTTTGTGAAGGCGCACGCCCTCACGCTGAAATATTTCTTCAAGCCGAAGGCGACGATCAACTATCCGTTCGAGAAGAACCCGCTGAGCCCGCGTTTCCGCGGCGAGCATGCGCTGCGCCGTTATCCGAACGGCGAGGAACGCTGCATCGCGTGCAAGCTTTGCGAAGCGGTGTGCCCGGCGCAGGCGATCACGATCGAGGCCGAGCCGCGCGAAGATGGTTCGCGCCGCACGACGCGTTACGACATCGATATGACCAAGTGCATTTACTGCGGCTTCTGCCAGGAAGCGTGCCCGGTCGATGCGGTGGTCGAGGGGCCGAACTTCGAATTCGCGACCGAAACGCGCGAGGAACTGCTCTATGACAAGGCCAAGCTGCTCGCCAATGGCGACAAATGGGAACGCGCGATCGCGGCGAATCTTGCCGCCGACGCGCCCTATCGGTAAGGGCGCGCGCACATGATCCAGCTTATCGCCTTTTACCTGTTCGCGACCATCGTCATCGCCTCCGCGGCGATGGTGATCTTCGCGCGCAACCCCGTCCACAGCGTCATGTGGCTGATCCTCGCGTTCTTCAACGCGGCGGGTCTGATGCTGCTCGCGGGCGCCGAATTCATCGCGATGCTGCTTGTCATCGTCTATGTCGGCGCGGTCGCGGTGCTGTTCCTCTTCGTTGTGATGATGCTCGACATCGATTTCGCCGAACTCCGCGCCGGTTTCGTGCGCTACTTGCCGCTCGGCGCGCTCGTTGCGATCATCCTTGCCGCTGAACTGGTGTTCGCGGTCGGCGCATGGAGCGCAGGCGGGGTCGACCTTGCGGCGCGTGCGGCTCCGGTCGTCAGCGACAAGAGCAATATCCAGCAGATCGGCGAGCTGCTCTACACGAAGTATATCTTCCTGTTCGAAGCGGCAGGCATCGTCCTCCTCGTCGCGATGATCGGCGCGATCGTGCTGACGCATCGCAAGCGCGGCGGGGTGCGCACCCAGAATATCTCGGCGCAGAACCGGCGCCGTCCCGAGGATGCGACGCGTCTCGTCGATCCGGGCGTCGGGCAGGGGATGGAACTGTGATTTCGGTCGGCCATTATCTCGCCGTTTCGGCGGTGCTCTTCACGCTCGGCGTGCTCGGCATCTTCATCAACCGCAAGAATATCATCGTCATCCTGATGGCGATCGAATTGATCTTGCTGGCGGTGAACATCAACCTTGTCGCGTTCAGCGCCGCGCTCGGCGATCTCGTCGGGCAGGTCTTCTCGATGTTCGTGCTGACCGTCGCTGCGGGTGAGGCCGCGATCGGTCTTGCCATTCTCGTTATCTACTTCCGCGGCCGCGGCACCATTGCCGTCGACGATGCCAACCGGATGAAGGGGTGAACCGGTGATCCAGGCGATCGTTTTCCTGCCGCTCTTGGCGGCGCTTGTCGCAGGCCTCGGGCAGCGCGTGATCGGCAATGTGCCGTCGAAAATCATAACCACGGGCGCGCTGTTCATCAGCTGCGCGCTCAGCTGGCCGATCTTCCTGTCTTTCGTGACGGGCAGCGGCGAAGCGAGCGTTGTGCCCGTACTGCACTGGGTTTCGTCGGGCGCGCTCCAGTTCAACTGGGAACTGCGCGTCGATACGCTGACCGCGGTGATGCTCGTCGTGATCACGACGGTGTCGGCGCTCGTCCACCTCTATAGCTGGGGCTATATGGAGGAAGACCCGGACCAGCCGCGCTTCTTCGCTTATCTCTCGCTCTTCACCTTCGCGATGCTGATGCTCGTGACCGCGAACAACCTCGTCCAGATGTTCTTCGGCTGGGAAGGCGTCGGTCTCGCGTCGTACCTGCTCATCGGTTTCTGGTACAAGAAGCCGAGCGCCAATGCCGCAGCGATCAAGGCGTTCGTCGTCAACCGCGTCGGCGATCTGGGCTTCATGCTCGGCATCTTCGGCACCTTCCTTGTCTTCGGCACGGTCTCGATCCCCGAGATCCTCGCCGCCGCACCGGGCATGGCGGGCAGCAGCATTACCTTCATGGGGATGCGCCTCGACACGATGACGATCCTCTGCCTGCTGCTGTTCATCGGCGCGATGGGCAAGTCGGCGCAGCTTGGCCTGCACACTTGGCTTCCCGACGCGATGGAAGGCCCGACCCCGGTGTCGGCGCTGATCCACGCCGCGACGATGGTCACCGCGGGCGTCTTCATGGTGTGCCGCCTGTCGCCGATGTTCGAAACCTCGGACGTCGCGCAGGGTGTCGTGATGTTCGTCGGCGCCGCGACCTGCTTCTTCGCCGCGACCGTCGCGACGACGCAGTGGGACATCAAGCGCGTCATCGCCTATTCGACCTGCTCGCAGCTCGGTTACATGTTCTTCGCCGCCGGCGCGGGGGCTTATGGCGCCGCGATGTTCCACCTGTTCACGCACGCCTTCTTCAAGGCTTTGCTGTTCCTCGGTGCCGGTTCGGTCATGCACGCGATGCACCATGAACAGGACATGCGTTATTACGGCAATCTGCGGAAATCGATCCCGATCACCTATTGGGCGATGATGCTCGGCACGCTGGCGATCACCGGTGTCGGTATTGCGGGCGTTGCAGGCTTTGCCGGCTTCTATTCGAAGGACGGCATCCTCGAGGCCGCTTATGCGAGCGGCGGCGGCGGCGTGATTGCTTTCTGGGTCGGCATCTTCGTCGCCTTCCTCACCAGCTTCTATTCGTGGCGCCTCGTCTTCCTGACCTTCTATGGCAAGCCGCGCTGGGAACAGAGCGAGCATATCCAGCACGCGGTCCACGACGATCACGGCCACGGCCATGACGATCATGCGCACGCCGCGCACGACGATCACCACCACCACCATCACGATGCGCACAGCGACGGCACCGCGGGCTATCACCCGCACGAAAGCCCGCTCTCGATGCTCATCCCGCTGGTCGTGCTGTCGATCGGTGCGGTGTTCGCGGGCATCGCGTTCCACCACCAGTTCATCTACCCCGAAGAGGGCATGGCGTTCTGGAACGGCAGCCTCGCGTTCGACGAGCATCTGATGCACGCCGCGCACGAAGTCCCGCTGTGGGTGAAGTGGACGCCGTTCACGGTGATGGCGATCGGCCTGTTCCTCGCGTGGAACAGCTATATCCGCAACACCACGCTGCCGGCGCGCTTCGTGGCGCAGTTCAAGCTGCTCCACCAGTTCCTGTACAACAAATGGTATTTCGACGAGCTCTACAACATCGTCTTCGTGAAGCCCGCCTTCGCGATCGGCCGCTTCTTCTGGAAGCGCGGCGATGAACAGACCATCGACCGCTTCGGTCCCGATGGTGCGGCAGCGCTCGTCGCTGGGGGGACCCGTCTCGCGGTCCGGCTGCAATCGGGTTATGTTTATGGATATGCGTTTGTGATGCTGCTCGGTCTTGTCGGCCTTGCCAGCTGGGCCATGGTGAATTTCCTGTGAGCGGCTTTCCGATCCTTTCGCTGATGCTGGCGGTCCCCGCGGTCGCCTCCATCCTCTGCCTGTTTACCGGCGACAAGACGGCGCGCTGGGTTGCGCTCGGCGCGACGTTGGTGACCTTTGTCCTCGGCTGTGTCCTGTGGGCGAATTTCGACATCGGCGGCGCGCAGTGGCAGTTCACCGAGCGGGCCGACCTGTTCGGGCGTTTCCAGTGGGCGCTCGGCATCGACGGCATGGCGCTCATGCTGATCATGCTCAGCGTCTTCCTGATGCCGCTGTGCATCCTCGCGAGCTGGGAATCGATCAAGCAGCGCGTCGGCCTCTACATGTCGATGTTCCTGATCATGGAAGTCGTGATGATCGGCGTCTTCATGGCGCAGGATCTGCTGCTCTTTTACATCTTCTTCGAAGCAGGCCTGATCCCGATGTACTTCATCATCGGCATCTGGGGCGGCGCGAACCGCAAATATGCAGCGTTCAAATTCTTCCTCTACACGTTGCTCGGATCGGTGCTGATGCTGATCGCGATGATCGCGATGATCGCAGAGGCCGGAACGACCGACATCCCGACGTTGCTGGTCTATAATTTCCCGCCGGAAATGCAGACCTGGCTGTGGCTCGCCTTCTTCGCCAGCCTTGCGGTCAAGATGCCGATGTGGCCCGTCCACACATGGCTTCCCGACGCGCACGTGCAGGCGCCGACCGCGGGCTCGATGATCCTGGCGGGCGTGCTGCTGAAGCTCGGCGCCTATGGCTTCATCCGCTTCATGATGCCGATGTTCCCCGATGCCTCGGCGCAGCTGATGTGGATCGTGTTCGGCCTGTCGATGATCGCGGTGGTCTACACCAGCCTCGTCGCGCTGGCGCAGAGCGACATGAAGAAGCTGATCGCTTACTCGTCGGTCGCGCACATGGCGATCGTCACCGCGGGCCTCTTCGCGTTCAACCAGCAGGGCATCGAAGGCGCGCTGATCATCATGCTCAGCCATGGTGTCGTCTCGGCCGCGCTCTTCTTCTGCGTCGGCGTGATCTATGACCGGCTCCACACGCGCGAGATCGACCGTTACGGCGGGCTCGCAGTGAACATGCCGGCCTATGCGCTCTTCTTCATGTTGTTCACCATGGCGTCGATCGGCCTTCCGGGGACCAGCGGCTTCGTCGGCGAATTCCTGAGCCTCGCGGGCATCTACGAAGCCTCGAGCTGGGTCGCCTTCGTGTGCACGACCGGGATCATCCTCGGCGCCGCATATATGCTTTATCTCTACCGCCGGATCGTGTTCGGCGAACTCACCAAGGACGATGTGAAGGCGATGCCCGATCTCAACCCCCGCGAATGGGCGATCCTGGCACCGCTCGCTGCTGTGGCGCTGTGGATGGGTGTCTATCCCGAAAGCTTCCTCGCGCCGATGCGCGGTGACGTGACCACCGTCGTCGCGCGTCTCGCTCCGGCGAAACCGGCGGGCGACGCGCATCTCGCTGCCGGCAAGCCGAAGCCCGCCAAGGCGCATGGTGAAACCGCCCACGGCTCGGCCCATGCAGGAGGCGCCCAATGACCGCCGACCTGATGCTCATCTGGCCCGAACTGATCCTGACGATCGGCGGGCTGATCACCTTGATGATCGGTACCTTCCTTGGTGACCGGCAGGTCGGCCTGTACCAGCTCAGCGCCTTGCTGACGCTCGCCGCCGCTGCGGCGGCCGTCGTCGCGCTGTTCGGCGTCGAAACGACCGTCTTCTCGGGCACGCTTTCGGTCGACGGCTTCGGCGGCTTTGCCAAGCTCTTGATCTATGCCGCGAGCTTCGTCAGCATCCTCATCGCGCCGCGCTTCTTCAGCGGTACGATGCGCGCCGAATATCCGGTGCTGATCCTGTTCGCCGCGCTCGGCATGGGCATCATGGCCTCGTCGCGCGACCTGATGACGCTCTATGTCGGGCTCGAGCTCAACAGCCTTGCCGCCTATGTGCTCGCCAGCTTCATGCGCACCGACGACCGGTCGAGCGAAGCCGGCCTCAAATATTTCGTCCTCGGCGCGCTCGCATCGGGCATGCTGCTCTACGGCATTTCGCTGCTCTACGGCTTCACCGGCACGACCGATTTCGCCGGTATTGCGAAGGTGCTCGGCGGCGAACTCAACATCGGGCTGATCTTCGGCATCGTGTTCGTGCTCGCGGGCCTTGGCTTCAAGGTCAGCGCCGTGCCGTTCCACATGTGGACCCCCGACGTGTACGAAGGCGCACCGACCCCGGTGACGACCTTCTTCGCGAGCGCGCCCAAGGTCGCGGCGATGGCGCTGATGACGCGCGTCGTGATCGACGCGATGGGCCCGGCGGTCGGCGCATGGCAGCAGATCATCATCTTCCTCGCGCTCGCATCGATCATTCTCGGCGCGGTCGGCGCGATCGGGCAGAAGAATATCAAGCGCCTGCTGGCCTATTCGTCGATCAACAATGTCGGCTTCATGCTCATCGGCCTCGCTGCGGGAACGCAGCAGGGGGTCGAAGGCGTGCTGACCTATCTGCTCGTCTATGTCGTGACCACGCTCGGCGCCTTCCTCGTCGTGCTGCAATTGCGCGACGCGGGCGGCAACCAGATCGAGAGCATCCCGGCGCTCGCCGGCCTGTCGCAGCGCCGTCCGGGTCTTGCCGCGGCGATGGCGGTGTTCATGTTCAGCCTGGCCGGCATCCCGCCGCTCTTCGGTTTCTGGCCGAAGTATCTGGTGTTCGAGGCCGCGGTGAACGCGAACCTCGTGCCGCTGGCGGTCGCGGGCATCGTCGCTTCGGTGATCGGCGCATTCTACTACATCGCGATCATCAAGATGATGTATTTCGATGACAAGTCGGACACCGAGATTCCGGCTGGCGGCGGCGTGATCGTCGAGGATGCGGTGATCACCGCGAGTGCGCTGTGGCTTTCGGTCATCGGCTATCTCTTCATCCCCGTGCTGGCGGTCGTTTCGGCCAGCGCCGCTGCGGTGCTGTTCTGATCCCGCCGATAGAGCGGATCGCGCAGACAGGTTCGACCAACGCCGACCTGCTGGCGCGGCTGGCAGGCGGCGAGCATGTCGGCGAGGGGCATTGGCTCGTCGCCGACCGGCAAACCGCCGGACGCGGACGCCTTGGCCGCGCATGGGGTGACGGGCTCGGCAATTTCATGGGATCGACCGTGGTGCACCTGACCGCGGGCGACCCGTCGCCGGCGGGCCTGTCGCTCGTCGCCGGCGTCGCGCTGGCAAAGGCGGTCGCGACCCTCGCGCCGGCCGTCGACGCCCGGTTGAAGTGGCCGAACGACCTGCTGATCGAGGGCGTAAAATGCACCGGCATCCTGCTCGAACGGGCAGGGGACAGCATCGTCATCGGTATGGGGGTCAATCTGGTTTCGGCACCCGAGCTGCCCGACCGGCCCACCGTCTGCTTTGCCGACAAGGGTGTGACGATCGATCGCGACCGCTTTGCCGAAGTGCTCGCGGTCGCGCTGACCGACGCGCTGTGGATCTGGCGGCACGAAGGCATCGACCGCATCACCGCCGCCTGGACCGCGCAGGCGCACCCGATCGGGACACCGCTGCGTGTGTCAGAGCAGGGCATCGACGGAACATTCGACGGCCTCGCGCCCGACGGGGCGCTGCGCTTGCGCCGTGCGGGCGGAGAGGTCATGCTGATCCATGCGGGCGATGTCGAACTGCAACGAGCCGTGAAGGAGGGGAATTGACCGTGCTGCTCGCGATCGATGTCGGCAACACCAACGCCAAATTCGCGCTGTTCCGCGGGGCGGAGTTGCTTGCGCGTTGGCGCATCGCGACCGACGACCGTCGCACCGCCGACGAATATATGGTGTGGCTCGACCAGCTGATGCGCATCGAGGGGCATGATCGCGCCGACGTCGAGGCGGTGATCATCTCGACGGTCGTCCCGCGCGCGCTTCACAATCTCCAGCTGCTGGCGGTGAAGTATTTTGGCGTCGAGGCGCTCGTCGCGGGGCGCGAGCCGGTAACCTGGGGCATCGCGCTCAAGGTCGACGAGCCGCAGTCCGTGGGCGCCGACCGCGCGGTCAACGCGATCTCGGCGCAGGCGGTCGAGCCCGGCAAGGACAAGCTCGTCATCAGCTTCGGCACCGCCACGACGCTCGACCATATCGGCCCAGACGGCGCCTACCTCGGCGGGATCATCGCCCCCGGCGTCAACCTGTCGCTCGAAGCGCTCGTCGCCGCCGCTGCGAAGCTGCCGCGCATCGCGATCGAAGCGCCCGCGACGACGAGCGTGATCGGCCGCACGACCGAAGGCCAGATGCTGATCGGCGTCTATTGGGGCTATGTCTCGATGATGGAAGGGTTGATCGCGCGGATGAAGGCCGAAATCGGCAAGCCGCTCACCGTCATCGCAACCGGCGGCCTCGCCACACTTTTTCAGGAACAGGGACACCTGTTCGATCGTATCGAACCCGACCTGACGCTCAACGGGTTGATGCACCTTTATCATCAATGGAAGCCAACGACATGACGACTCCGGGCAAGGAGCTTCTTTTCCTCGCATTGGGAGGATCGGGCGAGATCGGCATGAACGCCAATCTTTATGGCTGCGATGGCAAATGGATCATGGCCGACCTCGGCGTGACCTTTGGCAGCCACGATTATCCCGGCATCGACATCGTGATGCCCGACCTCGAATTCATCGAGGATCGCAAGAAGGACCTGCTCGGGATCGTGCTGACCCACGGGCACGAAGATCATATCGGCGCGCTGCCGTATCTCGCCGCCGACCTCGGCGTGCCGCTCTATGCCAACCGCTTTACCGCGGGGCTGATCGCGCACAAGCTCGCCGAAGAGGGGCTGGAGAAGGACGTCGACCTCCGGACCGTCGATATCGACGACAATTTCCAGCTCGGCCCCTTCGGTATCCGGCTGGTTCCGCTGGCGCACTCGATCCTCGAAATGAGCGCGGTGGTGATCGACACGCCTTACGGTCGGGTCTTCCACACCGGCGACTGGAAACTCGACGAGGAACCGATCCTTGGACAGCCCGCGACCGCCGCGGCGCTGACCGCGATCGGCGATGAAGGCGTCGACGTCCTCGTCTGCGATTCGACCAACGCCTTCAATCCCGAAGCCTCGGGCAGTGAAGGCGGCCTGCGCAAGGGGCTGGAGCAAGCGGTCGGCGCGGCGAAGGGCCGGGTGGTCGTCACCACCTTCGCGTCGAACGCCGCGCGTCTCGCAACGCTGGGCGCGGTGGCGAAGGCGACGGGACGCAGCCTGTGCGTCGCGGGCCGCTCGCTCGACCGCATTCTCGGCGTCGCGCGTTCGGTCGGCTATTTGAAGGATTTCCCGCCGACGGTCGATTTCGACGAGGCGATGCGCCTGCCGCGCAACAAGGTGATGGTCATCGCAACGGGCGGGCAGGGCGAACCCCGCGCCGCGCTTGCACGCATGGCGGCCGACATCCACCAGATCAAGCTCGAGGCCGGCGACACCGTCGTCTTCTCGTCAAAGCAGATCCCCGGTAACGAGGTTGCGATCGGGCGGATCATGAACCAGCTCGCCGCCAAGGACGTGCTGACGGTGACCGAAAAGCAGGCCCATATCCACGTCAGCGGCCATCCGGGGCAGCCCGAACTCGCGGCGCTCTATGGCTGGCTGCGGCCGAAACTCGTCCTGCCGGTTCATGGCGAAATCCGCCATATGCACGAACAGGCGCGCTTCGCGCTCGAAACGGGCGTGCCGCACGCGCTGGTGCAGGAAAATGGCGACCTGGTGAAGCTGGCGCCGGGCGCCGCGAAGATCGTCGAACGCGTGCATGCGGGACGGCTGATCCTCGACGGCGATGTCATTCTGCCTGCCGACGGCGAGACGATCAATGAGCGGCGCAAGCTGTCGCTCAACGGCCATATCACCGTCGCGGCGATCTTCTCCGACAAGCGCTTCGTCGAAAGCGCGGTCAGCTATCGCGGTGTGCCGGTCGAGGATGAGCGCGAGGCCTTCATCGACGAAATGCGCGAAGCCGCCGAGCAGGCCGCCACCGGGCCCGCGCGCGACGAGGACCGGCTACGCGAGGCGATCCGCCTCGGCGTGCGCCGCGTCGCGACCGACTGGACGGGGAAGAAACCCGTCGTCGACGTCATGCTCGTCGAAATCTGATCGGGGAACGACTGCGATGAAATGGACTTCGGCGCTCGCCATCTACCTGCTGTTCTGGGCGTTCAGTGCCTTTTTCGTGTTGCCCTTTCATGGCCGGCGCGCGAGCGACGATGCGACGCCGTTGGTCCGCGGACAGGAACCGGGTGCGCCCGCCACCTTTCGCCCCGGCCGCATCCTTCTGCAGATGACGATCGCAGCGACGGTCACCTTCGCCCTCTATTACATCGCCTATGTGAACGGCTGGGCCGACCCCGACGTGCTGACCGGGCGGGCGTAAAGGGCCCGACGTTCAATCGTCCACCAGCGCCACCGCACGGATCCAGCCCGCGCTGGCGCGCTCGATCTTCACCGGGAAGCAGCTGAAGGTGAACCCCGTTGCCGGGATCTCGGCAAGGTTGGTCAGCTTTTCGATCTGGTAATAGGGGCGGATGCGCCCCGCCTTGTGCCCTTCCCAGATGATCGACGGGTCGCGCGTCTCGGCCCAGCGCCGCGCGGTATGGCTGAACGGCGCATCCCAGCTCCACGCGTCGGTGCCGACGACCTGCACGCCGCGCTCTGTCAGATAGAGCGTCGCTTCGGCGCCCATGCCGCAGCCCTGATCGGTGAAATTGTCGGTGCCATAGATCGCGCCCGACTGGACGAGCACGATGTCGAGCGGCTGGAGGTCGTGCCCGATCCGCGCGAGTTCGGCTTCGACCTCGGCGCCGCTCACGACATGGCCGTGTGGACGATCCGAAAAGTCGAGTTTCACCCCGGGGCGGAAGAAGAGGTCGAGCGGCGCTTCGTCGATCGACGGCGCGGGCGACGCGCCGCTGTCGGTCGTCGAATGATAATGCCAGGGCGCGTCCATATGCGTGCCGTTATGCGTGCTCAGCGACAGCATCTCGACCGCCCAGCCTTCGCCGTCGGGCAGGTCTTCGCGCGTCAGCCCGGGAAAGAACATCGCGATCTGCTCCCACGTATTTTCATGGGTCATATAGGTGATGTTCGGGCGCATCACCGGCGGGTCGGAGACCACGTCGTTGGTGATCGGGATCGAAAGGTCGATGAACTGCATGGGCACCATCCTGCCACCGGAATGACGTTACGCCAAGAAGGCTTGCGCGGCGACACTTGCCCGGTAGAGAAGGGCGAAAGCCCCATGCAAAAGGCGATGGGGCGGGGGAGAGTATATGACCGAAAGTGCCGCCGCCGGACCCGGCGCCGTTTACGAACCGACCGCGAAAGATATTCGCATGGTCATCGCCGCGTCGTCGGCGGGTACGGTGTTCGAATGGTATGATTTCTTCATCTACGGGACCCTCGCGGCGATCATCGGCAAGGCTTTCTTTCCCAGTGACAATGCGACGCTCGAAACGCTGCTCGTGTGGGCCGGGTTCGCGGTCGGTTTCGGTTTTCGGCCCCTCGGCGCGGTGCTGTTCGGGTTCCTCGGCGACCGGTTGGGGCGTAAATATACCTTCCTCGTCACCGTGACGCTGATGGGCATCGCGACCGCCGGCGTCGGGTTGATCCCGTCCGCCGCGACGATCGGGATTGCCGCGCCGATCATCGTGATCCTGCTCCGCGTGTTGCAGGGCCTGGCGCTCGGCGGCGAATATGGCGGTGCTGCAGTCTATGTCGCCGAACATTCGCCGCCCGGAAAGCGCGGTTTCTATACCAGCTTCATCCAGGCGAGCGTCGTCGGCGGTTTCGTGCTCAGTCTGATCGTCGTGCTCGGGTGCAAGGCGCTGATGCCCGATGCCGTGTGGGAAAGCTGGGGCTGGCGCGTGCCTTTCCTGCTCTCGATCATCCTGCTCGCGATTTCGCTGTGGATGCGCCTCAAACTGTCCGAAAGCCCGGTGTTCCAGGCGATGAAGGCGGAGGGCGAGCTCGCGAAGAATCCGCTCAAGGAAAGCTTCACCTATCCGGGCAACCCGCGCCGTATCTTCATCGCGCTGTTCGGCATCGCCGCCGGGTTGACGGTGATCTGGTATACAGCGATGTTCTCGGGTCTCTCCTTCCTCAAAGGACCGATGAAGGTCGAGGATACCGCCGCCGAAATCATCGTCGGCTGTGCGGCCGCTGTCGGCATGGGCTTTTTCATCTGGGCTGGCCGCCTGTCCGATCGTGTCGGACGCAAGAAACCGATCGTCTGGGGCTATGCCGCGACGCTGGTGCTGCTCTTCCCGCTCTTCTGGTGGATGGGTAGCGTCGGCAATCCCGCACTGACCGCCGCCGCCGAACGCGCACCCGTGACGGTGACGGGGTCTCAGTGCAGTTTCGATCCGTTTGCCCAGAAACAGGAAACGGCGTGCGGACGCACGCTGGGCGAACTGACCAAGCTGGGCGTGCCCTACACGGTGGTCGCGACCGAAAGCGGCTTCGACAGCGTGAAGATCCGGATCGGCGACCGCGAGGTTGCAAGCGAGGATCCGGCGCTCTTGCAGCCCGCACTGGAAGCGAAGGGATATGATTTCGCGAAGCAGGTCCCCGGCGCTGGCAGTATCGCGGTGATCTTCCTTGCGCTGCTCGGCCTCAGCGCGCTGTCGGGTTTCACCTACGGCCCCGTCGCGGCGCTGCTGTCCGAAATGTTTCCGCCACACGTCCGCTATTCGTCACTGTCGATCCCCTATCACCTCGGCACCGGCTATTTCGGCGGTTTCCTGCCGCTGATCGCCAGCTTCATCATCGCGAAGACCGGCAATGCCTATGCCGGCCTGTGGTACACATGGGGCGTGGTGCTCGTCGCATTCCTCGTCACGGCCTTCATGCTCAAGGACCCGGTCGAGGGGCAGTGGGACAAAGCGGCAGCGGGGGCCGCCCCCGCGGCCTGATCACCCCATTGGCGCGGCCCGCGAACCCGTATAGTGGCGGGGGGATGATCGAAGTTCCGTCGCCGCTCCGCCTTCGCCTCGACCGCGATGCCCTCGTCGCCAACTGGCGCTGGCTTGCCGCGCGAAGCGGCCCTGCAGCGTGCGGCGCGGCGGTGAAGGCCGACGGCTATGGCCTCGGCGCGCGTGCGGTGATGCGCCATCTCGCCGCGGCGGGATGCCGCGACTTCTTCGTCGCAACCTGGGCCGAGGCCGCCGCGCTGATGCCTTTGCCCGAGGGCGTGTCGCTCTCGGTGCTCCATGGTGTTGGTGCGAGCGACATGGTCGCTGCACGCACGCTCCCCGTGCGCCCGGTGCTCGCCAGCCTCGCGCAGGTCGCGCGCTGGCGTGAGGCGGGGGAAGGGCGGCCGTGCGACGTGATGGTCGATACCGGGATGAACCGCCTTGGGCTCCGTGTCGAAGAGGCGATGTCCGGCGCGCTCGACGGCCTCCGCATCGAAACCTTGCTGAGCCATCTCGCTTCGGCCGATGAGGATAGCGACCAGAATGCCGGGCAACTTGCGGCATTTCGGGCGGTTCGCGAAGCGGTTCTCGCTCGGCGCTACAGCCTCGCCAACAGCGCGGGCATTTGTCTCGGCGCCGACTATGCCTTCGACCTGACGCGGCCCGGCATTGCCCTTTACGGTGGCACGCCGCGTGGCGAAGCGGAGGGGCATATCCGCCAGGTCGTCTATCCCGAAACGCGCATATTGCAGGTGCGGGACGTCCCCGCCGGCGAGAGCGTCGGTTATGGCGCGACATGGACCGCGCCGCGCGCCTCCCGCGTCGCCGTCGCGAACATGGGCTATGCCGACGGCTTCCTGCGCTGTCATGCCGCGGCGGGTGGCGGCGCAAGCTGGCAGGGGCGCTCGCTGCCGCTGATCGGCCGCGTGTCGATGGACCTGATTGCGTTCGATGCGAGCGATGCCGGTGCGATCAGCGAAGGCGACTGGCTGGCGCTCGACTATGACCTGCCGCAAACCGCCGTGCGTAGCGGATTGTCGCAATATGAGTTGCTGACCGGGCTGGGGAAGCGTTTCGCACGCATCTGGGACTAGGCCGCGGTCAAAAGGCTGGTCGCTGCTGCGGGCGGCGGTGCATCGGAAATAAAAAAAAGGGCGCCTCGCGAGGCGCCCTTTCCTTTTTCGATCGAGGACAGGTTCCTTAGAACTTGGCCTGGAAACCAGCGTAGTAGAACCGGCCGGTGTTCGGGTAGATCGAGTCGCCCGCAATCGAACCATTGCCGACGGTGTCGTACGGCGGCAGGTTGTTGAACAGATTGTCCACGCCCGTGTAGAACTCGAAATTCTCGTTAATGTCGAAGCCTGCGCGGATATTGTGGTAGGTCTGCGCCTTGTACTGCGCGAACGGACGCGCATCGGGGTTGGTCGGCGTCCGGTCCTGATGCGGGAAGAAGGTTTCCCAGGCCAGGCCCGACGTGACCATCTTGCCGACATAACGCATGTTATAGCCGAAGTTGAAGCTGCCGAAGTCAAGGTTCGCATTGAAGCTTGCAGCCCAAACCGGGTCACCCAGCGTGCCGTGCAGGCGCGTCGAGAAATCCGGGTTGGTGATCGACGTGAACTGTTCACGGCGGATCAGGTAGCTGACAATACCGCGGAGCGACAGGCGCGTGTCGGCGCCGAGCGTCCGGGTATAGCTGGCATCCACGTCGATACCCGACGTCTTCAGGGCCGCGAAGTTGAACGGCTGGTTGAAGAATGCCGAGCCACCCGAGGGCAGCGTGATGTCGGGCGTGTTCTGCAGACGGCGGCTCGACTGACCATCGAACGTGCCGTTGATGAGGTTGTCGCCCGACGTGCGGCGGGTAACCGCGTCACAGAAGACGTTGTTGATACCCGTCGGGTCGTCATAGCAGCGGTTGATGATCGCCTGGCCGGTCAGGCCCGAGATCACGTTTTCAACCTTGATGTCGTAATAGTCGATCGACACCGTCAGCCCCGGAATGAACCGCGGCTGGAGGATGACGCCGGCGGTCAGGCTCTTGCCGACTTCCGGAACCAGGTTGGGGTTGCCGCGGTTGATACCGGCGACGCCCGAACCCGGAACGTTGACCCACGGAATGGTCGTCGTCTGACCGCTACCATCGGTATAGGTGATGGTCGTGGGAATGCCGGCGTCCCTGCAGTTGCGCACACGGTTCGGGTTCGACGTGATGTTGTTGTTCGCGTTTGTCCCGCCCGCCTGGTCGCAGGGATCGGTCAGGCCGTTCTGGAACGTCACACCTGGCGTTGCGTAGAGGTTGTTGAGATTCGGCGCGCGCACCGATTTGGCATAGCTGACACGCAGGCGAATATCGGGAATCGGAGCCCAGATCGCGCCGGCGTTATACGCCCACACCGCTCCGGTGTTGCCGCCATAATCCGACACGCGGCCCGAACCTTCCACCGTCAATTCGTGCGCCAGCGGTGCGTCGGCGAGAAGCGGGATGCGGATTTCGCCAAACGCTTCCTTCACTTCGAGCGCAGGCGGCTCGAAGGGCTGGAAAGCGTTGAGGAAGGTCGCGCCGGACTGCGTCACCGAGTCATAGGCCGAATAGGCGTCTTCACGACGATATTCGACGCCGAGCGCAAAGCCGATCGGTCCACCCGGCAGCTCGAACGAACCCGAGTTGCCCGAGATAAACGCCTGTGCGTTGATCTGCTCGGCCCACTGCTTGCGCGACGAGGTGTGCAGGATGTAGTTCAGCGCTTCCTTCGAAGGTGCCCCGTTGCCGAACACGTTGAGCGGGATACAGCCGGCATCGTCGTTGGTCGTGCTAGCGTCGCCGTTGATGCGGCAAACCAGGCGCTGGCCTTGCGAGTTCAGCGCGAAATTCGTTCCGCCGAAACCGGCCGGCGCAATAACGGGGTCGATGGCATTGCGATAGCGCTGCAGATGAACGTTGCCGCCCGTTTCATAATAGGTCTCGGTACGACCATAGTTGAACGCTGCTTCGTACGACAGGTTGAACGCCGAGCCGAGATCGCCGCGGACGCCGGCCACGATGCGATAGGTATCGCGCTTGTGGTCTTCGGCGCGGGTGCCGAAGTCGTTGTTGAAGCGCTGCATCGTGAAGGTCGTCGCACCCGGGTTCAGGATCGACACCAGCGTTGCACGCGCCTGCGGCGTCAGGAACGGGTTGTTGATGCTGAAGGTCGCCGGCAGCGTAGACGCGATGAAGGTCGGCTGCGTCGACTGCTGCGTCGCGGTCACGCGAACATATTTCGCTTCAATGAACGGCTGGAAAGCGGGCGAAAGTTCCGCATTGAACATCAGGTTCGCCGCATAGCGTTCGAGACCCGGAAGCAGCATGGCGCCTTCGCCACCCGTGGCGCTGAGGCCGCCGAGGACGCCGCCGCCGATGGCGCGGTTGTCAACCAGACCACGCGACGGATCGTCGCGAACCAGCGTACCGTCGGCCTGGAACGCATAGTTATAGTTGATGCGGCCGCCGGTCGGCGTGAGCTGGCCGGTGCAGACCAGGTCGCGCTGGGCAGTATTGCCCGCAGCCGCCGCAGGGCAGCTGGTCAGGACATAACCGCCGAGCGAAATGTTGCCGAATGTGACGCCCGGATTGCCGTCGACGAATGACGTGTTCGGAATGCCGTCGAAATTGCGATTGGGGGCCGTCGTGATCTGCGAGGTGATGAAGCCCGGCGCGCCGGTGTAGGCACCCAGATAATCGCGGTCGGTGTAGAAGACCGGGTTGCTCTTGGCATATTCAAAGGCACCGGTAATGTTGAAGCGGCCATCACCGAAGTTCTTGCCCGCCACAACGCCGAGCGAATAGGAGCCGCGGTCACCATAGGTGGTGAGGCCGCCCTGGCCGCGCAGGCGGATGCCTTCATAGTCCTTCTTCATGATGAAGTTGACCACGCCGGCGACGGCGTCGGACCCGTAGATCGCGGAGTTGCCGCCGGTGACCACGTCAACGCGCTCCAGCAGTTCGCGCGGGATGGTGTTGACGTCGACGTTGTAGTTGCCTGGCTGCGCCGTGATGTGGCGACGACCGTTCACCAGAACGAGCGTGCGCTCGGTGCCGAGGCCGCGAAGGTCGAGCAGGTTCAGGCCCGCGGTGCCGATAAAGGCGGTCGAGTTGGCCTGGCTGAAGGTCGAGCGCATCGAGGGGAGCTGGTTCAGCGCATCGCCGAGCGACACTTCGCCGCGGTCCAGCAGTTCAGTAGCGCTGACCGACGTGACCGGTACCGGGCTGTCCAGATTGACGGGGCGCGCGATGCGCGAGCCAGTAACGACGATAATGCCCGATTCTTCGCTTTTGGTTTCGGTCGCGGCATCGTCGGCGGCTGCGACTTCAGTCTGGGCCATGACGGGCATGGCGCTGAACATGGCAAGCGTCAGGGCAGAGCCCCGCACTAGCAGGCTAGTCTTTTTCATGATGTATTCCCCGGTTAGCCGTTCAAAGAGTGGGATGAACGGATTACTTTCCAGAAAGACAGAAAATTTCGAAGGCACAAGCCCTTGATGAATTTTTTCTGACGGTCGCGAGACTCTGGTGCGGCGCTGTTGCATTTTCGCAACAGGTCCGGTGCGCCGATGTTCGGCCGCGCGTGGAATCAAAGTTCCGCCGCGCGAAAGGAACGGCCTTGTGCGGCGCTTTCAAGCAATGGAAATACCAGAAATCTGATTTCTTTTGAAACTAAGTTACGTTCATCGTCTTCGCGATTTCTCCGGCCTGGCGTTTGCGCACCGGGCCCCAGGTCGCCTCGACTAGCGGCATTACAAAGGTGACCGTAGCGAATCATCTCGCCGCGATGGCGGTCCGGGCGTGGCGCATGTTGCGGCGCATCATGGATTGATGCTAATGCGACGGCCATCAAATATCCGGCGCGGCGGGTCGTCGACACCGGAATGCAGGAGCGCGGGTCAAGATGGCGAAGTCCAAGGGGGCGACGGAGGATGACGTCGTCACGATCAAGAAATACGCCAACCGGCGGCTCTACGATACCGAGCGCAGCTGCTACATCACTCTCGAGGATCTCGGCACGATGGTCCGCGACGGCCGCGATTTCCGCGTCGTCGACGCCAAGAGCGGCGAGGATATCACGCATAATGTCCTGACGCAGATCATCATGGACGAGGAAACGCGCGGCGAAACCTTGCTGCCCGTCAATTTCCTTCGGCACCTGATCGGTATGTACGGCGACAAGATGCAGTCGATGGTGCCGCAATATCTCGAAGCCTCGATGACCGCGTTCCGCAAGAACCAACAGGATGTCCGCTCGGCGCTCGAAGGCGCTTTGGGGTCGAACCCGCTCGCCGAACTCACCCGCCGCAACATGGAGATGTTCCAGCAGGCGGCGGGCGCCTTTATTCCAGGCGCCGGCGGCGGCAAGTCCAAGGACGCCGAAATTGCGGCGCTCAAGGCCGAAATCGCCGAGCTCAAGTCCGAGCTCGCCAAAAAGAAATAATCGGGCCGCCACGGCGCCCCAGCTACGGAAAATACAAACTATCATGGTCAAACATGCGCTCAGCGTAACCCGGCAGGCCGACTTCGCGGCCTGGTATCAGGATGTCATTGCCGAAGCCGACCTCGCCGAGGAATCGGGCGTTCGCGGCTGCATGGTGATCAAGCCGTGGGGCTATGGCATCTGGGAACGCATCCAAAAGGTGATGGATACCGCGATTAAGGATGCGGGGGTCCAGAACGCCTATTTCCCGCTGTTCATCCCCTTGAGCTTCTTTGAGAAGGAAGCCGACCATGTCGATGGTTTTGCAAAGGAAATGGCAGTCGTCACCCACCACCGCCTGATCGCGGACGGCAAGGGCAAGCTCGTCCCCGATCCCGAAGCGAAGCTGGAAGAGCCGCTGATCGTTCGCCCGACGTCGGAAACGGTGATCGGCTCGGCGATGAGCCGCTGGGTGCAGAGCTGGCGCGACCTGCCGCTGAAGGTGAACCAGTGGGCGAACGTCGTGCGCTGGGAAATGCGCACGCGCATGTTCCTGCGCACCAGCGAATTCCTGTGGCAGGAAGGCCATACCGCGCACGCCGACCGCGACGATGCGATGGTCGAGACGCTGCGCGCGCTCGAAATGTACCGCGCGTTCGCCGAAGATGTGCTCGCGATGCCGGTGATTGCGGGCGAAAAGCCCGAGCATGAGCGCTTCCCGGGCGCCGTCGCGACCTATTCGATCGAGGCGATGATGCAGGATGGCAAGGCCTTGCAGGCCGGCACCTCGCACTATCTCGGCACCGGCTTCGCCGAGGCGGCGAACATTCGCTACCAGGACAAGGACGGTGGTCACAGCCTGTGCCACACGACGAGCTGGGGCACGTCGACGCGGATGATCGGCGGCGTCATCATGACGCATGGCGACGACGACGGGCTGCGCTGTCCGCCGCGCATCGCGCCGCACCAGCTCGTGATCGTGCCGATGCTGCGCGATAATGAGGAGGATCAGGCGATCCTCGATTATTGCCGCGACCTCGAAAGCCAGCTGAAGGCGCTCGACGCCTTCCGCGAGCCCGTCCGCGTGCTGCTCGATACCGGCGCGAACAAGGCGCAGACCAAGCGCTGGGGCTGGGTCAAGAAAGGCGCGCCGATCATCGTCGAAGTGGGGCCGCGCGACGTCGCGGGCGGCAATGTCGCGGTGATCCGCCGTGATCGGCTTTACAAGGATGATGGCAAGCTCAATTCGGCGTTCATCGCCAAGGGCGACTTCGTGGCCGACGCGGTCGCGACCCTTACGGATATCCAGTCGAACCTTCATGCCGAGGCGCACGCGCGGCTTCACGCCAATATTCGCCGCGACGTCACCGACCTCAAGGCGCATTTCGCCGGCGACGAGAAGTTTACCGGCTGGGTCGAGGTCCAGTGGGCGCGCCCGACGGGCGCTGGGCTCGACAAGATCGTCGAGCAATTGAAGGCGCTCAAGCTGACGATGCGTAACACGCCGCTCGACGCTGCGGCCGCCGACGGCGCCTGTTTCTTCACCGGCGAGCCGGCGGTCGAACGCGTGCTGATCGGGCGGACCTACTGACGAAAATTACAGGCAGTCCGGCGACAAAACCGGTTCGGCCTCTGTCATAAATCTGGTAGGATTGTGCCCGCAAGGCACGGGCGATGCACCCGGCCGCGGCGGGGCGCATCTCTATTTCAGGCGTTTTGACAGGGGAAAAGGTCATGAAGAGACAGATTGCCGGTTCGACGATCATTGCGGCCATGCTGTTCGGCAGCATCGCGCCCGCCGCCGCGAAGCCGCCGTCGGACGTCTCCGACCTCGTCGGCGCGCGTGCAGCAGGGGCGGAAACCGCGATGCAATCGCGTGGCTACGAAATGGCGAAGACCAGCGGCGGCGCCCAATATTGGTGGAACCGCGGCACGAACACCTGCGTGAGCGTGGTCGTTTCTAACGGGCGTTACGCCAACGTCGACAAGACCGATTCCAGCAATTGCGGCCATGGCGGCGGCGGAAATGCCGCCGCAGCCGTCGGCGCGATTGCCGCGGTCGGCCTGATCGCGGCGCTCGCCAGTCACAAAAAGAAGCATGGCGATGGCGACGCCAACCACGACAGCGACTATTCGCGCGGCTATAATGACGGCCTCTACGGCGCCCAATATGATCGCAACGACAGTGAAGGCTATCACGACGGCTTCATGGCCGGCGAACAGGAAGCGTCGAACCGCCGTATGGCAAATCGCAATTATGCGCGGGGTGGTCCCGATGCGGCGCGCGCTGCGTGCGAGCGGCGTGCCGATCAGTATCAGAATGCGCCGGGCGGTAGCAGCGTCGCGGTCAGCCAGCGTACCACGGGTGGCGGCAATTATGAGTTCACCATGGCGACCGGCCATTATCGCTCGACCTGCAAAGCGAGCCCTTCGGGTCAGGTGATCGACATTTCGCCCTATTGATCCGGATGGGGGTGACGGGCCGCCCGTTACCCCCTATCCGCGGGTGATGGCCCGCAAACAATATACCGGACTGCCGACGCCCCAGCAGATCCTTCGCTTCATCGAAGAGAGCAAGGACGCCGTCGGCAAACGCGAGATCGCGAAGCATTTCGCGCTCCACGGCAACGACAAGATCGCGCTGAAGGCGCTGCTCAAGGATATGACCGACGAGGGGCTCGTCGACCTGGCCCCCGGGCGCGCGTTTCACAAACATGGCGGACTGCCGCGCGTCACCGCACTGCGCGTCGTCGCGATCGAAGGCAGCAACGTCTGGGCTGTGCCCGACCGCTGGGAAGCCGCCGGGCCGGCGCCGCGGCTACGCGTGATGGAACAGGGGCGAAAGGGCGCGCTCGGCGTCGGTGATCGCATCCTCGCGCGCACCGAAGAACGTGGGAACGGCCATGTCGCGCACCCGATGAAGCGCCTCGCGGCGAGCGCCGAGATGGTGATCGGGGTGCTCGTCGAGGATGTGGGACCCGGCGGCAAGCCGATGATCTGGCTCCGTCCCGCCGACAAGCGCGCGCGCTATGACTTTGCTGTCGCCGACAAGGGAAGCGCCGATATCGGCGACCTCGTGCGTGCGGAGCTGACGGGACGGGGACCCGCGATCAAGGCGAAGGTCGTCGACCGCATCGGCGACCCGTTCGCGCCGAAATCGCTGAGCATGATCGCGATCGCCCGGCACGAAATCCCGCATGTCTTTGGCGCCGAAACCATTGCCGAGGCCGAAAAGGCCGCGAAACTGCCGCTCACCCCCGACGGGCGCGAGGATCTGCGCGATTTGCCGATCGTCGCGATCGATCCGATCGACGCGCGTGACCATGACGATGCCGTCTGGGCCGTCCCCGACGACGAGTCGGGCAACAAGGGCGGTTTCCGCGCGATCGTCGCGATCGCCGACGTCAGCTACTATGTCCGCCCCGACGGCGAACTCGACCGTGAGGCGCGGCGGCGCGGCAACAGCGTCTATTTTCCCGACCAGGTTGTCCCGATGCTTCCCGAAACGCTGTCGGCGGGCGTTTGTTCGCTGAAAGCGGGGCAGGACCGCGCGGCGATGGCGTGCCATCTCGTCATCGACAAACATGGCAAGGTGACGTCATGGCGCTTCAATCGCGCTTTGGTGCGGTTGCGCGCGAACATCGCCTATGAACATGCGCAGGCGGCCTATGATGCCGATGCGTCGCGCGACGAATGGGACGCCGATGTGCTCCCGACGCTCCGGAACCTGTGGGCCTGCTGGGCACTTCTCGCCAAGGCGCGCGCAGCCCGCGCGCCGCTCGATCTCGACCTTCCCGAACGCCAGGTGATCCTCGACGAGGCGGGGAGCATCGCCGAAATCCGCGTCCGCGACCGGCTCGATTCGATGCGGTTGATCGAGGATTATATGATCGCGGCGAACGTCGCCGCGGCGAAGGCGCTCGAAGCCAAGAAATCCCCCGTGATGTACCGCATCCACGAACCGCCGAGCCGCGAAAAGCTCGTTGGCCTGAAAGATTATCTCGAAACCTTCGAGCAGAGCTTCGCGCTGGGGCAGGTGATCACGCCCGCCGTATTCAACCGTCTGATCGACGGTTTTTCCGAAGACGACCGGTTGCCCGAGATCATGCAGGCGATCCTGCGTAGCCAGACGCAGGCCTATTACGGCCCCGCCAACGCGGGCCATTTCGGTCTCGCGCTCGGCAGCTACGCGCATTTTACCTCGCCGATCCGCCGTTACGCCGACCTGATCGTCCATCGCGCGCTCGTCGACAGCTACAAGCTCGAAGTACCCGGAAAGCCCAAGGATTTGCCCGCACGCACCGGTTTGGGCGAGGCCGACGCAAAGGGGCTGTCGCGCATTGGCGAAGCGATCAGCGCGCTCGAACGTCGCGCGATGGAGGCCGAGCGCGAGACAGTCGACCGCTATGTCGCGGCCTATCTCGCGAGCAAGGCTGGAGAAATTGTCGCGGCGCGGATCACCGGGGTGCAGCCCTTCGGCTTCTTCGCCACCGTCGACGGGCTTGGTGGAGACGGGCTGGTGCCGGTGTCGACCTTGGGCAGCGAACGCTTCTTCTATGACGAGGCCGCGCGCAGCCTCGACAGCGAGCATGGCCGCGTGAGCTACACCGTCGGGCAGCGGCTGGACCTTCGCCTGATGGACGCCAATCCGGTCAGCGGCGCGCTGCGCTTCGAACTTCCCGACGCCCCCGAAGGCGGCTTCCGCGCCCGCCCGCCGCGCCGCGACGGAGTGAAAGGGAAGGCGACCGGTAAGGACAAGGCCGGCAAGCATATGGTCGGCAAGCGCGGCCGCCCCGCGAATATCAAGCACAAGGGCAAGCGGCGCTAGGTTGGATTATTGTGTTGCCAGCGCCTGCAACAAGGCCGCGCTTTCGGCATCCGCCGGGAAAAAGGCTTCGATCGCCAGTTCGGACAAAGTGATATCGACCGGCGTCCCGAAGATCGTCACCGTCGAGACGAAGCGAATTTGCCCCAACGGCGTCTCGAGGATCAGCGGCACCGCGATCCCGTTCGCTTCGCTTCCGTCGTGCGCGTCGGCGCTGGCAGGATAGCCGGCCAGCTCTTCGCGCAGCGCGATCAGCCCGGCGTCGGCGCTCGCTTCGATCTGGTGGTCGAGCCGTTCGAGCAGGTGCGCGCGCCATTCGCCATGATTGGCGATATGCGGCGCGAGCCCGTCGGGGTGCAGCGCGATCCGCAGTACGTTCACCGGCGGCACGAACAGTTCGGGCGCCGCCAGCCGGGCAAGGATCTCGACCGCGCTGTTCGCCGCCACCATGTTCCAGTGCCGGTCGACCGCGAGCGCGGGATAGGGCTCGTGCCCCTTCAGCACATGCTCGACGATCGCCTTCATTCCCGCCATTTCGGCGCTGTCGAGCGGCCGTTCCTGATAGTCGGGGGCGTAGCCGCCGGCGAGCAGCAGCGCGTTGCGCGCGCGGTGCGGCACTTCGAGGCAGTCGGCGATCCGCTGCAACATCGCGGCGCTCGGCCGCGACCGCCCTGTTTCGATAAAGCTCAGGTGCCGCGTCGAAATCTCGCTGTCGAGCGCGAGGTCCATCTGGCTCATCCGGCGCCGGACGCGCCATTCGCGGAGCTGTTCGCCAAGCGATGCGGGTTTCATCGTCATTCTCCTTCGTAACGCGAGCTATACCCCGGCCTTCGGTTTTTCCATTACCTCAGGCGTAATCGACGGCATTCCTTTTCGGGTTCAATTGGGGCGGGTCGAAAGGAGAACCAACATGTCGATCCTCAATCTCGAGAACATCCTCATCGCCGATGCCATCACCTGCACGGGTGTCTTCGCTATCGGCCTGCTCGCCGCCGCCCCAGTCGGTGCGCTGCTCGGCCTGCCCGCAAACGTCGTCGCTATCGGAGGCTGGATTTGCCTCGCCGCAGCACTCCTGATGATCGTTGCGGCGCGGCAGGCCGTGCCGAGTGCCGCGCTCGTCAAGCTCATCGCGCTCGGCAACCTCGGCTGGGTTGCGGCAAGTTTTGCGGTCGTCGCGACCTTTGGCGCACAGATGACCGCACTCGGCATCGCGGTCGTCATCGCGCAGGCTTTTGCCGTGCTCGGCTTTGCGATCCTCGAATGGAAAGACGCCGGCGTGCCGCGCACCCTCGTCGTCTGACGCGGCGCGCTAACTCAGCGCATCGAGGCGGGAGATATCGATCCCGCCCGGCACCAGCATCACCGGACAGGGGAGGGTTCCCGCATCCTGTCCGGTGAAGTGCGCAACCAGCGGCCCCGGCGCGCCCGATGCCGCGGTCGCGAGCACAAGCGCCGCAATCTCGTCGCTCGCGCCGATCACTTCGCGGACCACTTCGGCGGGCTTGCCCGCCTTGATCAGGTTCTGCGGCGTGACGCCTTCCTGCATCACGGCATCGGCGGCGGTCGCCACCAGCTCCTCGGCATGTTCGCGCGCCTCGGCCTCGATCGTCGCCTGGACCCCGCCGAACGCGACAAAATCCTGCGGCGGGATGATGGCAAGGATGATTACCCCGCCGCCCGTCCGTGCCGCGCGCCGCGCCGCAAAACGCAACGCCAGCGACGCCTCCGGGCTGTCGTCGATCACCACCAGATATGTCCGCATCGCCCCGACCCCTCGTGTTTTTGCTTGGGGCCAAGACTGCGTCACATTCGTATGAAACGCAAGTTTGGCCCGCTGGACCTTGACCGAAGCAAGGCTTAAGGCGAGGGAACAATCCGTAGCGGCAGGCCGTGCCTGCAAGACTCGCCTTCAAGGTTCAAGAGGGACAAATCCGACGATGCCGATCGAACTCAAAATGCCCGCCCTTTCACCGACGATGGAGGAGGGGACCCTCGCCAAATGGCTGGTGAAGGAAGGCGATACGGTCAAATCGGGCGACCTGCTCGCCGAGATCGAGACCGACAAGGCAACGATGGAGTTCGAAGCGATCGACGAAGGCGTCGTCAGCCAGATTCTCGTCGCCGAAGGCACCGACAATGTGAAGGTCGGCACCGTGATCGCCGTGATCGCGGGCGAAGGTGAGGATGCGGGCAGCGCCAAGGCCGCACCGGCACCTGCACCCGCTGCAGAACCGAAGGCCGAAGCACCGGCGCCCGCCGCCGCGCCTGCGCCGACTGCTGCTCCGGCACCTGTCCCCGCGCCGGCGGCCGCTCCCGCCGCATCGGGCGACCGCATCAAGGCGAGCCCGCTCGCCAAGCGCCTCGCCGCCGAGCGCGGGATCGACCTGTCGACCGTCAAGGGCACCGGCCCCGGCGGGCGTATCGTCAAGGATGATCTCGATGGCGCCGCCGCAGGCGTGGCTGCGCCTGCCGCTGCCGCGGCGCCCGCAGCGACGGCACCCGCGGCCGCTCCGGCAGCCGCACCAGTTCCGGCAGCTGCAGGCGCGATCCCCGATTTCGGTATCCCGCACGAGGATGAAAAGCTGTCGGGCATGCGCAAGACGATCGCACGCCGCCTCAGCCAGTCGATGCAGGAAGCGCCGCACATCTACCTCACCGTCGACATCCGCCTCGACGCGCTCCTGAAGCTGCGCGGCGAACTCAACGCCAGCCTCGAAAGCCGCGGCGTCAAGCTCAGCGTCAACGACATGCTGATCAAGGCGCTCGCGGTCGCGCTCGAACGCGTGCCTTCGTGCAACGTCAGCTTCGGCGGCGATGTGATGCGCAAATACAGCCGCGCCGATATCTCGGTCGCGGTGAGCATCCCGGGCGGCCTGATCACGCCGATCATCACCGACGCGGGCGGCAAGTCGATGTCGAAAATCTCGACCGAAATGTCCGAACTCGCTGCGAAGGCAAAAGAAGGCAAGCTCCAGCCCAGCGAATATCAGGGCGGCACCGCTTCGATCTCGAACATGGGCATGATGGGGATCAAGCAGTTCACCGCGGTGATCAACCCGCCGCAGGCGATGATCATGGCGATCGGCGCGGGCGAGAAGCGGCCGTATATTGTCGATGATGCGCTCGCGATCGCGACCGTGATGTCGGCAACCGGCAGCTTCGACCACCGCGCGATCGACGGCGCCGACGGCGCGCTGTTGATGAAGACCTTCAAGGAACTGGTGGAAAGCCCGCTGGGCCTGGTGGCCTGATGCACGACAGCGACCAGGCGTTGCCCGACTATCTCGGGTCGCGCCAATCGGCGCTCGGCCTGCTGCTCGCATTCTTGGGGGCGGGCATATTGGTGGCGCTGATGGTGGTCACGCCGCAAATGCTCGGCGAACCGGGCGGTGCGCGCTGGAAGCCGTGGATATTGGGGATCGGTTTGTGGAGCGTGATAGCCGCGTTCATCGGTCTTCGTCTCCGCCGGAGCGGACCCAGCGCAATGCTGGTGGGGCTTGGCAGTCTGTGGCTCGCCCCCGCTTTGGTGGCGGGCGCATGGGCAGTGGTTTCAACGTAGATAATTCGCGGAAAGGAATAGTCGCTTGGCCGACACCAATTACGATCTCATCGTCCTCGGCTCGGGACCCGGCGGCTATGTCGCAGCGATCCGCGCCGCGCAGCTCGGGCTCAAGACCGCGATCGTCGAGCGCGAGAATCTCGGCGGCATCTGCCTCAACTGGGGCTGCATCCCGACCAAGGCGCTGCTGCGGTCGGCCGAAATCTATCATTATATGCAGCATGCCGGCGACTATGGCCTGATCGCGCAGCAGATCAGCGCCGACATCGATGCGGTCGTGAAGCGCAGCCGCGGCGTCGCGAAGCAGCTGAGCCAAGGCGTCGCTTTCCTGATGAAGAAGCACAAGATCACCGTGCATATGGGCGAGGGCAAGCTCACTGCGCCCGGCAAGATGGAGGTCAAGGGCGAGAAGGGCACCGAAACCCTCACCGCGAAAAATATCATCGTCGCGACCGGCGCCCGCGCGCGCGACCTGCCCTTCGCGCCCGCCGACGGCAAGCGCATCTGGACCTATCGCCACGCGCTCGTGCCGCCCGAAATGCCGAAGAAGCTTCTGGTCATCGGGTCGGGCGCGATCGGGATCGAGTTCGCGAGCTTCTACAGCGACATGGGCGTCGACGTGACCGTCGTCGAAATGCTCGACCGCCTCGTCCCCGTCGAGGATGCCGATGTGTCGGCTTTCCTCGAAAAATCGCTCAAGAAGCAGGGCATGACGATCTTCACCGGCGCCGGGGTCGAGGAACTGAAGGCGACTGCGACCGGCGTCACCGCGAAGATCAAGACCAAGGACGGCAAGGTCGAAAGCGCCGAGTTCAGCCACGCGATCGTCGCGATCGGCATCGTCCCGAACACCGAGAATATCGGGCTCGAAGCGCTCGGCGTGAAGACGACCAAGGGGCATATCGACACCGACGCGATGTGCCGCACCAACGTTCCCGGCATCTGGGCGATCGGTGACGTCACCGCGCCGCCGTGGCTCGCGCACAAGGCGATGCACGAATCGGTGATTTCAGTCGAGGCGATCGCAGGCGGCCATCCGCACGCGATGGACCCGCGCAATATCCCCGGCTGCACCTATTGCCGCCCGCAGATCGCCAGCGTCGGCCTGACCGAAGCGAAGGCGAAGGAACTCGGCTACGAGGTCAAGGCCGGAACCTTCCCCTTCATCGGCAACGGCAAGGCGATTGCCTTGGGCGAGGCCGAGGGCTTCACCAAGACGGTGTTCGACGCGAAGACCGGCGAGCTGCTCGGCGCGCACATGATCGGCGCCGAGGTCACCGAACTCATTCAGGGCTATACGATCGGCAAGACCGCCGAACTGGTCGAGGATGATTTCATCGGCACCGTCTTCCCGCACCCGACGCTCAGCGAAACGATGCACGAAGGCGTGCTCGCCGCATTCGGGCGTCCACTCCACATCTAGGGCCGGACGAGGCATCACCGCTTGAATCCGTCGATCCTTCATTTCTCCAGATCGGGCAGCTTCATCAAGATGCTGTTCTTTCTGGGGGTGGCGGCGATCGCCTTTGCGGTAGCAGGCCTGATGCACGCCGAGGGGGAGGTGCCGCCCGAAACCATGTACCTGCCCGGCGGGGTCGAACTTCCGGCGCCGGCAGCGCGTAAGGACCCGCTGGCGCCATTCAAGATACCCTTGCTGGTCGTCGCGGGGGGCGTGTCCCTTTTCTACGCCGGGCGGCACGGCCTGCGCACAGCCACGCGCGCGGTAGCCGCAAGGACCGAGGGCGGCCGCCTCCATCTTCATTCGAGTTATGGCGGCGAGGGCGATCCGGTACCCGTCGAGGCGATCACCGACGCCATCTTCGATCGCGCCGACCGCTTGCCGGGAGACGCTTCAGGGCCGGCAAAGCTCGGTGCACGGTTGCGGCACGGCCTCTACCTTCGCTACCGCGCCGGTAATGCAACCCGCGAAATGCGGCTGATCGACAACGATATCGAAGGCGGGACCGAACAGCTACGCCGCTTTGCGGCCCATCTCGATGTCTGGCGCCACTCGCGGCGCGGCCGAATGGTGGGCGAAGGATGACGGAAACCTCCCGGCTATTGTGGGTATCGGCCGCGTTGATCGCGGCGGTGATCCTGCTGGGCTTCGCGGTAGGCGCGGGCTGGACCGCTGCCGCCGACTGGCAAATCTCGCATCTGCTGTCACTCCGCATCGACGAAAGCGACCCCGCTTTCATCGTCTTCATGCAAGGCGCCAGCTGGATCGGCGGCGGCACGCCGCGCTGGATCATCGTCATCCTGCTGTGCGGGCTCGTCTGGCACTGGTGCGGCCCGCGCTGCGCGGTCGCGCTCGGCGGCGCGTCGCTGCTCGCCAACCTCGCTTCCAGCCTGCTCAAGCTCGGCTTCGGCCGCGCGCGCCCCGACCTGATCGATCACCTCGACCATCAGACGAGTTTTTCCTACCCCAGCGGTCATGCGACGAGCGCCGCGGTCGTGTACCTGCTCCTCGCTTGGCTCGCGCCACCGCGCTGGCGCGCCTTCGCCTGGACACTCGCGGCGACGATGATCGTCCTCAACGGCTTTTCGCGCATCATGCTCGGGGTCCATTGGGCGAGCGATATCGTCGGCGGCACGATGCTTGGGACGGCGTTCGCGTTGCTCGGCGCATGGTGGGTCGCGAAACAAAAGGCCATGGCCTGACGCATTTTCCGCTGTCCTAATAAGTCCTGTTTTGCCATCCAGTTCATGGGCACCAACAACAGGCGGGTCAGATATGCAATCGCGAGTGAAGTTCGGCAGTTTTCTGCGGGGAATCGTTTTGGGTTCGACGGCGTTTTTCGCCGCCTCGATCGTCCCTGCACAGGCGCAGGAAGCGGCCGGACAGACGGTGATCACCGCCGCGCGCTATATCGACGTCCTCACCGGCAAGACGGTTGAGTTTCCCGCGATCTTCGTCGGCACCGACGGCCGCATCACGAACATCGCAGATGCGCGCACCGTACGCTGGGGATCGAATGTCAAACACGTCGACCTCGGCGACAAGACCTTGCTTCCGGGCCTGATCGACATGCACGTCCACCTCGATGGCCCCGCCGACATCGGCGGCTATCGCGGGCTCGAATTCACCGACAGCTTCTGGGGCATGACCGCGGTCAAGAATGCCAATGACATGCTAGGCGCGGGCTTCACAACGGTGCGCAACGTCGGGTCGAGCGACCGCAACGATATCGGGCTCAAGCAGGCGATCGACGCCGGCTATGCGACGGGTCCGCGCATCGTCCCCGCGGGCTATGCGCTCGGCGCGACCGGCGGGCATTGCGACAGCACCTTCTTGCCGCCCAGCCTCGAAAAGAAGGACGGCAAGGAAGAGGGGATCGGCGATACGCCCGATGAGCTGCGCTATCAGGTCCGCCGCCAGCGCAAATATGGCGCCGAGGTGATCAAGGTCTGCGCCACGGGCGGCGTCTTTTCGCGCAACACCGAACCCGGCCAGTTGCAAGTCTCCGAAAAGGAACTGGCGGCGCTCGCCGACGAGGCGCATCAATGGGGTCTGCGCGTCGCCGCGCACGCGCATGGGGCGGCGGGCATCCGCGCCGCCATCGCGGCGGGGATCGATACGATCGAACATGTCAGCCTCGTCGACGACGAGGGCATCCGCATGGCGGTGGCGCGCAAGCAGCCGGTGTGGTTCTCGATGGATATCTTCAACACCGAATATACGCAGGCCGAAGGCGCGAAGAATGGTGTGCTCGAGGATAACCTCCGCAAGGACCGCGAGATTGCCCAGATCCAGCGCGACAATTTCCGTAAAGCCGTCAAGGCCGGGGTGCGTATGGTCTTCGGTTCCGACGCCGGGGTCATGCCGCACGGGCAGGTCGGCGGCCAGTTCCGCGTGATGGTCGAATATGGCATGACCCCGCTGCAGGCGATCCAGGCCGCGACGAAGAATGCCGCCGAGGCGCTCGGCCGCGAGAAGGACGTCGGCGCGATCGCGGTCGGACGCTATGCCGACATCGTCGCGGTCGACGGCGATCCGCTGGCCGACGTGCGCCAGCTCGAAAGCGTCGATGCGGTGGTGAAGGGCGGGGTGCTGGTGCGGGGCCAATAGGCCCTTACACCACCAGCCGGTCGACCAGCGCCTCGCGCATGTCGGGAGTGAAGTTCAGCACCGCCTCGGCATAGGTCGGGATGTCGCCATGGTCGCGGCGCACCGTGGCGAGCGCGGCGTCGAGATAGGCCGGGTTGACCGACATCAGAGCGCGGATTGCGTCGTCGTGAATTTCGGCGCCGTAACGCGAGCGGATATGCGCCGCGCCCTGCGCGATCCGTTCCTCGATCTTGCCCGCGGTGTTGGTCAGCAGATAATCCTGCATCAGATCGTCCTCGTGGACGCCGAGCAGCCGGTGGACGATGGCGACCGCAAAGCCCGTTCGGTCCTTGCCCGCCACGCAGTGGACGAGGCTCGGTGCGTCATATTCGGCGAGGGCGGAGAGGTAGAGCCGTAGCGTCGCGACGAGCGCGGGGCGGTATGGCATGCCGGCATAGGTATCGATCATCCGGTCGCGTGCCGTCTCGACGTCGATTGTTCCACCCGCCGCCTGCAGATGGGGGGCGAGGCCCGCAGTCACGCCGCCCGCGAACAGCACGCGGGCCGAGAAGGTCTCGCTGCGCCGGCACGGGTGCAGCTCGCGCTCGTCGTCGCCGCGCAGGTCGATCACCGTCTCGAGCCCCAGCGCATCGAGCGCATCGAGATCGTCGTCGGTCGCCGCCTCATGATGCGCCGAACGCCACAGCATCCCGTCGCGCAGCCGCCCGTTACCATCGACGGCATAGCCGCCATAATCGCGGAAATTGTGGACGCCGGCCAGTGGCAGGACACGCTCGGCAATCATCGTCATTCTCCCGTAAACACCGGCGGGCGCTTCTCGATAAAGGCGTCGATCGCCTCGCGATTGTCGGCCGTCTCGTGCACGATCGCCTGATAGGCGGCGCTGAGCTCCAATATGTCGCTCATCCGGCTGTGCTGGGCCTCGCGAAGCAGTCGCTTGGTCAGCCGCAGCGCGCGCGGCGGATTGCACACGATCCGTTCGGCAATCGCGACGGCACGGTCCAGCAGGTCCGCGTCGGGGACGACCTCCGTGACCAGACCATATTCCTTTGCCTGCGCCGCGTCAAAACGGTCGCCGGTCAGGAAGAGTTCGGCGGCGCGAGGATAACCGAGTATCTTCTGGAGCAGCCACGCCCCGCCGTCGCCGGGAACAATCCCGACCTTGACGAAGCTGCACGCGAACTTGGCACTCTCTGCCGCGATACGGATGTCGCAGGTGCAGGCGAGGTCGGCGCCTAGCCCGATGGCATGGCCATTGATCGCGGCGATCATCGGAATCTCGCAATCCATCAGCGCGCGGATCACCGCCTGCACCCCCCTGCGATAGTTCGAGCGCGTGGAATCGGGCTGGTCGAGGACGCCGATGCCCTGACGATCCTTCATGCCCTTCAGGTTCCCGCCGGCGCTGAATGCCTTGCCGCTGCCGGTCAGGATGATCGCGCTGACGCTGCGGTCTTCGCCAAGGGTGCGCAGCGTGTCGATGATGTCCTGACAATCCTCGTGGGTGCCGATCGCATTCATGCTTTCGGGCTTGATCATCGTCAGGATCGCGATCTTTCCCCGCCGCTCGACACTCAAAAATTCACCCATCTTCAATAATCCTTTGCTGCCTAACCAAAGCTATTGCATGGCTGGTGCGACATGCAAGGCTTTGCGCTCTATCCTTTCGATCCGCCTGGCGACATTGCCGCACTGCGCGCCGATTTGCGGGGCTGGCTTGCGGCGAACCAGCCGCAGGGCGACGTGGTGGCGCGGGCGAATTGCTGGGCCAGTTTCGACCGGGATTTCAGTCGTGCGCTCGGCGCAGCCGGCTATGTCGGGATGACGCTGCCGGCGCGCTATGGCGGCGGCGACCGCCATCTGCTCGAGCGTTATGTGGTAATCGAGGAATTGCTCGCAGCGGGCGCCCCCGTCGGCGCACACTGGATCGCCGATCGCCAGACCGGCCCGCTGATCCTGCGTTACGGCAGCGAAGAACAGCGCGAACGTTATCTGCCGGGCATCGCGAAGGGCGAGCTCTATGCCTGCATCGGCCTGTCCGAACCGGGCGCGGGTTCCGACCTCGCGGCGGTTCGAACGACAGCGCATGAGACCGCTGACGGTTGGCGCATCAACGGCCAGAAGATCTGGACCACCGGCGCGCATTTCTCGCACATCATGCTCGCGCTCGTCCGCACCGAAGAGGGCAGCGAACGCAACGCGGGGCTCAGCCAGTTGCTGATCGATCTCGACACGCCGGGGATCACCATCCGCCCGATCATCGACATGGCGGGGCATCATGATTTCAACGAAGTCTTCTTCGACGATGTGCTCGTGCCGCACGGTGCGCTCGTCGGCGAGCGGGGGCAGGGGTGGAAGCAGGTCACCGCCGAACTCGGTCTCGAACGCTCGGGCCCCGAACGCTATCTGTCGAGCCACGCGCTGTTCGTCGCGCTGATCGATGCCGCGGGCCCCGATCCCGATCCGGCGGTAGCGACGCTTATCGGCGAACTCGCGGCCGAGATGTGGACGCTGCGCCAGTTGTCGATGTCGACCGCGGCGAAGCTCGCGGCGGGCGAGGACCCGATGGTCGAAGCGTCGGTGGTCAAGGAACTGGGCAATGCCTTCGAACAGGATATGCCGCGGCGTGTGCAGGCGATCATCGACTGCAACTGGGACGATGACACCGATCTGGCGAAACTGCTGCGCGCATTGCTTATCGCATCGCCGAGCTTCTCGCTGCGCGGCGGAACACGCGAGGTGATCCGCGGGATCATCGCACGCGGGCTGGGCCTGCGATGAGCGCCGCGCGCGACATGCTGTGCGACACCGCACGCGCGGCCTTTGCCGAAGCGGCGAAGGCGGGGATTGCTCCGGTTGACGAAGCGGGCTTCGGCTTGCTGCTTGTTCCCGAAGAACAAGGCGGGTTTGGCGGTGATTGGGGCGATGTGAACGCGGTGCTGCAGATCGCCGGGGTGGTCGTCTCCGATCTGCCGGTCGCCGCATTGATCGTCGACGCGCCGCTCCTCCCCGCCGCGACGGTCAGCCTGATGGCGGGCGCGATGGGACAGGCGCTATCGCTGTCGATCGACCATGTGAACATGCGTCAGCAGTTCGGCCGCGCGCTCGGCAAATTTCAGGCGGTGCAGCAATCGCTCGCGGTGATGGCATGCGAGGTGCGCGCTGTCGAAGCCGCCGCAGCGGCGCTGGCAGCGCGGCTCGACGCAGTGAGCCTCGATCCGTCGGCCGCCGATTTCGAGATTGCAGCCGCGAAGCTCCGTGCCAATCGCGCCGTCGGTGTCGTGACGTCGATTGCGCATCAGGTGCACGGCGCGATCGGCTTCACCGAGGAATATGATCTCCACCGCGTGACCGTCCCGCTGATGCGCTGGCGCGGCGAGCATGGGAACGATGCCTTTTGGGCGACGCGGTTGGGCCGTCAGGTTGCCACCCTTGGCGGACGCGGCCTCTGGGAAGCGATGACCGCGCGCAGCGCCTGACCTCTTAGCGCAGCGCGCCGCCTTCGCGCAGCGCGGCAATTTTCCCGGCATCATAGCCCAGACCCGCAAGCACGGCGTCGCCATCGGCGCCGACAGCGGGCGCCGGGCGCGGTGTGTCGTTGACCGTCGCCGAATAGCGCGGAGCGGGGGCGGGCTGGACTGCGCCGCCGACGGTCAGGAAGGTTTCGCGCTCGACATTGTGCGGATGCTGCGGCGCTTCGCTCAGCGACAAGATGGGCGCGAAGCAGACGTCGGTCATCTCCATGATCGCGCACCATTCGTCGCGCGTCTTGGTCTTGAACAGCGCGGTCAGCTTTTCCTTCAGCGGCCCCCATTTCGACGGATCGAGCTGCGCGTCGAAATCGGCATCGTCGACCAGCCCGGTCTTTTCGCGCAGCAGCGCATAGAATTGCGGCTCGATCGACCCGATCGAGATGAATTTGCCGTCGGCGCAGGCATAGCTGTCGTAGAAATGCGCCGCGCCGTCGAGCATGTTAACGCCGGCTTCGTCCTTGAGGCGCCCGGCGGCGAGGAAGCCCCAAGTCATACCCGCAAGCAGGGCAGAGCCATCGGTCATCGCGCAGTCGATCACCTGGCCCTCGCCGGTTTTCGCCGCATGGACGAGCGCGCTCGACATACCGAATGCGAGCATCATCCCGCCGCCGCCGAAATCGCCGACATAATTGACGGGCGGGACGGGCTTTTCGCCCGCGCGCCCGATGCCGTGAAGGACGCCCGAAAGCGAGATATAGTTGATGTCGTGCCCCGCCGCCTGCGCATAGGGGCCGAACTGGCCCCATCCGGTCATGCGGCCGTAAACGAGCTTCGGATTATCCGCGAGCAGCACGTCGGGGCCGAGACCGAGCCGTTCCATCACGCCGGGCCGATAGCCCTCGATGATCCCGTCGGCGCTCTTGCACAGCTCGCGCGCGATCCGCACTGCGTCCGGGTTCTTCATGTCGAGCGCGATCGACGTGCGATTGCGGCTCAGCGGATCGCGCGGGTCCATGAAGCCGCCGGGGCGATCGATACGGATCACCTCGGCGCCATGGTCGGCGAGCATCATGCCGCAGAAGGGGCCGGGACCGATGCCGGCAAACTCGATGATTCTGATACCCTTCAGCGGCCCGGTCATGATGCTCTCCCTGTCTCTCAGATACGTTCGATGATGATCGCGGGTGCCATGCCGCCGGCGGCGCACATGGTGACGAGGCCATAGCGGCCGCCCGAGCGTTCGAGTTCGTCGAGCGCGGTGCCGATCAGGATCGAGCCCGTCGCGCCGATCGGATGACCGAGCGCCATCGCGCCGCCGTTGATGTTCACCTTCTCGCGGTCGAGATCGAGGTCGCGGATGAACTTTTCGGCGACGACCGAGAAGGCTTCGTTGATTTCCCAGACGTCGATGTCTTCCTTCTTGAGGCCAGCCTTTTCGAGCACTTTCTTCGCCGCCGGGACCGGGGCGTTGAGCATCAGCGTCGGGTCGTCGCCGATATTGGCGTAAGCAACCACGCGCGCCCGCGGCTTCAGTCCATGCTTGTCGGCATAATCCTTCGATGTGAGCAGCAGCGCCGCTGCGCCATCGACGACGCCCGACGAATTGCCGGCGTGGTGGAAATGCTGGATTTCGACATCGGGATAGCGGCGATTGACCTGCTTGCGGAAGGTGAATCCGCCGCCAAGGTCGAAATCCGCAAGGCCGGTGAAGGCGGGCTTGAGCGACGCGAGGCCCTCTGCGGTGGTTTCAGGGCGCGGAAACTCCTCATGGTCGAGCGCGACGCTGCCGTCGGTGTTGAGGACCGGTACCACCGACTTGGCGAAACGACCTTCCTTGATGGCGCGGTCGGCGCGCTGCTGGCTGACGAGCGCGAGCGCGTCGAGCGCCTCACGACTGATCCCTTCGATCGTCGCGATCGCGTCGCCGCAGACGCCCTGATGCGACTGCGGGTGCAGTTCGTCGAGCGCTTCGTGACCCGAGCCCATCAGGCGCGGCGGCAGGCCGGCGTTCGCTTGCTCGGCGGCATAGGCGGTGGTGTAGCTCATCATTTCGGTGCCGCCCGCGATGACGCAATCTTCCATGCCGCTCATCACGCTGGCGGCGGCGAAGTTCACCGAGCTGATGCCGCCGCCGCAGAAACGGTCGAGTGTCGTGCCGCTGGCCTTGGTGTCATAGCCCGCCGACAGCGCCGCCATGCGGCCGAGGTCGCCACCCTGCTTGCCGTTCTGGCTCGACGTCGACCAGACGATGTCGTCGACGGTTGCGGTATCGAGATTGTTGCGGTCGCGGATCGCGGCGAGCACCGTCGCGGCAAGATGCTGCGGGTGGAGGTGCGACAGCGCGCCTTTGCCGGGTTTGCCAACCCCACGCGGGGTGCGGACGGCGTCGATGATATAGGCTTCGGCCATGGGATTATTCCTTTCGGGGAGAGATTAACGGGGGGCCATGCGGATTGCGCCGTCGAGGCGGACCGCCTGGCCGTTGAAATAGGTGTTGCGGACCATTTCCATTGCGAGGCTCGCATATTCCTCGGCCTTGCCGAGGCGCTTGGGGAAGGGGACAGAGGCTTCGAGGCTTTCCTTCACCTTCGGGTTCATATTGTTGAGAAGCGGGGTGCCGAACACGCCCGGCATGATCGAATTGACACGGATACCGAGGTCCATCAGGTCGCGCGCCATCGGCAGGACGAGGCCGTTCACGCCGGCCTTTGCCGAGCCATAGATGACCTGGCCGATTTGGCCGTCCTGCGCCGCAACGGAGGCGGTCAGCACGATCGCGCCGCGTTCGCCGTCTTCCATTTCGGGTAAGCTGGCCATGCCTTCGGCCGAGATCGACGCGACACGATAGCTCGCGGTCAATATGCCTTCGACGCCAAAGGCATAATCGGCGGTCGGCGTACGGCGATAGCCGCCGGATTCCTTGTCATAGGCCAGCGTCTTGCCGCGGCGCGAGGTCATCGCGCAATGGACGCAGACGCGCTCCTGCCCGTGCGCCGCACGCGCCTTGGCGTAGCCGTCGAGCACCGATTGCTCGTCTGTGATGTCGACATGGACGAACAGGCCGCCGATCGACGCCGCGACCTCTTCGCCAAGGGCGTCGTTGATGTCGAAGATGGCGACCTTCACCCCGGATGCGGCCAGCGCTTCGGCAGTGGCGCGGCCGAGGCCCGAGGCGCCGCCGGTGACGACGGCGGATATGCTGGAATCGATTTTCATGGGCGCGCCTCCTCAGGCCGGAATCTGGTTGAAGGGAATGCCCTTGTCGGGGCGATGGTCCTGCGGCAGGCCGAGCACCTTCTCTGCAATCGTGTTGAGCAACGTCTCGTCCGACCCGCCAGCAATGCGACCGGTGGGGGCATTGATCCAGCTCGACGCCCAATCTTCTTTTTGCGAGGCATGTTCGTCAAAAAGGAAGGCATCGCTGCCCTGAAGGTCGAGTGCAAGCTCCGACAATTTCTGGCGCGAGCGCACTGCGACGAGCTTGTTGAGCGAGCCTTCGGGTCCCGGCATCATTCCCGCCTGCATCATCAGCCGCGCGCGGACATTGATCGAATCGAGCCCCGCGCGCATTGCATGATTGCGCGCGATCTGCTGGCGGATGCGGCCGTCCTCGATCGCGGGACGACCGTTCAGCTGAACATCCTTCGCCAGCTCGACGAACAGGTCGAGATGGGGGCCGAAGCCCGCGCTGTCGGTCGCGACATAACGTTCGATCATAAGCGTTGCGATGGCGACCGCGAAACCGCCGCCAACCGGCGACATGCGATGATCGTCGGTGATCTTCACATCGTCGAAGAACACCTCGTTGACGTGGCTGTCGCCGCCCGCAAGCTTGATCGGCCGGACGGTGACGCCCGGCGCCTTCATGTCGACCCAGAAATAGGTGAGACCCTTGTGCTTCGCGACGGTCGGGTCGGTGCGCACGACGATGACGCCATAGTCGCTGTAGTGCGCCCAACTCGTCCAGACCTTCTGGCCGTTGATCTTCCATCCGTTGCCGTCGGGCTCGGCCTTCGTGCGCAGGCCCGCAAGGTCCGACCCGCCGGAGGGCTCGGAGAAAAGCTGGCACCAGATTTCCTCGCCTTGCAGCGCCTTCAGTACGCGTTCCTTGACGAAGTCCTTGTCGCTGCCGAATTGCATCAGCACCGGCACGGGCATGCCGAGCGATATGCCGAAATAGAAGCTCGGGAAGCCGTGTTTCATTTCCTCGGCGTCGAAGGTGACCTTTTCGAGATGACCGAGCCCTTGGCCACCATATTCGACGGGCCAGTTGATCCCGGCATAGCCGGCGTCGAACTTGGCTTTCTGGTAACGGCGGCCGAGCGCGAGATCATCGGCTTCGGACAGGCCCTTGCGCGCGTCGCGGCCAAAGGCCGGCGCCACCGACTGGAGCCAGGCCGCGGCCTTGGCGCGATAGGCTTCGAGATCGCTCATGCCGCTTCTCCCGCCAACTGGTCGACAAGCACATCTTCCCAGAACAGGCTGCTGCCCTGCTCGATCGCGAGGCTGCGCGCGCGGCGCATGTGGAGGTGGAGGCCGATTTCCCATGTCACACCGATGCCGCCATGGATCTGGATGCAATCGCGCGCCGCGGTGTCATAGGCCTCGGTCGCCGACAGCCGCGCCGCTGCCGCTGCTGTGATGAAATCGGCCGCACCTTCGCGCGCCGCCGCGTGGATGCAGTTCGCGCGCGCCAGTTCGACGAGCCCGTAGAGTTCGGCAATGCGATGCTTCACCGACTGGAAAGCGCCGATCGGCTGGCCGAAGGCGCGGCGCGTGAGGGCATAGTCGCGCGCGATTTCCATCAGCACCTCGGCGCCGCCGGTCTGCTCGTGCGCCGTGATGACGCCCTGCAGCGCGAGGATATGAAGCGCGGCATCGCGCGCGGTGCTGCCAACAGCGAGCGTTTCGGCCGGTACGCTGCCGAAGTGGAGGTCGGCGATCAGGCGGCTGTTGTCGAAGCTGGGAACGGCGGAGCGCTCAGTCCCCGCCAGATCGACCAGCGCGAGCACCGGCATCCCCGGTCCGTTCGCAAAGACGACCGCGACATCCGCCGCGAGCCCCGCTGAAACACCGCGAACCGTGCCGTCCAGCCGGTCGCCGGTAAGGGTTACATCGGGGCGGGCAGGCAGCGCATCCGGGCCGGCCGCAAAAGCGATCGCACCGATCGTTTCGCCGCTCGCCAACCCCGGAAGCCAGCGTGATTTTTGCGCGTCAGAGCCAAACAGCTCGATCGCCTTGGCGGCACCGAAGCTCGACGTCAGGAACGGCGCGCCGCTGATGCTGCGCCCGGCCTGATGCGCGATCAGGCCCAGTTCGATCAAGCCAAGACCCAGACCGCCTTCCGCTTCGGGAAGCGCCAGCGCGGTCCAGCCCTGCTCCTTCGCGGTGGCCCAGAAGGGGCGATGATATTCGCCGACACTCTCGAGCAGCGGCAGCAGCGCGTCCTTGTCGATACGCGCTTCCAATACGCGCCGCGACTCGGTCGCGATCGCCTGTTGGCCTTCGTCATAGAGGATCGTCATGCGCGCACCCGTCCTTCTCCCATTATCTTGTCCGCCGAGTGAACCGGACGTTGACGTAAACGTCAAGCATTTTGACGTTACGCTTTCAGCCCGACAACTGGTGGTCGTGTCAGGCCAGCCCGGCCTTCCAGTCGCGCTTGATCTTCTTGGCGAGGCTCCATTTGTGGACTTCGGTCGGGCCGTCATAGATGCGGAAGGCGCGAACCTCGCGGAACACCTGCTCAACGATCGTCTTGTCGGTGACGCCGGTGCCGCCCATCACCTGAACGCACCGGTCGGCGATGCGCATCAGCGCCTCGGACACGGCGACCTTCGCCATCGAGCTTTCGACCGTGCCGAGCGACCCGGTATCGAGGACGCCCGCGCACCAGTCGATCATCAGCTCGGCCTGTTTCAGGTCGATCATATTTTCGGCGAGCATGAAGCCGACGCCTTCATGATCGATCAGCGACTTGCCGAACGCCTCGCGGCGGTTGGCATAATCGGTCGCGATCTCATGTGCACGAATGCACGCGCCGAGCCAGCGCATACAGTGCGACAGGCGGGCAGGGGAGAGGCGGACCTGCGCGTAGCGAAAGCCTTCGCCGGCCTCGCCCAGCATCTGGTCGGCGGGGACGCGCAGATTGTCGATGGTCAGCGTCGCGTGACCGCCGGGCATCGAGCTGTCGATCGTGTTGGGCACATGATCGATACGGATCGCGGGGTCGGGAAGGTCGACGAGGAACATGCACGCGCCCTGTTCGGCCTTAGCCATCACGATGCCGACGCGCGCGCCCTGTGCGCCGGTGATGAAGGTCTTGCGGCCGTTGATCACCCAGTGATTGCCGTCGGGATGGCAGGTCGTCTTCATCATCGACGGATCGGACCCGGCGCCGCCGTCCTCGGCGGGTTCGGTCATGAAAAAGGCCGAACGGACAAGCCCCTCGACCATCGGCTTCAGGAAGCGCTCCTTGAGTTCGGGGCTGCCCTCCTTGCCGAGAAGGTACATATTGCCCTCGTCGGGTGCCATCGTGTTGCACGCGAGCGGCCCGAGCGGCGACAGGCCGCTCTTGATCAGCACCACCGCGGTCTCGCGCTGGTTCAGGTGGCTGCCGTCGTCGAAGATATGCGGCGTCAGCACGCCCGCGGCGCGCGCATGTTCGCGCATCTCCATGACCAGCTCGTCGGTCGGCGCGCCGTGATGATCGCGGCGGGGATCGCTCTCGTAGGGGATGATCGTTTCGCGAACGAACGCTTCGACCTTTGCGGCGATCGCCCGCGCCCGATCCGATATGCCTTCGCCCGCCGTCATTTCGATTCCCTTCGCTATCTAACTATTTTCCTAGTCAACCCGACGTTGACGTAAGCGTCAAGTTATTTCATGGACCGGAACGAAGATGCCGTAAGGGCAGGACCGGACAGGAGAGATCGATATGGCTTTCAAGACACGCATCACCGAAATGCTGGGTATCGAGCATCCGATCGTCCAGGGCGGGATGCAGAGCGTCGGCTATGCCGAACTGGCGAGCGCCGTGTCGAACGCCGGCGGTCTCGGCATCATCACCGCGCTGACGCAGCCGAGCCCCGAAGCATTGCGTGAGGAAATCGAACGCTGCCGCGCGATAACCGACAAGCCCTTCGGCGTAAACATGACCGTCTTCCCGACGATTAATGCCCCCGATTACAAGGCCTATGCGCAGGCGATCATCGACGGCGGGGTCAAGATCGTCGAGACCGCGGGCACGCAGGCGGTGCGCGAGATCTGGGAGATGCTGAAACCCCATGGCGTCACGATCCTCCACAAATGCACCGCGGTGCGCCACGCATTGTCGGCCGAACGCGCGGGCTGCGATATCATCTCGATCGACGGTTTCGAATGCGCGGGCCACCCGGGCGAGGACGATATTCCCGGCCTGATCCTGATCCCCGCCGCTGCCGACAAGGTGAAAATCCCGATGCTCGCCTCGGGCGGCTTCGGCGACGGCCGCGGGCTCGTCGCGGCGTTGTCGCTCGGCGCCGAGGGCATCAACATGGGTACACGCTTCTGCGCGACGGTCGAGGCACCGATCCACGACAATGTGAAGCAGGCCTATGTCGACAATGACGAACGCGGCAGCTTCCTGATCTTCCGCAGCCTCAAGAACACCGCGCGCGTCGGCAAGAGCGAAGTGAGTGAAGAGGTGGTGCGCCGTCTCGCGGTGCCCGACGCGACCTTTGCCGACGTCGCCGAACTGGTGAACGGCAAGGCGGGCCGCGAACTGCTCGAAACCGGCGACCTCACGAAAGGCGTGTTCTGGGCGGGCATGGTGCAGGGGCTGATCCACGACATCCCGACGTGCCAGCAGTTGATCGATCGCATCATCGCCGAGGCCGACGCGATCGTCGACCAGCGGCTCGCGTCGATGCGCGCCTAATTGGCCCGCCGCGCTGGCGCGGCGCGGCAGCTTTCGATATGATCCGATTCTTCGTAATTTGATCGTATCGAATGCCGCCGGCGCCCGTGCCCGCCGGCGCGGCAAGGGGGATGTTTGAGCCTCATCGAATATAAGGGTTTCGGCGGCGTTCTCCTGTCGGCCGACATGCTGGGTGACGAAAACGACCCCGCGGTGCTGCTTATTCCCGACCTCGGGCAGGACCGTGCCGCCTGGCGCGACGTCGCCGAGGCGCTGGTGCTTTCGGGGCGCCGCGTCGTTAACCTCGACCTGCGCGAAGCCGGTGAAGAAGATGAGCTTGCGCCGCATATCGAGGATATGCGCGCGGTGCTCGCGCAAATGGGCTCGCGCCCTGTCGTCGTGACCGCCGGGCGCGGCGGATGGATCGCGACGCGCGCGTTGGCGCTCGATGGTGCCCTGCTCGCGGCCGGACTGGTGCTGGTTGACATGCCCGTCGACGAAGACGCCATCGCGAGCGATGTGCCCGCGCGGCTGGCGGTCCCCGCGCTCGTCGTCCGTGGCGGCTTCTCTCCCGCGCAGTGCAGTGCGGTCAGCGACACCTTCAACGCCGCGCTGCCCATGGGCGAGAGCGCCGATATCAACGAATGCGACCTCGAACTCGCGTCGGATCGCAAAGAGGCGCTGCTCGGGCAACTGCTCGAATTTCTCGAACGGCGCCAGCCGCGCGAGGCAATGGAGTTCAAGGCAGGATCGGACCCGCGGACGCTGCGCGATGCGATGGGCTGTTTTGCGACCGGCATCACGATCGTTACCGCGCTCGACGGTGCAGGGACTCCGGTCGGGCTGACCGCGAACAGCTTCACCTCGGTTTCGCTCGACCCGCCACTGCTGCTGGTATGCATCGCCAACACCGCCGGAACCGCCCCCGCCCTGCGCGACGCCGCGCATTTCGGCGTCAACGTGCTCCAGATCGGCCAGCAACCGACGTCGAACCGCTTCGCCGCGAGGGGCGAGGACCGCTTCGCTAACCAGCCATGGGCACCGGGTCAGACGGGGGTGCCGCTGCTCGGCAGTTCGCTCGTATCGTTCGAATGCCAGCGCGAATCGCTGCACGAGGCGGGCGACCATTTCATCCTCGTCGGCCGCGTCGTGCGCGCGCAGTTCGAACCGCACCGCGATCCGCTGCTCTATTTCCGCGGTAAGTACCGGCGGCTGCATTTCGCCTGATAGAAGTGGCGGACAGGGTGGGATTCGAACCCACGGTGAGCTTGCACCCACGGCGGTTTTCAAGACCGCTGCCTTAAACCACTCGGCCACCTGTCCTTGGCTCGCCGCCATAGCGTGCGGGCGCGATGCGGCAAGCGAAACCTTGCCCGCTCGCCCCACCGCGCGAATGACTCGGCTCGTCCCGCCGCCGCCTAGCCAAGGCGCTCGCATCTGTGCGAGACACGCCCTATGGGTGGGGACATCATGCACGCTATACGTTTCAAAATCGGACGCCTTTTCCAATTCGCCGCGGCCTTCGTGTCGGCCTGGATGCTCACCGCTTCGGCGCCGCTCCATGCGCAAAGCGGGGACCCCGGCTTCGATACCTACGTCCAGTCGCTGTGGCCCAAGGCGCAGGCGCGCGGCGTATCGCGCGCTACCTTCGATCGGGTGACGTCGGGATTGCGCTACAACGCGCGCGTCGTCGCGCTCGATCGCGACAATCTCGGCAGCCCGCCAAGCCCCAACACGCCGATCCCGTCGTTCGCGCCCTACAAGGCCAAGCATGTCGATGCTGCGCGCATCGGCGGCGGGCGCCGCGTCCACGACCGTCTACTCCCGCTCTTGTCGCGGATCGAGCAACGCACCGGCGTACCGACGAGCATCATGATCGCCATCTACGGCCATGAAACCGCCTATGGACAGGTCACCGGCAATTTCGACTTGCCCGAAGCGCTGGCAACTCTCGCCTATGAAGGGCGCCGCCGCAGCCTGTTCGAACCCGAACTGATCGCGACGATGGTGATGGTCGAACAGGGCGTTCCGCGCAGCGCACTGAAGGGCAGCTGGGCCGGGGCGTTCGGTTATCCGCAGTTCCTTCCGTCGGTTTATCTGCAGGTTGCCGAAGACGGCGACGGCGACGGTGTCGCGCGCATCTGGTCGAGCGAGGCCGACGCGATCGAATCGATCGGTTCCTATCTCCGCCGTGCCGGATGGCGTGCCGGACAGCCGTGGGGCGTCGCGGTGACCGTGCCTGCGAGCTTCAATCGCGGCGCCGTCGCCAATCGCCTGACGCCGACGCGCTGCCCCCGCGTTTTCGACCGCCACAGCCGCTGGCGCTCGATGGCCGAATGGCGCGCCGCGGGGATTCAGCCGCTCAGCGGGCGCTGGCCCGACGGCAATGTGCAGGCGACCTTGCTCGAACCCGACGGCCCCGGCCGCACCGCCTATTTGCTGACCGGTAACTATCGTGCGATATTGGACTATAATTGTTCCAATTTTTACGCACTGTCTGTGGGGTTGCTGGCGGATGAAATCGATCGTTAGAAGCGGGGGCCTGATGGCCGGGGCGGCGCTGATGCTCTCCGGATGCGGCAGTGTCGATGGCAAGCGTGAGGGACGGCCGATGGCAAACCCGGCACCGGCCGCCACCGTGGCGGGCGTTTCCGATGTGCCAGTAAAGATCGGCGATCCATACACGATCGGCGGGGTGACCTATACGCCGGCCGATATCCCCGATTATGACGATGTGGGCTATGCGAGCTGGTATGGCGAGGAGCTCGCCGGGCGGCCGACCGCCAACGGCGAAACCTTCGATCCCGCGGCGATCAGCGCGGCGCATAAGACTTTGCCGCTGCCGAGCTATGTCGAGGTGACGGCGCTCGATACCGGGCGGACGATCCTCGTGCGCGTCAACGATCGCGGCCCGATGGTCGGCGACCGCCTGATCGACCTGTCACGCGGCGCCGCCGAGCAATTGGGCCTCACCGACGGGGTTTCCGCCGTGCGCGTCCGCCGCACGAACCCGATCGCCGCCGAACGCGCACAGCTTCGCGCCGGAAAACCGGTTCCCGAACGGCTTGGGACCCCCGACTCGTTGCTCGCCATTCTGCGTAACAAGGCGAAAAGCCTGCCGATTCCCAAGGGCGTCGCGGCTTCGGCCGTGGCGACCGCGCCGATCGCTTCGGGTGCCGCCAAGCCGGGTGACGATCGTTTCATCCTCGAAGGCCCTGGCACGGTAATGCCGCCGCCCAAACCGGCGCCCGCGGCAAAGCCCGCGCCGACGACCAAGCCGGCTACAATCGCGCCTTCAGGCAAATATGCCATCCAGGTTGGAGCGTTCAGTTCCGAAGTCCGCGCCACTGCCGCGGCGAAATCGGTCGGCGGCCATGTGACCAAGGCCGGTAACCTCTGGCGTGTGCGCGTTGGGCCGTTCGCGAGCGACGCCGACGCGCGCGGTGCACTTGGCAAGGTGAAGGCCAAGGGTTTCCGCGACGCGGTTGTCCAGCGCGACCGTTGACGACACGGCGCGTGGCGAAACAGGGTATCCCTGTAAAAGGCGCCGCCGCGGCGCTGGCGGCCTTCGTGCTGGCATTCGCATTTCCTGCAACCGCCGCCGCAAGCGACGCCCGTCCGAAAAGCGCGCCGATCAGCCGGCCACCCTATGTCACGCAGGCGCCGATCGTGATGCTCAAGGATCTCGATTCGGGCACTATCCTCTTCTCGCGCGGCGCCGAAAAGCGCTTTGCCCCGGCGTCGATGGCCAAGGTGATGACCGCCTATGTCGTGCTCGATCTGGTCAAAAAGGGTGAACTTGCGCGTGAAAAGCAGTTTACCGTAAGCGAAGCGACGTGGAAGAAATGGAACGGCCGTAACGGCGGTTCGACGATGTTCCTGCGCCCGAACGAGAAGGTTTCGGTCGACGACCTGCTCAAGGGACTGATCACCGTTTCGGGTAACGACGCCGCGGCGGTGCTGGCGATCGGGATAGACGGCAGCGAAGACGCATTTGTCAAAAGAATGAATGCTGTAGCCAGCAAGGTTGGAATGACATCGAGCCGTTTTGGAACGCCCAGCGGCTGGCCCGACGGCGGTGTCACCCAGGTCAGCGCCGCCGACCTCATCACACTCGCCGACCGCTTGATCCGCGATCATCCCGATGGATATGCGCGTTATTTCTCGATCCCGAAGTTCCAGCATGGCAAATCGCCCGAGGGCAAGCCGATCATCCAGCCGAACCGCAACCCCATCCTCGGCCGTTTCGAGGGGGCTGACGGGTTGAAAACGGGCCATACAGCCGAGGCGGGCTACTGCTTCCTCGGCTCGGCGAAACGGAAGGGCCGCCGCCTGGTTATGGTCGTCGCCGGCATGGGCAGCGAGAAAGCGCGGCGTGACGAGGCCGAGCGGCTGATGGAATGGGGTTTTGCTTCCGGCAATGCGCCCGCGACAACGCAAACCGCGCCGAAAGGCGGGGCAGCCGCTACGCGGAGATGACAAAGGCCATCCGCCGGGCTACCGCCGAACCATGCACGGGCGGCATCTCATCCTTTCGAATTGCGCGATAGCTACATGACGCGCGGGCGCTTCATCACGCTCGAGGGTGGCGAAGGCGTCGGCAAATCGACGCAAATCCGTGCGCTCGCCGCCGCGCTGGAGGCGCGGGGCGTCGAAGTCGTCGCGACGCGCGAACCGGGCGGCAGCGCGGGGGCCGAGGCGATCCGGACATTGCTGATGGAAGGCAGCGACGACCGCTGGGACGCGCGCAGCGAAGCCTTGCTCTTTGCCGCGGCGCGCGCCGATCATGTCGCGCGCCTGATCCGCCCGGCGCTGGAGCGCGGCGCGTGGGTGCTTTGCGACCGCTTCGTCGATTCGAGCCGCGCCTACCAGGGCGGCGGGGGCGGGATCACCGACGCCGACCTTTTGATGCTCCATGGGTTCGGCTCGGAAGGGCTGCTTCCCGACCGCACCTTCCTGCTCACGGTAAGTGCCGCTGAGGCCGCGCGCCGCCTGACCGAGCGCGGGGGCTCTGATCGCATGGGGAACAAGCCCGCCGACTATCAGGCGCGCCTTGCCGCGCGCTTCGTTGAAATGGCCGAGGCCGAACCCGCCCGCTGGCGGATCGTCGATGCCGATGTCGCCGCGAGCGACGTCACGGCGGCAATCCTTGCCGACCTTGCGGAATGGCTGCCATGATCGGCCATCAGGACGCAGAAAAGGCCTTTCTCGAGGCATGGCAGGGCGGGCGCCTTCACCACGCCTGGCTGCTCGCGGGTCCGCAGGGGATGGGGAAGGGGGCCTTTGCCGAGCGTGTCGCGCGCTTTCTCGTCACCCACGGCCCGGGTGGTGGCGGCGAGCCGCTGACGCTGGACGATCGCGGCGAGGACGCCGCGGCGCGTCTCGTCGACGCCGGAAACCATCCCGAAATCCTTCGTCTCGCGCGCCAGCCGAAAGACAAAGCCAAGGAACTCGCGCGCAACATCACGATCGAGCAGGTACGGCAGATGATCCGCCGCCTGCATCTGTCGCTGTCGCTCGGCGAGTGGCGTGTGATCATCGTCGACGCCGTCGACGATCTCGAGACCGACGGCGCCAACGCGCTGCTCAAGACGCTCGAGGAACCGCCCGCCAAGACGCTCTTCCTGCTCGTGAGCCACTCGCCCGGACGGTTGTTGCCGACGATCCGGTCGCGGTGCAGAAGCCTGCGTTTTCAACCCGTTGACCGTGACGTCATGACAGCATGGCTGCACGAATTGCGCCCGATGCTCGACACCGCCGAGGTGCGCGCGATCGTTGCCGCGTCGGGCGGTGTGCCGGGCAAGGCGCTCGCGCTGATCGACAGCGATGTCGCGGCGATGGAGAAGAAGCTGCTCGCGATTGCGACGTCGGGGGATCCCGAAAACCGGCTGCGCGAGGCGCTCGCGCGCGAGGTCAGCGGAACGAGCAATCGCGCTCGGCTCGAACTGGTGATCGATATCGTGCCCGGGCTGCTCGCGCGCCTCGCGCGCGAGCGTCCGGTTGGAGACATCGCCCCGATCCTTGCGCAATGGGACCGCGTGCAGCGCACGGTGCGCGATGCGATCCGCGGGTCGTACGACGGAGCCATGGTCGGGTTCGAAATCGGCAATTGTCTCGCCGAACTCGCGCCGCGGCACGGGCAGGAAGCACGCTGACGCTTTCCCTCGCGCGCGCCAGCCGCTAAGGCGCGCGCATGTCCGAAAATAACGAACCTTTCTATATCACCACCGCGATCAGCTATCCCAATGGCCGCCCGCATATCGGCCACGCCTATGAAGCGATCGCTACCGACGTCATGGCCCGCTTCCAGCGCGCGCGCGGCCGCGACGTGCGGCTGATCACCGGCACCGACGAACATGGGCTGAAGATGTTCCAGACCGCGCGCGACCAGGGCCGCGCGACGATCGATCTCGCTGATGAAATGTCGGCATATTTCCGTGAGATGTATGCCAAGCTGAATATCAGCTATGATAATTTCATGCGCACGTCCGACGCGGCGCATCACGCGGCGTCGCAGACGATCTGGAAAGCGATGGAGGCGAATGGCGACCTCTATCTCGACCGCTACGAGGGCTGGTACTCGGTTCGCGACGAGGCTTTCTACGACGAGAGCGAGCTCACCGACGGGGAAGGGGGCGCCCGCCTGTCGCCGCAGGGAACACCGGTCGAATGGACCGTCGAGGAAAGCTGGTTCTTCCGCTTGTCTGCTTATCAGGACCGGCTGCTCGCGCTCTACAACGACAATCCGGACTTCATCCGCCCCGAAAGCCGCCGCAACGAGGTGCTGCGCTTCGTCGAGGGCGGGCTGAAGGACCTTAGCGTTTCACGCACCAGCTTCGACTGGGGTGTGCCGGTTCCGGGTTCGCCCGGGCATGTGATGTATGTGTGGGTCGACGCTTTGACCACCTATCTGTCGGGCCTCGGCTATCCCGACCCCGACAGCGATTTCGGCAAATTCTGGCCGGCGAATATCCATATGATCGGCAAGGATATCGTTCGTTTTCATACGGTTTACTGGCCAGCTTTCCTGATGAGTGCGAATTTGCCGCTGCCGAAACAGGTGTTCGGCCACGGTTTCCTGCTCAACCGGGGCGAGAAAATGTCGAAGTCGCTCGGTAATGTCGTCGACCCGATGACGCTCGCCGAACAGTTCGGCGTCGATGCGCTGCGTTATTATCTGCTACGCGAAGTGAGCTTCGGTCAGGATGGCAGCTATTCGGCCGAGGCGATCGTGCGCACCGCGAACGCCGATCTCGCGAACAGCTTCGGCAATCTGGCACAGCGCAGCTTGTCGATGATTTTCAAGAATTTGGACGGCAAGATTTTCGCGGACTATGCGCCCGCGCAGGACGACATGGACCTGCTCTCGGAATTGGACGACATGGCAAAGGTGCGTCTGCCGCGCGAATTCGAGCAACTCGCTTTCTCGATCGGGATCGAGGACTGGCTCCGCGCCGTCTTCGCCTGCAACCAATATGTCGACACGCAGGCCCCGTGGGCGCTACGCAAGACCGACCCGGAGCGTATGCGCGCGGTCCTCATGACTTTGTTCCGGGCGGTGCGAACGCTTGCGATCGCCATCCGCCCCGTCGTGCCCGCCGCGGCCGACAAATTGCTCGACCAGATGGGCATTACCGAAAATGCGCGTGATTTTGCAGCGCTCGCCGACAAAGACTGGTTCGCAAAGCTCGCGGCGAGCGGTTTCGCGGTCGGTCAACCGGTGCCGATCTTCCCGCGCCTCGAACTCCCTGAGAGCGAAGGGGAAGGGGAGGCCTGATGCTCGTCGATTCGCACTGCCACCTCAATTACAAGGGACTTGCCGAGCGGCAGGGCGAGGTGCTGGCGCGTGCGCGGGAGAAGGGCGTTACCGCGATGCTCAACATTGCGACGCGCGAAAGCGAGTGGGACGATGTGCTCGCCGCGGCCGAGGCGAATGACGATGTCTGGGCGAGCGTCGGCATCCATCCGCACGATGCCGACCATCACCCCGACGTCGATACCGCCAAGCTGGTCGAGCGCGCCGCGCATCCGCGGGTGATCGGCATCGGCGAAACCGGGCTCGACTATTATTACGACAAAAGCGACCGTGTGCGACAGCAGGACAGTTTCCGTCGCCACATCCATGCGTCGCAGCAAACCGGCCTGCCGATCATCGTGCACACGCGCGACGCCGAGGAAGACACGCTGGCGTTGCTCGGCGAGGAGATGGGCAGGGCCATTTTCCCCGGCGTCATCCACTGCTTCACGGCGAGCGACGATTTCGCGCGCAAGGCACTCGATCTCGGCCTCTATGTCTCGATCTCGGGAATCGTGACCTTCAAGAACGCCGCCGATCTTCAGGCGACCGCCAGATGGTTGCCGCAGAACCGACTGCTGATCGAAACCGATTCCCCCTTCCTTGCCCCCGTACCGCACCGCGGCAAGCCGGGAGAACCGGCTTTCGTCGCCGACACGCTTGCCTTCCTTGCCGATCTTCGCGGCGAAGACGGCGATGTACTCGCGGCTGCGACAAGCGCCAATTTCTACGCGCTTTTCAATAAGGCGGCGCCATGACGTCACACGCGCTATGAAGCTCAGGATCCTGGGTTGCGGGACGTCTTCGGGCGTGCCGCGGATCGGCAACGACTGGGGGCAGTGCGATCCCGACAATCCGCGCAACCTGCGCAGCCGTGCATCGATCATGGTATCGCTCGGGGGCTTCCGGATCCTCGTCGACACCAGCCCCGACATGCGCCTGCAACTGCTCGACGCAGGGATTGGCGAGATCGATGCCGTCATCTGGACCCACGAACACGCCGACCACACGCATGGTCTCGACGATCTGCGGCAGGTGATGCACCTCCGCCGGTCGGCGGTGCCGGTCTATGCCCGCGACCATGTTCTCGACATCCTCAAATGGCGCTTTACTTATGCCTTTGCGGGCAATGCCGGCTATCCGGCGTCGGTGGATCCGATCGACCTCCACGACCATCAATCGATCGGCCCGATCGAGGTTTCGGCGATCGAAATGCCGCACGGCCCGATCAAGGCGACCGGGCTCATCTTCAGCGACGGCGCTCACAAGATCGCCTATGCGACTGATTTTTCAAAATTTACTGACGAGATGGTCGATTTCTTCCAAGGCGTCGACCTGTTCGTGATCGACGCGCTGCGCCGCTATCCGCATCCGACGCATCCGCATCTGGCGATGACGCTCGAAGGACTGGCCAAGGTTGGCAATCCGCGCGCCATCATTACCCATATGGACAATACGATGGATTATGACGACCTTGCGGCCGAATTGCCGCCGGGCGTCGAGCCCGGATATGACGGACTGGAGGTGCAGCTATGACCGGTGACACGACTGTCCAGATCCTGTGGTTCGCCGGCGCGTTCGCGCTGGTGCTCAGTTCGCTGCTGGCGCGGCGATTGCCGATGGCCGACTGGATCAAGATGGCGCTCGCATGGGTAGCGATCTTCGGGCTCGTATTTCTGGTGATCCGGACATGGCAGGCGGTGACGTGACGCGGGGGCTCTTCTCTCCTGCAGCATTGTATTTAACATAATATATATTATCGGATAATCATATGCCTGACTTGGCAACTGCATCCCCCATCGATCGCCTGCTCGCCATCATGCGCCAGCTGCGCAATCCTGATGGCGGTTGCGAATGGGATCTCGCGCAGGATTTCTCGACAATCGCGCCCTACACGATCGAGGAAGCCTATGAAGTTTCCGACGCGATTGCCGGTGGCGATCCGGCGGTGATTTGCGACGAGCTTGGCGATCTGCTGCTCCAGGTCGTCTTTCACAGCCAAATCGCGACCGACGATGGCCTGTTCGGCTTCGACGATGTCGCCAATGCGATCAGCGACAAGATGGAGCGCCGGCATCCGCATATCTTCGGCGACGCCAGAACCGGCGATGTCCGCCAGCAATGGGAGCAGATCAAGGCCGCTGAGCGTGCCGCGGATGGCGCATCGAGCGCGCTGGACGGCGTCGCGTTGTCGTTGCCCGCATTGCTGCGCGCGCAAAAGCTGCAGGGCCGCGCCGCGCGCGTGGGTTTTGACTGGCCCGACACCGACGGGCCGCGCGCGAAGATCGACGAGGAACTGGCGGAAGTCGCGGAAGCGAACGACGCCGCCGAGCGGTATGAGGAAGTCGGTGACCTGCTGTTCGCGGTGGTCAATTACGCCCGCAAGCTGGGCGTCGACGCCGAGGGCGCGCTACGCGATGCCAATCTGAAATTCGCACGGCGCTTTGCCGCCATGGAAGATCGCGCCGGCGGGAGCCTCGCCGGGCTATCGCTCGACGAGCAGGAAAATCATTGGGTCGCGGTCAAGGCTACGGAGCGCCCGTAGCCGGCCATAGCCGCTCGAACCGCGCGCTGTCGGCCGGATCGAGCCGGACGGTCAGCACATGCCCCTCTTCCTGAGGCTCGTCGGCGAGAACCTCTCCCCGCGCATGGAGCCACGCCGCGGCCTCGCCCTGACTGTACGACAGGTAGATGCGCTGGACCTTGTGTAGCGCAGTCAATTGCGACGCCATAAGCATCCGCGCCGCCTCGACCCCCTCGCCCGTGACCGCCGAAATCACCGCGACGTCGGGGCGCCGCGCCGCCATTTCTTCGATGTCCGCCCGGCGGTCATTATCGGCGGTGTCGATCTTGTTCCAGATTTCAATCTGCTGGATCGCGGGCGTGGCATCGCCCTCCCCGCCATCCTGCGGCCCGTTGACGCCGAGCGAGTCCAATATCGCGCGGACGTCGTCGTATTGGGGTTCGCTGTCGGGATGGACTATGTCGCGGACATGGACGATCAGGTCGGCGGTCGTCACCTCCTCCAGCGTCGCGCGAAAGGCCGCGACCAGTTCGGTGGGGAGGTCGGAGACGAAGCCGACCGTGTCCGACAGGATCGCCTTGTCGATGCCCGGAAGACGGATTTCGCGCATCGTCGGGTCCAGCGTCGCGAAGAGCATATCTTCCGCCATGACGTCACTGCCCGTCAACCGGTTGAAAAAAGTCGATTTCCCTGCGTTCGTATAGCCGACGAGCGCGACCACGGGCCAAGGCGCGCGCTGGCGCTTCGAGCGCTGGAGCTGGCGTGTGCGCCGTGCATCCTCGAGGCTACGCCGGATGCGCGCCATGCGGTTGCGGATCATCCGCCGGTCGGCCTCGATCTGCGTTTCGCCGGGGCCGCCGAGAAAGCCGAAGCCGCCGCGCTGGCGTTCGAGGTGGGTCCAGCTGCGCACCAGCCGCCCCGCCTGATAATCGAGATGCGCCAGTTCGACCTGGAGCCGACCTTCGGCCGTTGCGGCGCGCTCGCCGAAGATTTCGAGGATCAGGCCGGTGCGATCGATGACCTTCGTCCCGAAGGCGGTTTCGAGGTTGCGTTGCTGGATCGGGCTGAGCGCGGCGTCGACGACGACAAGCTGGACGCCCTTTGCGGCGATATCGGGCGTGATCGCCTCGATCTGCCCGACCCCGAGCAAGGTTGCGGCGCGCGTCTGGCGCAGGCGCAGTGTGTGGACCGCGACGACGTCGAGCCCGATCGCGAGGGCGAGCCCCTTCGCTTCCTCTGCGCGCGCGTCGAGGTCGCGCGCAAGGCGCTGGCTATGCCATTCGGGCACGACGATAAGCGCGGTGGCGCCGCGCGTTACCTCGTCTTCCGTGTCGATTATCGGGTCGATCAGGCGTCGTCCGCTTCGCCGTCAGCCTCGCCATTGTCGGTCAGGTTGATCGGCCCGTTCGGCTGAACGGTCGAAATGGCGTGCTTGTAGACGAGCTGCACCTGCCGCTCGCGCTCGAGCAGCATGCAGAACAGGTCGAAAGCCACGATATCGCCCTGCAGCATCACGCCGTTGACGAGGAACATCGTCACCGATTCATCGGACTTGCGGACCGCGTTGAGGAACACGTCCTGCAGCGCCTTGCCCTTGCTGGCCGGTGCGTCGCGCAGATTGTCGCCGAGCAGCGACAGGTCGAAATCGTGCGACGGCATGACGGTCGAAATCGCGTGCTTGTAGACGAGTTGCGACTGGCCATCGCGGCGAAGCAGCAACGAGAAATTGTCGAACCAGGTGATGATGCCCTGCAATTTGACGCCCTTGACCAGGAACATGGTCACCGGGGTCTTGCTGCGGCGGAGGGCGTTGAGGAAAATATCCTGGAGATTCTGGTTTTTATCGGACACATTTGCCTCCTGTTTTTGGCGGTGAAACCGCGGGTAAAATGCCGGTTTTCCGGCTCAAAAAGACCTTCTTCTGATGCCAATATGCGGCAAAGCACGGGCGAGGTCTAGCGCAAAGCCGCTATCCCTCGCCGTCCGAACTCTCGGTAAGCCCCAAAAGTTTCAGTTTGCGGTGCAGTGCCGAGCGCTCCATGCCGATAAAGGTCGCGGTGCGCGAGATATTGCCCGAAAAACGGTTAATCTGGATGCGCAAATATTCGCGCTCGAAATTTTCGCGCGCTTCCTTCAGCGGGATCGCGGTGATCGATTCCGAATTGGGCAGGATATCGGTCCCGCCGCGCACCAGTTCCGCGGGCAGCATGTCGGCATCGATCCGCGCCAGCCGGTCGCTGGGCGCGAGGATCATCACGCGCTCGATGACGTTGCGCAGTTCACGGACATTGCCGGGCCATTCATGCGCCTGCAGCGCCGCCATCGCCTCCGAGCTGATCTCGGGCGGCGGCACGCGGCGATCGGCCGCGTAGCGGCGGACATAATGGTCGCACAGGCTGGCGATATCGTCGCGCCGCTCGCGCAGCGGGGGGATATGCACCGGCACGACATTGAGCCGGTAATAGAGATCCTCGCGAAAGCGACTTTCGGCGATTTCGGTCATCAGGTCGCGCGCCGAACCCGAAATGATGCGCACGTCGACGCGGATCATCGTGCGCCCGCCGACGCGCGCGAAGCTCTGGTCGGTCAGGACGCGCAGGATCTTGCCCTGCGTCGTGAGCGGCATGTCGGCGACCTCGTCGAGGAACAAGGTGCCGCCATGCGCCTGTTCGAGCAGCCCGACGCGGATCGAGCCATCCTCCGCCTCGGATCCGAACAATTCGGTTTCGACCGTTTCGGGGTCCATGCGCGCCGACGAAATGACACGGAACGGCGCGGAGTGCCGTCCGCTCCAGCCATGCAGCACGCGCGCAGCGACTTCCTTGCCGACGCCCGGGGCGCCGGTGATCAGCACGCGGCTCCCCGTCCCCGCCACGCGCTTCAGCGTCGCCCGGACATTGTTGATCGCCGCGCTCGTCCCCGTGAGTTCGTCCGACGGGCCGGCCTTTTCGCGGAGTTGTTCATATTCGAACTTCAGCCGCTCGCTTTCGGTCGCGCGCGCAACGAGATGGAGGAGGCGCGACGCCTCGAACGGCTTTTCGATGAAATCGAACGCGCCGCGGCGGATCGCCGCGACCGCGGTGTCGAGCCCGCCATGGCCCGAAATGACGATGATCGGCAGCGTCGGGTCGAACGCCTTGATCGCCTCGACCAGCCCCAGCCCGTCGAGCCGCGAGCCCTGCAACCAGACGTCGATCAGCGCGAGCGAGGGTCGCCGCTGGCGGATCGCTTCCAGCGCCGAATCGCTGTCGGAGGCGGTGCGCGCCTCGTAACCTTCGTCTTCCATGACGCCGGCGACGAGGTCGCAGATGTCGCGTTCGTCGTCGACGATCAGAATATCAAGCGCCATGATCTTCTCTGTCCTGTCGGTTCCGCATCCGTCCCGGAACCGATTCTGCCTGCCCCATGCTGCCATCTCCGCCCTTGCCGACCAGCGGCCGCAGGCGGTCGGGGTGCAGCGTCAGCGTGACGCACGTCCCCCGCCCCGCCGGATTGTCGGAAAATTCCAGTTCGCCATAATGTTGCTCGACGATCTTCTTCACGATCGCGAGGCCGAGCCCCGTTCCGCCCTGCCGCGTCGTCATATAGGGTTCGGCGATCGCGTCGCGGGCTTCGGGCAAGCCGATCCCATCGTCGGTGACGCGAATGACGATCACGCCATCGGTCCCGACCTCGAGTTCGGCCGCGACATGGCCTGTCGCAATTGTGTCCGAATTTTTGTATTTCTCTTCAATCGCTTCGACGGCGTTTTTGACGATATTGGTCAATGCTTGCGAGAGCAGGCGGCGGTCGCAGACGAGCGGATCGATCTCGCCCGGGGTTTTGACGGCGAAGGCGATATCGGGTTTGGCGACCTCGAACAGGAACACCGCCTGCCGCAGGATGTCGCGGACATCCTCGACCCCGAAGGTCGGCTTGGGCATCCGGGCGAAGCTCGAAAACTCGTCGACCATCCGGCGCATGTCGTGGACCTGGCGGATCACCGTGTCGGTGAGCTTGCGGAACGTCGCCGCGTCCCCCTCGACCTTGTCGCCGAAGCGCCGCTGCAGCCGCTCGGCCGCGAGCTGGATCGGGGTCAGCGGATTCTTGATTTCATGCGCGATGCGCCGCGCGACGTCGGACCAGGCGGCGCGGCGCTGGTCGAGCAATTGCTGGGTGATATCCTCGAAGCTCAGGACAAAACCATCGCCCTGTGCGACCGCCTTGGCGGCGAGCGTCGCGGGTTCGGCGTCCTTGCGCGAAAGCTGCACGATCGCTTCGCGCTCTTCCCCGGTCAACAGCCGCGCCAGTTCGGGCGCCACATCCGCCAGCGGGCGCCCGGTCAAGCATTCGGCCGACTGGCATATCAGGCGTTCGGCAGCGGCGTTGGCGAGCAGGATGCGGTGGTCGGCGTCGACCGACACGACCGCCGAGGATACGCCGCTAAGCACGGCTTCGATAAAGCTGCGCCGTGTTTCGAGCTGTTCGTTGACGCTGACCAGCGTTCCGGTCTGGAATTCGAGCTGCTCGGTCATACGGTTGAATGCGCGTGTCAGCACCGCAATCTCGTCATCGCGAAGCGGCGGGGTGACGCGAACCGACAAATCGCCTTCGGCTGCGGTACGTGTTGCGCCGATCAGCGTGCCCAGCGGGCGTACGATGCGGTCGGCGACGACGATCGCGGCGATCACCGCCAACGCGAGCAAGAGAAGCGAACCGAGATAGAGCGCGCCGTTGAATTGCAACTGCAGGAGCTGCGACCGTTCGAACAGGCCATTATAGTCGGCAAGCACCGTCCGCGCGCGTTCGGACTGCTTGAACGCGGGGACATTACCGTCGCGCGACGCATAGACATAGGCGCGCCGCTGCCCCGGAAGCCGCGTCGCCGCCTCGATCCGGTCGGGTTGCACGATCACCACGACTTCCTCGCCGGCATCGAGCCGCTTTACCATCGCGGGCGACAGGCGGTTTTCGGCCGCGCGGTTATCGGGGTCGATCATCGCCGCGGTGCGTGCGATCCCGTCGTTTCCGATCTCGATAATCGCCGATTCGTTGAGGTTGCGAACGACGACCTGCTGGAAATAATAGTTGGAAAAATCGGGCGCATCGATCGGAACGCGGGCGAGCAGGCCGCCAAGGTCGGTCGCCATTGCGATGGTGTTGGCCCCCACTTCGCGCTGATTGTCCTGATAATAACCTTCGGCCAGGCTGGCGGCGTTCTCGAACATCCCGCGCGATCGATCGGAAAACCAGAAATCGACGCCATATTGGAAAAGCAGCGAGGCGAAGATCACGACGAGCAATGTCGGCGCTGCCGCGATCAGCGAGAAGAGCGCGACCAGCCGGACGTGAAGGCGTCCGCGACCGCCCGCCATCGAATGCACTGCGCGCGCGCGCGCCACGCGGCTGCCGACAAGGACGATCAGTGTCATGGCGGGCACGAGGTTGGCGACCATGATCGTCGCCACGAGCGCGGGGGTAAGCAGTCGTTCGCTCTGCGCATCGCCCGTGATGAAGATATAGGTTGCGATGGCGACGCTGACGATGACCGCCAACGTATAATATTCGGGCGCGGCAAAGCGCCAGATTCCCGAGCGCGCTTCCTCGCCGTCAGAGTCCGTGTCGAACGCCAGGGAGGACGATTGCGCCATTGTGGCCGTGTTACGACAATCCTGTTGCATAGAAAACACACAATTTGCCTGTGTGTCGCCCAATTGCCCCGATTTCGCGACTGTCGCAGCGTTTCAAGGGTGCGCCGGGTCGATGTCGAGCTGTCCGAGGCGCTTGCGCAGCGTGTTGCGGTTGATGCCGAGGCGGCGGGCTGCCTCGAGCTGGTTGCCGCGCACGTCGCGCAAAATGCGGCGGAATAGTGCGGCTTCGACGATCGCCTCAAGCTGCGCATGGATGTCACCGTCGCTTACGGTATCCGCCATCTGTTCGCGCGCCCAGTCGTCGACCGCGCGGGCGATGAGTGCCGCGGGCTCGACCGCGCCGCCGACCTCGCCATTTTCGTGGAGCACCGTTTCGACGTCGCGCACGGTGACGACGGTGTCGCGCGAAAGCACCGCGAGGCGCTGGACGACATTGCCGAGTTCGCGGACGTTGCCCGGCCAGTCATAGCGTTCGAGCCATTGCATCGCGGCAGGGGCGAACTGCCGGTCGGGTAAGCCCGAGCTGCGCCCGGCATCGACGAAGTGGCGGACGAGCGCGGCGATGTCGCTGCGCCGGTCGCGGAGCGGCGGTAAGGTGACCGGAATGACGTTGAGCCGATAGAAAAGATCCTCGCGGAAGCGGCCATCGGCAACGAGCGTCCGCATGTCGCGGTGCGTCGCCGCGATGACGCGAACATCCGCGCGGAGCGCCTGACTGCCGCCGACGGTCGAATATTCGTTGCTTTGCAGTACGCGCAGCAGCCGCGTCTGCGCCTCAAGCGGCATATCGCCGATCTCGTCGAGGAAGAGCGTGCCGCCAGCGGCCTGCTCGAAACGCCCGGCGTTGCGGCTGTGCGCGCCGGTGAACGCGCCCTTTTCATGGCCGAACAGCTCGGCCTCGATCAATTCGCGCGGAATGGCGGCCATGTTGATCGCGACGAACGGCCCGTTACGGCGGAGCCCCGTGGCGTGGATCGCGCGCGCAACCACCTCCTTGCCGGTTCCCGATTCGCCGAGGATCAGCACGGCGAGGTCGTTCGACGCGAGCCGCGCGATCGTGCGGTAAACCGCTTGCATCGCAGGGGCACGCCCGACCAGGCCATGGCTGTCGGCGGGCGCGGCCGCGACGCCTGCAGCCGGTTCGGCGCGGCGCTCCAGCGCGGCGCGGACGCTCGCGGTCAGTTCGTCGAGGTCGAAGGGCTTGGGCAGATAGTCGTAACTGCCGATTCCCGTCGCGCGTACCGCGGTGTCGAGGGTGTTCTGCGCCGACAGTACAATCACCGGCGTCGCCGGATCGACTGTGGCGCGCGACAGCGAATCGATGCCGTCGCCGTCGGGCAGGACGACATCGGTGATGATCAGGTCGGGACGGTTATCGGCCAGCCAGGCGTTGCGCTCGGCGAGGCTCGCGACCGACGCGAAATGGCCGCATTCGCCGACCAGCGTCTCGCGAATGATCATCGCGATAGCCGGATCGTCCTCGACCAGCAGGATCGTCTTGCCCTGGCTCATGCGCCCCGCCCCTTTTGCGCAACCGGAAGGTGGACCCGAAAGCGCGTCCATTCACCGTCGCGCATATGCTGGACGGTGCCGCCCATGTCGCGCGCGAGCTTGGCGACGAGCGCGAGACCGAGCCCCCGCCCCTCGCGCTTCGTCGTCACGAACGGATCGAACAGGTCGCCGCGGATATCGGCGGGTACGCCCGGGCCATTGTCGCTGACGCTGACCTCGATCGGCAGCGCGATGCGCCCGCGTCCGTCGCCATTGTCGATCGACAGGCCGTGACGATAGGCCGTCGTCAATCGGACGACGCCATCGTCGCGCCCGCCGAGCGCCTCGCAGCCGTTGGTCAGCAGGTTGAGCAAAATCTGCACCATGGCGTCATGGTTCCCGTGCACCAGCGGCAGCGACGGGTCGAAATCTTCGGCAAAGCGGACGCCCGGAAACTGACGCGCACGGGCGGTTTCCATCGCCTGATGGATCGGCTGGTAAAGGTTGATCGGACCGCATGCGATCGGCTGCCCGCGCGAGAAATGCTCCATCTGGTCGATCAGCGTCGCGATGCGGTCGACTTCGGCGCAGATCAGCGTCGTGAAGCGCTCGCCGCCGGCGTCGGTTTTCCGCGCCAGCAATTGCGCCGCCCCCTTGATCCCGGCGAGCGGGTTCTTGATCTCGTGCGCCAGCATCGACGCCGCCGCGCCGGCTGCGCGCCCCGAACGGCCGATCGCGCCGCCCATCAGTTCGGCGTCGCTTTGCGACGGCACCAGCGCGAGGATGCGGTGGCCGCTGTGGCCATAGGGGACCATCTGCATGTCGACGAAGATCGACTTGCGACCGCCGAGGGAGATTTCGGCGCGGTGCGCGAAGAGCGCCGACGTCGAGGCGTCGTTCATGCGCTGGCGATAGCTGCGGTCCATCTCGATGACGTCATAGATGACGCGGCCGACCATCGCCGAGCGGCTGACATTGCAAAGCTGTTCGGCAGCGGCGTTGACGAACAGCACGACCCCGCCGCCGTCGATCAGCAGCGTGGGAACGGGGTGCGACTGGATCAGCTCGTCATGGTCGAAGCTCGGGATGCTCGACGTGAGCGCGGTCACGCGGCCGCCTTGCTCAGGAACGGCGTGTAGAAGCGCTCGAGCGCGTCGAGCACGTCGCGGCTGCTGGGGATCTGGTTGACCTTGTTGCGAAACTCGGCCGAACCGTGGAGGCTTTTCACGTACCAGCCGAGATGCTTGCGCGCCATATTGACGCCGGTCACCTCACCATAATGGTCGATCATCGCGCGGTAATGCGATGTAATGACGTCATATTGCTCGTCGATCCCCGGATCGGGGCGTTCGGCCTCGCCGCGGAGCGCCGCCATGACCTGGCCGAGCAGCCAGGGGCGGCCATAGGCGCCGCGACCGATCATGACGCCATCGGCGCCGCTTTGCGCGAGCGCGGTGCGCGCATCGTCGGCCGAGCAGATGTCGCCATTGACGATAACCGGGATCGACACGGCATCCTTGACGCTGCGGACAAAGCCCCAATCGGCCTCGCCGCGGTACATCTGGTTGCGCGTGCGGCCGTGGACGGTGACGAGCTTTGCGCCGAGATCCTCGGCGATATGCGCGAGTTCGGGGGCGTTTAGGCTGTCGTGACACCAGCCCATGCGCATCTTGACCGTCACCGGCACCGACACCGCCTTGACGCAGCTATCGATCAACGCCGCAGCGAGCTTCAAATCGCGCATCAGCGCCGAGCCGGCATCGCCATTGGTGACCTTGCGCACCGGGCAGCCCATGTTGATGTCGATGATCGACGCGCCGCGATCCTCGTTGAGCTTCGCCGCTTCGCCCATTTCATAGGGGGTGCAGCCGACGAGCTGCATCGATACTGGCTCTTCGACCGGGTCCCACGCCGCTTTCTGTATCGACTGGCGCGTTTCGCGGATCGCGGCCTGGCTCGCGATCATCTCGGTGACGTTGAGCCCCGAACCATAATAGCGCACGAGCTTGCGGAACGGCAGATCGGTGACGCCCGTCATCGGCGCGAGGATCACGGGATCCGCGATGGTGATGTTGCCGATCTGGATGGGCCGCAGCGGCGCCATGGCGAAACCTTCGTCGATTGCCTAAAAAATAAGCAGCGCCCCTACACGCTAAGCGGCTTTCCCGCAAGCCGCGGCTGCGCTAACCGCGCGGACGATGAGCGAGTCCACCCTTCCCTCTTCGCCGCGTGTGGCGGTGGTGCTGCTTGCGGGCGGCCAGGGGACGCGCGCGGGCTTCGGCCACCCGAAACAGCTGGCGATGCTGGGCGACAGGCCCGTGCTGCGCTGGAGCCTCGATGCCTTTGCCGCCCATCCGGCGGTTGCAAGCGGCGTGCTGGTCGCAAATGATGACGTCGTGGCGGCAATCGGCGGCCTCCCGGACGCTTGGATTTCCGCCAATCCCGGCTTGGAACGCCAGCAATCGGTCGGCAATGCGCTCGCCGCGCTGGCCGGCTGGGGCGACGATGCGCTGGTCCTCGTTCACGATGCGGCGCGGCCGGGCGTGACCGCCGAGGTAGTCGATCGCCTGCTCGCAGCGCTTGGCGATGCCGAAGCGGCGATCCCGACGCTCCCGGTTCCCGATACGCTGGTCGAGCAGGCCGCGCATCTTGCCGGTGACGTGGTCGACCGCAGCGCGCTGGCGCGCGTCCAGACGCCGCAGGCGTTCCGGCTTGGCACATTGCGCCGCGCGCACGCCGAAGCCGTCGAGGCGGCCGCGACCGACGACGCGCAGCTCGTCCGGCGGCTTGGCCTGCCGGTTGCCGCGGTGGACGGCGATGCCCGCCTCTACAAACTGACATATGCCGAGGATATGGCGATCCTGAACGGCTTGCTGGGGATCGATCGAATGATGCGCACCGCCGTCGGCATTGGCTATGATGTTCACCGCTTGGTGCCTGACAAGCCGCTGTGGATCGGGGGAATAGAAATCGCGCATAGTCATGGACTTGAAGGCCATAGCGATGCCGACGTCGGACTCCATGCACTGACCGATGCGATCCTGGGTGCGCTTGCCGACGGCGACATCGGCGACCATTTTCCGCCGAGCGACCCGCAATGGCGCGGTGCTGAATCGTACCGTTTCCTCGCCTTTGCGGCCGAGCGCGTGTCGGCGCGCGGCGGGCGCATCGATCATGTCGACCTGACGATCATCGCCGAAGCGCCGAAAATAGGCCCGCACCGCGCCGCGATGCGCACGCGAATTGCCGAAATCCTTGCGATTCCGATCGAACGGGTTAGTGTGAAGGCAACAACGACCGAGCGGCTCGGCTTTACCGGCCGCCGCGAAGGGATCGCAGCACAGGCCACCGCGACCCTGCAACTTCCGGAGAATTGAAACGTGCCGACCGACGCTGAATCGCGCCTCACCGCGCGCGACGAGCTTGCCACGAGCGTGCTTGCGGAGAACCGCGCCGCGGGCCGCAAGATCGCCGTCGCCGAAAGCTGCACCGGGGGCATGGTCAGCGCCGCGCTGACCGACATCGCCGGCAGTTCGGACGTGTTTTCGGCGGGCTTCATCACCTATTCGGCGCACGCCAAGCGGACCCAGCTCGACGTCAGCGGCGAAATCCTCGAAACCTTCGGCGAAGTCTCGCTCGCGACCGCCTGGGCGATGGCTGCGGGGGCGCTCGCGAACAGCGACGCCGATGTCGCGGTTGCGATCACGGGGATCGCGGGCCCGGGCGGCGGATCGGAAAAGAAACCCGTCGGGCAGGTCGTGTTCGCCCGCGCGCTACGCGGACAGGATCCCGACGATTATTTCACCCAGCGCGTGCAGTTCGAATCGACCGATCGCGCCGCGATCCGCCAGGCGGCAACGCTGTTCGCGCTCGACCTGCTTCAACCCGCCAAGGACGAGCTGCGGCCGTCGGAGGATATCGTCCTTCCCGCCCCGTAAAGTTCGTCGGCGCGCGCTTCGAACGCCGCGATCATCTTGCGCAGCGCCTTGTCGAACATCTGTCCGGCGAGCGCCTCGAACATCCGGCTGCGGAACGAGAAATCGACGAGGAAATCGACGCGGCATCCCCCGCCCTCGGCCGGCTGGAAATGCCATTCGTTGTTCAGATGCTTCATCGGTCCGTCGATGTAGCTCACGCAAACCTCGTGCGGCCGTTCCTTGTGGACGCGGCAGGAAAAGCTTTCGCGCAGCCCCTTGAAGCCGACGATCATGTCGGCGACGGCCTCATGCTCGCTGTCGCTCCGCACGCGCAGCGCGATCACCCACGGCAAAAATTCCGGGTAACGCTCGATATCGGCGACGAGCGCGAACATCTGCTCGTCGCTATACGGCAGGACGCGGGTTTCGTGATGCCGTGGCAAAGGCTGGTCAGTCCGCCTTGACGCGAGCCAGCTGTGCTTCGCGCGCGGCGCGCATCCGCTCGAAATCGTCGCCGGCGTGATAGCTCGAACGCGTCAGCGGAGACGAGGCGACCTGCAGGAAGCCTTTGGCGCGCGCGATCTGCGCATAGGCGTCGAACGCCTGCGGCGTCACGAAGTCGATGACCTTGGCATGCTTCGGCGTCGGCTGGAGATACTGGCCCATCGTCATGAAATCGATGTCGGCGCTGCGCATGTCGTCCATCACCTGATGGACCTCCATCCGTTCCTCGCCGAGACCGAGCATGACGCCGGATTTGGTGAAGATCGACGGATCGCGGCGCTTGACGCTTTCGAGCAGGCGAAGCGACGCATAATAGCGGGCGCCGGGGCGGATCGTCGGATAGAGCCGCGGAACGGTTTCGAGATTATGGTTATAGACGTCGGGCCGCGCATCGACGATCGCCGCGACGGCGCTTTCGGGCTTGTTGCGAAAGTCAGGAGTCAGGATTTCGATCGTCGTCTGCGGCGTTTCGCGGCGCAGCGCGTTGATGACCTTCACAAACTGGCTGGCGCCGCCGTCGGGCAGGTCGTCGCGATCGACCGAGGTGATGACGATGTGGCTGAGCCCCATCTTCGCCGCCGCGATCGCCGTATGCTCGGGCTCGAGCAGGTCGACGGGGCGCGGCATCCCGGTCTTGACGTTGCAGAAGGCGCAGGCGCGCGTGCAGGTGTCGCCGAGAATCATCACCGTCGCGTGCTTCTTGGTCCAGCATTCGCCGATGTTCGGGCAGGCCGCTTCTTCGCACACCGTATGCAGGTTGAGTTCGCGCATCAGCTTGCGCGTTTCGGCATAACCGGGGCTGGTCGGCGCCTTGACGCGGATCCAGTCGGGCTTGCGCGCGCGCTGGCTGGGAGTGGTGGCAGGCTGCTGGGCGGGCGATGCGGGAGCGTTCATGCCGCCCACATAGTCGTGCACGCGCCTCTTCTCAACCTCTCTACCTATGCTAAGGGCGACGCATGACTCACTTTGCAGATATGATCGAGGGATATCGCCGTTTCCGTAACGGTGGTTGGGCTGAACAACGCGAACGCTGGGAGCAGCTGGCCGAGGGCCAATCGCCCAAGGTGATGGTCATCGCCTGTTCGGACAGCCGATCCGAACCGTCGCAGATTTTCGACACCAACCCGGGCGAAATCTTCGTCGTGCGGAACGTCGCGGCGCTGGTGCCTCCATTCGAAACGACGCCCGGACGTCACGGCGTCTCGGCGGCCCTCGAATTTGCCGTTCAGTTCCTGAAGGTCGAGGAAATCGTCGTGATGGGACACGGCATGTGCGGCGGCTGCCACGCCGCGCTGCATCGTTCGATGGCGGGCGCCGAACCGGGCCGCGGCGGCTTTATCGCCGACTGGATCGCCATGCTCGACGAGGCGAGCGAGCAGGTGCGCAGCGAACATCCCGCGATTGACAATCGCGAAGCCGGCCGCGCGATGGAGCTTGCGGCGGTGCGCGTAAGCCTTGACAATCTGATGACTTTTCCCTGCATTCAGGAAAAGGTACGGCGTGGTACGCTGACCCTGCGCGGCGCCTTTTTCGCGATCAGCGACGGCGTATTGCATGTGATGGACGAAGCGACGGGAGAATTTTCTCCCGCCTGAGCAGGAGGGCGACATGAGCAAGAATGCATTCTGGGTGACCATGATTTTTGTCGCGGCGATTGTCGGGGCATTCCTGGGACCTGCTCTTGCACAGTCGCTGTCGACCGGCGCGATGATGACCTTTTCGATCGTCACGCTGGTCGCGATCGTCGGGCTGATCGTCTGGTCGCTGTCGAGCAACAAATCGGGCAAGAAGGCCGATACCGCCGCGCTCGCCGACGCCCGGGCGATGCGCGCACCCGAAGGCAAGGCGCGCATCTATGTGACGCGCCGCGGTTTCGTCGCCGCGCTGCAAGGGATGAACGTCACGCTCGATGAAACCGCCAGGGGCCAGATCAAATCGGGGCAGATGCTGATGGCGGACGTCGAGCCCGGTACCCACCGGCTCCATGCCGCGATGGCAAAGGGCATCATGGCGAACGCGGGGGCGATGGAGATCGAGGTCGCCGCCGGCGAAGTCGCCGTCATCGACGCGATGTTCGAGATGAGCGCGCTGAAAGGCGACGCCAAGCTGACCCGCCTCGACGGCGCGAAGGCGCGCGAGAATGTCGAGGCCACCAAATTGATCCTCTGGGAAGTCGCCCCCGCCTGATCGGCGACGAAACGACGCCAGTCTGCGGGCAGCGGTGAAAGACCGCTGCAACAATCATGCAAATCGAACGTTCTCCCGAAAAAGGAGAATTGGATGGCTCTTCGCCAGACCTTGCTGGCTGCGCCGGCGCTTGCTTCGCGCAGACATGCTTTCGCGTGCGAAGATGAATCATATACCAAAGCCCGCAAATCGCTGCTCGCCGAGGAAATCGACCTGCGCCGGCGGATCGCCCGCGTGGCGGCGCAGCGCCGGGCGCTCCCGCCCGGACCATTGATGAAGGACTACCGGTTCAGGCTGAACGACGGGATCGAACTCGGTCTTGCCGACCTGTTCGGCGGCCGCGATACGCTGGTCGCCTATTTCTGGATGTACGGACCCGAACGCGAACGGCCCTGCCCGATGTGCACCAATTGGCTCGGTTCGGTCGACGGCAATATCAACGACATCAGGCGCCGCGTTGCGTTCCACGTCTTCGGGCGCAGCCCGGTCGAACGCCAGCAGGCATTCGCGGCCGCGCGTGGGTGGCAGGCGCTCGATTTCGTGCAACTGGTCGGCGATGATTATGCTAGGGATTTCAGGCTTCTGAATGCCGAGGGGGGCGAGAATCCGATGCTGGCCGTCTTCCGGAAGGATGGCGACGAGGTCCGGTTGTTCTGGAAAAGCGAAATGACGGCCGAAATGGCCGATCCGGGGCAGGATCCGCGCGGCGCGCCCGATATCGCCAGCCTGTGGAATATCCTCGATCTGACGCCCGCAGGCCGCGGGACCGACTGGTATCCCTCGCTGGAATATTAGGGAATCGCGTAGGTCACATTCGCCTGTCCGACGGGCTTGCCGGCATCGTCGGTCCAGATACGCACGTCCATCACCGCCAGCCGTTTGCCGAGGCGCAGCATATAGGCGTCGGCGAACAGCGGCCCCGGGCGGCATGGGCGCAGGAACTGGTAGTTGAGCGCGCTTGTCACCGCCATCGCGACCGGGCCGATATGCGCGAGGACGAGCGCATAGGCCGCCATGTCGGCGAACCCCATCTGCGTCGGACCCGAGATCAGCCCGCCGGGACGCAGCGCATTCTCGTTCGGATCCAGCCGCGCCTGGATATGGCCGGGCGCGGCGGAGACGACATGGCCGCGCGAACCCGGCGCCGAATGCGGGAAGGCTTCCGCCATGAAGGCGTTGAGCGCGTCCGCGTCAAGGCGGATCGCGTTCGACGAGATTGGCTCCGAAATCGGCGGCTGCCCCTCCCCGCTCATGCCGGTCAGCGCGTCAGCTTCTTGTACGACGTCGCGTGCGGGCGCGTCGCGTCGTCGCCGAGGCGGCGGATCTTGTCCTCTTCATAGGATTCGAAATTGCCTTCGAACCATTCGACGTGGCTGTCGCCCTCGAACGCGAGGATGTGCGTCGCGAGGCGATCGAGGAAGAAGCGATCATGGCTGATGACCACGGCGCAGCCGGCGAAATTTTCGAGCGCTTCTTCGAGCGCTGCCAGCGTTTCGGTGTCGAGATCGTTGGTCGGTTCGTCGAGCAGCAGGACGTTGCCGCCCTGTTTCAGCATCTTCGCCATATGCACGCGATTACGCTCACCGCCCGACAGTTGGCCGACCTTCTTCTGCTGGTCGACGCCCTTGAAGTTGAAGGCGCCGACATAGGCGCGCGTCTGCATCTCGTGCTTGCCGATGTTCATCAGCTCGTGACCGCCCGAGATTTCCTGCCAGACATTGTTGTCGGGCTTCAGGTCATCGCGGCTCTGGTCGACGAAGCCGAGGCGGACGGTGTCGCCGATCGTCACCTTGCCCTTGTCGGGGGTTTCCTGCCCCGTGATCAGCTTGAACAGCGTCGATTTACCCGCGCCGTTGGGCCCGATCACCCCGACAATGCCGCCGGGCGGGAGCGAGAAGCTGAGGTTTTCGAACAGGAGCTTGTCGCCATAGGCTTTCGAGATACCCTCGACCTCGATGACCTTGCCGCCGAGGCGTTCGGGGACCTGGATGACGATCTGTGCCTTGCCGGGGATGCGCTTTTCCTGCGCCTCGACGAGCTGGTCGAAGCTCTTGATACGCGCCTTCGACTTGGCCTGGCGGGCCTTCGGCGATTGCCGGATCCACTCGAGTTCGTCCTTGATCGCCTTCTGGCGACCGGCATCCTCGCGCGCTTCCTGTTCGAGGCGCTTGCCCTTCTTTTCGAGATAGGTCGAATAATTGCCTTCGTAGACAAAATAGCGGCCGCGATCGAGTTCGAGGATCCAGTTCACGACATTGTCGAGGAAGTAGCGGTCGTGGGTGACGAGGATGACGTTGCCCGGATAATCGACGAGATGCTTTTCGAGCCACGCGACGCTTTCGGCGTCGAGGTGGTTGGTCGGTTCGTCGAGCAGCAGGATCGAGGGCTTTTCGAGCAGCAGGCGGGTCAGCGCGATGCGGCGCTTTTCACCGCCCGACAGATTCTCGACGCTCCAGTCGCCCGGCGGGCAGCGGAGCGCTTCCATCGCGATTTCGAGCTGGTTGTCGAGCGTCCAGCCGTCGACCGCGTCGATCTTTTCCTGCAGGCTGCCCATTTCTTCCATGAGCGCGTCGAAATCGGCGTCGGCGGGCGGATCGGCCATCAGCGTGCTGATCTCGTTGAAGCGGTCCATCATGTCGGCGACGCCGCGGACGCCGTCCATGACATTTTCCTTGACCGTCTTGGTCGGGTCGAGCTCGGGCTCCTGTGCCAGATAACCGACGGTGATCCCCTCGCCCGGCCAGGCTTCGCCGGTGAATTCGGTGTCGATGCCCGCCATGATCTTCATCAGGGTCGATTTACCCGTGCCGTTCGGGCCGACGATGCCGATCTTGGCATCGGGATAGAATTGCAGGCTCAGGTCCTTGAGCGTCGGCTTTTGCGCGCCGGGATAGGTCTTGTTCAGACCCTTCATCACGAAACTATATTGGGCGGCCATGGAAATGCTCCGGTATGGGCTGGGCCGCGCGCGCGGCCGGGAGAGTTGAGTTGCGCGCCGGTTAGCGAATGGGCGCGCCCTTGGCAATCATTGGGGCAATCGGCGCTTGCGCGCGCGAGGCGCGCCGTTACGAAAGCGGCATGAAAATCCTCCGCACCTGCACCGGCCTTGCCGGGACCGCCTTGCTCCTTGCCACAGCCGGCGCATCGGCAGCGCCCTCTGAAGCCCCGACCGCGATCATATTATCTGCTCCGGCGTCAAGCGCTGCCGCAGCCGCAGAGCAGGGCGACGACATTGCCTGGTCGATCGTCGAGGATCTGACGACCGAGATCGGACCACGAATGGCCGGCACGGAAGCCGAATCCGCAGCACGCCGCTGGGCGATGTCGAGACTGAAGAGCATGGGCTTTTTCAATGTGCGCGAAGAGCGGTTCGACATGCCTGTCTGGGTTCGCGGCACCGAGGAGGCTTGGCTGACGGATCCCTTCCTGCCCCAGAAGCTGACCATTGCGGCCCTCGGCAATAGCGCGTCGACCGGCCCGAATGGGATCGAAGGGACTATCGCCGCTTTCGCAAGTTTCGACGAACTCGCCGCCGCTTCGGATGACGAAGTGAAAGGCCGCATTGTCTTCGTCGACAACCAGATGGAGCCTACCCAGGACGGTAGCGGCTACGGCTATTACGGCCGAGGCCGTTTCAACGGACCCAATGTCGCAGCGAAAAAGGGCGCGAAAGCAATCGTGATCCGTTCCATTGGAACCGACAGCCACCGGAACCCGCATACCGGCGTCACCAGTTTCGATGCGGGCGTGAAGCCCATCCCGGCGGGCGCGCTGTCTAACCCCGATGCCGATCAACTTGTCCGGCAATGGAATCGTACGCAGACCGGCGCCGCCGCCGACCAGCTCCAGATCAAACTCGTGCTGACCCCGCAGAATCTCGGCACGAAACAATCGGGCAATGTCATCGCCGAAGTACCGGGAAGCGACCCTGCGGCCAGCCCTGTCATCATCGCCTGCCATCTCGACAGCTGGGACCTCGGGACCGGTGCGATCGACGATGCTGCCGGTTGCGGGATCATCACCGCGGCGGCGAAACACGTCATGACCGCCAGCCAGCCGCGCCGAACGATCCGCATCCTGTGGGCGGGCGCCGAAGAGGTCGGCGTGTTCGGCGGCAAGGCCTATTTCGACGCGCATGGGAAAGAGAAGCACGCCGTCGCGCTCGAATCCGATTTCGGTGCCGACCGGGTGTGGCGGATCGACTTCAAATTGCCCGATAGCGCCAAGGCGCTGTCCGACCGGATCGCGGCCGCCGTGATGCCCTTTGGCGTCGTGCGCGGGAGGCAGCCAGCGAACGGAGGCGCCGATATCGGCGCGCTCGTGCAGGCGGGCGTTCCGGCGATCGACCTGGCACAGGATGGGACACGTTATTTCGATATCCACCACACGCCCGACGACACGCTGGACAAGGTGGACCCGGCGCAATTGCGGCAGAATGTCGTGGTTTGGACGGCGGTTCTGGCGATTCTCGCCAACAGCAGCGATAGCGAGCTTCCATGACTGTTACGGAGAAATGACAGATTTCCGCGCGCGCCGACCATCTCAATTATTTTTGTTGACGATTCATGCGGAACGGCTAAATCCCGCGGCTCGCGGTACGGGAAGTTTTCCCGGACGCGTTAAGGCATTTTAGGGAGCCCACACATCATGAAGAAGTTTGCTGCTATCGCCGTTGCTGCCAGCATGTTCGCCCTCGCCGCTTGCGGTGAAAAGGCTGCTGAAGAAGCCACCACCGAAGCTCCGGCTGCTGAAGCTGTTGCTGAAGAAGGCGCTGACGCCGCTGCTGCTGGCGCTGAAGCCGCTGCCGCTGGTGCCGACGCTGCCGCTGCTGGCGCTGAAGCCGCTGCTGCTCCGGCCGACGCCGCTGCTGCTCCGGCCGCTGCTGCTGCTCCGGCTGCTGACGCCAAGGCTGCTGCCGCTGCCCCGGCTGAAGAAAAGAAGTAAGTCGCAGCCCTTCGGGGCGTTGACTGAAACGAGAAACGGGCGGTCTTCCTTCGGGAAGGCCGCCTTTTTCTTTGCCTTCTGTCCGGGCGGGATAGACTTGGGCGTCCGCGCTGTCTAAGGCGCGGTCCAGTAGTCGGGGAGTAGCGCAGCCCGGTAGCGCGCCTGCTTTGGGAGCAGGATGTCGCAGGTTCGAATCCTGTCTCCCCGACCACTATCTTCCCAAAGCGACTACCCGGCCGAGGTCGCAATCAGCCGCGCATAAAAGTCGATCATCCGCTTGAAGCTGTCGATCGTCATATGTTCGTTGGTGCCGTGGATCATCGCCGTTTCCTTCAGCGTGAAGTGCATCGGCATGAACCGGTACACATCCTCGGAAATCGGCGCCATGCTGCGGCTGTCGGTCGCCCCGACCACCAGGAAGGGCGCAACGACGGCATCGGGTGCATCCGCGCGGGCAGCGGCGACCACATATTTCCACCCCTGCGAGCTGCTCGACGACACAGGCGACGGCTCGTTTGGCGGCTTGACCCAGCTGAGTTCGACCGGCGCATCGCCGACTGCTGCCTTCGCGCGTGCCATGACGTCGGCCGAGCTGTTCCATGGCGCGATGCGATAGTTGATCAGCGCACTCGCCGACTGGGGCAGCACATTCTCCTTCGGGCTTCCCTCCAGCATCGTCGGCGCGATCGTCGTGTGGAAGGCCGCGGCCGACGAGGGCGATGCCGAAAGCTGCTTCTTGAGCACCGGACCGAGCAGCCACTGGTTCGCGACCGCCAGCTTTGTCGTGCCGCCCTTGTGCGCCGCGAGCGCCTCGACCATCGCCGCGCCGGGACCGCGCATCTCGATCGGGAACGGGTTTTCGGTGATCGCCAGTACGGCGCGCGCGAGCGTCGTCACGCCGGTTTCGGGAGGCGGCATCGAGCTGTGCCCGCCGGGCGCGTTGGCGGTGACCTTGAGCGTCGCATAGCCCTTTTCGGCGACGCCGATCAGGATCGCGGGGCCGTTGATCACCGGCGTATCGCGCAGCACCACGCTGCCTTCGTCGAGCGTATAGAGCGCGCGCACGCCCTCGGCCTTGAGTTTTGCCGCTGCCGCCACGGCGCCCGACCCGCCGGCTTCTTCATCATGCCCCGAAACCAGATAGATGCCGCGCCTGGGCTGGAATCCCTGCACGGCGAGCGCTTCCAGCGCCTCGAACAGCCCGATCAGCGAGCCCTTGTCGTCGACGGTGCCGCGGCCCCATACGGCCTTTTCGGCGATCGTCCCGGCAAAGGGCGGATATTTCCAGTCCTTTTCGGTCCCCTCGGTAACCGGCACGACGTCCTGATGCGCCATGACGATGATCGGCGCGAGCGAAGCGTCGCTGCCCGGCCAGTGATAGATGAGCGTGCGGTTCGGCAGGATCGTCCGCGTCATTACGCGGTGCGTCGCCGGATAGGTGGTAGCGAGCCAGCCGTGCAGCCGGTCCCATTCGGCGATATCGTTTTCGGCGGGATCCTGATGCGAGATCGTCCTGATCTGCGCCGCCGCGCTCAGGTGCGCGACCGCCGCGTCGAGATCATAGGCCGGTGTCGCAGCAAGCCGGATATCGCTGCCATCGGCGATGTCCTTCGGCTCGAATGTCGTGGTGCGTACAGCCGCCGTCCCCGCCACGATTGCCGCAATCGCCAGCCCCCCGATCAGTATCGTCCGCCGCTTCCCCATGTCCCTCTCCTTCTGTCGGCGCAATGGACCGCCATCGGTTTCGATTTGCAAGGGAAATGCAGACTTGCGTCCCGATCGGGGCGTTAAGAACGGGTTCATGGCCCGCGATGGAAGTTGGGCTGGTCCATCTTGGGGAGGCCGCCATGCGTTTCGTCGTCGTAGCCGCACTTTTCCTTGTTCCCGCAGGCGCGCAGGCCCAGTTCATGCCGCGAGCGCCCACCGGAAGCGAGCGCATGCCTGGAATAACCGATATGGGCACGCGGCCCGCCAGCTCGGCACCCGGTCACGATCTGCGCGAAACCCGTGAGCGGATCGGTCGAGGCCGCGATGATGGCACGCTGTCGAAACGCGAGGCGCGAGGTTTGCGCCGCGAAGCGAGCCAGATATCGTCGCTCGCCGAACGTTATGCACGCGACGGCCTGTCCGATTCCGAACTGCGGGAACTGGAAATGCGCGCGCAGGTGTTGAAGGATCTTACCGCGGCGCAGCGACTCCAGGGAAGCAGCAGGAAAAGGCCATAAGGGTGCCGAACGCTCGGGCGCGATAGGAAAAATGGTGGGCCCGGCAGGACTCGAACCCGCAACCTAGCCGTTATGAGCGGCCAGCTCTAACCATTGAGCTACAGGCCCCCCTTCCACCCGGCGGGGGATGTGCGGGCGATAGCGGAGGGTGCGCCGGATTGGCAAGCGCCAACGATCAGGAGGCTGGTGTCCGGAGCGCCTCGCGGTCGGCCATCGCCAGTATCTCAGCCGCCGTTGTCGCCTCGACGCCGCGCCGGGCGAGGTGATCGAGGACGATATCCCACCAGCGATAGAAAAGCGCGAGGTCGGCATCGCTGCGGACATAGGGCGTGTTTCCCGGCTGCAGCGAAGGCGAGTGGAAGGAAAAATTCAGCACGGGCAGACCCTGTTCGATGGCGATGTCGATGGCCTTGCATGCACGGCTGGCCGGGATGCCTTCGGGGGTCAGTGCGATGCGCTCGACGAGGCCCAGCCGGGCCAGCGCTGCCCCCGCGTGCGTGCCGCGCCGCGCGAGCCGGTGATAGAGGCTGCGCCCTGTCCCGCCGAGCGCGCCGCCGAAGACGGTCGTCACCGGCATTTCGAGGACTGCGCCCTTGGCGGTGCGAACCCACCAGGGATGGAGCGGCGCGGCGCGATAGTCGGGACCATGTCCGGCGCGATAGTCGAACCCCGACCGGACCGATGTGTCGCAGCGGAACCCGAGTTCGGCGAGCATCGCCGCGGTATCGGGGCCAAGTCCGTAGCGGCCCGCGCGGTAGACGGTGGGCGCGGCGCCGAAACGGTCGCGAATCGCATCGCGCAGCGCCGCCATCTTCGCGCGCTGCAGATCGGCGGGCAGATTGCCCGTATAGCTGTTGTGCGCGTTCACATCCTCGTCGTGCGGCGGCGTGACCCAGGGATGAAGCTGCGCGCCGATTTCGCAAGCCCCGGCGCCGTGCGCCGCGCCAAGGATGTCGACCGCGCGGTCATCGGCGACGATCGGCCAGTCGACGAGATAGATGGGCTTCACGCCCCCGTGTTCGAAATAGCGCTGGCAATCGGCGAGCGCGGGTACCGAATCTAGCCGGTATCCCGTGCGGGCAAAAGGCGCAGCCCAGTCGAAATCCTCTTCGGTGTCGATCGTGACCCAGAAGCGCGGGCGCGCGCCCGCTTCGAGCCCGATCAGCTCGGCCGCGGCCGGATATGCAAAGAAATTGCCCGCAGGCTGCACCATGTCCCCTTTGCCCCGCCCCCGGGTTATTCGCCTTGCTGGACTTCCAGCTCGACCTCGGCCTTGGAGTTGGCCGACGGCAGGTGCAAGGTCAAGGCGTTATGCCCGATATCGAGCCGTCCGCCGCTGCCACGCGCGAGGCTGTCGACGAGGCGCAGCGAAAAGCCGAGGCTGAGCACCGCGGCGCCGGGCGCTTCGCCCTCGGGACTGAAGCCCGGGTCGAGCAGGTCTGCGGCGGTCGCGAAACGGATCGTCGCCGGACGGACGATACGCAATTGGAGCATGTCGTCGTGGCGCGATTCGGTGACCAGTTGCCCGACCAGAATCGCACCCGGTTCGGATACATCGATCAGTGCGGTCAGCAGGCGGCCCACCATGCGCCGGATATCGGCGTCGCTCGCCAACCCCAGGAACGGCCCCCCGACGCGCGAAATGCTGAGGTCGACACGCTGGTCGGCAAGGAGCGCGGCGAGGTCGCTCTCGACCTGCGTCACGATCGCACCGATATCGACGACTTCTTCGTGCGGCTGTGCGACGACACCCGCGCTGCTTCGCGCCGCGGTCTCGAGATCGTCGATGATCGATTGAACCGACGCGGCATCGGCGACGATCGTCTCGGCCATCGTGCGATAGCTGTGGCTTACCGGCCCGAACATCTGCCCCGAAATAATCTGGGCGAACCCCGAAATGGCGTTCAGCGGGCTGCGCAGCTCGTGGATCAACTGGCGGATCGAGTCGCCCGAATCCTCGGACACCGTCCGGCCATAAGGCGTTTCGTTGCGCTGCGGACGCCGCGCGCTCGCCCGATAGCCACGAAACTGCCCCGTCGCCGGATCGAACCAGGGAAGCGCCGAAAAGCGCCATTCGCCGGCCTCGGCTGGGGTGCCTTCGAGCAACATGCGCGCGTTGATGATTTCGGCGCGCTGGCGAAATGCGCCCGCGGCGACGCCGTCGGTGCCCGGTTCGCCGCCAAATGCCGCTTCGGCGATCGACAGTCCGATCACCGCGCCGCGGGTCACGCCATCGACCCAGTGGACGACGCCGTCAGGGCCGGTTTCGAACAGGAAAGCGGCGCGCGGTGCGCGTGGGGCTTCGGGCTGGCTGCGGGTCGACTGATATTTGTCGATCCGGCGCACGAGTTCGCTGATCTGGCTCGGGCCGCTCTCGGGAGCGACTTCGGGCGCGACGGCCGTTTCGGCAGCCGGGACGAGCTTGTCATCGGCGAGCACGTCGGGCTGCGGCAACGCGACCGACGCGCTGCCGAGGCTCGCCAGCGCGCGGGTGACGGCGCGCGGCAGGTCGCGGCGTCCGGCAAGCACCGATCGCGCCATCGCGCCCGTCGCGGGCAGCAGCGCCAGCCAGTCGGCCTCGGCGAGCCGCGCCTCGCGCAGCATGATCGCCGACACCGCCGGAACATCATTTGCATAGAGCGCGACGAGCGGCGCAAAGCGGCCGTGGCGGGCGATCGCGCGCGCGCAGTCGCGGCGGACGGATTCGGGGACGCGTGGCCGGAGCACGGCGAGTGCATGGAGGCTGCGCCGGATATCGTCATCGCCCAGTTGATTGCCGCGCTGAGCCAGAATATCGGTGAGTTGCCGCCACGCGACAATACTCGCGCGGCGATCCGCCGGCGCCTGACGCAAGATGGTCGCAATCATCGAGTCAGCAGTCACGCGAAGTCAGCCCCACACCTTCGGTCGTTGGTTAGCATATGCTTACCGGCTAGCGTGAATCATCCGGTCATGAAAGTGCCTTCACTCTTCGCGTCACATTGTGGGACAATTGCATTCGCCTGAAATAATATTATGGTCGCCGCAGTTTTGGAAAGCGGATGTTTCAATGATGGCGAGTCAGAAATTCGATCAGATTGATTTGCAGATACTGGGCGAACTGCAAAAAAACGGGCGGATGACGAATGTCGAACTGGCACAGATGGTGGGGCTGACGGCTCCGCCATGCCTCCGCCGCGTGCGCGCCCTGGAGGAGTCGGGGGTCATCCGCTCCTATCATGCGGACCTCGATGCGGCGAAGCTCGGCTATGGCATCACCGTCTTTGCGATGGTCAGCCTGCGCAGCCAGGCCGAATCGGATTTGAAGGCGTTCGAGGATTATGTCGGCGGGCTCGCCGAAGTGCGCGAATGCTATATGCTCAACGGCGAGATCGACTTCCTGCTGAAAGTCGTCGCGCGCGACCTCCAGAGCTTCCAATCCTTCCTGACCGCGCACCTCACCTCTGCGCCGAACGTCACGAGCGTGAAGACGTCGCTGACAATTCGAACCGCGAAGCAGTTTGCCGGAATTCCGGTCGAACCCTGACCTTCAGGGCCGAACCCGATCCAACAAAAAGGGCGCCGTTCCCATCCGGAACGGCGCCCTGATCTTGTGCGTGAACCGGGAGCTTAGCTGCCGGTAGCCGGAGCGGCCGCGGGCGCCGCCGCGGGAGCAGCGCCGGCCTTGGCGCGGATCGTCCAGAGCTGCGCGAGCCGCTGGCGGTTGCCCTGCACCTTGGCGAAGCTCGCAGCGGCGGCATCGCCCTGCCCCGCCAGCGCCTGCGCGACGCCCAGGCGGAACTGGGCAAGATTGTCGCCCGGCGCCGCTTTCAGCGCGGCTTCGTAAAGCGGAATTGCCTTCGCCGCGTCGCCGTTGCCGACGAGCGCATCGCCGACCGACCGCGCGACCTTCGCATTGGCAAGCGTCGCCGGCTTGGCGGCGTCGGCTGCTACCGCCGCGGCGTCGGTCGCGGCGCGCGGTCCCTGCGATTCGAGGATCGAACCGAAATGGCTGTCATTCTTCGGGACCGCACCGCTGTTCTGGCCCTGCTTGATGACCGCGACGACTTCGCCCGGGAAACCGGCTTCGGTCGCGAGCGCCGCATATTCCAGATATTCGGGACGCTGGATCATCGAATTGGTCGCGCGCATCAGCCGCAGGATATCGAGATTGAGCTCCTTGTCGCCACCCGACTGCTGCAGCAGGATGTACAGCGTGTTGCGCCAGGTGGCGGCGGTGGGATAATCTTGGACGCGCATCGTCAGCACGTCGAGCATCTCGTTCGTGCGGTTTGCCTTCTGGAATGCCTGCGCCGGGCGGACATACAGTTCTTCCGACGGCTTGGCCCCGGCGGCGCGTGCGGTATCGATGCCGGCCTTGGCGATTTCCCAGCCTTTGTCGATCTGCCCGCCGTTAAGATAGGCGTCCATCAGCATCGGGGCGAGCGCGGCTTCGGTCGAGCCGGCAGCCTTTGCAGCTTCGAGCCGCTGGATCGCCTTGGGGTAGTTCTTTGCGGCATAGGCGAAATTGCCCGAGTAGAAATTATAGACGGCGACATTCTCGGGCGGCGTCAGGCCCGAATCGATCATCGCGTCGAGCCCCTGCCCCTGCAGCGCCTGGTCCTTGCCGAGGATGCCGGCCTGCAGCTGATAGAAGGCGACCAGATATTTGTCGTCGGGCGTCGTCGCGCTCGCCTGCCCTTCGGCCAGCGCCGCCTGCAACGCCGCGGCGTCTTTCGCGCCTGTCGCATCGGTCATCTTCTTGAGCGCGGGCGCGAAGCCCTTGCTCGCGGACAGGCCTTTGCCTTTCGCCGCCTCTTCCTTTTTCGGCTTTTCTTTCTTTTGCGCGGCGGCCGGCGTCGCGGTCGTCATCAGCGCGCAGCCCAGCACGGCAGCCATCGCCGTTGCGGGCATCGAGCGGAAACGGTTGAACATCGAAATCTCTCCTTTGAACTCGGCCGGCTTCGAGCGCTCATCCAGTCTGGCGCACGCAGGTTCGGCCGCGCTTCGGTAACGCGGCTAACCCCGTCGCGTTGCCAAGGCAAGACAGCGGATATCGATATTTCATTGGAGGCAAGCGGCTGAACGGGAATTGAACCCGGTCTGCCGGTAACCGCGCCTCGTCAGGCGAGCGCGTCGATCGTCTTGTTGATCTCGCGCAGGACCGCGGGGTCGCCCGGCGCGCCGGCCATCGCCTCTTCGGCCAGTTCGATCAGCGGGATGATCCCGAACGTCGCGGCGAGCCCCTTCAAACGCAGCGCGGCGGCCTCCCAATTGGCGTCGCAGCGGGCGCGGCGCATCAGGTCGGCGAGGTCGCGCGCGCTGCCGGTGAAGGCCAAACGCAGGTCCATTGCCATCGCGGGGTCGTCGCCGAACGCCGCGCTGAGATACCGGTCGAGGGGGCCGCTGTCGAAGGACATTCCCACAGGGTTGGCATCCTGTGGTTAAGTTTCCGTTTCATGGCGGGCATTTGGTGCTAAGATGTCCGGATGACGGGGCAAAAGAAAATCGTCGGATTGTGGCGGGATTCCGCGGCAAACCAGGAAGCGGACAGCGCGGCGCCAGCAGAGGCGGCCGCGCTCGAAACCATGGTCACGCCCGAAGCGGCTGCACCTGCCGAACGGGATTGGCTCGACATGTCGTCGCTCAGCGATACCGAAACGATTGAAGATGCGCCGCCCGCACCGTCAGCGTGGCGCGAACGTACCGTCCCCGCCCTGCTCGCCGTCATGGCGATCGGTTGGACATTTTTTGCGCTGACCGTCGCGACCGATGGCTTTGCGCGCGGCCCCGCCGTCGCCGACTGGCCCGCGCTGGTTGCGACCATCGCAATGCCGCTGACGCTGCTCGCGGTGCTGTGGATGGTGCTGATGCGCTCGGGGCGGTCCGAACAGGCGCGCTTCACGCGCATCACCGCCGCGCTTCGCGAAGAGAATCTGGCGCTCAACCAGTCGATGCATTCGCTCGGCCTGCATCTGGCAGACGCACAGAGGCAGCTCGGCGAGCAGGCGAAGATCGTCCAGCAGCTCGGCCTCGATACCGTGATGCGGCTCGGCGAAAGCAGCGACAAACTGGCAAGCAACGCGTCGGTAATCGCCAATGCACACGACCAACTCGCGCGCTCGGGCGATGTCGCGATGCAGCGGATGGACGGGCTGCTCGCCGGCCTGCCGCGGATCGACGATGTCGCGCAGCGACTGGCGGTCAATTTCCGCGAAGCCGGCCTCGTTGCCCATCAGCAGGGCGCCCACCTTGAAGCGAAACTCGCCGCGCTGGGTGAGGAAGCGTCGAAGACCGCGCACGCTGGCCAGGCTTCGACCGCCGCGATTCTCGAAGCGATCGTCGCACTCCAGGAACAGACGAAGGAAACCGAAACCGAACTGCTCGCCGCATCGGCCCATGTCACCGACGCGCAGGGCGCGGCGCTGGCGCGGCTGACCGGCGTCGCCGCTTCCGCACGCGATGACATGGCATCGACCGTTGCCGCGATGACGGGCCAGATCGAGGCAAGCTGGCAGCAGTTCCGCGAAGGCGTTGACACCGCCGCCACCGAAATGGACGGCAAGCTCGCCGCGGCGCGCGAAGCGGGCGATGCGATGGGCGCGCAGCTTTCAGCGCACGCCGACGCAAGCGACGCACTTGCCTCGCGCATCACCGCGCATGTCGCCGATGTCGGCGAACAGCTCGAAATCCTCGATGTCAGCGTCAGCGCGAGCACCGGGGTCATCGGCCGCGCGATCGACGATACCAAGGCACAGCTCGGCGCCTTCATGCAGGAAGTGCAGAGCGGCAACGCGTCGGCGCACCAGCTCATCACCCACGCCGAATCGCTGCTGCTCGCGCTCGATGCTGTAACGCGCGAGCTCGACGAAACCGTGCCGCACGCGCTCGACCGGATCACCTCGCACGGCAAGACGACGCAGACCGCACTGTCGCAGCTGCGCCCGATGCTCGAAGCGTCCGAACTCGTGGCGCAGTCGACGGCCTCACACGTCAACGCGGTGCAGGCGACGCTCAAGTCGAACGAGGAGCAGATGGCGGGCCATGCGGCCAGCCAGCAGGAGCTGGTCGACCGCATCAACACGTCGCTCGCCGACGCCGAAGCCGCGCTCGCCAAGCTGCGCGACGGGGCCGACGAATTTGCCGAACAGGGCGGCGCGCGGATGATCGCGACGCTGGGCGAGGTTCGTGCGACCGCCGATTCGGCCGCCGCCGAAGCGCGGCTGACGCTGGAGAAGCTTGTCGCGAGCGCGCGTGAGACGATGCAGGCTACCGCCACCGATGCGATCGACGCCGCGTTCAAGAACGAGGTGATGGCGCAGCTCACCGCGATCGAGGATGCTTCGGCGCGTGCAGTCGCCGCCGCGAACGGCGCCGCCGACCGGCTGATGCGCCAACTGATCACGATTATGGACACGAGCGCCAGCGTCGAGCAGCGCGTGAGCGAGGCCGAACAGGCGATTGCCGCATCGGATCGCGATTCGCTTGCAAAGCAGGTTGGGCTGCTCACCGAAGCGCTCAAATCGACCGCGATCGATGTCACCAAGATCCTGTCGAGCGAAGTCAGCGATACCGCGTGGGACGCCTATCTGAAGGGCGACCGCGGCGTATTCGCCCGGCGCGCGGTGAAGCTGGTCGAGAATAGCGAGGCGAAGGAAATCCTGCGTCTTTATCAGGCCGACGACAGCTTCCATGCGTCGGTCAACCAGTTCATCCACGATTTCGAAGCGATGCTGCGCCTGCTGATCGGCGCGCGCGACGGGTCGGCGATCAGCGTCACCCTGCTCTCGTCGGATATCGGCAAGCTGTATGTGGCGCTGGCGCAGGCGATCGACCGCCTGCGGAACTGACTACGAATCTGACAGGGTGTGGCTAGCGACCGAATGTCGCCGTTCCGACGCGGTGTCGCGAATGTCCGCTCACGCCGAATCCAATCATTCGGCGGCCGGACGCGAAATGACCGGCTGCTCGCATGCCGATTTGTTGGAAGATAGCTCAGGTCAGTCGGAAGGCACGCTTCTAACTAGGCTTTAGCAATTTCTGACTATTCCTCCTGCCATGCATCGATTTGAGAAAATATGCCTGATCGCTCTGCTAAGCGTTACGGCGCTGGCTTTGGTCGCGCTCGCTATCCCGGGTTTAGTTACCCTCGGCTTTTTCTTGCTGATCCTACCCGGCCTCATTCTGGCCATTTCCCCCGCGATATCACTCTACGGTTGGCTGTTTGCGGCACCCTACGCCGCGCTGCGCAGCGTCGGCCTGGCCGGTTGGCGGGCGGCGCTCGTCGCGCTTCTCGTGCCATTGGCCTTTGGGTTCGGACGGCCGGCGCCAAGCAACGCTGAGACGCGCGCCAATCTCGCGGCGGCGAGCATCGGCGATATACCTCCCGCACAGCCACTCTCTATCGGCGGGACCGTGGCGCTGGTGCGGGACGCCAGCACGGGCGGATGGCATAAGGCTGACAACGGCTGCGACGATCTGTGCCTGCGCCTTCTTTACAACCGCAATGCCAAGATCGTGTACCTCGGTCAGCGGAACCGCCGCGGCTTGGCGTTCACCATCGAGCGCCGCCCGGTCTGTCCGCCGTTCGCCTTCTCGCAGGACGTGCTCAAATGGCACAGCTGGCCAAGTCGCGCGTCAGGCAACAAGCGCATGGCATGGCCGCCGCCGCCCGGCCTCAAGGAAGTCGTCGAGGCACGTATTGCGGGCGGCGAGTGTCTTGTGCGCCTCAGCGGCACCATCCGCATCGATTGGGCCATCGAACGCGTAGCGCTGGCTCGCAACCATAAAGTAGAACCTTGGTCGATGGCGGCGGGCGAGGCGCATGGCGAACGCATCACCGTCTATCGGCGCGAAGGCGCGAAGATGAGGCCAGCCGCCCGTTTCACCAACGCCTACGCCTCGGCGCTTTCAGTGCCCCTAATGCCTGAATTGGGCAACAAATCGGGCTGGGGTTGGGGCCACACCATCACAGGCGATAGCCGCTGGGATTGGGATAGCGTGGCCGCGCTTCGCAGTCTCGTCGCCTTTAATCCTGATATTCCGGAAGGCACGTCATCCGAGCGAATGCGCGAATTGCTTGCCACCGCGCTTGCCGACCCGCGACGCGCACGCGATGACGCAGGACTGTTGCTGGCGAATTCGGTAATGGTCGATATCGCCCGAAACGGCCCGAAAGCAGGGGACGCTGCGTTGCTTGCCAGCGCCATCGCCGACGATCGCTTCACGAAGATCGAGCCACGTTATGAAATCGCCAAGAAGCTGGGCCCGGACTATGCGATGATTGTCGATCGAGCCATCGCCCGGCTCGGGCGGCTGCCAACGAGCGATCCAATGACCTCCCCTTATCGGGCCCTCGACACGATCATCGCGCAAATGCCCGAAGAATGGTTCGCGTCGCCGCCACCCTCACTCACCGACCTCCTGCGCGACCCGGTCATCGCCGCCCGAGCTGAAGGGATTATCTCCAAGCTCGAGGCAGGGGGTGCGGCGGCGGTGCCGCTACTAGCCGAAATCGTAACGCGCGGGGCCGAGCGGGTATCGGGCATCAAGGACAAAGGCTACGCCCGCCACGATGTGTCGGCCGGTATAGATGCCGCCGTCGCCACGCTTTGCCGCATCGGCGATCCCGCGCGCAGATCGCTCGGCCCGATAATAACCGCCAAGCAGAAGCTGCTGGCCTCCAGCGACAAATGGCCCGACCCCAACCCCGGCAAATATAGCCCTCTTTGGCAAGGCCAGAAAGTTCACGACCGCTTCGTGGTTACGCTCGTCACCTTTGGAGTGCCGCTATCGGAATTTCGGCCACCCGACGAACCCGGTGTAACAGTCAATGGCAGCTGGCAGGAATACATCCTTCGCGGGGTCGATGACCACAATTGCTCGCTCTGATCATGCGCAGGCTCGATAATCGGCCGTTCGTTTAACATCTCTCCCTATAGGCGCCGGTCTGCTTCCCACCCCAAAGCCGACATCGAATTTCCCTAAAACAGCCGCGAGCCGTCAGGGACCTTGCGGTCGGGCGCGAAGAGAATGACCGCGCCCGCCTCGTCGGCGAAGCCCAGGGTCAGCACCTCCGACATGAACTTGCCGATCTGGCGCGGCGGGAAGTTGACGACCGCGGCGACCTGCCGTCCCACAAGCTCTTCGAGCGCATAGCGGTCGACGATCTGCGCGCTGCTCTTCTTCACCCCGATCGCGGGACCGAAGTCGATCTTCAGCTTGAACGCGGGCTTGCGCGCCTCGGGAAAGGGCTCCGCCTCGACGATCGTGCCGATACGGATGTCGACGCGGAGGAAATCGTCGAAGCCGATCGCCTCCGCTGCCGGAGCGCCCTGATCGTGGTTGACGTGCATGGCGTCATTCCATCTCGAGGATCACCGCGTCGACCGCCAGACTGTCGCCTTGTGCCGCGTTGACCGTCTTCACGACCCCCGACTTTTCGGCGCGGAGGATGTTCTCCATCTTCATCGCCTCGACCGTCGCGAGCGGCTGGCCCGCTTCGACCTTGTCGCCCTCGCCGACGTGGAGCGTCACGAGCAGGCCCGGCATCGGGCAGATGAGGAACTTCGACAGATCGGGCGGGATCTTCTCGATCATGTGCGCCGACAGCGGCGCAACATGCCAGGGCAATACGCGCACCTCATGGATGCGACCGCGCGTCGTCATGCGCCAGCCGGCGCGCGTCTTCGCGACCTTCACCGCCAGTTCGCTGTCGTCGATCTCGGCGACGACGAGCCGGTCGCCCGGCGTATATTCGAGCGCGATGTCGATCGCTTCGCCATCGACCTTGATATGCTTGTGGCCGAGTTTGACCTTGTGCGCGGTGCCGCCCACCGTGACCTGCCATTTCGCGGGCGGGTCGAGCCGGTCGCCGAGCTGGCCGTCGGTGCGCCGCGCGCGGTCGGCCTCGGCGCTCGCCATGAAGCCCGCGATCGCAGCAAGCGCACGGACAATCTCGTCGCCCGCGTCGGCGCCGTGGAAACCCTCGGGATATTCCTCGGCGATGAAGCCCGTCGTCAGTTCGCCCGAACGAAACCGCGGGTGCTGCATGATCGCCGAGACGAAATCGATGTTGTGACCGAGCCCTTCGAGCTCGAAACGGTCGAGCGCCGCGATCTGCAGGTCCGCGGCCTCGTCGCGCGTCTTGCCCCAGGTCACCAGCTTGGCGATCATCGGGTCATAGAAGATAGACACTTCGCCGCCCTCCTCGACCCCCGCATCGACGCGTACGCCATCGACGCCGCGTTCATCGCCTTCCCACGCCGGGACAGGGGTGCGGTAGCGGACGAGGCGTCCGGTCGACGGCAGGAAGCCGCGATACGGGTCTTCGGCATAGACGCGGTTCTCGATCGCCCAGCCGTCGATCTTGATGTCGTCCTGCGTCATCTCTAGCTTTTCGCCCGCGGCGACGCGGATCATCTGCTCGACGAGGTCGATGCCGGTGATCGCTTCGGTCACCGGATGCTCGACCTGCAGGCGGGTGTTCATTTCGAGGAAGTAGAAGCTCTCTCCCGTCGGGTCCGCGCCGCTGACGATCAGCTCGACCGTGCCCGCGCTGTAATAGCCGACCGCCTTCGACAGCGCGACGCACTGCTCGCCCATCGCCTTGCGCATCTTTTCGGTGACGAAGGGCGACGGCGCTTCCTCCACCACCTTCTGGTGGCGGCGCTGGATGCTGCATTCGCGCTCGTTGAGGTAGAGGACGTTGCCGCGCTGGTCGCCGAGAATCTGGATCTCGATATGGCGCGGGTTGAGGATGAATTTTTCGATGAAGACGCGGTCGTCGCCGAAGCTGTTGAGCCCCTCGCGCTTGGTCGCTTCAAAGCCCTCGCGGACGTCCTTTTCGTCATAGGCGAGGCGCATGCCCTTGCCGCCGCCGCCGGCCGAGGCCTTCATCATCACCGGATAGCCGATCTCGTTCGATATCTCGACCGCATGCTCGGTGTCGCGTATCTCGCCGACGAAGCCGGGGACGACGTTGACGCCCGCTTCCTTCGCAAGCTTCTTCGACTCGATCTTGTCGCCCATCGCGGCGATCGCACCCACCGGCGGGCCGATGAAGGCGATATTTTCCTTCGCCAGCGCCTCGGCAAAGCTCGTGCGCTCGGAGAGGAAGCCATAGCCCGGATGCACCGCCTCGGCGCCCGTTTGCTTGCACGCCGCGATGATCTTGTCGGCGATGAGATAGGATTCGGAAGCGGGCGACGCACCGATATGAACCGCCTCGTCGGCCATCTGCACGAAAGGCGCGCGCGCGTCGGCGTCCGAATAGACGGCGACGGTCGCGATGCCCATGCGGCGGGCGGTCTTGATGACGCGGCAGGCGATTTCGCCGCGGTTGGCGATCAGGATCTTCTTGAACATGGCCCTCAATATTCCTCGATCAAATCTTTGAGTTGCTTGGTACGCGCATCGGTCAGCTGGGTCTGGCAACCGCTGATCATCATCGGTTCGGCCGAGCCGCCGCGCATCGTGTAGCCCTCGCCCGCGCAATGCTGGTCACGATAGGTCAGCCAGGCGCGCTGCGCGGCGAGCAGCGTGTCGAAATAGCCGGGACGATTGTCCTGCGTGCGGTCGAAGTCGGCGTCGATGGCTTTCATCCGCGCGGCCGTCACCTTCCACTGCGCGTTCATCGCGGCGTCGGCGCGCTCGAACTCCTTATAAGCACAGGCGTTGAGTTCGAACTGCGCCATCGCATTGTCGCAATCGATCTCGGGCTCCTGCGCGGCGGCTGCCAGGGCGAAGAGGGTGGTGAGGATCATTCCGCTGCTTCCATCTGCGCGCTCTGCCGCATCGGCTCTTCGCCCTCCATCGGGCGCAGCCCGAGCTTGGCGAACAGTGCCGCGTCCTTGCTGTCGCCGGCGTTGGCGGTGGTGAGCAACTTGTCACCGGTGAAGATGCTGTTCGCGCCCGCCATGAAGCAGAGCGCCTGCGTCGCCTCCGACATGCTCTCGCGGCCCGCCGACAGGCGGACCATGCTCATCGGCATGGTGATGCGCGCGACCGCGACGGTGCGGACGAACTCGATATCGTCGATCTTGGCGAGCGGCGTATCCGCCAGCATGTCGCCGAGCACGGTGCCCTTCACCGGCACCAGCGCGTTGATCGGCACGCTGCCCGGATGTTCGGGAAGCGTCGCGAGCGCGTGGATGAAGCCGACGCGGTCCTGCCGGTTTTCGCCGAGGCCGACGATGCCGCCCGAGCAGACGTTGATCCCGGCGCTGCGCACCTCGTCGAGCGTGTCGAGGCGGTCCTGGAAGGTGCGGGTCGAAATGATGTTCGCGTAGTTCTCGGGGCTCGTATCGATATTATGGTTGTAATAATCGAGCCCCGCGGCGCCGAGCTGCTGCGCCTGTTCCTTCGACAGCATCCCCAGCGTCATGCAGGTTTCCATGCCCATCTGGCGCACGCCCTCGATCATCTCGACGATCGCGGGCATGTCGCGGTCCTTGGGGTTGCGCCAGGCCGCGCCCATGCAGAAGCGCTTCGATCCCGAATCCTTCGCCTGCGCTGCCGCCTGAAGCACCGCACGCACGTCCATCAGCTTGGTCGCCTTCAGCCCGCTGTCGGCGCTTTTCGACTGCGAGCAATAGCCGCAATCCTCGACGCAGCCGCCGGTCTTGATGCTGAGCAGCGTGCAGAGCTGGATCTCGCCGCGCGCATGGTGACGGCGGTGGACGCCTTGCGCCTCCCACATCAGCTCGTCGAACGGCAGGTCGAACAATTCGGCGATTTCCTCGCGCGTCCAGTCGGTGCGCGGCAGGTCTTCGGGGGGAGAGAGAGTCATGGAGAAACGGCCCTTTTTTTATCGGCAGAAGCGCTTGCGCGCCGCGAGATAGAATTCATACGGCGGGGTTTCGCCATACAGAGGTTCGAAACGACCGCTCGCCCAGATTTTGCGATCGGCAAAGCGAACGCGGACAACGCGCCGGTCGGCTTCCTCGCCATATTTTCCGGTGCTGTAGAGGATCAGTCCGATGTCGGCTTTTGCTGTCGTGCAGTTGAAGCTGATAAGCCCCTTATTGACGAACTTTTCGCTGGTTTCGAAATAGACGTCGCGCCAGCCGCCGTCCGCCTTTTCGAGCCGTCCGTACCAGGTCGTGAAATAGACGGCGTCGATCTGCTGGCGGTAGAGATATTCGACGGTCACACCGGGCCGGTAATCACTCGGCTGCCCGCCCTTCTCCTCCGCCGTCGCGCCGGGAGCGGCAAACGCCAGCGTCGCGACCGCAAGAGGCGACAGGAGGCGGATCACGCGGCCCCCTCCAGCGCCTGCGCCAGGTCGGCGATGATGTCGTCGATATGCTCGATCCCCACCGAAACGCGGACGACATCGGGGCCGGCACCCGACAGCGCCAGTTCTTCTTCCGAAAGCTGGCTGTGCGTCGTCGATGCGGGATGGATGACCAGCGAGCGCGTGTCGCCGAGGTTCGCGAGGTGGCTGAACAACTTGACCGACGACACCAGTTTCACGCCCGCATCGTAGCCGCCCTTCAATCCAAAGGTGAACACCGACCCGGCGCGACCGCCGAGATATTTATGCGCCAGTTCGTGATAGGGGCTGTCGCGCAGGCCGGCGTAGGATACCCAGCTAACCGCCGGATGTTCCTGCAGCCATTTTGCGAGCTGGACCGCGTTGCTGCAATGACGCTCCATGCGGAGCGCCAGCGTTTCCATACCGGTGAGCGCGAGAAACGCGTTCATCGGCGCGAGCGCAGGGCCAAGGTCGCGCAGGCCGAGCGTCCGTGTCGCCAAGATGAAGGCCAGATTGCCGAAAGCCTCGGTAAATTTCAGCCCGTGATAGGAAGCGTTCGGCTCGCTCAGCGCCGGATATTTTCCGCTCTTCGCCCAATCGAACGACCCCGCATCGACGATCACGCCGCCGATTGCATTGCCGTGGCCGTTCAGGAACTTCGTCGTCGAATGGACGACGATGTCGGCACCGTGCTCGATCGGCCGGCACAGGATCGGCGTCGCCATCGTATTATCGACGATCAGCGGCACGCCTGCATCGTGCGCGACCTTTGCGATCGCCTCGATATCCTGGACGACCCCGCCGGGGTTGGCGAGGCTCTCGATGAACACCGCGCGGGTGTTTTCATTGATCGCGGCGGCGACATTGCCCGCATCGTCAGCGTCGACGAAATGCGTCGTCCACGCCATCTTGCGAAAGCTCTGCCCCAATTGGTTGAGCGATCCGCCATAGAGCTTGCGCGCCGCGACAATTTCGCACCCCGGCTCCATCAGCGTGTGGAATGCCAGGAACTGTGCGGCATGGCCCGATGCCACCGCCAGCGCCGCCTGCCCGCCCTCCAGCGCCGCAATCTTGCCTTCGAGCGCGCCGTTGGTCGGGTTCATGATCCGGGTGTAGATGTTCCCGAATTCCTGCAGGTTGAACAGCCGCGCGGCATGATCGACGTCGTCGAACACATAGGACGCGGTCTGATAAATTGGCGTAATCCGCGCCTTGGTCGTCGGATCGGGCGCGGTTCCGGCATGAACCGATAGGGTTTCGGGCTTTTGTCCGGTCACGCAGCATCCTCCAGCGGCGGCATATTATGGCCGAGCAGGCGCAGCACGTCGGCGGCGCATTCGACCACGTTCGAGCCGGGGCCGTAAATTCCCTGCACCCCTGCGTCACGCAGATATTGGTAATCCTGCGGCGGGATGACGCCGCCCGCGATCACCTTGATATCGCTGCGCCCGGCTTCCTTCAATTTGCCGATCAGTTCGGGGATCAGCGTCTTGTGGCCCGCGGCGAGGCTCGATGCGCCGACGACATCGACACCGCTTTCGAGTGCGAGCACGACGGTTTCATCGGGGGTCTGGAACAGCGGTCCCGAGACGACGTCGAAGCCCATGTCGCCGAACGCCGAGGCGATGACGTTGGCGCCGCGGTCGTGGCCGTCCTGCCCCATCTTGGCGACGAGCAATTTGGGTTTGCGTCCCATGCGACGCTCGACCGCCTTCACGCCGTCGAGCACCTGCTGCCAGCGGTCGTCGCCCTCATAGGGGGCGGCGTAGACGCCTTTCACCGGGGTCGGCTGGGTGCCGTAACGGTCGAAGCTTTCCTCCATAGCCGACGAGATTTCGCCGAGCGTCGCACGCGCGCGCGCGGCTTCGACCGCGAGCGCGAGCAAATTGTTCTCGATGCTCGAAGGCTGCGCGGCGCCGTCGCGGAGCGCCTTGAGGGCGGCGGTACACGCCGCTTCGTCGCGCGATGCCTTGATGCGGTTGATCCGCGCGATCTGGCCTTCGCGCACCTTGGCGTTATCGACCTCGAGCGTTTCGAGCAGGTCTTCGTCTTTCAGGCGATATTTGTTCACCCCGACGATCACGTCGTCGCCGCGGTCGACCCGCGCCTGCCGCGCCGCGGCGGCGGTCTCGATCATCGCCTTGGGCCAGCCGGCTGCCACAGCCTTGGCCATGCCGCCTTCCTTCTCGACGCGCTCGATGATCTCCCACGCCTTGTCGACGAGTTCCTGCGTCAGCGCCTCGACATAGTAAGAGCCGCCGAGCGGATCGACGACCTTGGTCATGCCCGTTTCTTCCTGGATGACGATCTGCGTGTTGCGCGCGATACGCGCCGAGAAATCGGTCGGCAGCGCGATCGCTTCGTCGAGCGCGTTGGTGTGGAGGCTCTGCGTCCCGCCGAGCATCGCCGCCATCGCCTCGATCGTCGTGCGCATGACGTTGTTGTACGGATCCTGCTCGGTGAGGCTGACCCCCGATGTCTGGCAGTGCGTGCGCAGCATCTTCGACCGCTCGTCCTTGGCGCCGAGGTTGGTCATCACGCGGTGCCACAGCACGCGCGCGGCGCGCAGCTTCGCGATTTCCATGAAGAAGTTCATGCCGATCGCGAAGAAGAAGCTCAGGCGCCCGGCGAACTTGTCGATGTCGAGGCCCGAAGCGACGCCGTAGCGCACATATTCGGCGCCGTCGGCGATGGTGAAGGCCAGCTCTTGCACCTGCGTCGCGCCGGCTTCCTGCATATGATAGCCGGAGATCGAGATGCTGTTGAACTTGGGCATCTCGCGGCTGGTGTAGCCGAAGATGTCGCTGATGATCCGCATGCTCGGCTCGGGCGGATAGATGTATGTATTGCGGACCATGAACTCCTTGAGGATGTCGTTCTGGATGGTCCCGTCGAGCAGCTTCCGATCGACGCCCTGCTCCTCGCCCGCGACGATGAAAAAGGCGAGGATCGGGATGACCGCGCCGTTCATCGTCATGCTGACCGACATCTGGTCGAGCGGGATGCCGTCGAAGAGGATCTTCATATCCTCGACGCTGTCGATCGCGACCCCCGCCTTGCCGACGTCGCCGACGACGCGCGGATGGTCGCTGTCATAGCCGCGGTGGGTCGCGAGGTCGAAGGCGACCGACAGGCCCTTCTGCCCCGCGGCGAGATTGCGGCGATAGAAAGCGTTCGATTCCTCGGCGGTCGAAAAGCCCGCATATTGCCGGATCGTCCACGGCCGCCCCGCATACATCGACGCACGCACGCCGCGGGTGAAGGGCGCGAAACCGGGCAGGCCGGGATCGGCCGTCACGTCTTCGGCCGTATAGAGCGGCTTGACGTCGATCCCCTCGGGCGTCGCCCAGGTCAGGTCCTTGCCCTTCACTTCCTTGTCGGCGGCGGCAGCCCATTGGTCGATGGTCGGCTTGTCGGTCATATGCAGTCTCGTTTCATTTTCGTCATGCCGGACCTGATCCGGCATCCATGGACCCCGGATCAAGTCCGGGGTGACGAAGGAATAAAGGTCAGTGCGCCGTTTTCGGCGTCTCCATAACTTCGGTCAGCACCCCGCCCATATCCTTGGGGTGGAGGAAGAAGATCAGCGTCCCGTGCGCGCCGATCCGCGGTTCGCCGAGCACGCGCTTGCCCATCGCCTCGAATTCGGCCTTGGCGGCGTGGATGTCGGGCACTTCGTAACACAGATGATGCTGTCCACCCGCGGGGTTCTTTTGCAGGAAGGCCGCGATCGACGCGTTGCCCGGCAAGGGTTCGATCAGCTCGATCTGCGTGCCGTTCAGGCCGCTGTCGGTCGGGGTATCGATGAAGCAGACTTTTACCCCCTGTTCGGGCAGGTCGAACGGCTCGTGGATCTGCGTCGCCCCCATCACGTCGCGATAAAAGGCGATGCTGTCGGCGATCGACGGCGTCGCGACGCCGATGTGATTGAGGCGACCCAGTTTCATGTCATTCTCCTCAGCAACCCGGAATCTGGTCTTTGCCGACCAGCTCATACTTGCCGTTTTTCAACACATATTGCTGCTTGATTGCGCGCGTGCCCGCATAGGTGACTGTAAAGCTCTTGTCGGGTACGGCCGCGGTGATCTGGCCGTCGAAGCCCTGTTCCTTCTGGTTCAGGCCGGCGCCCGAGCTCATGCTGTCGGTAAAGCCGCCGCGATCGAGGGGGGCGCCCGGTGCAAGCTCGGTTACTGTCGCGCTGCTGATCGCGCAGCCCTGCCACACGCCGCCGCCCGATGTGACGAGATAGGGGTTTTTGCCGAGCGCATCACTGAAGGCCCATGCCGTCGCGGCGTTGCCGACGCTGCCGACCGAGCCGAGGTTCAGCCACTCGCCCTTGCGTTGCCAGCCCGACGGGCCGCCCTGCAGATAATGGATCGCGTTGATCCCGCCTTCGCTGTGCCCGGCATCTTCGAGGCTACCGAGGCTGAGCAGCACGCCGACATTGTTCGGGAGCAGGTGGATGGCGGCGGGCCGGAACTGATAGGTTCGCCCGTCGATCTCGCGCGTCGCCGTCGCTTCGGCCCCTTTCGGAAGCCCGAAGGCCGCCCGGAACGCGAGGCTGATCGTAGTGCTCTCCTCGCTGTTCAGCGTCACCGGAAAAGCGGGCTTCGGCTCGCCGACGGGGGTGTCGGGATCGAACGCAAACGCCGCCGGCGAAGCGAGCAGGGCGGGAACAATCAGGGCACCAAGAAGGAATTTACGCATCTTCAAACCTCTTTCGGAATCAAGGACATGACGGCCATGTTCTAGCCGCCTCCCGTCCTTGCCTCCAGTCCGGTGCTTTCTATGTGCCGGACGTCACACATCGCGACAAAAACGCGATTGCGGTCACAGCGGAATATTGTCGTGCTTCTTCCACGGGTTTTCGAGTTGCTTGTTCCGCAGCTTGCGGAGCCCCAACGCGATCCGCTTGCGCGTGTTGTGCGGGTGGATGACCTCGTCGATATAGCCGCGCGACGCCGCGACGAACGGGTTCGCGAAGCGGTCCTCATATTCCTTCGTGCGCTGCGCGATCTTTTCGGGGTCGCCGATGTCGCTGCGGAAGATGATCTCGACCGCGCCCTTCGCGCCCATCACCGCGATCTCGGCGGTCGGCCAGGCATAGTTGAGGTCGCCGCGCAGATGCTTCGAGGCCATCACGTCGTACGCGCCGCCATAGGCCTTGCGCGTGATCACGGTGATCTTCGGTACCGTCGCCTCGGCATAAGCGAAGAGCAGCTTCGCGCCATGCTTGATGATGCCGTTATACTCCTGCGCGGTGCCGGGCAAGAAGCCGGGAACGTCGACGAAGGTGATGATCGGGATCTCGAACGCGTCACAGAAGCGCACGAAGCGTGCGGCCTTCTTCGACGAATTGATGTCGAGCACGCCGGCGAGCACGAGCGGCTGGTTCGCGACGATGCCGATCGTGCGCCCCTCGATCCGTCCGAACCCGCAGATGATATTCGCGGCGTGCGCCGGCTGCACCTCGAAGAAGTCGCCCTCGTCGACTGTTTTCCGGATCAGTTCGTGCATGTCGTACGGCTGGTTCGCGTTCGGCGGGATCAGCGTGTCGAGGCTGGGCTCGGCGCGGTCGTAGGGATCGCTCGTCGGGCGTACCGGAACGCCGCTGCGGTTATTCTCGGGCAGGTAATCGAAGAAGTCGCGCGCCGCGAGCAGCGCCTCGATGTCGTTCTCGAACGCCAGGTCGGCAACCGAGCTTTTGGTCGTGTGCGTGATCGCGCCGCCGAGCTCTTCCTGCGTCACGACCTCGTTCGTCACCGTCTTCACAACGTCGGGCCCGGTGACGAACATGTAGCTCGAATCCTTCACCATGAAGATGAAGTCGGTCATCGCGGGGCTGTACACCGCGCCGCCCGCGCACGGGCCCATGATGAGCGAAATCTGCGGGACGACGCCCGATGCGAGGACGTTGCGCTGGAAGACCTCGGCATAGCCGCCGAGCGACGCGACGCCCTCCTGGATGCGCGCCCCGCCGCTGTCGTTGAGGCCGATCACCGGGGCGCCGACCTTCATCGCATTGTCCATCACCTTCATGATCTTTTCGGCATGGCGCTCCGACAGCGAGCCGCCGAAGACGGTGAAGTCCTGGCTGAAGACATAGACGAGGCGGCCGTTGATCGTGCCGCTGCCCGTGACGACGCCGTCGCCGGGGACGATCTGGTCCTGCATCCCGAAATCGGTGCAATTATGTTCGACATAGGTGTCGAGTTCTTCGAACGACCCTTCGTCGAGAAGCACGTCGAGCCGTTCGCGCGCGGTCAGCTTGCCCTTGGCGTGCTGGGCATCGATGCGCTTTTGCCCACCCCCCATGGCGGCGGCGGCGCGGCGGCGTTCCATTTCGGCGATATTGGCGGACACTGGCTTCTCCATCGGTCGGGAGAGCGTCGTCTGCCCGCTTCGCGGCGCAGAGGCAAATGCGAATTTGCAAAGTTGCAAAGTCCAGTTTTGCAAACTAGGTTGCGCGAATGGCCCCTCGCCGCCTCTTTGCCGGCCGCCAGCTTCGCGAGTTGCGCGAAGCACGGACGCTCAAGCAAGCCGACTTCGCGGCACGGCTGGGCATATCCGCCTCCTACCTCAGCCAGATCGAGCATGACGACCGCCCGTTGACCCCGGCGTTGCTCGACCGGTTGCAGGGCCTTTTCCCTCTCGAATGGGAGGAAGTGGCGCATGATGCAGACGACCGCCGACAGGGCGCGCTGCGCGAGGCGGCCGCCGATCCGCTGTTCGCCGCGACGCCGATGGCGCCCGAACAGCTCGAACGCGCGGCGCTGCAGCAACCGCAGCTCGCCGACCAGTTCGTCGCGCTGCATGCCGCCTATCGTCGCGCCGGGCAACGTTTGCAGATTATCGACGAGGCGCTGACCGGTGGCACCGCCGAGGGTAGCCGCCTGCCGTGGGAAGAGGTGCGCGACTGGTTTCACGACGCGGGCAATTATGTCGACAGCATCGACCGCGCCGCCGAGGCGCTGGCGGAGCAGCTTCGGGGGCGCGATCCTTCGCCCGCGATCGAGGCGATCGAACGGCGGCTGCGCGACGCGCTGGGCATTTCGATCGTCTACCAGCAGGCGCAAGCCCTGCGCGATTTCGACGCGACGATGCGCCACTTGGTGATCGATCCGTCACAGCCTGCCGAGACCCGCCGTTTCCAGCTCGCGCACCAACTGGCGGCGCTTGCGCTCACCAAGGAAATCGCGGCGGTGGTCGAAGCTTCGCCGCTGCGTACCGCGGCGGCGAGGCAGCTTCTCCACGTCGGCCTCGCCAACTATGCCGCGGGCGCGGTGCTGATGCCCTATGCGCCCTTCCGCGCCAGCGCGCGCGCGGTGCGGCACGATATCGACCGGCTGCGTCTTGCATATGGCGTCAGCTTCGAACAGGCGTGCCATCGCCTCTCGACGCTCCAGCGCCCCGGGGCGCGTGGCATCCCGATGTTCTTCTGCCGCGTCGACATGGCAGGCAACATCACCAAGCGGCACAGCGCAACGCGGCTGCAATTCGCGCGCTTCGGCGGCGCCTGTCCCCTGTGGATCGTCCACGAAGCGGCGGCGATTCCCGACCGCATATTGTTCCAGCTCGCCGAGACGCCCGATGGCCTGCGCTATGTGTCGATGGCGAAGGGGCTGGTGAAGCCGTCGGGCAGCTACGCGCGCAGCCCGCGCCGCTATGCCGTCGCGCTGGGGTGCGAGGCGCAATATGCCGCCGAGTTCGTCTATGCCGATGGGGTCGATGTTGCCGCGCCGCAAGCCGCGACGCGCATCGGCCTGTCGTGCCGCATCTGTCCACGCGACGATTGCGACCAGCGCGCCTTTCCGCCGAGCGACCGCCCGATTTTGGTCGACCCCGACCGCCGCGACGTCGTGCCGTACCGGATCGGTTAGGGCTTCACGATTCCGCGCTCGATCAGGCTATGCGCCGTCGCGAGGATCGCTTCCTCGGGCGGGCGCATCGTCCAGCCGAGCGTGGTCATCGCATGGCTGCTGTCGCCGCCGCGGACATTGCCAAGTTCGGCGACGAGCTGCTTGAGTTCGGGACGAACAAGCGCGAACAGCTTGAGCAGCCAGTCGGGCATCCTGCGCGCCGGCACCTTCCGCGCCCGTTCGCCGAGGCTCGCGCGGAGCAGGTTCGCGACATCGATCATCTTCAGAAATGGTCCCGAGCACACGTAGCGCTCGTCCCGAATGCCGGGCGCGGTCAGCGCGCGGTAATGGAGGTCGGCAACGTCGCGGACGTCGATGATCCCGAAGCCGATGTCGGGGCACATCGGCACCTTGCCCTCGAGCAATTGCTTCACCAGTTCGATCGAGGTCGAGAGATCGTCGGACAGTAACGGTCCGAACACCGCCGCGGGATTGACCGAGGCGAATTCCATATCGCCGCCCTCGACCGCAACCCAGTCGCGCGCCGCACGTTCGGCGACGGTCTTCGAGCGCGGATAGGGCATGACGTCGGGGTTATCGAGATTGGTCCAGTCGGCTTCGTTGTAGAGGTCGCGGCCCTTGCCATGGCCATAGGCAATGGCGGCCATCGACGAGGTCAGGACGAAGCGCCGGACCCCTGCGGCTTTCGCAAAGCGCAATGCGCGAAGAGCGCCCTCGCGCGCGGGTAGGATCAGTTCGTCGGGATGCTTTGGTACGCCCAGCGGAAAAGGCGACGCGACATGCGCGACATGGCTGCACCCCGCCATCGCATCGGCCCAGCCGGCGTCATTTTCGAGGTCGGCGGCAAAGAAGCGGAGCTTGTCGCTATCGACGTCCAGCCAACCGCGGACTTCGGGTTCGCGCCTCGGGCTGCGAACCGTCGTGTTCACGGTCCAGCCATTCGCGATCAGCTGCCGGATCAGGAAGCCCGCGATATAGCCGCTGCCCCCGGTGACCAGTGCCGTTCCCGCCATGCGCCCCTCCCCTCGCTCATTTGCGGGGAAGATAGCGCATTCGGGTTGCAGGCCGAAACCTTATTTCAGCAGCACCAGCTCCTCCGCCATGCTCGGGTGCAGCGCGACGGTGTTGTCGAAATCGGCCTTGGTCAGCCCCGCCTTCACCGCGATCGCGGCGGCTTGCAGGATTTCGGGGGCGTCGGGGCCGATCATGTGGAGGCCGACGACCTGGTCGGTCGCCGCGTTCACGACCATCTTGTAAAGGGCGCGCTCGTTGCGGCCCGCAAGGACATTCTTCATCGCGCGAAAATCGCTGGTGTAGACGCGGATCGAGCCGAGCTTGTTGCGTGCCTCGGCCTCGGTCATCCCGACCGCGCCGATCGGCGGATGGCTGAACACCGCGCTCGGGACATTGGCATAGTCGACCAGCGTCGGCTTGTTGCCGAAGAAGGTGTCGGCGAACGCCTGCCCCTCGCGGATCGCGACCGGCGTGAGTTGGATGCGGTTGGTCACGTCGCCGACCGCGAAGATGCTCGGCACCGACGACTGGTTGCGCTCGTCGACCTTGATCGCGCCATGCTCGTCGAGTTCGACCCCCGCCTCTTCGAGGCCGAGACCCTTGCTGTTGGGAACGCGCCCCGCTGCGACGAGCACCGCGTCGGCCTGGATCGCGTCGCAATTTTCGAGGTTCACGGTGAGCGACCCGTCGTCATTGCGCTCGATCGACTGGAACGGCGCGTTGAAACGGAATTCGATGCCCTTGGTCATCGAAATCTGGAGCAGCCGGTCGCGGATCTGTTCGTCATAGCCGCGCAGGATCGTGTCGCCGCGATTGACGATCGTCACCTTGCTGCCGAACTCGTTGAAGATGCCGGCAAATTCGTTCGCGATATAGCCGCCGCCCGCGATCACCACGCGCTTCGGCAGTTTTTCGAGATGGAAGACTTCGTTCGAGGTGATCGCATGTTCGCTGCCCGGAAATTCGGGGACATGCGGCCAGCCGCCGGTCGCGATCAGGATCCGCTCGGCACTGATTTCCTGCCCGTCGGCAAGCCGTACCTTCTGCGGCCCCACGACGGTCGCGCGCGTCTTGAAGACGGTGACCTTGTGGTTCTCGAGCGTCTGGCCATAGAGCCCCTCGAGCCGGGTGACTTCGGCGAGGACATTGTCGCGCAGGCGGTCCCAGTCGAATTTGCAGTCGGGAACGTCCCAGCCGAACTGGCGCGCATCCTTCAGGTCTTCGGCGAAATGCGCGCCGTAAACGAGCAGTTTCTTGGGCACGCAGCCGCGGATGACGCAGGTGCCGCCGACCCGATGCTCCTCGGCCACCGCGACGCGCGCGCCGTGCGAGGCGGCGATGCGCGAGGCGCGGACCCCGCCCGACCCGGCGCCGATGACAAACAGGTCGAAGTCGAAATTGCTCATGGGAACCCCTGCTCTGGATGGCCGTATGCTATGCGCAGCGAGCGCCTATGTGGTTACGCCGCGCCGCGATGCCAATCGAATTTTGCGCTCACAGCAAGCGGAGCCTCCTCACTCCCCCAATGCGGCGTGCATCAGCGCGCGCGTCGCCGGGTCGAACTCGACCGTTCCTTCGGCGAGGCCCTTCGCCATTTCCTTGCCCAGCTCGACCCCGAACTGATCGAACGGGTTGATCCCGAGCAGCACGGCGTTGGCGAATACGCGATGCTCATAGAAAGCAATGAGCGCGCCAAGGCTGTGCGGCGTCACCTGATCGAGCAGGATCGTCGTCGAGGGGCGGTTTCCCGGATAGTTGCGCGCGCCGTCGGTGCTTGCCCGCCCCGTCATCAGCGCCGCGCCCTGCGCGATGCAATTGGCGACGAGCGTTTCGTGGTGGGCGTCGTCGAGCAGATGGTCGGGCTCGCGCGCGACGACGAATTCGACCGGGGTCAGGTGCGTGCCCTGATGGAGGAGCTGGAAGACCGCGTGCTGCGCGTCGGTGCCGACGCCGCCCCAGGTGATCGGCGCGGTCTGCTGCGCGAGGGGCTTGCCGTCGAAGGTCACCGACTTGCCGTTCGATTCCATCTCGAGTTGCTGGAGATAGTCGGGAAGCAGGCGCAGCCGCTCGTCATAAGCGAACACCGCGCGGGTCTGGCACTCGAGCCGGTTGGCGTAAATCTGGTCGGCGAAGGCCGCGAGCAGGCAGACATTGTCAGCGCCGTCGGCGAGCCGGAAATGGCGATCCATCTCGGCCGCGCCCTCCAGCAGGTCGGCAAAGGCGTCCCAGCCGAGCGCGAGCGCCGCCGGAAAGCTGATCGACGACCAGAGCGAATAGCGGCCGCCGACACTCTCGTTGAACGGCAGGATACGCGTCTCGTCGACGCCCCATTCGATCGCGCGTTCGGGCATCGCGGTGAGCGCGATGACGCGGCCCAGCGGGTCGTCGACCCCGCCCTCTTCCAGCCATTGTAGCGCCGACGCGGCGTTGAGCAGCGTTTCGGTGGTGGTGAAAGTCTTCGATGCGACCGCGACCAGCGTATGTTCGGGGCTGAACTTTCGGAACGCTTCGTCCAGCGCGGCGCCATCGACGTTCGAGACGACCGCGACATCGTAGCGCGAGCCCTGCCGCCCGAGCGCGTCGATGAGCAGGTCGGGACCGAGCGCGGAACCGCCGATCCCGATATGCAAAAGGTGCCGGATTTCGCCGAATGCGCCGGCTTCGATCGCATCGACCATCATCCGCATCCGCTGGTGCAGCGCCTGCGCGGCGTGGACCGACTCCGGCGCCCCGTCGCCGCGTTCGGCGCTATGTTCGGCGGCGCGTCCCTCGGTCGGATTGGCGATGCCGCCCGAAAACAGCGTCTTGCGACGCCCGGCGAAGTCCTGCACCTCGGCCAGGCCGGACAGGATCGCGATCGCCGCACCGTCGAGATGCGTCTTGGCGAAGTCGAAGCGGATGTCGGCGACGTTGCGCACCAGCACCTGAAGCCGGGCTTCGGGATCGGCCGTGACAAGCTCGGTCAGCTTCGTGGGCTGCCATTCGGCGAGGGCTTGCCATGCGTGATCGGCTGTCGTCATCGGAACTTCCTTGGTTTCGGACCGCATCGAGCGGGAACGGGATATCGACTCTTCTCTAAGCCCGCCGCCCGTCGCGCGCCAGTGGCGTCCGCCGATATTTGCTTGACGTGGCAACCTATTCATCGCCAATGCCGCGACATGACCAACGCCAGCTTTACCGCCGATGTGACGCCCCCGACGGGACCCGCGCCGTCCGCCCCCACCCCGGCCCCCGTGTCGGCGAAGGAAGAGGCGGTGGACACTGTCCGCTTCCTCGCGCTGCTCGCGATCGCGGTACTGATTTTCCGCAGCTTTTTCCTGTCACCGTTCAACATCCCGTCGGAATCGATGCAGCCGCGGCTGCTGATCGGCGACTATCTGCTCGTCAACAAGATGGCCTATGGCTATTCGAAATACAGCCTTCCGTTCAGCGTGCCCCTGATCCCGGGCCGTATTTTCGCGCGGACCCCCGAGCGCGGCGACGTTGTCGTGTTCAAGGCGCCGCCGGTTGCCGACAATGACTATATCAAGCGCGTGATCGGGCTGCCCGGCGACAGCGTTCAGGTGAAGGAAGGCATCGTCTGGCTGAACGGCAAGCCGCTGAAGCGCGAAACCATGCCCGACTTCGTCATCCCGGTGACCCCCAACATGGTCGAAGCGTCGCGCGCGACGGGCACCCTGCCCTGCTACTCGCCCGAATTCGAGGAAGTCGCCGCCGACGGCCAGCGCCAGTGCCGCTACAAGCAGTTCCGCGAGACGCTGCCGAGCGGCAAGAGCTATGCGATCCTCGACATCACGACGATCCCTGAGGACAACACACCGCTCGTCGTCGTCCCCGCGGGCCATTTGTTCCTGATGGGCGATAACCGCGACCGCAGCGCCGACAGCCGTTTCCCCGCAATGGAAAATCAGGGCATCGGCCTCGTCCCCGAAGAAAATCTGGTTGGCCACGCGCTGGTCGGCATGTTCTCGACCGACGGATCGGCAAGCTGGCTCAACCCGATTAGCTGGTTCACCGCGGCGCGCTGGGAACGCATCGGGGAAGGTTTTTGAGCGACCCCCTCGACACCGGGGCGCTCGCCGGGATTATCGGCTGCACCCCGGACGACACGGCGCTCTACGATCTGGCGCTTACGCATGGCAGCACCGGGCGCGCCGATTACCAGCGGCTCGAATTTCTCGGCGACCGCGTGCTCGGGCTCGTTATCGCGTCCGAGCTCTACACGCGTTTTCCCACGGCGAGCGAAGGCGAGATGTCTTCGCGGTTGCACGTGCTCGCGTCGGGCGCGACCTGTGCCGCGATCGCACAGCGGCTCGACCTCCCCGCGCTGATCCGCTTCGGCGCGCAGGCGCGCAACGACGGCGGGCGATACAGCGACAATATCGCCGCCGACGCGATCGAGGCACTGATCGGTGCTCTCTACCTAGACCAGGGCGCGGACGCCGCGCGCCGCTTCATCCTTACGCATTGGAGCGAGATGATCGACGGCCAGCAGGCGGCGCCGAAGCATCCCAAGGCGGCGCTGCAGGAATGGGCGTTGGCGCGCAAGCGCCGTCCGCCCGAATATGAAATCGTCGCGCGCGAAGGCCCCGACCATGCGCCGCGTTTCCGCGTCGCGGTCAGCCTCGGCAAGCTCGCGCGAGCCGAAGCCGAAGGCGCATCAAAACAGGCAGCGGAAAAGGCGGCAGCCGCCGCATTGCTCGCCGAACTCGAAGGATTAAAGGAATGACCCACCGTTGCGGATTTGTCGCCGTCGTCGGCGCGCCCAACGCGGGCAAATCGACGATCGTCAACGCGCTCGTCGGCCAGAAGGTCGCGATCGTCAGCCCGAAGGCGCAGACGACGCGCACACGGCTGATGGGCGTCGCGATGGACGGCGAAACCCAGATCGTCCTGATCGACACCCCCGGCATCTTCGCCCCCACCCGGCGCCTCGACCGCGCGATGGTTGCGGCGGCGTGGGGCAGCCTCGAGGAAGCCGAGGCGATCCTCGTGATGGTCGACGCCGCGGCGAAGCTGACGGGCCGCGTCGAGCGCGTTCTCGAAGGCATCGCGAACCGGCCCGAGAAGAAATATCTGGTCCTGAATAAGGTCGACCTGACCAAGAAGGACAAGCTGCTCACCATCGCGACCGAACTCAACGGACGCGTCGCGTTCGACGAAACCTTCTTCATCTCGGCGAGCAGCGGCGACGGGGTGCCCGAACTCAAGGCGCATCTGGCCGCGTTGATGCCCGAGGGGCCGTGGCATTTCCCCGAAGACGAGGTCAGCGACGCCCCCGAACGGATGCTCGCGGCCGAAATTACGCGCGAGCAGCTTTATCGCCAGCTCCACGAGGAACTGCCCTACCAATCGACCGTCGAGACCGAGAAGTTCACGAACCGTCCCGACGGCAGCGCCGAAATCCACCAGCAGATCCTCGTCGCGCGCGACAATCAGCGCGCGATCATCCTCGGCCACAAGGGGGAGCGGATCAAGGAAATCGGCAGCCGCGCGCGCGCCGAGCTGACCGAGCTATTGGGCCGCAAGGTCCACCTGTTCCTGCACGTCAAGGTCAAGGCGAACTGGGACGAGGACCGCGGCGTCTATCGCGACATGGGGCTCGACTGGGTCGACTAGATCCGCCGGCAATCGTTCGGCGGCGGATTGCCGTCGAAGCGCGAGGTGATCCAGCCGATCGTTTCCTGTGCGCTGTCCTTCGCGCTCGCGCCATGATCGCCGGTCATGTCGATCCATCGCGTCGGGGTCCCGCGCCTGCACACCGCCTTGGCGAACTTGCGTGTCACGGCAGGCGCAATGATGGTGTCGTTGCTGCTCTGCGCGATCAGCAACGGTCCCGGCACCCTGGCGGGATCGACGCTGTTCGCGCGCTCGAAGGAAGCGAAGGGTTCGATCTTCGCAATATCCTTGTTCTTGGTGGCACGGGCGATGGTCAGGATACCGAGGATCGTACCCAGCTTCGGCTTCGCGTTGAAACTGACGCAATTATTCTCGCTTAGCCGGCGAATGATGCCCTGATTGGTGCGGTTGGTAATGCTGTCGAGCGAGAAGCCGTAGAGCGTCGACCAGCTGTGCAGCGCAAAGGACAGGAGCAGCGCGCGCGCATTCTTGTCACTTCCCTGTGCGAGGTTCGCAGCAAGCTCGGTTGGCGGGGCGGCCGCGGCTGTGCCGACGAGGGTCAGGTCGGGTGCGTAACCGCGAGCCGCGATCGCAGTCCACAACGCGGCGTGGCCGCCTTGCGACTCCCCCCATACGGCAAAGGCATTTCCTGCCGCCGCGCCGGGTATCTCGCGTGCGGCGCGAACCGCATCGAGAACCGCATTGGCGGTATCATGCCCGACAAGGAACGGGTGCACCGTCGGGCTCGCGAGGCCGATATAGTCGGGCGCGACGACGACATAGCCGCTGCGGACGGCGTTCATGCCCGCGCTGTAAGGAAAGAAATCGGGGCTGAGCGACGGCGCGCATTTTTCGGCTACGCCCCATGCGCCGTGGGTCCAGGCGATGACCCGGCGCGGCCGCGATGGAATCGCCTCCATTGGCGCGGCGACGATGCCGGTGACGGCAAGACGCTGGCCGCTGCCGTTCATCGTCCAGTACTGGACGCGCCAAGCCTGCGTTCCGGGCGGCGTATCGGCCATCGGCTGGGCCGAAATCAGATAGCGTGATGGCTGGGCTGCGGCGGGCAAGGAAAGCGCGGACAGGATGGTGAGCAGGATCACGGCATAGAAATGGCGCATCGAAATACCTCCCGATGCGCCACCCTATCACGGCTCTGCAGCGGCGCAAACGCCGCGCGTTAACGTTACTCGGCTGCAGCCTTTTTCTTCGCCGGAGCCTTCTTCGCCACGGGCTTCTTCGCCGCCGCCTTCTTCGGCGCGGCCTTCTTCTTGCCCTTCGCAGGGCCCTTCGCGGCGCGCGCGTCGATCAGCGCAATCGCCTCTTCGAGCGTGAGCGTCGCCGGGTCGGCGCTCTTCGGCAGCGTCGCGTTCGTCGTTCCGTCGGTCACATAGGGGCCGAAGCGCCCCTCCATCAGCTTCATCTCGCCGCCGCTCGTCGGATGCGGGCCGAAGGTGTTGAGCGGCTCGGCCTTGGTGCGCCCGCGCCCGCCACCGGCAGCCGCTTCGGCGATCCGCACGACCGCTGCGTTCATGCCGATGTCGAAGATTTCGGCGGTGCCGGTCAGCTTGGCATATTTGCCGTCGTGGAGCAGATAGGGGCCATAACGCCCCAGCCCCGCCATGATCGGCTTGCCGCTTTCGGGATGCACACCGACCTCGCGCGGCAGGCTGAGCAGCCGCAGCGCATAATCGAGATCGAAATCTTCACCCGGGATGTCCTGCGGGATCGACGAACGCTTCGCCTCCTTGCCATCGCCGAGCTGGATATAGGGACCGAAACGCCCGCTGCGCTTCGTCACTTCCAGTCCGGATTCGGGGTCGGTGCCGAGCGTCTCCGGCCCGGTGTCGGCTTCGCCGTTGCCGCCCGGCTGCGCGAATTTACGCGTGAATTTGCAGTCGGGATAGTTGCTGCATGCGATAAACGGCCCGAACTTGCCGCCGCGCAGCGCGAGCCGCCCGGTGCCGCAATTGGGGCAGAGGCGCGGGTCGCTGCCGTCGCCCTTGTCGGGGAAGAGATAGGGGCCGAGGAATTCATCAAGCGCCGCGGTGATCTCCGACGGCTTCTGTTCCATCACCTCGCCAGTGCGCGGCTTGAAGTCGCGCCAGAAGCGTTCGAGCACCGCCTGCCACTGCGCACGTCCGCCCGAGACGTCGTCGAGTTCTTCCTCGAGGCCCGCGGTATAGTCATATTCGACATAGCGTTCGAAAAAGCGTTCGAGGAAGGCGGTGAGGAGCCGCCCGCTCTCTTCGGGAATGAAGCGGTTCTTTTCGACCGTCACATAGGCGCGGTCCTTCAGAACCTGCAGGATCGCCGCCCAGGTCGACGGGCGCCCGATCCCCAGCTCTTCCATCTTCTTGACCATGCTGGCTTCGGAATAGCGCGGCGGCGGCTGGGTCTCGTGGCTTTCGACCTCGACCCCCGTCTTCGCGGGCGCATCGCCCTTCGCCATCGCGGGCAGCAGGCGCGCGTCGTCATCGTCACCGCTGTCGTCCCGGCCTTCGTCGTACAGCGCGAGAAAGCCCGGGAATTTGATCACCTGTCCGGTCGCCCGCATCACCGTCTTGCCGGTGCCGTCGGCGAGGTCGATGCTCGTCCGCTCCAACCGCGCCGAGGCCATCTGGCTCGCCATCGCGCGCTTCCAGATCAGCTCGTAAAGCCGCGCATGATCGCCGCTGCCCGCCTTGTCCTTCGAAAAGTCGGTCGGACGGATCGCTTCGTGCGCTTCCTGCGCATTTTTCGCCTTGGTCTGATAGATACGCGGCTTGTCGGGAACATAGCCCCCGTCATAGCGGTTCGCGATCGCGGCGCGCGCGGCGCTGATCGCCGCACCGTCCATCTGCACGCCGTCGGTACGCATATAGGTGATCGCGCCGTCCTCATAGAGGCCCTGTGCGACGCGCATCGTGTGGCTGGCCGAGAAGCCGAGCTTGCGCGCGGCTTCCTGTTGCAAGGTCGACGTCGTGAAGGGCGGCGGCGGATTGCGCGTCAGCGGCTTGGTTTCGACCGCATCGACGGTGAAATGCCCTGCCTTCACATCGGCTTCGGCCGCGCGTGCATCGGCTTCGCTGGTGATCGACAGCCGTTCGACCTTCTCGCCGCGCCACTGCGCAAGGCGCGCCTTGAAGGGCGTTCCCGACATTTCGAAAAGGCCCGTGATCGACCAATATTGCTGCGCAACAAAGGCTTCGATTTCGCGTTCGCGTTCGACGATCATGCGCAGCGTCACGGACTGGACACGGCCCGCCGATTTGGCGCCGGGTAGCTTGCGCCACAGCACCGGCGACAGCGTGAAACCGACGAGGTAATCGAGCGCGCGGCGGGCGCGATAGGCGTCGATCAGATCGTCGTCGAGCGCGCGCGGATGCGCCATCGCGGTGAGCACCGCATCCTTGGTAATCGCGTTGAAGGTCACGCGGTCGACCTCGGCGGGCAGCGCCTTTTTGCTGCGCAGCAATTCCTGCACGTGCCAGCTGATCGCCTCGCCCTCGCGATCAGGGTCAGTCGCGAGGATCAGGCGGTCGGCACTCTTTGCCGCGTCCTGGATTTCCTTCATCCGCTTCGTCTTGTCGGGATACAGCTGCCACTGCATCGCAAAGCCGTCGTCGGGATCGACCGACCCGTCCTTGGGCGGCAGGTCGCGGACGTGACCATAGGACGCCAGCACCTTGAAATCGCGCCCCAGATACTTCTCGATCGTCTTCGCCTTCGCAGGCGATTCCACAATTACCAATTGCATTAAAAAACTATCCCCGTCACCGGCTCTCACATGTACGCGCGAGGGTGGCGGGGATAGCTTGATTCCGTCAAGCCGGATTTTTCGTCAGCCGTCCTGCCATTTGAAGTCGGCGGGCAGGATGCATTTGCCCGCGTCATATTTGCCGACGCTGCGGATGATCTCGTTATCGTCCGGCTCGATGCGGCGGCCGCTGATCTGGCTGTCGATCACACGGCGGACCAGCGCGTCGAGCTTGGTCACCAGGTAACAGTCGATCGCCGGCGGCGCGTGCGGGTTGCCCACGCCGCTGTCGTCGGTCAGGAACAGATAGCGCGACTGCGTTGCCGCCGCCATCGCGCGCATCGCATATTCGGCCTTGTCGGCGACGCCCGACGCGGCGACCGGGGTGATATGGATCCGCTTGGCGCGCGCGGCTTCGGCCGCAGCCCAGGTTCGGGCGAACTTGTCGTCGTGCGGCGGCGCGTCGGCGACGAGCAGCAGCGACTTCACCGCATCGGGACGCCAGTCCTGCCCGACCGCGCGGATCATCGCCTGATCCATCGCCTCGGGATAGTCGCCGCCGCCATTTGCTTCCTGCCGCGCCAGCGCGCCCTGTACGCGACCGATGTCGCGGTCGAAGGCGACCGTGCGCGTGACATAATCGTCGCCGAGATCGCGATAGAAGACGAAGCCGATCCGGATATCGAGATCGCGGTGCTTAGCCGTAATCGCGCCGATGATCGAGCGGAGTTCGGCCTGAAGATAGTTGATTTCGTCGCCCATGCTGCCCGTCGTGTCGACGACAAGCATCAGATCGAGCTTGGTCGCCTTCGCCGCTGCCTGGCTGGCGGTCAGGCCGACAAGTTGTCCGCCCGCGGCGTTGCTCACGAACACGGGCCGCGCGTCGGCGATGGTCCGCCCCGCCTTCCGCGCGGAAACGGTGATCCGTTCGCTCAGGCGGTCGACGCCGGGAAAGAAGACCGCGCTGCCGTCTGCCTGCGTTGCCATGGTAATGCTGTTGCCGTCGCTGCAGGTTACGATGACGTCGGCGAAGGGGATCGGTTGCCCGCTGCGGTCATTGACCTTCACCGTCACAACGCGCGTCGTGTCGACACGCGGCAGATTGCGGACCTCCTGCCCCAGATCGCCGTTGCGGTTGACGTAGGAGGCGTAAAGTTCGGGGTTGAGAAGATCGTCATGCTCGCCCGCGGTCAATATGCCCGATTGCGGCTGCGGTTGCGGCCTGGGATAGGGTCTGGGCGGCGGAAGGCGGGAGTCTGGCACCGCCGGTTCGGCCGAACGCTCGGCCGCATAATCGGCGGAATCGATCGTCGTGACAGGAGATGGCGCTTCCGTCCCCGGAGCCGGGATGCGCGAACCGGTTACGACAACCTCGGCAGCGTCGTCGGCGCTGGAATAGACCGGCGGCGGAGGAGGAGGAGGAGCCGGTGCAGGGACGGCGGTCATCCGGTCCTCACGATCGCCCTTGCTGCGACCGGTCGTTTTCATACCGCCATTCGCCTGTTGCGGCTGCGTCCGAACCTCGGGGGCGAGCTGTGGCAGCGGCGCTGCGTTCCGGCAGAACCCCCGATCCGGCGCAGGTACCGAATGCGCCATCGCCAGCGGGATCGGCGCGGGAGCCGAACCGAATACCGCAAACATCGTGACACCCGTGAGCAACCGGCTTCGCATCGTCGAACTCCCCGCCATGTGATGCAATATCATCAAACTGCGGAGTCGCCGCTGAACCGTGACTGAACCGCGATGAAGCGTTAGATCTTCGGCGGTTGGGTCGCTGTGCGAGCGATCACACGAGTGAAATCTTCGCGCCGGCGTGGCGTTCGACGCGACCGGCAAGCTCAAGCTCGAGCAGCACCAGCTGGACGGCGGCTGCCGCCTGCCCCGACTGGCGCACCAACTCGTCGACCGCGACCGGCGTCGGCCCGAGCAGGTCGATCAGCGCCCGCCGCTCACCCTCGCTCGCATCTGCCTGCGCCGCGGCGACGGCGAAGCGCTGCGCGGGTTCGCGCACCATCCGGGCGTCGATCGGCCCGACCGCTTCGAGCACGTCGTCGACCGTCTGGATCAGAGTCGCGCCTTCGCGGATCAGCATGTTGCATCCTTGCGCGCGCGGATCGAGCGGCGAGCCGGGCACCGCCATCACCTCGCGTCCATAATCGCCCGCGCGGCGCGCGGTGATCAGCGAGCCCGATCTGGGTGCCGCCTCGATCACCACCGTGCCGTGTGCCAGTCCCGCGATGATCCGGTTGCGCGACGGGAAATGGCGCGCGAGCGGCTCGGTGCCCGGCGGCTGTTCGGCGACCAGCAACTGGTCGCTGGCGATCTTTTCCTGCAGCGCCGCGTTTTCGGGTGGAAAGGCGATGTCGATCCCGCTCGCAATGACGCCGACGGTTGCTCCGCCGAGCGCACCGACATGCGCGGCGGTATCGACACCCCGCGCCAGCCCGCTGACCACCGTCACCTCGTGTGCAGCAAGGTCCGCGCCAAGCTGGCGCGCGAAGCGGCACGCGACGGCGGAGGCGTTGCGCGCGCCGACGATCGCGACGCACGGCCGCCGCAGTATCGCCGCGTCGCCGCGCACGACGAGCACGGGCGGCGCGCCTTCGACTTCGCGGAGCAGCGGCGAATAATCATCCTCGTCGACGAAGATATGGCGGGCGCCGAGGCTCGCTACGCGATCGAACTCGCGCTCGGCGATATCGGCGGGCGCGATGCGCGCCTTCCCTGCCCCGCCGCGCAGCACGAGGTCGGGCAGCGCGGCGAGCGCGGCTTCGCCCGATCCGAAGCGTTGCATCAACTGGTGCCAGCTTACCGGTCCGACATGCGGCGTGCGGATCAGCCGCAGCCGTGCCAGCCGCTCGGCGTGGGTCACGCCCCGTCTTTCTTTCCGCCGATGCGCGGCTCGGTGCCGGCGCGCAGCCGCGCGATGTTCTCGCGGTGGCGCCAAAGCACGATCACCGCCAACCCCGCGAGACCGATGGCATAGACCGGATAGCCGAGCGCGAGCGCGGCAACGGGCGCCGAAACTGCGCCCAACATGCCGCCAAGCGACGAGATGCGAAGCAGCAGCACGGCGCCGAGCCACACGACCGCAAAGACCAGCCCGATCGGCCAGGCGAGCGCGAGCGCGAGGCCGAGCAGCGTCGCAACCCCCTTGCCGCCCCGGAAGTTCAGCCAGACGGGATAGCAGTGGCCGATCATCGCGGCGGCGCCCGCGATCATCGCGGCGTGATCGCCGAGTTCGGGAGCAAAATAGCGCGCGAGCAGCACCGCGACCGCACCCTTGGCGCCATCGAGGATCAGCGTTGCCGCCGCGAGGCCCTTGCGTCCCGTGCGCAGGACATTGGTCGCGCCGATATTGCCCGACCCGATCTGGCGCAGGTCGCCCGCGCCGAACAGCCGTGTCAGGATGACACCAAAGGGGATCGAGCCGAGAAGATAGCCGGCAGCGACCAGGTAAAATATCGTCATGGCAATCCCCGCTTCGTTCCCCGCCTATGTGGCGATGTTACGGGCAGCAATCAACGGATTCGGATGCGATGGGTATCAAAATGGATTTGATAGCGGTCGCTCCGGCCTGCTAGGCGGGCGCGATGCACGCCCCGCCGCCCGATGCCCCGATCCTTTTCTTCGACAGCGGCCTCGGTGGGCTGACCGTCCTCGGACCGACGCGCGCGCTGCTGCCGACCGCACCCATCGTCTACGCTGCCGATTATGCGGGTCTGCCTTATGGCAAGAAAAGCAACGAGGAACTCGCCGCGCGCGTCCCGGCGCTGCTCGGCCGCCTCGTCGAGCGATATCAGCCGCGCCTCGCGGTAATCGCGTGCAACACCGCGTCGACGATCGCCTTGTCGCACGTCCGCGCCGCGCTCGACGTGCCGATCGTGGGCACCGTCCCCGCGATCAAGCCCGCCGCGGAGATGACGAAAACGGGCGTCATCGGCGTGCTCGGAACCGAAGCAACGGTGCGCCAGCCCTATGTCGACGACCTGAGCGCGCGGTTCGCGCGCGACAAGACCGTGCTCCGCCATGGCAGCCCAGGCCTCGTCACCGGCGCCGAAGCAAAGCTGCGCGGAGAGAGCGTCGATCCCGCCGTCATCGCCCGCGCCGTCGCGGGTCTTCGCGACCAGCCGGGAGGCGATGCGATCGACGTCATCGTCCTCGCCTGCACGCACTTTCCGCTCTTGCACGATGAACTGCAGGCGGCTGTCGGCCCCGGCGTCCGGTTGATCGACGGCGCCGAGGGCATCGCCCGCCGCGTCGCGCACCTGACCGACGGCCAGCGCTGGCCCGAAACCGCGACGCCCGGCATCGCGGTGTTCACGCGCAGCGAAGACCGCCCGCCGCCCTCGCTCGCCGCGCTCGCGCCTTACGGTATCGGCGCGATCGAGACCATCTAGCCGCGCCTATTCGTTGCCGGCGGCGCACGCTGCCATCCAGGCGCGCTCTCCGGGTTCGGGTCCCTGCTCACCCGGATCGGCGACCTTCGGCATCCCGACGAGCCGGCTTGCCCCCGCGCAGGGGTGCAAATCGCGGCTGCCGAACAGCCTTCCGTTGCACAGGCCCAGTTTCCGGTTCGTGGCTTGCCAGCCCACTTTTTCGGCACCCTCGGGCGCACGCCCGCTGCAATAGGTGTCGGTTTCCGACCCCGGCTCCCCGCAAATCTTCTCGATCTGCGTGACATTCGCTTTCGCCGTGCCAACGAAGCGCTGTTCGTAATAGGCGTTGGTCGCGAAATAGCGCTGGACCCCGCACACCCGGTTCCCGCGCTGGGCAAGCATCGTATATTCGCAGATCTCCGCGCCCTGATAGGTGTCGCAGGACATCCACGCCCCCTCGAACGGCGCGGGCGTCAACGCCGGCGCAGCGGTTGACGCAGCGACCCCCGCGGTGATCGTCAGGATGACTGTTGTGGCGAGGCGCATATCGATTATTCCTTCCTCTGGAGTTCGGTTTCTCCCCTGCACGCGACGCGTCGACGGCGCGGTGCGGACGATCACAATGCCCCCGTACAGCGCCAGCCGGTAGGACAATTTGCCCTATAGCTGCGAATCGTTCGCACTGGATTTCGGCCGGATTCGGCGTTATTGGCCCGCATGTTAATAGCCGCCGGAGGGAGCGGCTCAAGAGCCTGGACTGGCACCTGACTGCGGGGCTGAAACGTGAACTATAACGATATTTTTGCACGCGCGATCGACCGGCTGCACGAAGAAGGACGCTACCGCGTCTTCATCGACATCTTGCGCAACAAGGGCGCTTTTCCCAACGCACGCTGCTTCGCCGGCCACAACGGGCCGAAGCCGATTACCGTGTGGTGCTCGAACGACTATCTCGCAATGGGCCAGCATCCCAAGGTCATCGCGGCGATGGAAGAGGCGCTGCACGACGTCGGCGCGGGATCGGGCGGCACGCGCAATATCGGCGGCAACACCCACTACCATGTCGACCTCGAACATGAACTCGCCGACCTGCACGGCAAGGAAGGCGCGCTGCTCTTCACCTCGGGCTATATCTCGAACGAGGCGACGCTCGGCACGCTCGGCAAGCTGCTGCCGAACTGCATCATCTATTCGGACGAATTGAACCACGCCTCGATGATCGCGGGCATTCGCAATTCGGGCTGCGAAAAGCGCGTGTGGCGCCACAACGACCTCGAACATCTCGAAGAACTGCTGGCCGCCGACGATCCGGAAGCGGCCAAGCTGATCGCGTTCGAAAGCGTCTATTCGATGGACGGCGACGTCGCCCCGATCCACGCGATCTGCGACCTTGCCGACAAATATAACGCGCTGACCTATTGCGACGAAGTCCATGCCGTCGGCATGTACGGCCCGCGCGGTGGCGGCATCAGCGATCGCGACGAAGCCGCAAGCCGCATCACCATCATCGAAGGCACGCTCGGCAAGGCGTTCGGCGTGATGGGCGGCTATATCGCGGCCGACAAGAATATCATCGACGTGATCCGCAGCTATGCGCCCGGCTTCATCTTCACGACCAGCCTGTCGCCGGTGCTCGTTGCGGGCGTGCTCGCGAGCGTGCGGCACCTGAAGGCGTCGAGCGTCGAACGCGACGCGCAGCAGGAGGCTGCGGCCTACCTCAAGCAATGCTTCCGCGATGCGGGCTTGCCGGTGATGGATTCGACGACGCACATCGTTCCGCTGATGGTCGGCGATCCGGTGCGCGCGAAGAAGATCAGCGACATATTGCTCGCCGAATATGGCGTCTATGTGCAGCCGATCAATTTCCCGACCGTGCCGCGCGGCACCGAACGCCTGCGCTTCACGCCCGGCCCGGCGCATGACGAGGCGATGATGCGCGAGCTGACGCAGGCGCTGGTCGAAATCTGGGACCGCCTCGAACTGCAGCTCCAGAAGGCCGCGTGACGCTCTCTGCCGGTTATGACGAAGTCGTTGTCGGGCGCCGCTCGATCCGCGGCTTCCTCGACAAGCCCGTTCCGAAAGCCCTTGTTGCCGAAGTGATCGAGGTCGCGATGCGCGCGCCCTCGTCGTTCAACAACCAGTGCTGGAACTTCTCGGTCGTCACGGGCGATCCGCTCGCGGCGATCCGGCAGGGCAACACCGACGGCATTCTCGCGGGCAAGCCCGACAGCCGCGAATTCCGCCGCTTCGACGGCATCGCCGACGACCATCGCGGCCGCCAGATCGAGATCGCCAAGCAACTCTTCGGTGCGATGGGAATCGCGCGCGAAGACAAGGACGCGCGGCAGGACTGGGTGCTCCGCGGTTTCCGCCAGTTCGACGCGCCGGTCAGCATCGTCGTGACCTATGACCGCGTCCTGCTCGGCAGCGACATCGCACCCTTCGACTGCGGCGCGGTGACCAACGCGCTCGTCAACGCCGCCTGGTCGCGCGGGCTGGGCTGCGTCATCAACAGCCAAGGCATCATGCAAAGCCCCGTCGTGCGCGAACATGCGCGCATCCCCGACGATCAGGTCATCATGATCTGCGTCGCGATGGGCTGGCCCGACGCCGATTTCCCGGCGAATGCGGTGGTATCGAACCGCAAGAGCGTCGAAGAGGCGGTGCGTTTCGTCGGCTTCGACGATTAGTTCCACGGATGCTGGCCAAGCTGCTGGAGATGCTGGGTCTCGTCATCGACGCAGGTATTGGGGTTCCGGAAAACCAGCGTGAGCGTGTCGGGTGCCTCATGGGGCTCGCAGTGGTGATTCCGGTGGCAATCATCCTGCTCCTCGTTTCATTGATCTGACGCACCCGAGCAGTCGCGACTCCTTCGACAAGATCGCGCCGACGCGATAGGGTGGGGTCCGAATCCCTCCCCGGTCGCGAAAGATTATCATGCCCGCACAGCGTTATAGCTATACCGCCATCACGCTTCACTGGCTGATCGCGCTACTGCTGGCATTCCAGATCGCGCTCGGATGGGCGCTCGAGGGCAATAACAGTCCTGAACTCTTTGCGCGCTATCAGCTGCACAAGTCGATCGGCATCTCGATCCTGCTGCTCAGCCTCGCCCGCTTCGCAGTTCGCCTGTTTGTCTCGCGCCCGCCCGCGTCCGATGGTCCGGCGTGGACGCGCGCGCTCGCGAATATCGTTCACTGGCTTTTCTACCTCGTGATGATCCTCGGCCCGATCACCGGCTGGCTGCTCGTTTCGACGGCGAAGGTGCAGGTCCCGACCTTGCTTTACGGCATTATCCCCTGGCCCCACCTGCCCGTCGGCCGTGCTTGGCACGAACCCGCCGAAAGCATCCATGGGGCGATGGCGTGGCTCGCGATCGGGCTGTTCGCGCTCCACATCGCGGGCGCGCTGCGCCACCAATGGCTGCTCGGCAAACCCGAGCTCCAGCGGATGCTTCCCTTCGCGCGCGGCAAGGCGGTCGGTGTTGCGATCGGGGCGCTGGCGCTGGTCGGCGCGGCCTTCGCTGCGGGCAATCTCGTCTATCCCGATCGGCCGCAGCGGGTCGCAGAAAAGCAATTGGCAGCACCCGTCGCCCAGCCCGGCGCGCCTTCGGTTCCTGCACCGAAGGTCGAGGAAACGCCCGAAGCCGAAGCGACCGAAACGGCGCCCGAAGAGACCGCGCAGCCGCTCGCGGACTGGACCGTCGCGTCGGGCGGCCGCCTTGGCTTCACCGCACGCTGGAACGGTGAGGCGGTGAACGGCAGGTTCAGCCGCTGGCGCGCCGCCATCCGTTTCAGCCCCGACGAGCTCGCCAAATCGACCATCCGCGTGACCGTCGACCTCGCATCCGCCGACACCGGCGACGGGCAGCGCGACGATTCGCTCAAAAGCAGCGATTTCTTCAACGTCCCGGCACAGCCGAACGCGGTATTCAGCGCCCGCGACATCCGGCACCTCGGCGGCGAGCGGTATGAAGCACGCGGCACGCTCGACCTGCGCGGGGTCAGCAAGCCGGCCACGATACGCTTCACGCTGCGCATCGACGGCGACCGCGCGCGGGTCGCTGGCACCGCACGTATCGACCGCACATCCTTCGGTGTCGGTCAGGGCGAATGGGCCGCAACCGACGCCATCGCGGCGGGCGTCGACGTCGCCTTCTCCTTCACCGCGACGCGCCCGGCGTCCTGACGCCGGTTCAGGCGGGCGGGCGCATCATACCCCAGAAATGCGGCCCGCCGCCGGCTACATCCCATTCGACCTGCGTGACAAAGCCCAGCCGCTCGTAGAGCGGGACATTCGCCGGCGTCGCCGTCTCCAGCCAGCAGGGCAGCCCTTCGGCGTCGGCGACCGCGGTTTGGGCGCGGATGATGCGCCCGCCATGACCCTTGCCCTGATGTGCGGTGCGCACGCCGACATAGTGGAGATACCAGAAGCGCGCCTTCGGCCGATGCGCGTCGATGCTCTCCTGCACCTTCAACCCGCGCGGCAGGGCGGTGCCGAAGGTCGCAACGAGCGGGATGACGGTGCGAAGGAATTCGAGCGTTCCGCTATGCGCCTGTCCGGGCGCGCGCCACAGCGCGGCCGCTTCGTTGCCCGTCGCGCGCAGCGCCAGCCCTGCGCGCATATCGGCGGGAACGAGGGTCCGAAACAGGCTGCGGAGCGCGCGGGCACGATGATCTGGGTCGGGCAGGATCCATGACAACGCCGGATCGGTCTGGAACGCCTGCGCCAGCGTTTCGACGAGCGCAGTCTGGTCCATCCGGTCAGCCCGAACAATCGCGTTCATTTTACCCCCTCGTCATTCCCACCTCTACGGGACTAACGGAATTCCTGCCCTCGCGGGAATGACGAAGTTGCGGTTCAATCGCGGCAATAGCCTTCGCCCTGTTTGACGATCAGGCATTCCTTCTTACCGGCGAGATATTTGAGGCCGGTTTCGTCGCCGCTGCCCCGGCGCAGACTCAATTCCTCGGCGCCACGCTTGAACTTGATACCATGCTCGCTGTCTTCGCCGTCATAGCTCCCCTTGGTGTCGAGGTCCGACTGCATCTCCAGCTTGTACTTGCCGGGTTCGGCGGGCGTGATCGTCGCATACATGCCCTCCACCCCGGTCCATTTGCCGGCCCAGCTTGCAAAGCGGTGCGGTGCGGTGGCGGGATCGGTCGCCTCGGCGCCCTCGGGCGGCACGGTTTCGACCGGGACTTCGGTCGTCGTTGCGTCGGTCGGCGCGGGCGCAGGCGCTTCCGCCTTCTCGCATCCGCTCAGAACAGCCAGCACCGCCGCGCCGGCCATGATCAAGCCTGTTTTCCTCATCATGTCTCTCCTTCCCCGCTTCAACGCGCCGAGGGAAACAAATATCCCGTCATTCGGCAAGAATTTCCGCATAATGCCTGGGGTCGACATTGCCTCCCGACAGGGTGACGAGCGTCGCATCGCCGAGTTCGACCTTGCCCGCGAGCACCGCCGCAAGCGCCGCCGCCCCGCCGGGCTCGACGATCAGGTGCAGCTTTTCGAATGCCACGCGCATCGCATGGCGCACTTCGTCGCGGGTCACCACGACCCCGCGTACGCCGCGCGCCTGCAGCACCGCGAAATTGATCGGCCAGGTCTGCGGTGTCTGAAGCGCGTCGCACTCGGTGGGAAAGGCGAGGTCTTCGACCGACAGAATTTCGCCCGCTTCGAGCGAACGGGTGACATCGTCCCAGCCCTCGGGCTCGACCGCCACGACCTCGGCATAAGGGCACGCCAGCGCAAGCCCCGCCGAAAGCCCGCCGCCGCCGCAACAGGCGACGATCTTGTCCGGTCCCGCAATCCCGCGCGCGGCGAGCTGCGCGTGCGCCTCGATGCCGGCGCTGCCCTGCCCTTCGATGATCCACGGGTCGCCATAGGCATGGACGAGCGTCCCGCCGCGCTCTTCGAGCAGCTTTGCCGCGACGGCATCGCGCGATTCGGTGACGCGGTCATAGAGAACGACCTCGGCGCCGAGCGCGCGCGTCGCCGCGAGCTTCATCTGCGGCGCGTTGCTCGGCATGACGATCGTCGCGGGGATACCGAGGCGTTTCGCCGCCCAGGCGACACCCTGCGCATGGTTGCCGCTCGATACGCCGACGACGCCCGCCGCCGCTTGTTCGGGCGTCAAGTCGCTCAGGCGGTGCCACGCCCCGCGAATCTTGAAAGCGCCAACGGGCTGGAGGCATTCGGCCTTGCACCAGATCGTCTTGCCGCCGATGTCCATCGGCAGCAGCGGCGTCAGCGGCAGGAGTTCGGCGACCTTGGCGGCGGCGCGTTCGACGCCCGCAAGCGTGGGCGCCCGGTTCGGGTCGAGCAGGGGATCGGGGCTTTGCTGTGTCATAGCTTCGTCCTATAGGGCCGGTCATACAAGACAAGGCGGCAACGGTCCGCGACAGGAGATTTTTCATGAGCAAGGTTCTGGTGATCGGCGCAGGCGGCGTCGGTTCGGTCGCGGTGCACAAGATGGCGATGAACCCCGACATTTTTCCCGACATCACGCTGGCGAGCCGCCGCAAGTTCAAATGCGACGCGATCGCCGAATCGGTTAAGGAACGTACCGGGGTCACGATCCAGACCGCAGAGGTCGACGCCGACCATATCGACGCGACCGCGGCGCTGATCCGCTCGATCGGCGCGACGCATGTCGTGAACCTTGCGCTCCCCTATCAGGACCTCACGATCATGGAGGCGTGCCTGTCGACCGGCGCGCATTATATGGACACCGCCAACTACGAACCGCGCGACGAGGCGAAATTCGAATATCACTGGCAGTGGGCGTATCAGGACCGCTTCAAGGACGCAGGGCTAATGGCCCTGCTCGGCTCGGGCTTCGACCCCGGCGTGACCAGCGTGTTCACGACCTGGCTGAAGAAGCACCATTTCGACCGCATCGACACGCTCGACATTCTCGACTGCAACGGCGGCGATCATGGCCAGCATTTCGCGACCAACTTCAACCCCGAAATCAACATTCGCGAAGTGACCGCGGTCGCGCGTCACTGGGAAAATGGCGACTGGGTCGAAACCCCGCCGATGTCGGTGAAGCAGAAGTTCGACTTCGAAGCGGTCGGCGAGAAGACGATGTACCTCATGTATCATGAGGAGATCGAAAGCCTGAAGACGCACCTGCCTGAAATCAAGCGCATCCGTTTCTGGATGACCTTTGGCGAGGCGTATATCACGCACCTCACCGTGCTGCAGAATGTCGGCATGACGCGTATCGACCCGGTCATCTACGAAGGCCGCGAGATCGTCCCGCTCCAGTTCCTGAAGGCCGTTCTGCCCGAACCGTCGAGCCTCGGCGAGACGACCAAGGGCAAGACCAACATCGGCGTGATTGCGACCGGCCTCGGCAAGGACGGCAAGGAAAAGACGCTCTACCTCTGCAATATCTGCGATCACGAAGAGGCCTTTGCCGAAACCGGCAACCAGGCGGTGAGCTACACCACCGGCGTTCCCGCGATGATCGGCGCCGCGATGATGGTCACCGGCACGTGGAGCGGTGACGGCGTGTTCAACATGGAGCAGATGGATCCCGATCCCTTCATGGACATGCTGAACAACCATGGCCTGCCCTGGCAGGTGAAGGAACTGGATGCGCCGCTGGATTTCTGAGTCCATTCCCTTTTTCGTCATTCCTGCGAAAGCGGGAACCCGGTAGCGACGGCAGAACCGGGTCCCCGCGTTCGCGGAAATGACGAAAGGGTGTTTTCATGACGTTCCGTATCGCGGCCTTTGCGCTGCTTGCCGCTCTCGCCACTCCCGCGTTCGCACAACCCGATGACGCCTATGCACCTGCACGCGCGATCGTTGCCGACATCGGCAAGATCGTCACGCCGAACGGGGTACAGGAGACGTTCGAAGTCACGCTCGGCGGCGCGCGGCAGATCGTGAATGTCCGCGGCTCCGACCGCGACAATCCGATCCTGATCTTTGTCCACGGCGGTCCCGGCGCGGTCGAAATGCCCTTCGCATGGGCTTTCCAGCGCCCGTGGGAGGACGTGTTCACCGTGGTCCAGTACGACCAGCGCGGTGCCGGGCGCTCGTACCCGCTCAACAATCCAGCGGCACTTGCCCCGACGATGACCCCCGATCGCTACCGCGACGATGCTATCGAGCTGATCGAGCTGCTGCAAGAGCGGTACGGCAAACGCAAGGTCGTGCTGATGGGCCACAGCTGGGGCTCGATCGTCGGCCTGTCGGTCGCGATCAAGCGACCCGACCTCCTCTATGCCTATGTCGGCGTCGGTCAGGGCATCGATTTTCGCGAAGGCGAAAAGGCCGGTATGGCGTGGACGCGCGCGAAGGCCGTGGCGGCCGGGAACAAGGAGGCTGTGACCGCAATCGATGCGCTCGCCCCCTATCCGGACGTCGATTTCACGATCGCCAAGGCCGACGGCTGGCGCAAATATGCGATTCCCTACGGCTCGCTCATGTACGCCAAACCCGACCTCGATCTCTATTTCCAGACCCCGCGCCTCTCGCCCGAATATAGCGAGGCCGACCGGCAGGCCTGGGGCAAAGGCAGTCTCTTTTCGGTGATGACCTTGTGGCCGCGGCTTGCCGGTGTCAGTTTCAAGCCGGTGAAGACGATGGACGTCCCGATCGTTTTCCTGCTCGGACGGCATGATTATACCGTACCATCGCCGGTCGCGGCCGACTGGTTCGCACAGGTCAAAGCGCCCTCGAAGAAGCTCGTCTGGCTCGAACATTCGGCGCATATGCCGATGGTCGAGGAGCCGGGGCATTTCTTCGCCGCGCTTCTTCAGGACGTGCTGCCGCTGACGAAAGACAAGAAATGACCACCTATCTTGCGCCGATCGGGCTGCTATTCGTCTCGAACATCTTCATGACCTTTGCCTGGTACGGGCAACTCGGCGCGGTATCGCGGCCGATCTGGCTCGCGGTGCTGATCGCGTGGGGAATCGCCTTTTTCGAATATTGCCTCGTCATCCCCGCGAACCGTATCGGCTATGGCGTTTACAGCGCTGCCGAACTCAAGACCTTGCAGGAAGTCATCACACTGGTCATATTCGCCGGGTTCGCGGTCTTCTGGCTCGGTGAGAAGCTGACGGTGAATCATCTCGTCGGCTTCGGTCTGATTGCGGCGGGAGCGTTCTTCATCTTCAAGGGACCGATTACGGTCTGACAGGATTTTACAGCGACATGGAAACCCGTGCCGGCGACCCCGGAGCCTTTGCCCGCTTCGACCTGAGCCGCGTCCCCTCGCCCGCCTTCGTCGTCGACGCCGCGAAAGTGCGCGCCAACCTCGCGCTGCTGCGCCATATCGGCGACGCATCCGGCGCGCGCGTGCTCGCCGCGCTAAAAGCTTTCTCGATGTGGTCGTTGGGGCCGACGGTCGCCGGATATCTCGACGGTGTCTGCGCTTCGGGGCTTTATGAGGCGAAGCTCGGCCGCAGCGAATATGGCGGCGAAGTCGCGACCTATTGTGCGGGCTACAAGGAAGCCGACCTGCCCGAGATCGCGGCGCTGTCGGATCACCTCATATTCAACTCGCCGGGGCAGATCGCGCGTTTCCGTCTGCTTCTAGACGAGCTGCGCGAGCGCGGCGAAAGCTTCGACGTCGGCCTGCGCATCAACCCGATGCACAGCGAGGGCGAGGTCGCGAAATACGACCCTGCCGCGCCGTGCAGCCGTCTTGGCTTTCCGATCAGCCAGTTGCTGCCCGAACATATGGAGGGCGTCGACGGCGTCCATATGCACAGCCTGTGCGAGCAGGATTTCCCGCCGCTCGAGCGCACCTGGAACGCGGTGCAGCCGATGCTGCGCCCCTTTTTCAGCCAGCTCAAGTGGATCAATTTCGGCGGCGGTCATCATGTCACCCGCGCCGATTATCAGGTCGACGACCTGATCGCCTTCCTGAAGCAGGTGCGCGCCGCGACCGACTGCGACGTGATGATCGAGCCTGGCGAGGCGATCGCGCTCGACGCCGGCATCCTCGTCGGCGAGGTCCTCGACCTGTTCGACAACGGCATGCCGATCGGGATCACCGATATTTCGGCGACCTGCCATATGCCCGACGTGATCGAGGCGCCCTATCGCCCCGCGATGCTGGGCGAAGGCAGCGACGGTATGCCGACGCGGCTCGGCGGCCCTTCGTGCCTCGCCGGCGACGTCATCGGCGACTATCGCCTGCCCGGCGGCGCGCGCATCGGCCAGCGCTTCGCCTTCCTCGATCAGGCGCATTATTCGATGGTGAAGACGAACACCTTCAACGGCGTGCCGCTCCCGTCGATCTGGCTGTGGGACAGCGAGACCGACGAACTGAAGCTGATCCGCGAATTCGGTTACGAGGATTTCAAGACGCGGTTGGGCTGATACAGGCGATGCCGGATCCCCTGGACATGACCGGACTTTGGACGGGACAATATTGGTATCCCGAACCCTGGATTCATCCGACGGGATTTGTCGCGACGATTAACGACAACGCAGGTTCGTTGTCGGGCACGACGACAGAAGCCTCCGAATTGATCGACGGGGACGAACGCGCCGACATTCGCGGCACGCGAAAAGGCGCTGCGGTAGACTTTCACAAATATTATGACGGCGACGGGGCCTATGGCCATTCGGTGAGCTACGACGGCGTGCTGAGCAGCGACGGGAAGCAGGTCGAGGGCCGCTGGGCAATCGACGACTATTCGGGCACCTTCGTCATGCACCGCAACCTGCAGTCGTTCGAGAGTGAAGGATTCGAAGAGTCCAGAAAAGTCGGCTTAACCGTCGAGACACGGCCCCGCTAACGCGGGTCAGAAATGCGAACCGTTGAAGATCAGCGCGACCGGGCGGCCGCGTTGATCGGTCGCCGCCAGCGCATTCCAGACATCTTCGCACTCGAACCCGCATGATATCGTGCGCTCTTCGTGGCGCGCGGCAATCTTGTAGCGTCCGGCAGCGGCCTGGCGGCAGCCGTTGGCGGTCCGCGCCTTGGCGAAAGCCGCATTGCGGATGGAATCATTGCCCTTGTACGGGATCGCCTTCACCGCAGCGCGCGCACCGTCGATCGACGGGCACTGATAGAGCATTCCCATCCCGACCGGGTCATAATCGAGCACACCGCCGGGAATGAACTCCGACAGCCAGCGCTCATAATCGGTTCGCGGATGCTTGTCGTTGCCAGTTTCATCGACGATCCCGATGACGCGCACACCGCTCGCATTGACGCCGCGATAGACCAGATGCGTCTCTCTGCCCCCCGCAAGCGGCAACGTCCGCCGCGCGATCACCTGCTGGATCGTGATGGTCGATTTGGCGTCCGGGCTGCTCTGCGAACAGCCCGTCGCGGCGAGCCCCTTGAAGAACAGGGTTGTATCGATCGTGTGGTTCTGCGGCGCCGGCTGAACGCCGTAATAACTGCCCAGCATCTCGCGCGCGGCGGCCTCGCCCGGGCAGATGACGGTCGAGAAATCGTTCCTGATATCGGTTTTTGCGGGCAGCGGCTCACTCGATCCCTGCGCTGCCAACATGATTGCAAAAGCTGCAAGGACCATCGATGCCCCCTTTTTTCGTTTCAACGACAGGAGCTTATCGTCCAGAACGGAGCAAGGTCAACCGGCGGGCGGCGCGATCTCCGCCAGCGCCTGATGGATATCGCTGACCACCACCGATCCTTCGCCGACCGACGAGGCGACGCGCTTGACCGATCCCTTGCGCACGTCGCCGATTGCGTAGATCCGCGGCCAGCTCGTCTCGTACCGGCTCGGCATACGGTCGAGCGACCAGCCCGCCTTGACGAGTTCGAGCGGCGCGATGTCGGCGCCGGTCTTCACGAAGCCGCGCTCGTCGCACACCATTTCCCTCGGCAGCCACGTCGTGTTGGGGCTGGCACCAAGGAAGAGGAACAGGAAGCCGCAATCGCAGTGATCTTCTGCGCCGGTCTCGCGGCAGCGGTAGGTCAGGCCCTCGAGCCGGTCCTCGCCGCGCAGCGCGACGACGTCGGTCGACCCGATGATTTCGATGTTCGGATGCTCTTCGAGCCGTTTGACCAGATATTCGGACATGGTTTCGCGCAGGCTCGACCGGCGGAAAATAACATGAACCTTCTTCGCGACGCTCGCCAGATAGATCGCGCCCTGCCCTGCCGAATTGCCCGACCCGACGACGGTGACCTCGGCGTCGCCGCACAGCTGGGCCTCCATCGGTGTCGCCCCATAATAGATCCCGCGCCCTTCATAGGATTCGATGCCGTCGATCGGCAGGCGCTGATATTGCGCGCCGCTGGCGACGACGACCGCGCGGCTGCGCAGCTTGCGCCCGTCGGCGAGGTGAAGGCAATAGGCGTCGTCACCGTCGCGGCCGATCGAAGCCGCACGCACGGGCGCAACGATCCGCGCGCCGAATTTCTGCGCCTGCACTGTCGCACGCCGCGCGAGCTCGTTGCCCGAAATACCGGTCGGGAAACCGAGGTAATTCTCGATCTTCGACGAAGTACCCGCCTGTCCGCCGGGCGCCAGCGAATCGAGCGCGATCACCGTCAGCCCCTCCGATGCGGCATAGACCGCCGCCGCCAGTCCGCCGGGGCCGCTGCCGACGACGAGCACATCGGCGGTCGCGCCGTCGGGGAGCAGGTCGAGCCCGAGCCCCGCCGCAAGCTGTTCGGGCGTCGGCTGGACCAGCACATCGGCCGCGCCCAATATGACCGCGGGGAGCTGCTCGCTCGTCAATCCGCGTTCGGCCATCAGATGCGCTGCGACAGGGCCGTCTGCCGGATCGAACCAGCGATGCGCGACACCATGCTTCATCAACAGGTCGCGCAGCGCATAGACGCTGCGATCCATCGCGGCGCCGATGACGATCGTCACCGCAAAGCCGCGATGATTGCTGAACTCGCGCCGCGCCGACAGGACGCGAACGAAGATGTCCGAATAATGCGAATTGCCCGCGATCAGCCGCTGGAAGTCGGGGTGCGCGATGCGGAGAATCTCGCCGTCGGCGCCCATTTCGACGCGCGACAGGTGGCGCTGCCCGGTCAGCACCGACAGATCGCCTGCGAACTGGCCGTGCTCCATCCAGCCGACGCGTTTGCGTCCTTCGTCGGTCGACGCGAAGATATCGGTGTGCCCCGACAAGGTGACGATGCAATCGGGCGCCATCGCCCCTTCCGCGACCAGCAGGTCGCCGGCCTTGTGCGATTCGACGGTGCCGAAGCCGCGCAGCTCGTCCAGTTCCGCGTCGGTGAAGTTGTGATTGACCTCGGAACGGGAGACCATGCGCGCATATCCTTTCGGGCTCGATGAACGTTCACCTCTAGCGCCGCCGCGGGTTCTTGTCTCGCTTTTGCCCCGCTCGGCGTACGTTCGCCCCGGTTCGCCCCCAGTGTTACCGCCTTATTACAAAATTGCGCGATAGGGTCTTTACAGGGGGGACCCCCCTGCATATATCGCCCTCCGCTGCCCCAGGGGGACTTCCAATAACCGCAAGGCAGCCTTTGTGTTGAACGTTATTTTTGGGGGTCCCTTGAGTTGCACCAGCATCATAGCGCCCACGGGCTGATTCAGGCACTTTCGCCGGTCGAACCTGTTACGCTTGTCCGCCCGCACGCCGCGCGGCGCGCAGCGCGTTTCTTCATCGAGCGATTTCCCGGCACGACCATGTACGCGGTCAAGGCGAATCCGTCGCCCGACCTGTTGCGCGTGCTGTGGGATTCGGGTGTCACGCATTATGACGTCGCCTCGATCGCCGAGGTGCGGCTCGCTGCGCGCACGCTTCCCGACGCGACGCTCTGTTTCATGCATCCGGTAAAGGCCGAGGAAGCGATTTCCGAAGCCTATTGGAAGCATGGCGTGCGCACCTTCTCGCTCGACACGATGGACGAGCTCGAGAAGATCGTCCGTGCAACCGAAGGCGCGCAGGATCTGAACCTGCTCGTGCGCCTGCGCGTGTCGTCCGATCATTCGAAGCTCAGCCTCGCCGCCAAGTTCGGCGCAGAGGCCGATGAAGTCGTCGAACTGCTGATGGCGACCCGTCAGGCCGCCGATGCGCTCGGCATCTGCTTCCACGTCGGCAGCCAGGCGATGACGCCGCATGCTTATGCGCAGGCGATGGAACGCGTCCGTGCGGCGATCGTCGCGGCATCGGTCACGGTCGACATCATCGATGTCGGCGGCGGTTTCCCGTCGTCCTACCCGGGCATGGAGCCCCCGCCGCTCGACGCCTATTTCGAGACGATCCATCGCAGCTTCGAAAGCTTGCCGATCAGCTACTCGGCGGAACTCTGGTGCGAGCCGGGCCGCGCGCTGTCGGCGGAGTATAGCTCGCTGATCGTGCGCGTCGAAAAGCGCCGCGGCGAGGAGCTGTACATCAACGACGGTGCGTACGGCGCGCTGTTCGATGCCGCGCATGTCGGCTGGCGTTTTCCCGTCTCGCTGCTGCGCGACACCGACAGCGAAGCCGAGATGGTGCCGTTCAGCTTCTATGGCCCGACCTGCGACGATCTCGACCATATGGCGGGGCCGTTCTTCCTGCCCGCCGACATCAAGGCCGGCGATTTCATCGAAATCGGCATGCTCGGCGCCTATGGCTGCGCGATGCGGACGAAGTTCAACGGCTTCGGCGCCGACGAGACGCATGTCGTCAGCGATGAGCCGATGGCAAGCCTCTATACCGGCAGCGAAGCCGAACCCGAGCGCCGCAGCGCGACGGTGACCAAGCTGTTCTGAACGGGAACGCTTCCAACCAACAAGCAAGGGGCTGGCGCAGCGATGCGACCAGCCCCTTCTTCATACAGCTCGAAATACGACACGATCAGAGGCGCCGCCAAGCCCGGTAGTCTCACCCGTAGTCGATCTCGCCCCTCATCACCGGAACGCAGTTTCCACGAAGTGTCGCCCGGACACCGTCCTGCGTCCGGCGCGCGGTGACCTCGAGCAGGCTGGGCCTCCCCATTTCGATGCCCTGATGGATTTCGAACCGAGCCTCGTCGGTAGCGGGTTCGAGCGACAGGAGCAGGCCGGCGAGCGGTGCGTTCGCGCTTCCGGTTGCGGGATCTTCCCACGTTCCGGCAAGCGGAGCGAACATGCGCGCGTGGAGCGTTCGGCCCTGCTTACTATAGACATGGACCGACAGGCGCGTGCCGAATTGCGGGTGCTCCGCGAGCGTATCGCGAAAGGCCGCCAGATCGGGGTCGCATCGCGGCAGCGCCGCCTCGTCCAGCTCGGCAATGACATAGGGGTTGCCGACCGACGCAAGAATCGGGAGATGCGCCGTCGTGAGGATATCGTCCGGAGCCAGCCGCAACATCCTCGCGACGACCTCGGGCGCCACAGTTTCGCCAAGGCTGAGCGGCTGGGGCGCCGCGACTCTGGCCCCGACAGGTACCCCGCCCGCATCCCGTTCGACCTCGACATCTACGATCCCGGCGGGGACCTCGAACGTCGCCGTCGCAAGATCGGCGTCGGCGGCGGCAAGGACGAATGCGGTTCCGACCATCGGATGCCCGGCGAACGCCATTTCCTCGGTGCGGTTGAAGATGCGCACGCGCGCCGTGTGTCTCGGATCGGCGGGCGGGAGGACGAAGGTCGTCTCGCTCAGGTTGAACTCCGCCGCGACGGCCTGCATCACCGCATCGGACAGGCCTTCGCCGCCGATCACGACGGCCAGCGGATTCCCGCCGAACCGCGTGTGGGTGAACACGTCGACAGTGGAAAAGGGCAGCAAGGACATGGCGTGACTCCGTTCGATTGGTCGTGCCGCGTTGACATATAGTTCGTTAGTTGGCAAATTAACAATATGACTGATGCCGACCTCTTCCGCGCGCTGGGGAATGAACGCCGCCTCCAGATACTTGCCTGGCTGAAAGACCCCGCTGCGCATTTTCCACCGCAACGCGACGGCGATCTGGTCGACGATGGGGTCTGCGGGCAATCGATCGCGGAAAAGCTCGGCATCAATGCATCGACGCTCAGCGAGCATATGCGCGTTCTGCAGGGCAGCGATCTGGTGACCGCAAAGCGCATCAAGCAATGGACATTCTACCGCCGCAACGATGAGCGGCTGCGTGCCTTGGCGGCGTTGGCCGGAACGATCTAGGTCGCTGACCAGCCGAACAAATTTTCGAATGGCCTGATCCGGAGGCGCTGCTAGATTGCGCCGCCCATGCAGCCCTTCCATCATCTCCTCGCCAACAATCTGGTGGCCAACATCACCAACTTCACGGTGTGGTTTGCGCTGACCTTCTGGACCTTTCTCGAAACCCAGTCGGTGTTCGCGACGGGGATGATTGCGGGCATCTATCTGGTGCTCACCGCCGCGCTCGGCATCTGGTTCGGCAGCCTCGTCGACCATCATGGCAAGCGCAACATGATGCTGGTGTCGAGCATCGCCTCGCTGATCCTCTACGCGATCGCCTTCGCTGGCTATGCGCTCGACCCCGCCATTCGCGCTGCCGAAGTGTCGAGCGTCACGCTCTGGCTGTTCATCCTCGTCTCGATGTTCGCGGTGATCGTCGGCAACATTCGCATGATCGCGCTGCCCACGCTGGTGACGCTGCTGGTGCCCGAGGATCGCCGCGACAAGGCGAACGGCCTCGTCGGGATGGTCAGCGGCATCGGCTTCCTCACCACCTCGGCGATCAGCGGCTTTCTCGTCGCATGGGGCGGGATGGTCGCAACGCTCGCCTTCGCGGTCGCCTTTTCGCTCGTCGCCATTATTCATCTCCTCTTCGTCCATGTCGACGAGCCGCGCGACGATGAGGCGCATGATGCGCCGCGCCGCATCGACCTCGCCGGAACGCTGCGCGTCGTGCTCGGCATCCCTGGCCTCCTCGCGCTGATCCTCTTCTCCTGCTTCAACAACCTGCTCGGCGGGGTCTTCATGGCGTTGATGGATGCCTATGGCCTGTCGTTGATGAAGGTCGAGCAATGGGGCCTGCTGTGGGCCGTCCTGTCGTGCGCCTTCATCCTCAGCGGCGTCGTGATCTCACGGACTGGGCTCGGCAAGAACCCGATCCGCACGCTGCTCCTCGTGTGCCTAGTTGAATGGATGGTCGCCGCGGTCTTCACGATCCAGTCGTCGATCCCGTTGCTGGCGATCGGCTGTTTCATCTGGATGTTCCTCGGCCCCTATGCCGAGGCGGCCGAACAGACGGCGTTGCAGAAAGTCGTCCCCTTCGAGCGGCAGGGCCGTGTCTTCGGTTTTGCCCAGTCGGTCGAGCAAGCGGCCTCGCCGCTCACCGCCTTCCTCATCGCGCCGCTCACCCAGTTCATTTTCGTGCCGCTGATGACCGACGGCGCGGGCGCCGATGCGATCGGCGACTGGTACGGCCGCGGCCCCGAACGCGGGATCGCGATCGTCTTCACCATCGCCGGCCTTCTCGGCGTCCTCCTGACGCTGGCGGCGTTCGGCTCGCGATCCTATCGCCGGATCTCCGCCGCCTATGCTGCCGGAAATGGCAGTAGCGAAACCGCCGCACCTGCCGCTTAGGGAAAGTTGCGGAAGCCTCTTCCGTTTTACTTTGCAATCATTCTATCCTGCGCCCCGAGGAAGAGGAGAAGCCATGCCCATGCTGTCGGGGATCCGCATTATCGATCTGACGACCGTGATTTTCGGTCCCTATGCGACGCAGATGCTCGCCGATCTGGGCGCCGAGGTGATCAAGGTCGAAACCCCCGGCCTCGGCGACATTTCACGCTATCTGGGCAGCGGCGTTCCCGACCCGACGATGGGATCGATCCATCTGACGGTGAACCGCGGCAAGCGCTCGATCGCGCTCGACCTCAAGAAACCCGAGGATGCGGCGGTCTTGCGCGACCTCGTCGCGAGCGCCGATGTCTTTTTCCACAATGTCCGCGGCAAGGCGATTGCGCGGCTCGGGTTCGATTATGACGCGTGCAAGGCGCTGAAGCCCGACATCATCTATGTCCACGGCACCGGCTTTGCCCAGGACGGACCCTATGCCGACCTGCAAGCCTATGACGACGTCATCCAGGCCGCGAGCGGCACTACCAGCCTGTTGCCGCGCGTCGACGGCGACCCGCGCCCGCGCTATTTCCCCTCGCTTATCGCCGACAAGGTCGCGGGCCAGTTCGGTGCGCAGGCGATCCTCGCCGCGCTCATCCACAAGCTGCGCACCGGCGAAGGCCAGCATGTCGAAGTGCCGATGTTCGAATGTTTTTCCTCCTTCATGCTCACCGAACATCTGCGCGACGCGGCGCTCGACCCGCCGATCGGCCCCGCGGGCTATCCGCGTCAGCTCGACCCGACGCGCCAGCCCTTCCCGACCCGCGACGGCTATCTCGCGATCGTGCCCTATACGCCCGAATCGACCGCGCGGCTGATGGCGCTGCTCGGAAGTGCAGACCTGCTCGAAACGCCCGAATATGAAGCCGCCAAGGCGAAGGGGCAGCATATGCCGATCATCTACAGCGAGATCGCGCGCAAGACGCCGGCAAAGACGAGCGCCGAATGGCTTGCGCTCTTCGCCGACAACGACATTCCGGCGATGGCGGCGCGCGACCTTCAGGACATCAGGGAAGACCCGCATTTCGTCGCAACGGGCTTTTTCCGGCACCGTACCCACCCCGATGTGGGCGCCTTTCACGAGATGCAGCCGCCGGTGAAATATGGTGCGATGGCGCCGCGCGACCTCGGTTTCGCGCCGCGGGTCGATGGCGACGGGGCCGTCATCCGCGCGGAACTGGCGACCGGCAAGGCCTGAACGTCTGGCGTTGCATTGTCGGCGATGCGCTCTAGCATCCCGGGTCGAAACAAGGGGGAGCCTCTATGCCTGAAAGCCTGCTCGCACCCGGCGCGGTCCTCGCGCTGTGGACACTCATCATGCTCGGCTGGGTCGCCGCGACGCGTTTTCCCGCGCTCGCCAAATCGGGCATCGACCTGAAAGCCGCCCCGCCGGGCGGCCGCGGGGCCGACCTCGAGACCATCCTCCCGCCGCAGGTGAACTGGAAGTCGCACAATTATACGCACCTGCTGGAACAGCCGACGCTCTTCTATGCCGTGATCGTCTTCCTCCACCTGTCGGGCGGCAGCACCGACCTGACGCGCGGGCTTGCGTGGGCCTATGTCATTTTGCGCATCGTTCACAGCCTGTGGCAGGCGCGCGTGAACCGTGTGCCCATTCGTTTTGCGATCTTCGGGCTGTCGACCTTCTGCCTGCTGGCATTGTCGTTGCTGGCCGTGATCGCCACTTTGGGTTGAGGGGGAAAGATTATGGAAACGAACGCTATTTTGGGGCCTGTCGCAACGCTTGCGCTCTGGTCGATGGTCATGTGGGTGTGGATGTACGCGACGCGCATCCCGGCGATGAGCCGCGCGAAGATCGATGCTGCCAAGATGGTCGGCGGCACCGGCAAGGGGCTCGACGAGGTACTGCCGCAGGAAGTGCAGTGGAAGGCGCACAACTACAACCATCTGATGGAACAGCCGACGGTGTTCTACGCCGTGGCGCTCGCGCTTGCGATCGGCGGCATGGGCGGCGGGCTCAACGCGCAGATTGCATGGGCCTATGTCGCCCTGCGCATCGTCCACAGCCTGATCCAGGTCACCGTCAACCGCGTGCTATGGCGTTTCGCCGTGTTCGCGCTCGCCAGCCTCGCGCTCCTCGCGCTGTGCCTTCACGCCTTCATGGGCTTTGTGCTGCACTGATCTAGCGTGAAAATCGCGCGGCCAGTTCCACATGGGTTGACCAGCGGAACTGGCCGACGGGCTGCACCCAGTCGAGGCTATAGCCGCCCTCGACCAGCATCTTCGCGTCCCGCGCGAAGCTTGCGGGATTGCAACTGACATAGGCGATCGCCGGGGTTGTCGAACCCGCGAGCTGCTTCACCTGCTCCTCCGCGCCCGCGCGCGGTGGGTCGAGGATGACCGCACCGAAGCGATTGAGCTCGGCGGGTACGAGCGGACGGCGAAACAGGTCGCGATGTTCGGTCGCGACGAGCGCACGGGCGCGGTTCGCGGCGCCCGCCAGCGCCGCAACTGCATCGCGCGCACCTTCGGCAGCATAGACTTTGCGTCCGGCCTGTACCGACAAGGCAAAGGTGCCGACGCCTGCGAAGAGGTCCGCGACTGCCCCGGCGTCCCCGATTGCCTTCTTTACCGCGTCGGTCAATGCCGCCTGCCCGGTCGCCGTCGGCTGCAAAAAGGCAAAGGGCGGCACCTCGACCGTGACATCGCCAAAGCGCATCGTCGGCGGCTCGGGCTGCCAGAGGATTTCCAGCCCGTCGCCCTGATCGATCGCAAAGCGCGCCAGTCGATGCGCGCCCGCAAAATCCTGCAGCGCCATCGCCGCGTCGAGCCCTTCGGCCTTCACGCCTTCCAGGATCAGTTCGACACCTTGGTCGAGCATCTGCAGCTTGACCTTCACCGGGCGGCGCGGCTGCGCGATCGTCACCAGCAGTTCGCGCACGGGTTCGATCAGCGCGAAGAGTTCGGGCAGCAACAGCGGACACATCCGCATATCGACGATCTGGTTGCTCTGCGCGGCGTTGAACCCAATCGCGACCTGCTTGCCCGTGCGGAGCGCGGTCAACGCGGCGCGCCGGCGGCTTTGCGGCGGCGACAGGACAGCGGGCAGGACCTCGCCAAAGGCGACATCCTGTCCCTCCAGCCCGCCAACCACGCGGTCACGCACAAAATCGGCGAGCGCAGGCTCGGCGACATGCTGCAACTGGCAGCCGCCGCATTTGCCGAAATGCCGGCACACGGGTTCGGTACGGTTCGGGCCCGGGATGATGATCCCGTCGTCGCGCACGCGGTCGCCCGGGACGCCGCCCATGACATGGCGGCCGTCGGCGGTCACGCCATCGCCGCGTGCGGCGATGCGCTCGATCAGCGCAGCTTCGCTCATGTCAGTCCCTTATCAGATCGTCGGCTACAAGGCCGGGGCCTATACGCGCGGCTTGCGCGATATGCCAGCCCACCGCGGCGACCGCGGCATCGAAAGCATCGCCGCCCCGTGCGAGCATCGCTCCGCAGGCGCCCGCGAGTACATCGCCCGTCCCCGCCGTCGCCAGCCAGGGGCTGCCGGGCCAGGCCGCCGCGACACGGCCGTCGGGTGCAGCGATGATCGTGTCGGCGCCCTTGTAGATGACGACGGCCTGCGTGCGGACCGCGGCGGCTTTCGCGCGATCGATCTTGCTGCCGTAAGCTTGCGGAAAAGCGCGCCCGAACTCGCCCTCGTGCGGCGTCAGGATCGCCTTGCGCGGCGTCTCTGAAAGCCGCGGCAACGCCGCATCGATCGCCGCCGCATCGAGCACAAGCGGCTTGCCCGAATCGAGCGCTGCTTCGACGTCGAACAGCAGTGCATCGCCCGCCGGATATCCCGGACCGATAACGACCGTGCCGACGCGCGGATCGCTCAAGCGTTCGCCGAATTTCGCGTCACTCTCGGCAATGATCGACGCGAAAGGTGCATGCGCATTGCCTTCGAGCACGACATAGCCCGCCCCCGCACGGAGCGCCGCGGCAGCGGCCAGCCCCGCAGCTCCGCGCATCGGCCCGCCAAAGACCAGCACCATGCCACGCGTAAATTTATGCGCTGTCGCATCGGGCGTGTGCGATTGCGACTTCGGCAAGCTCCGCATCGTCTTGCTCGCCGAGATGCCGATCGGTGCGAGCAGGACGCGGCCGCAAGCCGGTGCGGTCGGCAACAGCAGATGCGCGGGCTTGAGCGCGCCCAGTGCGAGCGTCACATCGGCGGGAAGCGGCGGGATCCAGTCTTCGATGCCGTCGCTGTCGACCCCACCCGGAACGTCGACCGCCAGGATGCGCCGGTCGGAAAAATGCCCGAGAATCGCGGCGAGGTCGCCTGCGATCGGCCGCGACAGCCCGACGCCGAACAGCGCGTCGACGATCAGCGGCGCGGGCGCGAGGCGGCCATCGAGTTTCTCGACGGGTCCGCTCCAGCTCGCCCTTGCAGCCTTTGCGAGGCCGGTCGTCGGGTCACCGAGCGCCGCGACGCGAACCGAAGCTCCACGCGCTGCAAGCTGCCGCGCAGCGACATAGCCATCGCCGCCATTGTTGCCGGGACCGCACAGGATCAAAGTCGGCGCGCCTGCCGCCATCCGCCAGGCGGTATCGGCGACCGCCGCGCCGGCGAGTTCCATCAGCTCGGACAGTGACGTGCCCTGGATCGCGCACGCCGCCTCGGCCTCGCGCATCGCCTTGGCGGTCAGGATCGGGGCATCGGCGGGGACGGACATGCTCCCGCCCTATCACGAACGCGCGAACGCGCCTACTTCGCGCCGCCGGTGTTGGCGGGCAGGCGGTAGCGGTCGTTGCCGACAGCGACTTCGATGACATTGTCGCCGACGATCGTCACCTTCGCAGGCTCGGCTCCGTCGGCCGACACGACGCCGCGCCCGTCGGTGGTGATCTGGAGGCGGCGGTAGCCGACATTGCCGCGCCCGACGACGAGGATTGCCCCGCCCTCACCGCTCATCTCCTCGACGGTGCAGGTGCGATCGAACAATTTGGCGCCTTCCAGTGCGCATTCGATGCGACCACTCTCGACCGCCGCCTTCGATCCGCGTGCCTCGGCTTCGGCCAGTTCGCGATTGTCGGGCGCGCGGTCGCAGCCCGCAAGCGCGATCAGCGCCGCAAATGCCCACCCAAGTCTTTTCATCCCTTGCCCTTCAGCTGCGACAGGTCGCGCACCGCGCCGCGCGCGGCGCTCGTCGTCATCGCGGCATAGGCCTGAAGTGCTACCGAAACCTTGCGCGGGCGCGGCTTCGCTGGCTGCCACGCCGCATCGCCCTTTGCGTCCATCGCGGCGCGGCGTTCGGCGAGCACGCTGTCGGCCACTGCGAGCGTGATCGTGCGCGACGGAATGTCGATGTTGATGAGGTCGCCATTTTTGACCAGTCCGATCGTGCCGCCCTCTGCCGCCTCGGGCGAGACATGGCCGATCGACAGGCCCGACGTGCCGCCCGAAAAACGTCCGTCGGTGATCAGCGCGCATGCGGCGCCCAGCCCCTTCGATTTGAGGTAGCTCGTCGGATAGAGCATTTCCTGCATTCCCGGCCCGCCCTTGGGGCCTTCGTAGCGGATGACGACAACGTCGCCCGCCTCGACCTGTCCGGTCAGGATACCCGCGACCGCCGCGTCCTGGCTTTCATAAACCTTGGCCGGACCCGAGAATTTCAGGATGCTCTCGTCGACGCCCGCGGTCTTCACGATACAGCCGTCGAGCGCGATATTGCCCGACAGCACCGCGAGCCCGCCGTCCTTGCTGAACGCATGGTCCGCCGAGCGGATCACGCCGGCTTCGCGGTCGAGGTCGAGCGCGTCCCAGCGCCGGTCCTGGCTGAATGCGACCTGCGTCGGCACACCGCCCGGCGCCGCGAGGAAGAATTTCTGCACCTCCGGGTCGTTGGTGCGCGAGATATCCCATTTGTTGAGCGCATCGCCCAGCGTCGCGCTGTGCACCGTCGGCAGATGCGCGTGGAGCAGCCCAGCTCGTTCGAGCTGACCGAGGATCGCCATGATCCCGCCCGCGCGGTGGACATCCTCCATATGGACGTCGCTTTTCGCCGGCGCGACCTTCGACAGGCACGGGACGCGGCGCGACAGCCGGTCGATGTCGGTCATGGTAAAATCGACCCCCGCCTCGAACGCCGCAGCGAGCAGGTGCAGCACCGTGTTGGTCGATCCGCCCATCGCGATGTCGAGGCTCATCGCATTTTCGAACGCCTCGAAGGTCGCAATATTGCGCGGCAGGACGCTATCGTCGCCTTCCTCATAATGGCGCTTGCACATCTCGACCGCGATCCGCCCCGCGCGCAGGAACAATTGCTTGCGGTCGGCGTGCGTCGCGAGCGTCGATCCGTTGCCCGGCAGCGACAGCCCCAGCGCCTCGGTCAGGCAGTTCATCGAATTCGCGGTGAACATCCCCGAGCAGGACCCGCACGTCGGGCACGCCGCGCGCTCGATCTCGGACACTTCCTCGTCGGTATATTTCTCGTCGGCAGCGGCGACCATCGCATCGACGAGGTCGAGCGCGACCTCCTTGCCCTTCAGCACGACCTTGCCCGCTTCCATCGGCCCGCCCGAGACGAATACCACGGGGATGTTGATGCGCAGGGCCGCCATCAGCATGCCCGGCGTGATCTTGTCGCAGTTCGAGATGCACACCATCGCGTCGGCGCAATGCGCGTTGACCATATATTCGACGCTGTCGGCGATCAGGTCGCGGCTCGGCAGGCTGTAGAGCATCCCGTCGTGCCCCATCGCGATCCCGTCATCGACCGCGATCGTGTTGAATTCCTTGGCAACCCCGCCCGCCGCTTCGATCTCGCGCGCGACCATCTGGCCGAGGTCCTTCAGGTGGACGTGACCGGGCACGAACTGCGTGAAACTGTTGACCACCGCGATGATCGGCTTGCCGAAATCGCTGTCCTTCATCCCCGTCGCGCGCCAGAGCCCGCGCGCGCCCGCCATGTTGCGGCCGTGGGTGGTGGTGCGCGAACGATATGAAGGCATTTCTGGGCAATCCTGATAATAATATTTCAAAAATATGCGAAGAGACGCGCCTCTACACGCCTATCCGGCCAGATTCAATGCAACTTTGCTGCACATGCGAGAAAGCCGTTCGCCAAACAGCGCCTGTCCGGCGGCATCAGCGACCAGATCCTGCCGCATCTCGATCCCGACATAAGGAATATCGTTGCCTTCCGCATGCCGGTTCATCGTCGCGTTGAGTAGCTTGCCAGAATAGGGCTGCTGGTCGCCAACGACCATATTTTCCGCCTCCAAAGCGGCAATCACCGCTGCTGCGAGCCGGTCATCCTCATTATAGAGCACCCCGACATGCCACGGCCGCGCCTGATCGGGGCGCGCCGCAAGCGACGGCGTAAAGCTGTGCAGCGACAGGATCATCGCCGGGCGGTGCGCTGCGATCGTCGCGGCGATATGATCGTGATAGGGTCGGAAAAAGCGCGCCAGCCGCGCCTCGCGCGCCGCGTCGTCGAGCGCATTGCCCGGAACCGCATGGCCGTCGCTCGCGATCGGCAGCACGCCGGGCGCATCTTCCTCGCGGTTGCAGTCGACAACGAGCCGCGACACCCCGCCGAGGATCGCCGCATCGACCGCGCCGCTTTCGACTAGCAGCGCCGCAACCTCCGCCACGCCGATGTCGATTGCGATATGGTTGGCGAGCAGCGCCGGATCGATGCCGAGGTCGATGTCGCCCGGGACATGCGCCGAGGCATGGTCGGCGATCAGCAAGATCCCGCCCGTCCGGGCTGCCCCCAACTGCCGCCACGCTTCGCTCACCGCAATACTCCCGTCATCGTCCACCAGCCCGGATGGCGTTGCGCCAGAATGGCCGCCGCCGCATCGCGCTCCGCCGCAGCGTCGAACAGCGCGAAGCAGGTCGCACCCGATCCCGACATACGCGCCAGCCAAGGCCGCAGCGCGCCCAATTCGGTGAGCATGTCGACGATCGCCGGGCATTGGGCAATCGCCGGACGCTGCAGATCGTTGCGCGCGCCAAGGAGCTGCGCGCGCCAATCGGGACCGGTGAACAAGGGCCCGCGGTCGATCCCGTCCCACGCGGCGAACACCGGCCCCGTGGATACCGGCTGGTGCGGATTGACCAGCAGAACCGGCGTCCCGCCCAGCTGCAGTTCGGGAACCGGGCTCAGTTCCTCGCCGACCCCGACGCCGAGGCAGGTAGCGCTCGCAACGCAGGCGGCGATGTCGGCGCCGAGCGGACTGACGATGCGCGCCAGCGCCGCATCGCCGAGTTCGGGCAGGAAATGCCGCCGCACGAGCCGCGCCATCGCCGCGGCGTCGGCTGACCCGCCGCCAATCCCCGCCGCGACCGGCAGCGTCTTGGACAGCGTCACGCCAAGCGGCGGAACGCGGTCGGCGCCATAGCGTGCGCGCAGCAACGCCAGCACCTTCATCACCAGATTATCGTCGCCCGCGCTCAATCCTTCGGCGAATGCGCCGTCGATCTTCAGCGCATCCTTGTCGGCAACCTCGGCGACGATCGCATCGCCGCCGTCGACGAACGCGAAGAGCGTCTCGATCTCGTGAAAGCCATCGCTTCGCCGCGCGCGGACGTGCAGCGCTAGGTTGATCTTTGCCCAGCCCGTTTCGTGCATAGCACCCGTCATGGCGCGGTGGTGGCGGGGGTCAGCCCCTCGCGTAGCTTCGCCTCCAGCCGCGTCGCCATCTCTGCGTCGGCGAGCAACGCCGCCGCGCGCCAGTTGTAGCGCGCCTGAAACTTCTGCCCGGCCTTCCAATAAGCATCGCCGAGATGTTCCACGATCACCGCATTGCCGGGTTCGCCGCGCTGCGCCTTTTCGAGCAGGCCGACGGCATCGTCGGTGCGCCCCGTCAGGAAATAGGCCCAGCCGAGCGAGTCGGTGATGCTCGCATTCTGCGGGTCCTGACGCCACGCCGCCTCGATCCGCGCGAGCGACTGCTTCACGTCCTTGCGCCGTTCCAGCGCCGAATAGCCGGCAAAGTTGAGGATCGCCGCATCGTCGGGCCGCAATGCCACCGCCTTTTCCATCAAGGGCGCCGCCGCGTCCCATTTGTCCGCCTGCAGCAACAATTCCGCCCGCGCGATCAGCAGGGTCCCGCGCAGCGACTGGTCGCCCTCGCCATCGCCCAATGCTGCCTCGAGCCGCTCATAGGCGCGCGCCGCCGCGACGGGATCGCCCGATCGCCGCGCGATGTCGGCCAGCCGGACGAGCAGGCTGCGCGCCGCATCCGTGCCCACCGACGCCTCGGCCAGCTTCGCCGCGCCGGCGAGGTCGCCCGCATCGGCCATCAATTCGGCGCGCCGCATCGCGAGCACCGGCGGCAAGGCAACGCGCCCCGTATCGAGCAGCGCCATCGCGCTGTCCCGTTGCCCGTTGCGGTCGAGCGCCTCTACCAATGTCATGCGGACCGCCAAGTCCTGATCGTCGAGCCAATAGGCCGCGCGTGCGAACAGCAGCGGCAGCTTCGGGCTGCCGCCCGGCGTGCGCGACAATCCGTCGGCGAGCAGGCCGAGCCACTGTGCCGTTCCAGCGCGCGGGCTTGATACGGGCTGGTCGGGCAGCAGCAGCATCGGGTCCTCGCGCTGCCCCGACGCGAGCGCGATCCGCGCGCGAAGCCGCTCGGCGGCCCCGCCCTCACCTGCCTTGTCGAGCGTAGCGGCGGTGCGCAGCGCAACGAGCTGGCTCGTCCGGTCGGTGAGCGTGACGCCGTCGGTCAGCGTCGCGGCCGCCGCTGCGCGCTTCGTCGCGATCTGGACCATCGCGACCTGGAGCGTCAGCGAGGGCTCGGGCCGCGCGCGATTGTTCGCGGCGATCAGGTGACGCTCGGGCAGTTTTTCGCGCGCGCCGACGTCGATCCACGCGTTTATCGTCGGCAGGATCAACCGCGCGATCGCATCAGCGCCCGCCTTGTCGTTGCGACCCGCCATCGTATCGCGCGCCGCCTTCCAGTCCGACCGGCGCATCGCATCGACCAGCAGCACTAGCTGCGCGTCGAACCGTCGTTCGCCGCTGCTCCACAAGCTCAAGGCCGCAGCCCGCGCGGCCTCCAGGTTTCCCGCTTCGATCGCCTGTTCGAGCATCCGCCCGCGCAGGCCGGGAAGGCCGGGCGCAAGGCTCGATGCCGTGGTGAGCGCCGACAGCGCGGCCGCCGGTTCACCGCCTTCTTCGGCCAGTCTTGCGCGGACCAGCGCGTTCAGCGCCGCACCGCTGTCGTCGACGGCCTGCGCCGGCACCGCCGCTGCGACAGCGGCGACGATCAGGAACAGGCGCGCGGGCTTACATATTCGGGTAATTGGGGCCTCCGCCGCCTTCGGGAGTGACCCAGTTGATATTCTGGGTCGGGTCCTTGATATCGCACGTCTTGCAGTGGACGCAATTCTGCGCGTTGATCACGAACTTGGGATCGCCCTCGGCTTCGCCGACGATTTCATAGACGCCCGCGGGGCAATAACGCTGCGCGGGCTCGTCATAGAGGGGCAGGTTATAGGCGACGGGGATCGACGGATCCTTGAGCTGGAGGTGGACCGGCTGGTCTTCCTCGTGGTTCGTGTTCGAGATAAACACCGACGACAAGCGGTCGAAGGTCAGCACGCCGTCGGGCTTGGGATAGTCGGGTTTCGGCATGATGTCGGCCCGGTACAGGCTTTCATTGTCCGGATGATGCTTCATCGTGAAGGGGACTTTGATCTTCAGCGTTTCCAGCCACATCGTGATGCCCGACAGCAATGTGCCTGCCAGATCGCCATATTTCTCGACGAGCGGCAGGACGTTACGAACGACGCTCAGTTCCTTCTTGACCCAGCTGTCGTCAAAGGCGGCCTGATAGGCGTCGAGCGTGTCGCTGCTGCGGCCCGCGGTCACCGCTGCAAATGCAGCTTCAGCCGCCATCATCCCCGATTTCATCGCGGTGTGCGTACCCTTGATGCGCGGGACGTTCAGGAAGCCGGCGGTATCGCCGATCAAGGCGCCGCCCGGGAAAGCGAGCTTGGGCACCGACTGAAGGCCGCCGTCGCTGATCGCGCGCGCGCCGTACGACACGCGCTTGCCGCCCTTCAGAATCTTCGCGATCTCGGGGTGCGTCTTCCACTTCTGCATCTCCTGGAACGGGGAGATGTGCGGGTTGCGATAGTTGAGCCAGGTCACGAAACCGAGCGCGACCTGCCCGTTCGCCTGGTGATAGAGGAAGCCACCGCCATTGGCGTTTTCGTCGAGCGGCCAGCCCTGCGTGTGGATGACACGACCCTCCGCGTGGTTCGCGGGGTCGATGTCCCAAAGCTCCTTGACGCCAAGGCCGTAGACCTGCGGCTCGCAATCGGCGTCGAGCGCGAACTGCGGCTTGATCATCTTGGTCAGGTGGCCGCGCACGCCTTCGGCAAAGAAAGTGTATTTCGCGTGGAGTTCGAGGCCGGGGGCGTAGTCGCCCTTGTGGCTGCCGTCGCGCGCGACGCCCATGTCGCCCGTCGCGACGCCTTTGACCGAGCCATCCTCATTATAGAGGATTTCGGCGGCGGGAAAGCCGGGGAAGATTTCGACCCCGAGCCCTTCGGCCTGTTCGGCGAGCCAACGGCAAAGATTGCCGAGGCTGCCGGTATAGGTGCCCTTGTTGTGCATGAAGCCGGGCGAGATGAATTCGGGAAGCGCGAATTTCTTCGCCTTCGTCAGCACCCAATGCTGGTTGTCGTTCACGGGAACTTCGGCAAGCGGGCAGCCCTGCGTCCGCCATTCGGGCAGGAGTTCGTCGAGCGACCTGGGATCGATCACCGCGCCGGACAGGATATGCGCGCCGACCTCCGACCCTTTTTCGAGGATGCAGACCGACAATTCACTGCCCGCTTCATTCGCGAGTTGTTTCAGGCGGATCGCCGCCGAAAGCCCCGCCGGCCCCGCGCCGACGATGACCACATCATAGGGCATCGATTCCCGTTCGCTCACCGCAAATACCTTTCTGCCGTCCCTGCGCCGATCATTCATCGTGTCCGACGCTCATTCTGTCACGAATTGCGATGCCCGCCAATTGACGCGCCCGTCAACTGTCTGTTTCAAACATTTTCATGGGTGGGCGAAACTCTGCGTTGCTGGCGGAAAGCACTTGCGACTGGTGGTCACTGGCGGGCGTGGATACGCTTGTCGGGGAGGAGCCGGCGGGCTGGCTTGTCACGCCCCCGGCGAATGACGCTGCGGCAGCGGGGCCGAAGCGCGCAGCGCGCGTCGAACCCGAGCCGCTCCCGCTTCCTGCGGCACTCCAACGTCAGGAAGCCCCGGAAGCCGCCGAGCCGAAGGGGCCCGTCGTCTTTCCCGACGATTGGAACGAATTCCAGCGCTGGCTCGCCGAAAATGGCGACGTGCCGGGCAGCCAGTGGGATGCGCGCCGCGTGCTTCCCGTCGGCGAAGCGGGCGCGCCGTTGATGGTGCTTACCGCCTGGCCCGAAATCGAGGACCAGCGCGACGGTGTTCTCTTCTCCGGCCCGGCGGGACAGTTGCTTGACGCGATGCTGCGCGCGATCGGCCTGACGCGCGGCGAATGTTATGTCGCCAGCCTCGCGGTGACGCGCCCCGCGGGCGGGCGCTGCGACGGCGACGACGCGGCGGAGCTCGACCGCCTGCTGTGGCATCACCTGCGGCTGGCCAGACCGGCACGCCTGCTGCTGATCGGCAGCGATATCCTGCGTATGGCGGCCGCGATGCCGCTGCCTGACGCGCGCGGAAAGTTACTCGATATTAACCAAGATGGCGGCAAGGTGGAGGCGGTAGCAGTCGCGCACCCCGCGATGTTGCTGGCCCGGCCCGCCCAGAAGGCGGCCGCATGGGATAGCCTGAAACTGTTCAACCGGGGACGTTGACGGATGCAGAATATGACCAGAACACTCGTTTCGTGCGCCGCGTTGGCGCTTTCCATCGGCGCGGTGCCCGCGCTCGCCGCCGATGCCGGCAGCCGCGATCTGGTGTCGGCGCCACAAACGGTGCCCGACATATTGTCGTCGAAGCAGAAACAGCTTTACACGCAGGTGCTCACTGCGATCCGCGGCCAGCGCTGGGCCGATGCGAAGGCCTTGCTCGACGGCGCCGACAACGGCCCGCTCACCGATTTCCTGCGCGCCGAACTGCTGACCGCGCCCAACAGTCCGCGCGCCGAAGTTTCGGACATCATGCCGATCCTCGCGCGCTCGCCGCATTTGCCGCAGGCCGAACAGCTCGGTCGGCTGGCCGCAAAGCGCGGCGCGACCGATCTCCCGACGCTGCCTTCGCAGGCGCGGCTTGCATGGGCTGGCAGCGCCCCGCGCCGGCTCGGCGCCGATGCGGTCGGCGGCGATCCTGTCGCAGCGAACCTCGCGCGCACGATCCCCGAGCGGATCAAGAATGACGATCCCGCCGGCGCCGAGGCGCTGCTCAACGCCGTGGCCGACCAGTTGACGCCGCAGGCGCGCGACGAATGGCGCCAGAAGGTCGCCTGGTCCTATTATATCGAGAATGACGACGCCAATGCGCTGCGCCTCGCGAATGAGTGCAGCGCGGGCAGCGGCGCCTGGTCGACGCAGGGCGCGTGGGTGAAGGGGCTCGCCGCGTGGCGCACGCGCGACTATCGCACCGCATTGACCGCTTTCGACCGCGTCGCGAAGGAGGCTCCCGACAGCGAACTGCGCGCCGCCGCTTATTATTGGGCCGCGCGCGCCGCGGTCGCCGCAGGCGAGCCCGCATCGGTCCAGTCGCGCCTCCGCGCCGCCGCCGCCAACGAGGAAACCTTCTACGGCCTGCTCGCGGTCGAAACGCTCGGCGTCGAAACGAACAGCCAGCGCGAACATGTCCGCGCCGACCGCAGCGCCTGGCGCGCGCTCGAAGGCCTGCCGAACGTCCGGATCGCGATGGCGCTGTCGGAAATCGGCGAGGATAAATATGCCGGCGATACGCTGCGCCATCAGGCGCGGATCGGCGACGCGCGGCAGCATGAACAGATTCTCGCGATCGCGGGCGCGCTCAGCCTGCCCGAAGCGCAGCTCTATCTAGCGCACAACACGCCGCAGGGGCGCAAGCCCTCGGCGCAGTCACGCTATCCGCAGCCCAAATGGGAGCCCAATGGCGGCTGGAAAGTCGACCCCGCGCTGGTGTTCGCCCACACGCTGCAGGAATCGCGCTTCCAACGCGCCGTCGTCAGCCCCGCGGGCGCGCTTGGCCTGATGCAGGTGCGCCCCGGCACGGCGCGCGACGTCGCGCGCTGGCGCGGCGACCTCGGAACGGGCGACCTCCGCAGCCCCGCGGTCAACATGGACATGGGGCAAAGCTATCTGCAATATCTGAGCAAGGATCCCTCGACCGGCGGCCTGCTGCCCAAGGTGATCGCTGCCTACAATGCCGGCCCGGCGCCCGTTGCGCGCTGGCAGTCGGAAATTCGCGATAATGGCGATCCGCTGCTTTACATGGAATCGATCCCCTATTGGGAAACGCGCGGCTATGTCGGCATCGTGCTGCGCAACTACTGGATGTACGAGGCGCAGCAGGGCAAGCCCTCTATCAGCCGCGCCGCGCTCGCGCAGGGCAAATGGCCGCGCTTCCCCGACGGCAAGGATCGCACCCGCCTGACCTACGCCGGCGACCTGACGAATGCCGATTGACGAAAACCTCGTCTTCAAACCCGTTCGCATCGCGCTGCTGACGATTTCGGACAGCCGCAGCGCGGCGGAGGATTGGTCGGGCGACAAGCTTGAGGAACTGCTGACGGGCGCGGGGCATATCCTCGCCGCGCGTGCGATCATCCGGGACGAGACCGACCTCATCGTCTCACGCCTCCATAACTGGATCGACGACACGCAAGTCGATGTCGTCATCACCACCGGCGGCACCGGGCTCACGGGCCGCGACGTGACCCCGGAGGCGTTGCACCGCCTCGACGGCAAGGATATCCCCGGTTTCGGCGAGCTGTTCCGCTGGCTGAGCTACCAGAAGATCGGTACCTCGACGATCCAGTCGCGCGCCTGTGCCATCGTCGCGCGCGGCACTTACATCTTCGCGCTTCCCGGCTCGACCGGCGCGGTGACCGACGCATGGGAGGGCATCTTGTCGACCCAGCTCGACAGCCGGCACAAGCCCTGCAACTTCGTCGAGCTGATACCGCGGCTCACCGAATAGGCATTTCGTTCTTTATTTGTTCTCATTGGCGCGATATCCTGCGCCGATGGAATCAACCAAGCCCCTGCCCCCGATCGCGGGCCGCGGCGCACCGACCAATCTGCGCCCCACCCGCACCGGCTCGCTCGACCGCGAGGCCGACGGCGACTGGCTCGACGCCGCGGAGGACATCGACGGCGAGGCTCCTAGGCTGCGCACGACGGTAACCGTCGAGCATCCCAGGACGATCATTTCGCGCAACAAGTCGCCCGACATCAGCTTCGACCGCTCGATCAACCCCTATCGCGGCTGCGAGCATGGCTGCATCTATTGCTTTGCCCGCCCGACACACGCCTTCCACGACCTGTCGCCGGGGCTTGATTTCGAAAGCAGGCTGTTCGCCAAACCCGATGCGGCAAAGCTGCTGCGCGCCGAACTTGCAAAACGCGGCTACACGCCGGCTCCGCTCGCGATCGGCACGAATACCGACGGTTACCAGCCGATCGAGCGCGAATGGGGCATCACGCGTTCGGTGATCGAGGTCCTCGCCGAAACGCGCCACCCGCTGATCGTCACGACCAAGTCCGACCGGATATTGCGCGACATCGACCTGCTCGCCGACATGGCGCGCGACCATCTGGTCGGCGTCGCGGTGTCGGTCACCACCCTCGATCCCGCCATCGCCCGGACGCTCGAACCGCGCGCGCCGCATCCCCGCCGCCGCCTCGCCGCAATCCGCAAACTGATCGACGCGGGCGTACCGACACAGGTCAATATCTCGCCGATCATTCCCGCGATCACCGATCACGAGATCGAAGCGATCATGGCGGCGGCGGCGGAGGCGGGCGCGATCCGTGCTTCTTACATATTGATGCGCCTGCCCTTCGAGGTCGCGCCGCTGTTCCGTGCGTGGCTCGCCGCGCACTACCCCGATCGCGCCGACAAGGTGATGCACATGGTGCAGGATATCCGCGGCGGACGCGACAACGACCCCGACTTCTTCACGCGGATGAAGGGGCACGGCGTCTGGGCGCAGCTCATCCGCACGCGCGTGAAGCGCGCGGCGCGCGAACATGGCATGGACCGGAGCTTCCCGCCGATCCGCAGCGACCTGTTCCGCCCGCCCGAGCGCGACGGGCAGATGGAGCTGTTCTAGGCCTCCGCCAGCGACTTCAGCTGGTAATCCTTGTAATCGTCGCGGATCTGGCGCTTCAAAATCTTGCCCGTCGCCGTATGCGGCAGTTCGTCGACGAAAACGATCTCGTCGGGCAGCCACCATTTCGCGACCTTGTCCTTGAGGTAATCGACAATCGCGGCCTCGCTCGCCTCGGCCCCCGGTTTCTTGACGATCAGCAGGATCGGGCGCTCGTCCCACTTCGGGTGATAGACGCCAACCGCCGCGGCTTCCTGCACCCCCGGCGCGCCGACCGCGGCATTTTCGAGTTCGATCGAGCTGATCCACTCGCCGCCCGATTTGATCACATCTTTCGCGCGGTCGGTGATCTGCATGACCCCGTCGGGGTGCAGCACCGCGACGTCGCCGGTATCGAACCAGCCATCGGCGTCGGCCGCATCCGCATCGGCCTTGAAATAGCGCTGGATGATCCACGGCCCGCGGCACTGCAACCGTCCGCTCGTCACGCCGTCGCGCGGCAGCTCGTTGTCTTCATCGTCGACGATGCGCAGCTCGACGCCGAACGGCGGGCAGCCCTGGCGGCACACGATGTCGACCTGTTCGTCGAAGCTCAGCGCGTCCCAGTTCCACGGGCGCTTGCCCATCGTTCCGATCGGGCTGGTTTCGGTCATGCCCCAAGCGTGGCCGACCGCGATGCCCGCCCGCATGAAGCGTTCGATCATCGCGCGCGGCGCCGCCGAGCCGCCGATGATCACGCGCTCGAGCTTGCCATAGCCGATGCCCGTCGCATCCATATGCGCGAACATCGCGATCCAGACCGTCGGCACGCCCGCGCTATGCGTCACGCCCTCATCGTGCATTAGATCGCACAGCACCTGCGCGTCATTGGTCGCCGAGAACACCAGCTTGGCGCCGACCGTCGCCGCAGCGAAAGGGACGCCCCAGCTGTTGGCGTGGAACATCGGCACGATCGGCAGGATCACGCTGCGATTCGCGAGGCCGAAGACATCCGGCTGGATTTCGGTGATCGCGTGGATGACGTTCGAGCGATGCTCGTAAAGCACCCCCTTCGGATTGCCCGTCGTGCCGCTGGTGTAGCAAAGCCCGACCGGATCGCGCTCGTCGAGCTCGACCCATTGGAAACTGCCGTCCTCGGCGTCGACCAGGTCGCGATACGACGAATAGCCGTCGCGCGCCGGCGCATCGAACAGGATGAAATGCTCGACCGTCGGCAATTGCGCCCGCAGCCGCTCGACGATCGGCAGGAACATCGCGTCGAACAGCAGCACGCGGTCTTCGGCATGGTTGATGATATAGATAAGCTGTTCGTCGAACAGCCGCGGGTTCACCGTGTGGAGCACCCCCCCCATGCCCGCGCTGCCATACCAGCTGACGAGGTGATGGCCGTGGTTCATCGCGAGCGTCGCGATGCGATCGCCCTTCTTAATGCCCAGCTTCGTCATCGCGGCGGCAAAACGGCGCGCATCCGTGCCGACTTCGCCCCAGGTCGTCCGCGTGATGCTGCCGTCCGCCCAGCGCGAGACGATCTCGCGTCCTTTATGTTCGCGCGCGGCATGGTCGATCAGGCCGGTTACCAGCAGCGGCTGGCCCTGCATTCCCATCATGAGGCATCCTCTATTCTATCGTTGCCTTCCGGGAATAAGGTGGGAGGCAAAGCGCGCGCAAGGGCAAATAGGCGCGGCGGCGCCGAAAGGCTCCGATTTCAGCCGGGAAGGCCGTCCATATGGGCGACATCGGCCAGATCGACGTCCCATTCGGCACGGCTGGCGCAGCAAATATGCGCCGTCGGGCGGATGCCGACCGGACCATCAAGGCTTCCCGCGGGAACGACGAGCAGCGCGCCGTCCATCCGCACGCCGGGAAGCGCGGACCCGCAAGTCTTGCAGAAGCTTCGTTCGTGCCGCGTGTCGGGTAGGCGATAGGAGGCGATATTCTCTTCGCCCGCCTGCCAGGCGATGGTCGCGTTGGAGGCGAACAGGTTCGCACCATGCGCCGACCCGCTGTTCTTGCCGCACCGCGAGCAATGGCACAGGAAAAAGGCGTCGAAGCCCCCCGACACCTCGAATTGAACGGTGCCGCAAAGGCAGCTTCCCGGTGTTTTGGCCATCGCTGTCATCGGCCCCTACCGAACCCGGAACTCGCGGGGTGCGACCAGCGAAAGCGCGGTTTCGGCAACACCGGCAACCATGTCGAGGCGCGAAACCGTGTCCGGCCCCAGCGCGAAGTTGCGACCCAGCTCGATACGGATATCCTCGTCGGTGAGCGGATCGCGTGTCGCGATCACGACCTTTCCGCGCGCATCGTCGCGTTTTTCGAGCAGTCGCGCAATCTCGTCGATCGCTTCGGGAAGCTCGACCCGGCACGTCAGCTGAAGCGCCGCGGTCGCCGCGATATCGGCGAGCGACTGCGCCCCGCGCACCGTCACGCGCGGCGTTTCTTCGCCCTCGAGCAGGTCGAGTTCGACCGACAGCATCGCGCAGCCGCCGTCGCTTGCCAGCGTCTCGAGCGTCTTTCCGGCGATCTCGTCGAAGCAGCTCGACTGGAACTGCCCACTGCGGTCCGACAATGTCAGGTTGAGGAAGCGATTTCCGCGCTGCGACACGCGCGGACGCGCGCTTTCGACCATCGCCGCCATCACCATCGGGATGCGCGTTCCCGGCGTCATTTCGACATTGTCGCAGATATCGCCATAGGTGCGGGCACCGCGCGCCGAGATGATCGCTTCATACTGCTCGACCGGGTGCGACGAATAATAAAAGCCGAACGCGTCCTTCTCGCGCGTCATCCGCTCGGCGAGCGTCCACGGCTCGGCCGCGGGCAATTGCAGCGCCGGCGCGATCGCGACGTCGCCGCCGAACAGGCCGCCCTGTCCCGTCGAACGTTCGTGCGCCGAGCTGTTCGCGCAGGCGAGCAGGCTTTCGGCACCCGCAAAGGCGCGCGGCCGGTCGGGTTCGACGCAGTCGAACGCCCCCGCCCCTGCCAGTGCCTCGATCTGGCGCCGGTTGAGCAATTTCGGGTCGATGCGGCTCGCGAAATCGTCGAGCGAGGCGAAATCGCCCTTCACATGCCGTTCGGCGACCAGCGCTTCCATCGCCTTTTCACCCACGCCCTTGAGCGCGCCGAGCGCATAGCGCACCGCGAGCCCCTCGTCGGTACGCCCGACCGAGAAATCGGCCTCGCTGTCGTTGACCGATGGCGGCGCGGCGGCGATGCCGAGACGTCGTAAATCGTCGATGAAGATCGACAATTTATCGGTCTGGTGGCTGTCGAACGACATCGACGCGGCGAAGAATTCGTGCGGATAATGCGCCTTCAGCCACGCGGTCTGGTACGACAGCAGCGCATAGGCGGCGGCGTGGCTCTTGTTGAAGCCATAGCCCGCGAACTTGTCGATCAAGTCGAACAGCTCGTTCGCGGCCTTGGGGTTGATATTATTGTGCTCGCCGCACCCCTTGACGAAGGTGTCGCGCTGCGCGTCCATCTCCGCCTGCACCTTCTTGCCCATCGCACGGCGGAGGAGGTCGGCGCCGCCAAGGCTGTAGCCCGCGAGGATCTGCGCCGCCTGCATCACCTGTTCCTGATAGACGAAGATGCCATAGGTTTCGGCGAGGATGCCTTCGAGCAGCGGATGCGGATAGGCGATCTTCTCGCGGCCGTTCTTGCGCGCGCCGAAGAGCGGAATATTGTCCATCGGTCCCGGGCGATAGAGCGCGACGAGCGCGATGATGTCGCCGAAATTGGTCGGCTTCACCGCCGACAGCGTGCGCCGCATCCCTTCGGATTCGAGCTGGAACACCCCGACCGTCTCGCCGCGCTGAAGCAGTTCGTAGACGGCGGTATCGTCCCATGCCAACGCATCGAGATCGACGTCGACGCCGCGGAGCGCGAGCAATCGCCGTGCTTCCTTGAGCACCGACAGCGTCTTGAGCCCGAGGAAGTCGAATTTCACGAGGCCGGCGCTTTCGACATATTTCATGTCGAACTGCGTCACGGGCATGTCCGAGCGCGGATCGCGATAGAGCGGGACGAGCTGGTCGAGCGGACGGTCGCCGATCACGACGCCCGCAGCATGCGTCGAACTGTGGCGCGGCAGGCCTTCGAGTTGCTTGGCCATGTCGAACAGGCGGCGGACGCCGTCGTCCTGCTTATATTCGGTCATCAGTTCGGACACGCCGTTCAGCGCGCGGTCGAGCGTCCATGGGTCGGTCGGATGGTTGGGCACCAGCTTCGCGAGCCGGTCGACCTGACCATAGCTCATCTGGAGCACGCGGCCGGTGTCCTTGAGCACCGCGCGCGCCTTCAGCTTACCGAAAGTGATGATCTGCGCGACGGTATCGCGGCCGTATTTCTCCTGCACATAACGGATCACCTCGCCGCGCCGCGTTTCGCAGAAGTCGATGTCGAAGTCGGGCATCGACACGCGTTCGGGGTTGAGGAAGCGTTCGAACAGCAGACCGAGCTTGAGCGGGTCGAGATCGGTGATCGTCAGCGCCCAGGCGACGACGCTGCCCGCGCCCGAACCACGCCCCGGACCCACCGGAATGTCGTGCGTCTTCGCCCATTTGATGAAGTCGGCAACGATCAGGAAGTAACCGGGGAAGCCCATCTGGACGATAACCCCGACCTCGAAATCGAGGCGGTCGACATAGGTCTGGCGCTCTTCTTCCGAAAGGTCCGGATAATGCGCGAGCCGCGCGGCGAGCCCCGCATGCGCGTCGGCCTTGAGCTGCGCCGCCTCGCCCTCACGGTCGCCGGCGAGGCTCGGCAGGATCGGCGCGCGCTTCGGCGCCATGAACGCGCAGCGCTGCGCGACGACCAGGCTGTTGCGGATCGCCTCGGGCAGGTCGGAGAAGGCGTCCTCCATCGCCTCGGCGGGCTTCAGCCAGGCTTCGGGACTGCTGACCCGCCGATCCTCGCTTTCGACATAGGCCGATTGTGCGATGCACAGCATGGCGTCGTGCGCGGGATGGAATTGCGGCTCGACGAAGCTCGCGGGGTTCGTCGCGACGATCGGCAGCGCGCGCGCATAGGCCAGGTCGAGCAGCGCCTTTTCGGACGCCGCCTCCGCGGCGTCGCCGCGGCGCGACAGTTCGATATAGAGCCGGTCCGCGAACAACGCCTCGAGCTGCTCGACATAATCGTTCGCCGCTGTCGCCTGTTCGCCCGCGAGCAACCGCGCCAGCGCGCCCTCGCCGCCGCCGGTCAGGCAGATCAGCCCGTCGGTCTTGCCGGCGAGGCCGGAGAGCAGCACATGCGGCTCCTGTTCGACCGGGCGCCCGAGATGCGCCGCCGACACGAGCGCGCAAAGATTGTTATAGCCCGTATCGTCCTGCGCATAGAGCGCGAGCCAATCGATCAGCGGTGCGCCATTTGCCAGCCGCTGGCCGGGCCGCGCGACGCTGAGCAGCGCGCCGACGATCGGCTGCACGCCCGCCGCCTTGCACGCATCGCCAAAGGCCATCGCGCCATAGAGCCCGTTGCGGTCGCAGATCGCAATCGCCGGAAAACCGCGGTCGCGCGCCGCCTTCGCGATCGCCTTGGGCTCGATCGCTCCCTCCAGCATGGTGAAGCTGGAAAAGACGCGGAGGGGGACAAAGGGGCTGTAGGCCATCGAATGACGCTACAGTGACAGCACTGATTCTGCCAAGGCTTAACCCAGCAGGTCCTCGATCTCTTTGCGCAGTTGCTCGGGCTTGGTCGTCGGCGCGTGGCGCGACACGGTCTTGCCATCGCGGTCGACGAGGAATTTGGTGAAATTCCACTTGATCCCGCTGCCGAGCAGCCCGGTCTTTTCCTTCTTCAGATGCTTGAAGATCGGGTCGGCATCGTCGCCGTTGACGTCGATCTTCGCCATCAGGGGAAAGCTGACGTCGTAGGTCAGCGAGCAGAAATTCTTGATTTCCTCGGCGTCGCCCGGCTCCTGCGCGCCGAACTGGTTGCACGGAAAGGCGAGGATCTCGAACCCGCGATCCTTATAATCGCGATAGAGCTCCTCCAGCCCCTCATATTGCGGGGTGAAGCCGCATTTCGACGCGGTGTTGACGATCAGCAGCACCTTGCCGCGATAGTCGGCCAGCGACTGCGTGCCGCCGCCGGGCAGCTTCGCCGAAAGATCATAAAGCGCCATATTCCGTCCCCTCCTGCCGGCGCGAACCTACGCCTCTATCCGCCCGTCGTGCAAGCGCAGCACGCGGTCCATCCGCGCCGCGAGCCGCTCGTTGTGCGTCGCGACGAGCGCCGCCGAACCATGATCGCGAACGAGTTTCACGAATTGGTCGAACACCCGGTCGGCGGTCGCCTCGTCGAGATTGCCCGTCGGCTCGTCGGCGAGCACCAGCAACGGCCGGTTCGCCAGCGCGCGCGCGACCGCGACGCGCTGTTGCTCGCCGCCCGACAGCTTGCTCGGCTTGTGATGCAGGCGCTCGCCGAGTCCGAGCCGTCCGAGCAGGTCGGCGGCGCGCTCCTCGGCCTCCGCCTGCCCCGCACCGCGGATCAGCTGCGGCAACACGACATTCTCGATCGCGTTGAAATCGGGCAGCAAATGGTGAAACTGATAGACGAAGCCGATCTTCTCGCGCCGCGTCTTCGTCCGCTCGCCCTGATCATATCGCGTGACGTCATGGCCATCGATGCGGATCGTCCCGTCGAACCCGCCTTCGAGCAAGCCGACCGCCTGCAGCATCGTCGACTTGCCCGATCCCGACGGCCCGAGCAGCGCGACGATTTCGCCGCGCTTCAGATGCGCATCGACTCCGCGCAGCACGTCGATCGTGACGTCGCCCTGCGTGAAGCTGCGTTTCAGCGCGGTCAGTTCGAGAATCTTGTCACTCATAACGCAGCACCTGCACCGGGTCGGTGTTCGCCGCCTTGAACGCCGGATAAAGCGTGGCAAGGAAACTGAAGACAATCACCATGACGACGATCGCGGTAATCTCGAACGGATCGGGCTTCGACGGCAATTCGGTGAGGAAGCGGATCGACGGATCCCACAACGGTTGACCGGTCAGGAACTCCACGCCGCGCAACACGCCTTGCCGGAAATAGAGCAGCGAGAAGCCGACCACCATGCCGGCGATCGTCCCCGCTACGCCGATCGACAGGCCGATCGCCATGAAGATACGCATCACCGCGTCGCGCGGTGCACCCATCGTCCGCAGGATCGCCATGTCGCGCGTCTTCGCGCGCACCAGCATGATCAGCGACGAGATGATGTTGAACGAGGCGACAAGGATGATCAGCGACAGGATCACGAACATCGCGACGCGCTCGATCGACAGCGCCTCGAATAGGCTGGCATTCATCGATCGCCAGTCGGACACCACCGCCTGCGCCGCGACCTTTTCGCCGAGCGGCCGCAATATTTCGCCGACCTTGTCGGGGTCGGTCGTCTTGATCTCGATCATTCCGACCTGGTCGCCGGTGAGCAGGAGCAGCTGCGCATCCTCCATCGGCATGACGACATAGGCCTTGTCGAAATCATAGACGCCGATCTCGAAAATCGCCGAAATGCGGTAGCTGATTTCGCGCGGGACGGTGCCGAACGGGGTCGATCGCCCCGCAGGGTTGATGATCGTCAGGTTCGATCCCACCGTCGCGCCAAGGTTGCGCGCGAGCTCGCTGCCGATCGCGACGTTGCCCGACCCCGGGGTCAGCGTACTGAGCCTCCCCTGCAGCACCTTGCCGTTCAGCGTCTCGTTCTTGCGGATGTCGGACACCAGCATGCCGCGCACCAATATGCCCTCGACGCGCCCGTTGAAGGTACCGAGTAACGGCTGTTCGATCAGCGGCGTCGCGGAAACCACGCCCGGCGTCGCCTTCGCCTGTTTCAGTACGTCCTGCCAGTCATCGAGCCGCCCGCCGAAACCCTGTACCACCGCGTGGCCGTTCAGGCCGACGATCTTGTCGAACAGGTCGCTGCGCACCCCGTTCATCACGCTCATCACGATGACCAGCGCCGCGACGCCGAGCATCACCGCCGTAAAGCTGAACGCCGCCGCGACGAAGATAAACCCTTCGCCGCGCTGCGGAAGCATATAGCGTTTGAAGATGGTGCGTTCGTACGGACGCAGGATCATAAGGCGAGCAGCCGTTGCGGCGTATGGAAAATGACACGCATAACGTCGCTTTAGGCAGCGCTGGCGCCGCTGGCAATGGCCGCCCGCATCGTGCCAGTTCTGCGAATGATTCGCAAAATATGTTGCCCATAGGTCACAGCGGTCGGCAAAAGCGGGGCCAAGTGCCCGTGAGAGGGTGACAAAGCCCCCCCGCCGACCTACCGCAGCGTTTCTGGTTCAACGCGGCCCAAAGGCCCGGCTCCAGGGAGTGCAGACCTTTCGCCAGGTCTGCAACAAAGGGGGATGGCGAGTGTTCGTCACAGGCGCCCGGGTTTCGCAAAGCGAGGCCCGGGCGTTGTGATTCCGGTGCGAAGAGCCGCCCTGTTTATCCCTCGCTTTCGCTGATATCCTCCAGCATATCGGCATCGAGCACGCGTACACGGCCCTGTTCGAGCGAGATCACGCCCGATTCCTCCCAGCTCTTGAGCTGGCGGTTGATATGCTCGCGGCTCATCCCCGCGAAATTGCCGAGTTCGGTCTGGCTGAGTTCTACGCGCTGCGAGACTTCGACGTCCTTGCGGATCAGGCGCTTAAGGTAACGCGCCAACCGCGGACCCGACGCATAGGCGCGATCGCTCTCGATCGTCTGGTCGGCGGTGCGCAGCCGCCGTGCGAGCTGCTGCATCAGCGACCAGGCGAATTCGGGATGGCTCGCAGCGAAATCCTTGAGCGCATTGCGGCCGAGCTGCAACGCGCTGCCCGCACTCGTCGCGGTCACCGATGCGGTGCGCTCGCCGCCATCGAGCAGCGCGATCTCGCCCAATATCGCACCGGGTTCGGCATAGGCGAGCACGATTTCGCGCCCGCCCGAGGTCAGCATGGAAACGCGCGCCGTGCCCTCGGTCAGGATCAGCATCATGTCGCCCGGGTCGCCCTGGACGAGCAGTTCCTTGCCCTTGACGAAATTGACCTGCACCGCACGGCTGGCGATTTCGGCCCAATCTTCGACCGAAAGCCCGGAAAAGATGCTGTCGGGACCCTGCAACTCGGCGAGTTTCGCGTGATCCATGCCCCTGTAACCCCTTTTTCGAACCGTTAGACCAGCCGGCTCTGTTTCACCGCCGCTTCGATGAACCCCGCAAACAACGGATGCGGATCGAACGGCTTCGACTTGAGCTCGGGATGGAATTGCACCCCGATAAACCACGGATGGTCCGGACGCTCAACGATTTCCGGCAACATGCCGTCGGGCGACATACCCGAAAAGACGAGACCGCCCTTCTCGAGGCTTTCGCGATAGGCGCCGTTGACCTCGTAGCGATGGCGGTGGCGCTCGCTGATCTCGTTCGCGCCATAGACGCTCGCGACATGGCTGTTCGGCGACAGCTTCGCCTCATAGGCGCCAAGCCGCATCGTGCCGCCAAGGTCGGTGTCGGCGCCGCGTTTTTGCAGACCTTCGTCGCTCATCCACTCGGTGATCATACCGACGACCGGCTCGCCGGTCGGGCCGAATTCGGTGCTCGACGCGTCGGCGATCCCGCTCGTATTCCGCGCCGCTTCGATGCACGCCATCTGCATGCCGAGGCAGATGCCAAAGAAGGGGACGTTACGCTCGCGCGCGAAACGCACGCTCGAAATCTTGCCTTCGGACCCGCGCTCGCCGAACCCGCCGGGAACGAGAATCCCGTGCATCGGTTCGAGATTGGCGGCGAGTTCCTCGTCGCGCTCGAACATCTCGGCGTCGAGCCAGCGGATATTGACCTTGACCCGGTGCGCCATGCCGCCGTGGACGAGCGCTTCGTTCAGCGATTTATAGGCGTCGGGCAGCGACACATATTTACCGACCACGCCGATCGTGACCTCGCCCTCGGGATGCTGCTTGCGGTCCATGATATCGTACCAGCGCGACAGGTCGGGCGCGGGCGCATCGTGGATACCGAAGGCGCGCAAGACTTCGCTGTCCAGCCCCTCGCCATGATATTGGACGGGAACCGAATAAATGCTGTCGGCATCGAGCGCGGGGATCACCGCTTCCTTGCGGACATTGCAGAACAGCGCGATCTTGGCGCGCTCGCTCTCGGGAAGCGGTTTTTCGCAGCGGCAGAGCAGGATATCGGGCTGGACGCCCAGCGAGGCGAGTTCGCGCACGCTGTGCTGCGTCGGCTTGGTCTTCAGTTCGCCCGCGGCGGCGATGTACGGCACCAGCGTAACATGGACCGAGATGGCGTTTTCGCGCCCCTCTTCGTTCTTCAGCTGGCGGATCGCCTCGATAAAAGGCAGCGATTCGATATCGCCGACCGTGCCGCCGATTTCGCACAGCACGAAGTCGAGGTCGTCGATTTCGGCGCGCGCGAATTCCTTGATCGCGTCGGTGACATGCGGGACGACCTGCACCGTTGCGCCCAGATAGTCGCCGCGGCGCTCCTTGGCGATGATGCCCTGATAGATGCGGCCCGAGGTGACATTGTCGCTCTGCCGCGCCGCAACGCCGGTAAAGCGTTCATAATGGCCGAGGTCGAGGTCAGTTTCGGCGCCGTCGTCGGTCACATAGACCTCGCCGTGCTGATAGGGCGACATCGTGCCCGGATCGACGTTCAGATAGGGATCGAACTTCCGGATGCGAACGCGATAGCCTCGCGCTTGCAACAGAGCCGCGAGGCTAGCCGCCATCAAACCTTTGCCAAGGGAGGAGACCACGCCGCCGGTGATAAAAATGAACCGCGCCATGGGAGGAAAGACTTACTCAACAGGAGGGGGACGGCGCAAGCCGTCGAATCGCATCCGGCGGAAAATATTTCCGCCGGGCGGGTTACGTTGGAGGCCGAAGCCGCCGGTTATTTCTTGGCGGGCGGCGCCTGCGCGGGAGCCGGAGCGGCTTCCTGGTTCGCGGCCGCAGCAGCGGCTGCTGCCAGCGGATCGTCGCTCGTCGGTGCGGGGGCCGCACCGGCGGGCGCGCCCGCCTGACCACCTTGGGCCGCAGGCTGCGCCGGTCCGGTCAACGACGAGGCCGGAGCCGCGCCGCTGGTCTGCGCCGTTTTCGACAGCGAAGTGTCGATCGTCGAACCGCTGCGACCGACCGAGGCCATCGCCGCGAGCACGATCGACAGCGCGACGAAAGCCGTCGCAAGGATCGTCGTCGCCCGGGTCATGAAATCCGCGGCGCCGCGCGCCGACAGCAGGCCTGCGGGGCTGCCGCCGACGCCCAGACCGCCACCTTCCGACTTCTGCATCAAAATGACGCCGATCATCACCGCGGCGACGAGCGCCTGCAGGACGAGTATGAAGGTGAAGAGGCTGGACATCATATTTTCCCGAACTTGCGTGGCCTCACACGGACCGCGCCCGCGGCGCACATAGAGACGAAGGCGCTTCGCTTCAACCCATACGTCGCCGCGCGAACGACGGCTCGGTCACGCCAGCGCCGCTGCGGCCGCGATGATCGGCACGAATTTCGCCGCGGTCAGGCTCGCACCGCCGACGAGAGCGCCGTCGACGTCGCCCGCATCGAGCAGTTCGGCGGCGTTGTCGCCATTGACCGAGCCGCCGTACAATATGCGCATCGCCCCGGCGGCATCGCCGAAACGCGCTGCGAGCGCGCCGCGGATCGCGCCATGCATCGCCGCGACATCGGCGACGGTCGGGACCAGTCCGGTTCCAATCGCCCAGATCGGTTCATAGGCGATGGCAAGCTGCTGCGGATCGAAGTCGCCGGGCACCGATCCGGCGATCTGCGCCAGAACATACTCGATCGCACCGCCCGATTCGCGCACTTCGCGCGGTTCGCCGACGCACAGGATGACCGACAGGCCGGCGGACAGTCCCGCCTCGGCCTTGGCGCGCACCTCAGCGTCGCTTTCGCCGAACCCTTCGCGCCGTTCACTGTGTCCGACGATCACGACGCTCGCGCCGATATCGGCGAGCATCGGCGCCGCGACCGAGCCGGTGAAGGCGCCCGAAATCGCGCTGTGGCAATCCTGTCCACCCACGGCTTTCCCCGGAGCCGCGGCGACCATCGTCCCGATCAGGGTGAAGGGCGGGCAGATTGCGACGTCGACTGCCCCGTGCCCGTCGGCCGCGGAAAAGATGGCCTGTGCCTCGCCGATCGCGTCCGACAGCCCGTTCATTTTCCAGTTGCCGACTACATATTTGCGACGCGCCATCACCCCGTACCTCCCGCTATTCTCACGATGGCCGTGCCCTAGCGGTGGGTGGGGGCGAAGCGCAAGCGGCGTTGCACGCGCGCGAAAACCCCCTTTCCCGCCTTGATGACACGTCGTCGCGCCTCTAAAGCAACGCGCAATCGCGCGCACCCGCGCCCTGCCGGAAAGAATGCACCTTTCATGATTACCGCTATCCGCGCCATGTTTTCTTCGACGATCGGCAAGTTCCTCGCCCTCGCCTTCGTCGCGCTCGTCGGCCTCGCCTTTGCCCTCGGTGACGTCACCGGCAACTCGAGCTTCGGCGGGCTTGGCGGCGCGAATGTCGCAAAGGTCGGCAGCGAAGAGATCGGCGTCGGCGAACTGCGCGATCGCGCCCGGCAGGCGTACAACCAGGCGCGGCAGCAGCAGCCCGGCCTGACGATGGCGGCCTTCGTCGAATCGGGCGGCCTCGACCAGGTGCTCGATCAGCTCGTAGAGGGGCTCGCCTTTGACCAATATGCGACCAAGATGGGTTTTGGCGTCAGCAAGCGGCTGATCGACGGCCGCATCGCCGACCTTCCCGCCTTTGCGGGCGTGTCGGGCAAGTTCGACCAGAAGGTGTTCGAAAATTTCCTCCGCCAGAACGGGCTGACCGAAACCCAGCTGCGCCGCGACCTGCGCCAACAACTGCTGATCGAACAGCTTGCTGCGCCGATCGCGACGATGCCGCGCATCGCGCAGGGCATGGCACAGCCCTATGCCGCGCTGTTGATGGAGCAGCGCCGCGGACAGGCGACCTTCATCCCCGCCAGCCCCTTTGCCCCGACCGCCGATCCCGGCGATGCGGCGCTGCAGACCTTCCTGTCGCAGAACAAGGCGAAGTTCACCGTGCCCGAACGCCGCGCGATCCAATATGCGGTGTTCGACCGGAGCGCGGTCCCCGTTCCCGCGGTGACCGACGCCGAAATCGCCAAGGTCTACAAGGACAATGCCCCGCAATATGCGGCGAGCGAAACGCGCCGCTTCGCACAGGTCATCGTTCCCGATCAGGCCACCGCGACCGCTCTTGCCGCCAAGGTTCGCGGCGGAACGCCGCTCGCCGCCGCCGCGCAGGCCGCCGGCCTCTCGGCCTCGACCACCGGAGACCTCACCCAGTCGGCCTATGCGGCGACATCGACCGCCGCCGCCGCCAAGACCGCCTTCGCGGCGAAACAGGGCGACCTGATCGGCCCGACGCAGACCGGGCTTGGCTGGACCGTCGCGCGTGTCGAGAATGTCACCGCCCGTCCCGCGCGCAGCCTCGCCGACGCCAGTGCCGAGATCCGCACCGAGCTTGGCAAGAACAAGGCGAACGAGGCGATCGTCGATTATTACAACAAGCTTCAGGACGCCGTGAACGGCGGCGCGTCGATCGAGGAAATCGCCACCGACCGCAAACTGCAACTCGTCGAAACCCCGGCCCTGCTCCCCAGCGGCCGCGTACCCTCGCAGCCCGATTATGCGCTCGCCCCCGAACTCGCACCGCTCGTTTCGCAGGCGTTCCAGGCGGCGGGCGAAGGCGAAGGCCATATCGCGACGCTCGTCGAGAATGAGAAATTCGCCGTCTATGCGGTGAAGTCGATCGTCGCCGCCGCGCCGCCGCCCTTCGCGCAGATCCGCCCCGCGCTGCTTAACGAATGGCGCTTTGCCGAAGGACAGAAGGTCGCACGCGACAAGGCACGCGCCATCGTCAAGTCGGTCGAAGGCGGCAAGAGCCTCGCCGATGCAGTCTCCGCTGCCGGCCCCAACATCGGCAATGTCCAGACCATCGGCGGTCGCCGCGCCGAACTCGGCGCGGGCGGCAAGCCCGTTCCGCCCGAACTCGCGCTGCTCTTCTCGATGGCCAAGAACAGCGTCAAGACGCTGGAAATCCCCGGCAATCGCGGCTGGATGGTGATCGCGCTCGACGACGTCCAGCGCCCCGACCCGAAATCGATCGAACCGGCGCGCGTCGCTGCGATCGCGCAGCCGCTCGCGCCCGCCTTCGGCAACGAGCTGATCGAGCAGCTCGCCGCCGAAGCCAAGCGCCGCGCCGGCGTTACGATCAACAAGAAGCTCGTCGACCAGCTGCGCGCCGAACTGACCGGCAACGCGCCGGTCGCCGAATAAGGGTGAGCCTCGAAGGCAGGGCCGCCGCGCTCGAAGCGCTGGCGCAGGGCCGCGGTGCGGTCGTCTGGCAGCGGCTGATCGCCGATGTCGAAACCCCGGTGTCGGCGGCGCTCAAGCTGATCGAGCCGGGTCGCGGCGACTGGGTGCTCGAATCGGTCGAAAGCGGCGAGACGCGCGGGCGCTACAGTCTGATCGGCCTCGACCCCGACCTGATGTTCGAGGTCACCGGCGACGCAGCGCGGATCAACCGCGAATGGCGCCGCGACCGCGAGGCGTTCAAGCCGCTGGAAACCGGCGCGCTGCAGGCACTGCGCGACCTCGTCGCCGAATGCCGCTTCGATGTGCCCGAGGGACTGCCCAAGGCGCTCGCGACGCTCGTCGGCTTCTTCGCCTATGAAACGATCGGCCTTGTCGAGCGCATCCCGCGCGCGCCGGGCGCCGGGCTCGGCCTGCCCGACATGGTGTTCGTGCGCCCGACGGTGATCCTCGTCTTCGATCGCCTCGCCGACGAACTTTTCCTGATCGCACCGATCTGGCCCGACGCGCACGCGCCGATCGACCGCATGATCGACGCCGCGCAGGAACGGCTCGACGACATTGCCGCGCGCCTGTCGAGCGTCAGCGCGCATTCCGATCGCGCCCTGACCGACGCGCTGCCCGGTGATATCGTCGCGAACGCGGCCACCTCGCCCGCAAATTTTGCTGCGATGGTCGCGGCCGCGAAGGATTATATCGCCGCGGGCGACATCTTCCAGGTCGTGCTGTCGCAGCGCTTTTCGACGCCGTTCGACCTGCCGCCCTTCGACCTCTACCGCGCGCTTCGCCGCATCAACCCCTCGCCCTTCCTCTATTTCCTCGACCTCCCGGGCTTCGCGCTGATCGGCTCGTCGCCCGAGATCCTCGTCCGGGTCCGCGACGAAGAGATCACGATCAGGCCCATCGCCGGCACCCGCCCCCGCGGACGCACGAGCGCCGAGGATGCCGAGAACCGCGAAAGCCTGCTCGCCGATCCCAAGGAACGCGCCGAACATCTGATGCTGCTCGACCTCGGGCGCAACGACGTCGGCCGCGCGGCGGTCGGCGGCAGCGTGGCCGTGACCGATAGCTATACGGTCGAATTCTACAGCCACGTCATGCACATCGTGTCGAACGTCATCGGCCGCATCGCGCCCGGCAAGGACGCGATCGACGCGCTGTTCGCGGGCTTCCCCGCGGGCACCGTCAGCGGCGCGCCCAAGGTGCGCGCGTGCCAGATCATCGCCGAACTCGAAGCCGATGCGCGCGGGCCCTACGCCGGCGGGGTCGGCTATTTTGCTCCCGACGGCAATATGGACAGCTGCATCGTGCTGCGTACCGCGATCGTCAAGGATGGCGAAATGCACGTCCAGGCCGGCGCCGGCATCGTCGCCGACAGCGACCCCGCCTATGAGCAGCGCGAGTGCGAGGCGAAGGCCGGGGCGCTCTTCGCCGCGGCGCGCGAGGCGGTGCGGCTGGCGGGCACGCCCGGGTATGGGCAATAGCTTGACCTCGTGGGACGCTGCGCTAGCGTCCCGTCATGCACAAACTCCTCGCTCCGCTCGCCCTGCTGCTCACCAGTGCCGTCCCTGCCAGCGCGCAAGTGGAAGGCGCCGTCGAAGGCGACGCAATCCTCAAGGATTTCACCTTTGCGAGCGGTGAAAAGCTGCCCGAGCTCAAGATCCACTACACCACGCTCGGCACACCGCAACGCGACGCAAAGGGCCATGTCACCAACGCGGTGATGATCCTCCACGGCACCGGCGGCACCGGAAAGCAATTCTTCCAGCCGCAGTTTGCCGGCGAACTCTTCGGCCCCGGCCAGCTGCTCGATACGCAGAAATATTATGTGATCCTGCCCGACAACATCGGCCATGGCGGATCGTCGAAACCCAGCGACGGGCTGCGGATGAAATTTCCGCGCTACGATTACACCGACATGGTCGGCGCCCAGCACCGGATGCTCACCGAAAAGCTCGGGGTCAAAAAGCTCAAGCTCATTCTCGGCACCTCGATGGGCTGCATGCACGCCTTCGTCTGGGGCGAGACTTGGCCCGATTTTGCCGAAAGGCTCGCGCCCTTCGCCTGCCTGCCCGTCGAGATCGCGGGGCAGAACCGCATGTGGCGCACGCTGTCGATCGACGCCATCAAGGCCGATCCGCTGTGGCAGGACGGCAACTACACCACCCCGCCCGCGGCAGGCTTGCGCACCGCCGCCTCGCTCAGCATGATCGCGGGCGCCAACCCCTATGCGTTGCAGGCCCAATATCCGACGCGCGAGGCGGCCGAGAAATACAAGGACGAGGCCTTCGCGCGCACTTATGGCCGCAATGACGCAAATGACACGATTTATCAGCTCGATAGCTCGCGAACCTATAATCCGTGGCCAAATCTCGAAAAGATCAGGGTGCCGGTGCTCTGGATCAATTCGGCCGACGATTTCATCAACCCGCCCGCCTATGGCATCACCGAAAAGGCCGCGGCGCGCATGAAGACGGCCAGGTTCATCCTGATTCCGGCGAGCCCGGAAACCAAGGGCCACAGCACCCATACCTGGGCAAAGTTCTGGAAGGCCGATCTTGCCAAGCTGATGGCGGAGTAATCTGCTCCTCGTCGTTCTCGCTTTCGCAGGAATGACGAAGGTAAGTTTGGCGCTCGAAAAGCTTCTATCCCTTCCCCAACCCCCGCAAAATCGTTAGTGCGCCCCCATGATCCTCGTCATCGACAATTATGACAGCTTCACCTTCAACCTCGTTCACTATCTGATCGAGTTGGGGGTCGACGTGCGCGTCGAGCGCAACGACGCGCTGACCGCGGCCGACGCGCTCGCGACCGGCGCCGACGCGATCCTTATCTCGCCGGGCCCCTGTACCCCGAACGAGGCGGGAATCAGCCTCGATCTCGTCGCTGCCTGTGCCGAAGCGCGGCGTCCGCTGCTCGGCGTGTGCCTCGGCCATCAGGCGATCGGCCAGCATTTCGGCGGCACTGTCCAGCGCGGCCATCTGATGCACGGCAAGACCTCGCCCGTCTGCCACGACAACAGCGGGCTTTACGCTGGCCTGCCCTCGCCCTTTCAGGCGACGCGCTATCACAGCCTCGAGGTCGTCGACATTCCTGACAGCCTCGCAATCAACGCGACGAGCGACGACGGCGCAGTGATGGGTTTCCGCCACGTCGACCTGCCGATCCACGGCGTCCAGTTCCACCCAGAAAGCATCGCGACCGAACATGGCCATGCGATGCTCGCCAATTTCCTGAAGATCGCGGGGCTGCCGGTCGGCGAGCGCAAAGCGGCATGAGCCGTTTCGGCCCGTTTCCCGACCCCTCGGTGCTGCTCGATCATGACGAGGCGGCCGACGCCTTCGCGACGATGCTCGACGGCGGCGCGAGCGACGAACAGGTCACCGAATTCCTGATCGCCCTTTCCGACCGCGGCGAAACGATGGTTGAAATCGCCGCCGCGGCGCAGGCTATGCGCGACCGGTTGATCCCGATCGACGCGCCCGCGGGTGCGATCGACGTCTGCGGCACCGGCGGCGATGGGCATCACACGCTCAACGTCTCGACCGCGGTGTCGATCGTCGTTGCGGCGTGCGAGGTTCCCGTCGCAAAGCATGGAAATCGTGCGGCTTCTTCGAAATCGGGCGCCGCCGACACGCTCGAAGCCCTCGGCCTCGATATGGAACGCGCCGATCGCCAGGCCGAGGAACAGCTCGCCGATCTCGGCATCTGCTTCCTCTTCGCGGGCACCCGGCATCCGGCAATGAAGCGCATCATGCCGATCCGCAAGGCGATCGGCCGCCGCACGATTTTCAACCTGATGGGGCCGCTCGCCAACCCCGCGCGCGTCACGCGCCAGCTGGTCGGCATCGCGCGCCCTGCCTATGTCCCCGTCTATGCCGAGGCGCTGCACCGTCTCGGTACCGAACATTCGCGCGTCATTTCGGGCGACGAAGGCCTCGACGAGCTTTCGCTCGCGGGCGGCAACGAAGTCGCGGTCGTCACGCCCGAGGGCGTGCGGATGCAGCGCAGCGTCGCGGCCGATGCCGGCCTTCCCACGCGCACGCTCGCCGAAATCCGCGGCGGTGATGCGGCCTATAACGCGAAAGCCCTGCGCTGCCTGCTCGAAGGCGAGCCGGGAGCGTATCGCGACGCGGTGCTCTACAACGCCGCCGAAGCGCTTGTTGTCGCAGGTGCGGCAGAAACACTGCCCGAAGGCGTCGAGGAAGCCGCCGAAGCGATCGACAAGGGCCTCGCCAACGCACTGCTCAACTGCTGGATCGCGTATAAATGAACAAGCTCACGCAAATTCTTGCCACCAAGGCCGATGAAGTCGCCGAACGCCGAGCGATCCGCTCCGTCTCCGACCTCGATGCGATCGACGCCGGTCCGGTGCGCGGTTTTGCCGGCGCGCTGCGGGGGAAGGTCGACGCCAGCGGCTTCGGCCTCATTGCCGAAGTGAAAAAAGCTTCGCCGTCCAAGGGACTGATACGGGCTGATTTTGATCCTGCCGATCATGCGCGAGCCTATGCCGCCGGGGGTGCGGCCTGCCTGTCGGTCCTGACCGACGCGCCCTGGTTTCAGGGCCATGAGGATTACCTCGTCGCGGCGCGCGCGGCGTGCGCCCTCCCCGCGCTCCGCAAGGATTTCATGGTCGATCCCTGGCAGGTCGCCGAAGCGCGCGCGATCGGCGCCGATGCGATCCTGATCATCGTCGCCGCACTCGACGATGGCGTGATGCGCGAGATCGAAGCCGCGGCGTTCGAACGCGGCATGGACGTGCTCGTCGAAGTGCATGACGAGGCCGAGCTCGACCGCGCGCTGACACAGCTCCGGTCGCGCCTGATCGGCGTGAACAACCGCGACCTGCGTAGCTTCGAAACCGACCTCGCGGTCACCGAACGCCTTGCGAAGCTTGTTCCTTCCGATACGCTGCTCGTCGGCGAAAGCGGCATCGCGAGCCATGCCGACTGCCAGCGCCTTGCCGAGAGCGGCGTAAAAGCGTTCCTTGTCGGCGAAAGCCTGATGCGTCAGCATGACGTCACGGCGGCAACGAAGGCCCTGCTGGAAGGCTGAAGCGCCGCACGCGTGCCTTTTCGGCGACGCGCCTGCCCGTCCACTTCGAAAGCCGCGACGGGCAGGCGAATCCGTTCAGTCTAGACCTTTCCGTCAATCGCCTCACGCCAATGATCGTGAAGCGCCCCGACACCCGCGCTGGTGAGGATCGGCATCGCCTCGCGAAGCTGATCGTCGGTCCAATGCCACCATGCGAGTTCGAGCAGCATGGCGATGTCCGCCTCGTCGAAACGCTTTCGGATTACCCTCGCCGGGTTGCCGCCAACGATGGCATAGGGTTCCACATCGCGCGTCACGACCGCGCGCGTCCCGATCACGGCCCCGTCGCCGACCCTGACGCCGGGCATTACAATCGCTTCCGATCCGATCCATACGTCGTTTCCGATTACGGTATCGCCAGCGCGCTCAAATCCGTTGGCTGCCCCGGCAAAGGCCGCCACCTCGGGCATCCAGAAGAAGGGAAATGTGCTGATCCAGTCGTTCCGGTGCCCCTGATTGCCGGCCATGATGAAGGCTGCCCCCGATCCGATCGAGCAGAAGCTGCCGATAACGAGCCGGTCGACACCAGCGTCCGGGAAAAGGAAACGGGCACAGTCGTCAAAACTGTGGCCGTGATAATAGCCCGAATAATAGCTGTAGCGGCCGACAACGATGTTGGGATTGGTGACCTGTCGGTCGAGCGTGATGCCCTTGAAGGGGCTTTCGAAAAAATTGTTCATGGAAGTTACCATCGAATCTGAGCCGGATTAACGGCTTCGGTCCCTGCGTCCGCACGTGCGAACGCGGACCGGCACGCTTTGCGCATGCCGGCGCGGAGGCTTCTCGCGTCGAAACGCGAAAGCCGGTTCAGATGGTACAGTCGGCGGACTTCATACCGCCTCCATGCGCCGGATGCCGGCTCGATTGCAAGGCCTCGACGGAATTTGCCATCGGGCAATCGCCGCTCGAACGACGGCAAGCGACCAAAGCGTCTTGCCTTTCCCGCCCGCCATTGCTTGGCTTGCGCCATGACGAAAAGACCGACTCATCTCGACGAAACAGGCGCGGCCCATATGGTCGATGTCGGCGCCAAGCCCGCCACGCAGCGCCGCGCAGTCGCGGGCGGGCGCATCACCATGTCGGCCGAGGCGCTTGAAGCGATCCGCAGCGGCAACGCGCCCAAGGGCGACGTGCTGTCGACCGCGCGGATCGCCGGGATCATGGCCGCCAAGCGCACCGCCGACCTCATTCCGCTCTGCCATCCGCTTTCGCTGACTAAGGTCTGTGTTGATTTTGCATGGGAAGACAATGGCATCGCGGTCACAGCTGTTGCGCAGACAAGTGGGCCGACGGGCGTCGAGATGGAGGCGCTCACCGCTGCTTCGGTCGCGCTTCTGACGCTCTACGACATGGCGAAGGCACTCGATCGTGCGATGGTGCTCGGCGATATCCGCCTCATCGAAAAGAGCGGTGGCCGTTCGGGCGACTGGCGCGCCGCATGAGCGGCCTGCTTCCGGTCGAAGAAGCGCAGGCGCGGCTGCTCGCACTACGCGAATCGCTTGGAAGCGAAAATATCGCGCTTTCCGAATCGCTTGGACGATATCTTTCGCACGATGTCCGGGCTTTGCGCGACCAGCCCGCGGTCGCCCTGTCGGCGATGGACGGTTATGCGATTCGCTTCGACGATTTGCCGGGCCCCTGGCACGTCATCGGTGAGGTGGCCGCCGGTTCGGTGCCCGCGCTGCACGTCGACGTAGGCCACGCGGTGCGCATCTTTACCGGGGCAATGCTGCCAGAGGGCGCCGATACCGTGATCGTGCAGGAAGATGTCGCGCTGTCGGGCGGGCAACTCCTTCTCACCGGCGACGGGCCGGGTTCGCGCGGGCGCCATATCCGCGCGCGCGCGATCGATTTCGCCGCGGGGGATTGCCTGCTGCCCGCCGGGACCCGGCTGACGCCCGGCGCGATCGCCGCGGCGGCGATGAGCGGTGCAGGACAACTCGCCGTCGGCATGCGCCCGCGCGTCGCGATCGTGACCACGGGTGACGAGCTCGTGCAGCCGGGGCGCGAACTCGCCCCCGGCCAGATCCCCGACAGCAATGGCGCGATGCTCGCGGCGATGCTCGCGGGCGACGTCGCCGATCCGGTCCTGCCGCATCACATCCCCGATGACCGGGAAAAACTCGCTCATGTTCTCAAGGAACTGGCGCGACGTCACGACGTCATCGTCACCGTCGGCGGCGCCTCGGTCGGTGACCATGATCATGTCCGCGCCGCGCTCGAAGCGGCGGGCGGAAGCCTCGATTTCTGGCGCATCGCGATGCGCCCCGGCAAACCCGTGATCGCCGGCAGGCTCGGCGACGCGATCCTGCTCGGCCTTCCCGGCAACCCTTCGTCGGCGTTCGTCACCGCGACCATGTTCCTGCTGCCGCTGGTCCGGCATCTCGCCGGCGCGCGCGATCCGCTGCCGGTGGTGCACCGCGCGCCGCTCGCCGCGGCCTTGTCCGCAGGCGGTGCACGGCGCGATTATCTGCGCGCGCGACTCGAAAATGGCGAGCTTGTCCCGCTTTTCGGGCAGGATAGCGGACTCACCCTGCCATTCGCTTCGGCGAACGCTCTGCTGATCCGCGAGATTGGCGCCCCGGCGCGCGATGCCGGGGAAATGGCGGATTACATCGCCGTCGCTTGACAAGTTCCGCTTTGTTCCACTATCGTTCTCCCTATGTCCGGCTTGGGCGTCATCCAGGCCATCATGGAGAACGACCGATGTTGACCGCAAAGCAGCATGAACTGCTCCACTTCATCCAGGAACGGCTCGACGCCAGCGGCATTTCGCCGTCGTTCGAGGAGATGAAGGAGGCGCTCGGCCTCAAGTCGAAATCGGGTATACATCGGCTGATAAGTGCTTTGGAAGAAAGGGGATTCCTCCGCCGCCTTCCCAACCGCGCGCGCGCGCTCGAGGTGCTCAAGGTTCCCGACGCCGCTAAGCCAGCCGTGCGCGATGATCGCGACAATATCGTTCCGCTCCGCAAACCCGCTCCCGCGCTGCGTCCGATCGCGGCGAACGACATCGTCGAGGTTCCGCTCCACGGCAAGATCGCCGCGGGCGTGCCGATCGAGGCGTTCGAGGATCACAACAATCTCGCTGTTCCTGCTGCGCTTCTCGGCTCTGGCGAACATTATGCGCTAGAAGTCTCGGGCGACTCGATGGTCGAGGCGGGCATTTTCGACGGCGATTATGCGCTGATCCAGAAGGCGAGCACCGCGCGCGAGGGTGATATCGTCGTCGCGCTCGTCGACGGACAGGATGCGACGCTCAAATATTTCCGCCGCGAAGGCCGGATGATCCGGCTCGATCCCGCGAACAGCGCCTATGAACCGCAGCGCTACCCCGCCGAGCGCGTTATCGTGCAAGGTCGGCTGTCGGGACTGCTTCGTCGTTACCACTAAGTTGCGGCGGCAAGCGCCACGGATGTTCGTCGCCCGCCTTGAGCGCGGCGACGGCTTCGGGCGTTTCGCCCAGATAGAGCGCCAGCCCGCCGGTTTCGGCGAGACTGTCGCGATCGATCGTCATCCAGCGGCCCACGCATTCGCGCGGTAGCCAGCGATCGCTGACCACGACATCGGCGGCAGCACAGGCGGCCGCCATGTCGGCGCCCTCGATCCGGTCGCGGCCGCGCGTGGCGAGAATGACGCGCCGCACAGCGCCTTCGCCCTGGCTCCAGCGGCAAAAATCGCGGTTGCATTCGACATGATCGAGCTCGGCCAGCGCGCCGAGGGGCGCATCGACACCCGCCGCCTCCGTCATCGTATCACGAATATAGTCACCGGCGCGATCGCGGAGCAGCGCGTAGCTGCCACCGGGAAGCGCGGCGGCGATATGGCGGCCGTCCCCGGTGACGAGTAGGTCGGGGCGCGGCTGGGCGAGCAGGGCAGCCGCTCCGATGACCAGCGGAACAATCCCCGCCCGCCGCCAGCGAGTTTGCCAGAGCAGGATCCAGAGCCCCCCAAAAACAGCCAGCGCAAAACCCCATGACGGGAAGCTGGGCAGCATGGCGACAGCACCGGGCGCCTCGGCGACGCCGTGCGCAAGGCCGATCAGCAGTTGCAGCGCCTGTTCGGTGACCCACCAGAAGGGAGCGCCGAGGCCAACGCTGTCGAATAGCAGCGCGAGCGCCTCGGCCGGCATGATGACGAATGTCGTGAGCGGGATTGCGACGACATTGGCAAGCGCGCCATAGAGCCCCGCCTTGTGAAAGTGGAACAGCGCGATCGGCGCGAGCGCGACTTCGACGACCAAACCGGTGATCAGCAGCCCCGCAACCCCGCGCCCCAGCCGGAATAGCCACGGCTCTTCGCGGCGCGCAAGGAACACCCGCATTGCGCGGCTCTCGTGAAGCGCAATGATGGCGGTAACCGCCGCGAAACTGAGTTGAAAACTCGGCCCGGCAAGCGATTCGGGGCGCCAGATCAGCACGATCAGCGCCCCCGCCGCGACGAGCCGCAATGTGAGCGCCTCGCGCCCCATCAGGAAGGCGATCAGCACGAGAAGCGCGGCGATGAAGGATCGCAGCGTCGGAACCTCCGCCCCTGCAAGGAGCGTATATCCCCCTCCCGCAAGCGCACCGGCTGCGGCGGCAAGCGGCAGGACATAACCCGCGAGTGCGAGCCGGCGATTGAGCGCGAGAAGGCGCATCGTCAGCAGCATCGCAAAGCCGACCACCGCAGTCACATGCAGCCCGCTGATCGACAGAAGGTGCGCAAGGCCGCTGCGCCGCATCGCTTCCTCGTCCGCTTGGCTGATCGCGCCGCGATCCCCCGTCACGAGCGCGGCCGCGATGCCGCCCGCCGATCCCTCGACCTGGCCGTGGATATGCGCGCTCAATCGCGCGCGCAGCGGCGGCGCGGCGCGTCCACTGCCCGGCGCCCGCGAAACCTCTCCCAGCACGGTTCCCACCGCGCCGATGCGATCGAACCAAGCGCGCTGCGCGAAATCATAACCGCCGGGCAGGCTCGCGGTCGGCGGCGGCATCAACCGGGCACGCACGCCGATCGTCTCACCATCGACCAGATCTACCGCCTGTTCGCTGCGCAGGGTGAGCCGCACGCGCGGGGGCAAATCGCTCCGCCGCTGCGGCAGCGCGAGGATGCGCAGCTGCCCCTTCGCGGGCAGAGGCTCGACGCGATCGACGATCGCCGAAAACTCGGTCACAACCGGCGCCGCCAGAACCGGCGCGGACACCCAGAGCGCGCGCGCCCAGATGAGCAGCATCCCGACCGCCATCACGCCGCAGGCGACGGCTACCGCGCGCCCAAGGCGACTCGACCAGCCCAGCAACAGGCCGCCAAGCAAGCCGCCAGCGAGGAGCAGGAGCAGCCCGATCCAATGCGTCATCGACGGAAGCGCGAACCATGCCGCGATGCCGGCGCCCAGCGTGACGGGCAGCCACAGCCCGATCCGCTCGCGTTCGGCCTCCAGCCGCATTTCGAGCGCATCGGCGATCCGATACCGGCGACGGCCCCGATCTCGCACAATGGGCGTTTGAAGCGGCCCTGTCGCCATGCTAGGGGCACCCCCGATCCCGCCCGACTGAGCGGCAAAGTGAGTGAAAGAGGCCGTAGTGGCAACCGAAAACCAAACCAAAGTGGCTGGAGCGACGACCGAAGCGACCGGCGCCGACGTGGTGACGCGCTTCGCGCCCTCGCCGACCGGCTATCTGCACATCGGCGGCGCGCGCACCGCGCTGTTCAACTGGCTGTTCGCGCGCCATCACGGCGGCAAATTCCTGCTGCGCATCGAGGATACCGACCGCGCCCGGTCGACCGATGCGGCGATCGACGCGATTCTCGACGGGATGCAGTGGCTCGACCTCGACTGGGACGGCGAAACGGTGTTCCAGTTCGCGCGTGCACCGCGGCACGCCGAGGTTGCGCATGAACTGCTCGCGAAAGGCGAAGCCTATCGCTGCTACCTGACGCAGGACGAGCTCGCCGCGATGCGCGCTGAAGCACAGGAAAAGCGCCTGCCCTTCCGCGTCCGCAGCCCCTGGCGCGACCGCGACGACGGCGCCCCGTCGGTGCCGCACGTCATTCGTCTGCGCGCACCGCAGGAGGGTGCGGTGACGATTGCCGACAAGGTCCAAGGGGACGTCACCGTCCAGAATGCCGAACTCGACGATTTCATCCTGCTGCGCAGCGACGGCACGCCGACATATATGCTGAGCGTCGTTGTCGACGACAATGACATGGGCGTGACGCACGTGATCCGCGGCGACGACCATCTCAACAACGCCTTCCGCCAGCTGGCGCTGATCCGCGCGATGGGCTGGCGCGAGCCGGTTTATGCGCATGTCCCGCTGATCCACGGCGCCGACGGCGCAAAGCTGTCGAAGCGCCACGGCGCGCTCGGGGTCGACGCGTACCGCGACGAGATGGGCTATCTCGCCGAAGCGGTGAACAATTATCTCCTTCGTCTTGGCTGGGGGCATGGCGACGACGAGATCATCAGCCGCGAACAGGCCACGGAGTGGTTCGACCTCGATCATGTCGGCCGCTCGCCGTCGCGCTTCGATTTCAAGAAGCTCGAGAATCTCAACGGCCACTATATCCGCGAAGCCGACGATGCACGCCTCGCCGGCCTCGTCGCCCCGCGCGTCGAGAAACTCGTCGGCCGCGCGCTCGGCGATGCCGATCGCGACCTGCTGACGCGTGCAATGGAAGCGCTCAAACCGCGCGCCAAGACGCTCGACGAAATCGCCGATGGCGCGACCTTCCTGTTCCAGCCGGACCCGTTGCCGGTGGACGAAAAGGCAATCGAAGTGCTAAAGGGCGCGCCCGAAGGCTTGCTTGCCGCGGTGACAGAGCGGCTGCGCGGGCTGAACGACTGGACAACAGAAGAGCTGGACGCTGCCGTGCGCGCCGAAGCCGAAGCCGCCGAATTGGGGCTCGGTAAGTTGGCGCAACCGCTACGCGCTGCACTAACCGGCCGAACCGTTTCCCCGGGAATTTTCGACGTGCTGCTGTTGCTCGGACGAGATGTCAGTCTGGCTCGACTTGACGCAGCGCAACATTATCCGGCAGGGGCGTAGCCACTCTCTCTCCCCGCCGTCAGTACAGGGAATAAAATATGACCGACACCGCGAAAATCACGCTGGGCGACAAGACCGTCGACAGCCCTGTCCTGTCGGGCACCGTCGGCCCCGATGTCGTCGATATCCGCAAATTCTATGCGCAGACCGGCGCGTTCACTTACGATCCGGGCTTCACCTCGACCGCGAGCTGTGAATCGCAGATTACCTACATCGACGGCGACGAAGGCGTGTTGCTCCACCGCGGTTACGCCATCGGCGACCTCGCCGAACATTCGAGCTTCATGGAAACCTGCTATCTGCTGCTCAACGGCGAACTGCCGAATGCGCAGGAACTGGCGGACTTCGACAACACGATCACCCGCCACACGATGCTGCACGAACAGCTCGCGACCTTCTACCGTGGTTTCCGCCGCGACGCACATCCGATGGCCGTCATGTGCGGCGTCGTGGGCGCGCTTTCGGCCTTCTACCACGACTCGACCGAGATCCACGATCCGCACCAGCGGATGATCGCCAGCCACCGCCTGATCGCCAAGATGCCGACGATCGCCGCGATGGCGTATAAATATTCGGTCGGCCAGCCGTTCGTCTATCCCGACAACAAGCTGAGCTACACCGGCAATTTCCTGCGCATGACCTTTGGCGTGCCCGCCGAAGAATATGAGGTTGTTCCCGCCGTCGAGCGTGCTCTCGACCGCATCTTCATCCTCCACGCCGATCATGAGCAGAATGCGTCGACCTCAACCGTGCGTCTCGCGGGTTCGTCGGGTGCGAATCCCTTCGCGTGCATCGCGGCGGGCATCGCCTGCCTCTGGGGCCCCGCGCACGGCGGTGCGAACGAAGCCGCGCTCAACATGCTGCGCGAAATCGGCCGTCCGGAACGCATTCCCGAATATATCGCGCGCGCGAAGGACAAGGACGATCCGTTCCGCCTTATGGGCTTTGGCCATCGCGTCTATAAGAATTACGACCCGCGCGCGACCGTGATGCAGAAGACCGTGCGCGAGGTATTCGACGCGCTGAAGGTCAACGACCCCGTGTTCGAAGTCGCGCTGCAGCTCGAAGAAATGGCGCTGAGCGATCCCTATTTCGTCGAGAAGAAGCTGTTCCCGAACGTCGATTTCTATTCGGGTGTGATCCTGTCGGCGATCGGTTTCCCGACGACGATGTTCACCGCGCTGTTCGCCCTCGCCCGCACCGTCGGCTGGGTCGCACAGTGGAACGAAATGATTTCGGATCCCGCGCAGAAGATCGGCCGTCCGCGCCAGCTTTACACCGGCCCGACGCACCGTCCGTTTGTCCCGGTCGACAAGCGCTAAGCTGAAGTTCCCGGACGTTTTTCGAACGGCGGTGCAGGCAACTGCGCCGCCGTTTCGATTCAGGCGTCGCGCGCCGGGAGGCTCAGCGTGAAGCGCGCGCCCTGCCCCGGCGCGCTGTCGACGGTGAGGTCGCCGTCCATAGCGCGCGCCAGACGGCGGGCGATATAGAGGCCGAGGCCCGAGCCCCCGCTGTCGGTGCGACCCAGCCGCTCGAACTTTTCGAACACAACCGCCTGCTGGTCGGCGTCGATGCCCTGCCCCTGATCGGCTACGGTCACCGTCGCGCGGTCGCCTTCGCGGTCGACACGGATCCAGATTTGCGAATCGTCGGGCGAATAGCGGATCGCATTACCGAGGAGGTTGAGCAGAACCTGCAGCACGCGCCGGAATTCGCCCGTCGCCGGCGCGCGGTCGTCGGTACGCGGTGCGTCGATCCGAATGCCTTTTTCCTCGGCCTTCATCCCGAGCAGGCCGACCGCGCGCCGCGCAAGGTCGCCAAGGTCGATTTCGTCGCGCGCGGCCTTGAAGCCGGGCCGTTCGATATTCTGCAGGTCGGCGAGGTCATCGACAAGGCCGAGCAGGTGACGCCCGGCGTGGGCGATATCGCCGGCGTAACGTGCGTAGTCGGCCCGGATCGGGCCGTCGAACTGCCCTGAAATCGTCTCGGCCGTCGCAATGATGCGGCTCAGCGGCCCGCGCAGCGCGCCATCGATGCGGCGTCCGAACTGCGGATCGGACAAGGGGAGCGACCCGAAAGCCGGATCGACCAGCGCCCCGCCCGCCTTGGGTTCGGCCGACGACTGCTTATCGACAACGACAGCAAGGCCGCGGAAGCCGGTGAAACGGCCGGTGGCGTCGAACAGGGCTTCACCGGACAGGCTCATCGCCATATCGGCCACCCGGACGCGCTGTCCGTCGAAGCGCGATTGCCGAGCCAGCGCACGCAGCACCGGGAAGCGCCCGTCTTCGTCGGGTTGGAGTTCGAACAGTTCCGAAAGCGATCGCGCCTCCCAACCGTCGGGGATCGGCGGCGCGTCGGTTGCGGCGCGCAGCGCAACGATGCGCAATTGCTGGTCGCATTCCCACGTCCAGCCTTGCGGAGCGGCGGCGCTATCGCCGATCGCCGGAATTTGCGGCTGTGCGAGCGGACGGGTGCGCCAGTCGGTAATCTCGAGGCTCGCACCGTCGGCATCGGGCGTGATGCGCACGAGTGCGTGGATGTCGCTATGGTCGTCGGCCGCGTAAAGCGGGCGGCTGATGTCGCGGTGCAGCCGCTGCGCCAGCGTCACGAGACGCGCGAGATGCGGCAGCGCCAGTGGCTTGTCGAGCCCGGCGCCCGCGCGCTGCTGCAAGCGCAGCAGCGGCGCGTCGGCACTCACCAGCGCTCCCGTCCGGTCGATCCGGCCCCGGATGACGCGTTCGCTCATTGCGCCCGTCCCGGCGCAGGAAAATCTGCAAAATCCGCCCCGCTCACCGCGCGCGCCGGCAACATCGCGAGCGACGCCTCGAGCGGCGCGAGCGCAGCGTGATCGAGACGGAGTGGCGCCAGCAGCGACGGCAACGCGGCGGTCTCGGCGGTCATCAGCGCGACAGCCATATCATCATAGGCGCGGCGATGCGACGCTGCGGCGAGCGCGATCAGCGTCGGCCAGTCGTGCCGTGCGATCGCGGCAGCCGCCGCATCGGGCCGTGCGGCACCCAGCGCTTCGCTATAGGCGGCGCCCGCGCCGGTGATTCCCGTTTCGTGCCCCTGCCGCTCGGTTGCGGATCGCACTGCCTCGCCCAGTTCGCGGGCTCGTTTTCCGTCCTTGGCCACTTCGGCCAGCCGCCAGGCCGCGATGTCGAGCAAGAGCGCACGGAAAATGTCTTCGCCGATGTCCGCAACGGCCAGCGCCGGATTGCCCAAGGCATCGAACCGGCGTCGATCGGCGATCTGAAGCGCCAGATAGGCTCGCTCGACATCGGACAGCGTCTCGACGACCGTTGGCGCCTCGGCGATCGACGCGGCCGGTTCGGACAGAATAGGCGGCGGGGTCGACCGCTGCACCGATTGCTCGCGCCAGCGGTGCTCTTCGGCGCGCGCGAAACAGATGCCCGCGAGCCGCGCCGCACACGGCAATCCGCCGCGCAGCCACGCGTTCCACAAACCAGCAGGATCGATTCCAGGGTCGAGGCGCGCGGCGACTTCGACGACCAGCCGACGCGCGATCCCCAAGGACAACGCACGCTGCTCCTCGGTCAGCCGCCCTGCCGCGGGTGCGGCGAAATAATCCGCCAGCTCGCGCAGGCGCGCCGACAGTGTCGGCGACGGCGGATCGATGCCGGGCGAGGAGACGGATTCACTCATGCGCATCCGCCAATAACAGCATGGCGTTAATAGGCCTTAAACCTTCAAGGCCATTGTTCTAGCGCGCTTCCGGGCGCCGCGCGAGCCGCAGCCAGAGCAGGATCTGGAACAGCGCGAGCAGCGGCAGGATCGCGAACATCAGCGGCGCGAAGCCGAACAGCAGGGCGGGCGCCAGCAATATCCACGCCTGATCGGCGTCGGGAAGCAGCCAGTGGAAGCGCCTCTTCTCACCCGAATCCTCGTACAGCGAGCGTGCCAGCAGGATCGTCGCGGCGAGGCATGGCGCCAGCGCTGCTTCCGAAAATGGCGGCATCTTGTGCTCCGGACCGGCGAGCGACAACAGCCAGGGGAAGATCGCGAGCAGCACCCACGCAAAGCCCCGGATCACGTCGCGCGCGCGGTCCTGCGCCGCGCTTTCGGCGCGAAAGGCTGACAGGAAGCGCATCGCCGCCAGCGCCAGCCCGCCGAGTATCGCCACCATCGCCCCCGCCGCCGCCAGCCCGCTCGCGGCGAGCAAGCCGACCGCAACCCACAAAAGGGCAGTGACGTAGGGCAAATAGCGTGCGGTCTTCGGCGACTTGACGATCAGCGGCCCCGCGAGCCGGATCAGCGGCATCATGATCGCCGATCGGCCCAGTCCCATGCCGCCATATTCGACCTGTTGCAGGCTCGACTGTTCGATCAGCGCCGCGGTCGGACGGTCGGTAACGATCGCGATCTCGCCCTGCTCGAACAGCGCAGGTTCGCAATAGAGCCGTCGTGCGCTCGATTGCACCGCGAGCCGTAGCAAGGTGAGCATCATGTCCCACTCGCCGGGCATCGCGGCGAGTTCGGCGACCATCGTATCCGAAATACACGCAAGCCCGCCCCAGCGGCGCGTCGCATCGATCCGTTCGAATGTCTGCGTCAGCGGGGTGTCGCCGGTGACGAGGATTGCAGACGATCCGGGCCGGGCAATCGCCGCATAATGCGTTCCGCCCGCGCGAAGCCCGTCGGCGACGAGGATGATCCGGTCGTCACCCTCTACCAGCCCCATCAGGTCGGGCGCGGCCCGCACGGGGGTCACCTTGACGCCGCGGCGGCGAATGCGATCGCAAGTCGCAAGCAACTCTGCAGGAACCGCACCCACTGCAACGGCGATGTGCGTCACACCGACGTCGGAAAGGCGCGCGGCCTGCCGCTCGATCAGCGTTTCGCCCGCGACCGTGACGAGCGCGCGAAGCGACCCGTCGGGCAGCGTTTCGCTGGCGCCGACCAGCGCAATCAGAGCCATCGGCGCAACGGTTTTTCAGCAGCGGTCATCGCAGCGCAGCTTTACGGCCGAACGGGCGATTGGCAAGTCCCACGGCGACGCGCGATGACGCCACGGCTTCACCCTGTTTTCCTCTGCTTTTCCTGCCTTTTCAGCCCGCAAAAATTTGGCCGGAAAATGACCGAATCGCTGGTCTTTCCACCCGCCATCGGCTAGGCCAAATCTATCTCCCGAAAGAGCAGAAAAAGGCCGGGTCTTGACCGAAGAAAATACGCCTATGCAGCCGTCTGAGGATGGCGTGTCGTCGATCAACATCGTCGATGAAATGAAGACGTCCTATCTCGATTACGCGATGAGCGTGATCGTCAGTCGCGCGCTTCCCGACGTGCGCGACGGGTTGAAGCCGGTGCACCGCCGCATCCTCTATTCGGCGTTCGAGAGCGGCTATGTCGCCGGACGGCCTTACCGCAAGTCGGCGCGCATCGTCGGCGACGTGATGGGTAAATATCACCCGCACGGCGACAGTTCGATCTACGAAGCGCTCGCGCGCATGACGCAGGACTGGTCGATGAGCGTGCCGCTCGTCGACGGTCAGGGCAATTTCGGGTCGATGGACCCCGATCCGCCGGCGGCGATGCGTTACACCGAATCGCGCCTCGCAAAGGTCGCGAACACACTGCTCGGCGATCTCGACAAGGATACGGTCGATTTCCAGCCAAACTACGACGGGTCGGAATCCGAACCGACGGTCCTTCCCGCGCGCTACCCCAACCTCCTCGTCAACGGAGCTGGCGGCATCGCGGTCGGCATGGCGACCAATATTCCGCCGCATAACCTCGGCGAAGTGATCAACGCGACGCTCGCGACGATCGACAATCCCGAAATCACCCTCGATGACCTGATGGCGATCATCCCGGGCCCCGATTTCCCGACCGGCGCGACGATGCTGGGCCAGGGCGGCGCACGCAACGCCTACGCCACAGGCCGCGGCTCGATCATGATGCGGTCGACCTATGTCATCGAGGAGGGACGTGGCGATCGCCAGTCGATCGTGCTGACGTCGATCCCCTTCCAGGTCGGCAAGTCGGGTCTCGTCGAAAAGATCGCTGAAGCAGCGCGCGACAAGCGCATCGAAGGCGTCGCCGACATCCGCGACGAATCGAACCGCGAAGGCGTGCGCGTCGTCATCGAACTGAAGCGCGACGCGACCGCCGAGGTCGTGCTCAACCAGCTCTGGCGCCACACGCCCGCGCAGTCGAGTTTCCCCGCCAATATGCTCGCGATCCGCGGCGGTCGCCCCGAAATGATGGGGCTGAAGACGATCCTCGAGGCGTTCATCGCCTTCCGCGAGGAAGTCATCACCCGTCGCTGCAAGTTCGAGCTCGCGAAGGCGCGCGACCGCGCGCACATCTTGCTCGGTCTCGTCGTCGCGGTCAGCAATCTCGACGAAGTCGTCCGTATCATCCGCGGCTCGTCCAGCCCGGCGGCGGCGCGCGACGCGTTGCTGGCACGCGAATGGCCGATCGGCGACATCGCGCCCTACATCCGCCTCGTCGAGGCAATCGACGGCGAAATGGACGATAGTTCGAGCTATCGCCTGTCGGAAATCCAGGTGAAGGCGATCCTCGACCTCCGCCTGCATCGCCTGACGGCACTCGGCCGCGACGATATCGGCAACGAACTCAAAGAGCTCGCAAGCGAAATTGAGGGGCTGCTTGAAATCCTCGCCGACCGCGAAAAACTCTATGTCGTGATGCGCGAAGAACTGATCGCGGTGCGCGACGAATTCGCGAAGCCGCGCCGCACGCTGCTCGCGCCCGCCGCCGACGGAATCGACGACGAGGATCTGATCGAGCGCGAGGAGATGGTCGTCACCGTCACCCTCGACGGCTATATCAAGCGCACCCCGCTCGACACCTTCCGCGCCCAGCGCCGCGGCGGCAAGGGCCGCGCCGGCATGGCAACGAAGGACGAGGACGTCGTCACCGAGCTGTTCGTCACCTCGACGCACACGCCGGTGCTCTTCTTCTCGACGCTCGGCAAGGTCTACCGCATGAAGGTGTGGCGCCTGCCCGAGGGCGGGCCGGCGACGCGCGGCCGCCCCATGATCAACCTGCTGCCGCTCGGCAAGGACGAGACGATCTCGACGGTGCTGCCGCTGCCCGAAGACGAAGCCGAATGGGGCAAGCTGCACGTAATGTTCGCAACCGCCAAGGGCAATGTGCGTCGTAACAGCATGGACGCCTTCACCAACGTGCCCTCGAACGGCAAGATCGCGATGAAGTTCGAAGGCGAGGACGAGGACGACCGCCTGATCGGTGTCGCACTGCTCGACGAAAGCGACGATGTGCTGCTCGCGACGCGTCAGGGCAAGGCGATCCGCTTCGCCGGCGACGACGTTCGTGAATTCCAGAGCCGCAATTCGACGGGTGTGCGCGGTATGCGCCTCGCCGACGGCGACGAGGTCATCTCGCTGTCGATCCTGCATAAGGTCGGCACCACGAGCGAGGAACGCGAAGCCTATCTGCGCGCCGCACCGTGGAAGGATAACGAGAACGAACCGACGCTCGATGGCGACCGCATGGCCGAACTCGCCGCGCGCGAAGAGTTCATCCTGACTGTCTGCGCTAATGGTTACGGCAAGCTCTCGTCGGCCTATGAATATCGCCGCACCGGTCGCGGCGGTCAGGGGATCACCAACATCGACAATATCGGCCGCAACGGGCCGGTCGTCGCAAGCTTCCCCGCCACCAAGGTGCATCAGCTGATGCTGGTCACCGACCAGGCCAAGCTGATCCGCATGGGCCTCGATTCGATGCGCGTCATCGGCCGCGGCTCGGCGGGTGTGCGCCTGTTCGACGTCGCCAAGGACGAGCATGTCGTCTCTGCGGCGCTGATCGAGGAAAGCGACGAGGAAGAAGTCGAAGGCGTGGAAGCGGCCGAAGGCGACGCGCCCGAAGCCGAAACCCCGACCGAGGCCGCGCCCGAATGACCGCCTCGACGGCCTTCAAGGTGCTGACCCAGCAGCAATGGGCCGATTTCGAGCGCGAGCGCGTGTTCCGCGGGGCGCCGGTGGATATTGCCGACGGCTATATCCACCTGTCGACCGCCGAACAGCTCGAAGCCACGATCGCAAAGCATTTCGCGGGCCAGACCTGCCTGATGATCGCCGAGGTGGACCTGCTCCTCCTCGGCGACGCGATCCGCTGGGAACCCGCGCGCGAAGGCGAGTTGTTCCCGCACATTTATGCGGAACTGCCGATCCATGCTGTGGTGAGCCTGCAACGACGCGACTGACGTCAGATCGGCCGCATTCGTCTGCCTTCGCGGTTAACGGAGCTTCGCTCTCCACGCGCGAACCGCAGCCATCGACTTTTCGATATGCGCCTGCGGCTTGGGGTCGGTGTAGCTCATCAGGATCGTGCCGTTCGGGGCGATCACATAGGACGTCCGGTTGGAGAGCATGGTCCCGTCGGGTCGACGCATCGTCGAATCATATTTCGCCGCGACCGCCGCACCGGGGTCGGCCGCGACCGCGAACTTGTCGCGGCATTCGGATTTCGAAAATTCGGCGACGCGCTCGATATTGCCCGCCGTCACGCCGATGACACGCGCGCCCTGCCGGTTGAAGTCGTCGCTCGCTTCGGCGAACAGATGCGCCTCGACCGTGCAGCCGGGCGTGAAGGCGGCCGGAAAGAAATAGAGCACGACCGGCCCGTTGCGGAGCGTCTGCTTCAGCGACAGGGTGAACGGCTTGCCCCCTTGCGCCGCCTTCAGCGTGAAATCGGGTGCCTTCGCGCCTTGCTGAAGCGCGGCGATGCCCGACGCCGGAACGACGGCCAGCGACAGGCCGAGACCCGTCACCATCGCGAATTTCATCAGGCTTTTCATCTGCGGCCTCCACATCGGCGACAGGAAAGCTCCTGCCATGATGTGCACTCTACCGCGATATTCGGCGAGGGCAATCGGGCCAATATCGGCGCCTCGGCAGACGCCGCACCAGCGCGAGCCAATTGACACGCACGGTGCGGGCGTCACCCCCGAAAAGCTATCGCCGAATTAACAGCGACGACCGCCGCGGTCGATCTCGCGTCCGATCAGCGCGCCCGCGGCACCGCCGATAATCGTGCCGGGAAGGCGGTCACCGTAACGGTCGACCTCGCGCCCAAGCAGCGCGCCGGCGGCGCCGCCGACAATCAGGCCGGTGGTTCCGCTACCGCGCTTGCAATAATAGCGGCGGTCCCCGCGATAATGATTACGCCGGTAGTCGCGGCGGTTATCGCGCCGGTAGTCGCGATACCGGTCATGGTCCCGATCGCTGTAATAGCTATGGCGGTGGTGGCGGTCGCGCGCCTCCGCCTCTGCGGGCAGCGCCGCCACGGTGCTGGCACCGATCAGCGCGGTCAACGCCAGTCTTTTTAGCAAGAACATCTGTCTTCTCCGTCTTGCCCCCCGCGGCCGAAATTAGGGAAGCAAAGATGGCGCTTGGCTGAACTGCTCCCAGTACCAGGCCCAAGGCGTATCGGTTCGGCGACATTTCGGGGCGGTCTGGCGCGCCCAATTGACCGCGCGCCGCAAACGGCGCAGCATCGCGCCATGACGCTCACCATCACCCCCAGCGGCCAGGCCTGCGGCGCTCACATCACCGGTGTCGACCTGACGCAGCCGCTAGCGCCCGAAACCGTCGCCGAAATACGCGCCGCGTGGCTCGATCATCACGTGCTCGCCTTTCCCGACCAGCCAATGAGTGAGGACGATCTCGAGCGTTTCACCGGCTATTTCGGCGGTTTCGGTGACGATCCCTTCATCCGCCCGATCCCCGGGCATGAGCATATCATCGCGGTCAAGCGCAAGGCGGACGAGACCGCGCCGCTCTTCGCCGAAAACTGGCACAGCGACTGGAGTTTCCAGGCGCGTCCGCCTGCGGGAACCTGCCTCTTCGGGATCACCATTCCCCCGGTTGGCGGCAACACCGAATTTGCGAACCAGCACGCCGCGCTCGATGCGATGCCCGCCGATCTCCGCGCGCGTGTCGAGGGATTAAGGGCGATTCACAGCGCGCGCGCCGGCTACGCGCCCTCAGGCATGTATGGCGCGAACGACAAGGACCGCAGCATGGACATTCGCTCGGGCGACGAAGCGCTTGAAACGCAGCTCCATCCCTTCGTCCGCGAACATCCCGAAACGGGCCGCCCCGGCCTGTTCGGCTGCGCGGGTTATATCATCGGCTTCGACGGGCTCGACGACAGCGAGGGGCTCCCCCTCCTCTACGAACTCATCCAATGGCAGGGCCGCGAGGAATTTCGCTATAGCCACGAATGGGAACCCGACATGCTGATCATGTGGGACAATCGCTCGGTCCTTCACCGCGCGACCGGCGGTTATGACGGCTATGATCGCCTGCTTCACCGTACAACGATCGCCGCGTGGGACGGATAGCGAAACTCCAGCGACCCGCCATGCGTTGCTCCGGACAGAAGGAGCAAGAATCATGACCCTCCCCAGCAACGCCCTCGTCCTCGTCGCAGACGGCCGCAAGGCTCTATTCCTGCGTAACCAGGGCGACGACCGCCAGATCGACTTGCGCACGACCTCGCATCGGGAACGCGAGGACCGCAAGGACAGCGACATCAAGACCGATGCCGCGGGCCAGTCGCCCGCGCCCGCCGGCACCGGCCTTCCGGGCGGCACGATGGGCGAACCTGATTTCCACCAGCAGGAAGAAGACCGTTTCGCGCGCGAGCTCGCCGAAAAGATCAACGCAATGGCGCTCGCGGGCAAGTTCGACGCGCTGGTCGTCGTCGCCCCCGCGCGCACCATGGGCGAGCTTCGCCCGCTCTGGCACAAGGAAGTCGGCGCCCGGATCGTCGGCGAGCATGTCAAGGAGATGACCGACCGGCCGATCTCCGACATCGAGGCGCTCCTCATCGGCGAGGGCGCCCCGCCATCCTGATCAGGCGCGCGCCTCTTTCGACAACGTGCCCACCACGCCCCACGCGATCAACGCCTGCCCGGCGAAATAGAGCGGCCAGACCAGCCAAATCCGGGCGTCCTTCGAAATCACGCCGCCCTCGCCCGCAAAGATGAACAGGTCGCTCGCGAGGAACAGCATCGCGCCGATCCCCGTGCGGTAGCGCGGAAAGCGGCTGGTCCATGCTGTGCCCGCCATCGCGGCGACGAACAGCGAATAGACGGCGGCGTGCCACCAGCCCGGCGCCGGGCTCAGCATCGCCCAGACGATCACGAGCGTCGCCGGCATCGCCAGCCAGCCGAGCAGGCGCTGCGACGGGGTCGTCTGCGGCCGTCGTTTCATCAGGTACAAGGCAATCGCGATGATATGCCCTACGACGAACGCCACCGCGCCGGTTTCCAGCCCCTTCGCATCGAGCAGCCAGTCGCCGAGCGCGTCGAAACCCAGTGCCGCCGCGATCAGCCAGCCATTCCGTTCGCGCGCATTCGCCGCGGCCCACAGCGCAAGCAAGCCGACTCCGCTCGTCTTCCACGCCCAGATCGCCGGGCCGTCGAGCCGCTGATACACCGCGAAGAAGAAGCTGATCCCGCCAGCCAGCGCCAGCCACCACAGCCATCGCGCCCGATCCCAATCCTGCTTGCCGCCCATCCTCCGCCCCTTTGCATCTTGCCTTCAATGGCCTAGTGCGCGGCAACTGCCGTGCAAGTCAACCAGCGCGCGCGGCTCCACAAGCACAAGTCAACGGATAGCGTAAATGGGTCACGACATTCACATCATCGGCGGCGGCCTCGCCGGATCCGAAGCTGCATGGCAACTCGCCGAGGCGGGATTTCGCGTGCGGCTCTCCGAAATGCGCGGCGGCGGCGACATGACCCCCGCGCATCAGGGCGATGCGCTTGCCGAGATGGTGTGCTCCAACAGCTTTCGCAGCGACGACGGCGACAGCAATGCCGTCGGCCTCCTCCACCGCGAGATGCGCACGCTGGGTTCGATCATCATGCGCGAGGCCGACGTGCACAAGGTCCCCGCGGGCTCGGCGCTCGCCGTCGACCGCGACCTCTTCTCGGGCGGCGTGACCCGTGCGCTCGAAGGGCACCCGAATATCACCATCGTCCGCGAACGTGTGGACACACTGCCGACCGAGGGCCTGACGATCGTCGCGACAGGCCCGCTCACCGCAGCCAGCCTCGCCTCCAGCATCGGCACCGCGACGGGCAAGGACGCCCTCGCCTTCTTCGACGCGATCGCCCCCATCGTCTACCGCGAGAGCATCGACATGGACGTCGCCTGGATGGCGAGCCGCTGGGACAAGGTCGGGCCGATCGGCGACGGCAAGGATTATATCAACTGCCCGATGGACAAGGACCAGTACCACGCCTTCGTCCAGGGACTGGTCGACGGTGACAAGACCGAATTCAAGGATTGGGAAAAGGACACGCCCTATTTCGAAGGCTGCATGCCGATCGAGGTGATGGCAGAACGCGGCCCCGAAACGCTGCGCTTCGGCCCGATGAAGGGCGTCGGGCTCGACAATCCGCGGACCGGGCGCTGGCCCTACGCCGTCGTCCAGCTCCGTCAGGACAATGCGCTCGGCACGCTGTGGAATATGGTCGGCTTCCAGACCAAGCTGAAGCACGCTGCGCAAGTCGAGCTGTTCCGCACGATCCCCGGCCTCGAAAAGGCCGAGTTCGCGCGGCTCGGTGGCCTTCATCGCAACAGCTTCATCCGCTCGCCCGAATTGCTCGACGGCCAACTGCGCCTCAAATCGGCGCCGCACATCCGCTTTGCGGGGCAGATCACGGGCTGCGAGGGTTATGTCGAAAGTGCAGCGATCGGCCTCGTCGCCGCGCGCTTCGCGGCCGCCGAGCTCGGCGGCCGCGATTTGCCGCCGCCGCCAGCAGAAACTGCGCTCGGCGCGCTGCTGGGCCACATCACCGGCGGCGCCGATGCCGCGAGCTACCAGCCGATGAACGTCAATTTCGGCCTCTTTCCGCCGCTCGCCGAAGATGTCCGCAAGAAAGACCGCAAGCTGGGCTATACGCAGCGTGCAGGGACGGCGCTGGCCGAATGGGTCAAAGCCGCCGACGGGGTCGCCGCTTAACAGCTACATTTCGGCTTGGCCGCGCGCTTGGGCGCCGTCGTCGCGAACTCGACCCGCGTCAGGTCACCCGACTTGTCGCGATCGGCGCCCGCAAAGCGTTCGCCCGTCGCGGCCGCCCATTCTTCGAACGTCAGCAGGTTATTGCCGTCCTTGTCGAGCTTGCGGAATGCCGCGGTGCGCGATGACATCAGCTCGACGCGGCTGATCTTGTCGTTGCGGTCGCGGTCGAAGCGGTTGAAGCGCCGTTCCTCGCGCGACGCTTCCTTGGCAGCGGGCAGCGCCGGCGGCGCGGGTCCGCGCTTCGGGGCATTGGCGGCGGCCACGGGGATCGCGGGCAAATTGGGCGGCGGGTCGGGCAAGACCTCTTCCTCGGCGATCTGCGTATAGCCCTTCCACATGAACAGGCCGCCGGTGAGCAAGAGCGCGCTCGCGACGCCGCCGATCAGAAAACGGGAAACCGCCATACCGCCCCTCCGCGCCGGTTGATCGCCCTTGCTATCACGGCTCGCCGGGAGCCGACAATAATCACCACCACAATGGCCACGAATTTTGATCGACAAACCTGTTCAAAAACGAACCATCGATTGCTACATTCGATTAATGCACAACTACCTCCCCTCGCTGAAGCAGATGCAATATCTCGTCGCACTGCACGAGCACGGCCATTTCGGCCGCGCCGCCGACGCGTGCAATGTCACGCAATCGACGCTGTCGGCGGGCATCCGCGAGCTTGAAACCTTGCTTGGACAGACGCTCGTCGAACGCACTCGCCGCGTCGTGCGCTTCACCGGGCTCGGCAACGCGATCGTCGAAAAGGCACACCGCGTGTTGCGCGAGGCCGAGGAACTCGCCGACATGGCGGCCGCCGCCGCCGCGCCGCTCGTCGGCGAACTCAGGATGAGCGTCATCCCGACGATCGCGCCCTTCCTGCTGCCCGGCCTGCTCCCGCGCCTCCGCAAGGAGCGCCCCTCGCTGAAGCTCTTCCTTCGCGAAGAACCGAGCGCGCAGGCGTGCGAGTCGCTTCACCACGGCACGGTCGACTGCGTCCTCCTCGCCCTCCCCTATGCGTGCGGCGACGTCGAAGCCGAAAACCTGTTCGACGATGCGCTTTTCGTCGCTTTCCCCGGCGACCAGTCCGAAGACCTGCCCGCGATGGTCAGCGCCGACCAGCTCGACCCTGCGCAGATGCTGATGCTCGAGGACGGACATTGCCTGAAAGACCATGTCCTCGCTGCCTGCAACCGCCCCGAACTGCGGGCCGGCGCGCGGATGATGGGAACGTCGCTGCACACGCTGGTGCAGATGGTCGACAACGGCCTCGGCATCACGATGCTGCCGCAAATGGCTATTGAGGCGGGCATTCTCGATCACACCGACATCGACACGCGCCCGCTCGATTCGGAGCATGACTGGCGGACGATCGCACTCGTGTGGCGCAAAGGCAGCCCGCGCGCCGACGAGTTCCGGATGCTCGCGGATATTTTCCGCAAGCATCAGGTGACAAGCTAGGCCTGGTCCCAGCGCCCCGCGCGGCTGTGGTCGCCTTCGCGCTGCTCGACCCATTGCACGCGCCCGTCGGCGAACGTCTCGCGCTTCCACAGCATGACGTCGGTTTTCAGCCGGTCGATCAAAAACTCGCACGCCGCGAGCGCCTCGGCGCGGTGCGGGCTGCTCGCTAGGACGAGGACGATCGTGTCGCCCGGCTCCATCGCGCCGACGCGGTGGATCAGCGTCAGCGCCGAAAGCCGCCAGCGGTCGGTAGCGGCGTGGGCCAGATCCGCCAGCCCCGCTGTGGTCATCACCGGATGATGGTCGAGGAACAGCTCGACAAGATCGCCCTCGCCGCGCACGCGGCCGATGAAGCTGGCGCTCGCGCCATGCCCGCCCGCATCGTGGAGGTCGAGTTCGGCGGCCACGTCGATCGCCGCGGGCTGGACGAGGACGCGGATCACCCGCCGGTCACCGGTGGGAAGAGCGCGACTTCGCGGGCGCCCGAAAGTGGCGCGCCCGGTCCCATCATCACCCCGTCGATCGCGGCGCGGATACGCTGCGGTTCGGCAAAGGCCAACGCCCCCCGATCATCCCGCGCCGCAAGCCACGCGACCAGCGCGCCGATATCCACGATGCCCGGCGGAACGTCGACCACCTCGTCGGCAATCCCCATCCGCTCGCGGACCCAGGCAAAATAGGCGATGTTCAGCGCCATCCCGAATCAATCCATATGTTTCAGGCCGACGCGCAGATAATCCCAGCCGGTGATCAGCGTCAGCACGGCAGCACCCCAAAGCGAGGCCAGCCCGACGGTCTTGATCCACGCCATCGCCGGAAGCGCGCCGGCGAGGATCAGCGCGCCGAAGGCGACGAGTTGGAAGGTCGTTTTCCACTTCGCAAGCTGCGTGACGGGCATCGACACCTGCAGTGTCGCGAGGAATTCGCGCAAGCCCGACACGATGATCTCGCGCAGCAGGATCATCAGCGCCGCGATGACGTGGTATCCGGCGATATCGCGGGTGAAGACGAGCAGCAGGATCACCGCCGCGATCATGATCTTGTCGGCGATCGGATCGAGGAAAGCGCCCAGCCGCGACACGATCCCGCGCGAGCGTGCAACATAGCCGTCAAAATAATCGGTAATGCCCATCAGGCAGTACAGGCCAAAAGCGAGCGCATAGTCGATCGGCCTCGGCTGATGCGAGCCTTCGACCACCCCCGGCCACAGCAGGAAAAGCAATATGGGCACCGCCAGGATGCGCGACAATGTCAGGATGTTCGGAAGACTGAGCATGGTCCCTGATTCCAGCGCGCGCGTTACGTTCCGCCCAAAATGGGCTTTGACCCCGCTTCCCCTAACCGATAAGCCCGCCGGGCGACAACCATATTGCCTCTTGGGGCGGGCGTTGTCCGAATGTCGGGGTACAAAAGTGGATTTTCAATGACCGGTTCCTTTGCGCTGATGAAGCAACGCCGGTTCCTGCCACTGTTCGCGACACAGTTCCTCAACGCCTTCAACGACAATTTCTACAAGATGGCGATGGTGATCCTCGTCACCTTCACCATCTATAAGGATCCCGAGACCGAGGCGTGGTTCAACGCGCTCGCGGGGGGCCTTTTCATCCTGCCCTTCTTCCTTTTTTCCGCGCTCGCCGGGCAACTCGCCGACAGCACCGACAAGACGCGGATGATCCGCGTCATCAAGACGGCGGAAATCTTCATCATGATCGTCGGCGCGATCGGCATCTGGTTTCACCTGGTGCCCGTGATGCTGCTCGCGCTGTTCGCAATGGGCATGCACTCGACCTTCTTTGGTCCGATCAAATATGCGATCCTGCCCCAGCATCTGCACGAGGATGAGGTGCTGGCGGGGACCGGCTGGGTCGAGGCGGGCACCTATATCGCGATCCTCGGCGGCACGATCGTCGGCGGCCTTACCCCGCCGCACATCGCCATTCCGGGCATCATCCTCGTCGCGATCATCGGACGCCTGACCGCGACCTATGTGCCTTCGGCACCGCCCGAAAAGGAAGCCGCGGGCATGGTCATCGACCGGAATGTGCTTCGCTCGTCGTGGCAGATCGTCAATTCGACGATGCATATCCCGCGGCTGTTTCTCGCGATCCTCTCGATCAGCTTCTTCTGGGCGATCGGTGCGATCCTCGCCGCGCAATTCCCGCCGCTGGTGAAAAACGCGCTGGGCGCCGACAACACCGTTGCGACCCTGTTTACCGCGATTTTCTCGGTTGGTGTCGCGATCGGTTCGATCGTCGTCAACCGCCTGCTCAAAGGGCATGTCTCGGCGCGCTATTCGCCTGGATCGGTGATTGTGATGGGGCTGTTCGTGCTCGACCTGTGGTGGAATGTGAAGGGGTGGAGCCACCATGGCGCGGCGCTGATGAACTGGCGCGACTTCCTCGCGCTCACCGCGGGCGATCGCATCATCCTCGACCTGCTCGGCATCGCAATCGCCGGCGGCATGTTCGTCGTGCCGCTCTATGCGTTCCTGACGACGACGGTCGCCAAGTCGCAGACCGCGCGCACCGTCGCCGCAAACAATATCGTCAATTCAGGCTTCATGGTTGCCGCGACGCTGTTGCTCAGTGTGCTGATCGGTATCGGCCTGACGATCGACGACACGCTGCTGATGGTCGCGGCGATGTGTCTCGTGTCGGCGATGCTGGCCTGGCGCCTGCACAAGGCCTGCGATGAAGTACCGCAATTGCGGCCTGATTAGATCAGGAACATCATCGTCGCGGTGAAGAAAATCGCGAAGCTCTGAAGAAACAGCCGGAAGTCGTTGTTGGAAAAGATCGTGACCGGCTCGCGATGCGCAGCGAGCGCCGTTCGCAATTCACCCTGCCAGTCCGCTGGCGCGCTCAGCCGCGCGATCGTCAGCTGCCGTGCCCCATGTTCGCGAACCAGGGTGCGAATATCGATATGATCGTCCGAGTCCATGCAGCCGAGGCTAGGACGATGTTAACGAGTCGATAAGGTTAAAAGAGTGTTAACGCCGCGGCGTCCCAGCGTGGGACGCTTGGCCGCGATTGCCTTAAGATGCCGGCATCGGCTTGATGCGGACTTGGCGGTTGTCGCCGACCCCCGACTGGAAAGGCTTGCAACGCGCCGGCTTCATTCGCGCGCCGAGACACAGGCGCACCTCGCTGAGCCATCCCTTCCGGTCGAGCGAGACGGCAATCATCGAAGGCGCCACGCCGCGATTGACCTCGGCAAAGGCCCTTCGGATACTGCCCGCTGTCTGGGGTTCTGCCGCAAGCTTCTTCATGTCGGGAAAACGCACCGCGCGGAACAATATCTCCGCAGACCGGAAATAGGCGGCGGGATTGGGGCTCATGCACGTCCCATGCTTCGCCCATTCATGCTGGAGGAGCTGCGCCGAAGGCGTCATGCACATATGCTTCTTCAGCACAGGCCGCGGTACGATCTTCGCCGGACGGCACCATTGCGGATAACCGGGGGTATCGGTTTCGGGCCACAGCCCGTGGAGCACCCAGCCGAAACGCCCGCCCTCGCCCGAGCATTGGAAACGGTCGCGCGCATCGCGCGGATTGCGCGCATTGGCGCAATGTTGCGGCGACCAGCTCATGCTGAGCAGATAGCCCGTCGTCTTGGGATTGCGGACAGGTTCGCCGCGCTTGGGCTGTTCGAGACGCGGCACCGCGATGCGGTCGGGCGCCGAGCAGGCCAGCGATTGCGCCTGCGCCGCGACCGGTATCAGCGCCAGCGCAATCGCGCTAAGCGAGCGCAAAATCGAGCCCGATGTCCGCCGCCGGGGACGACTGCGTCAGCCGTCCGACCGACACATAGGTCACGCCGGTCGCGCCGATGTCGCGGATCGTGTCGAGCCGGACCCCGCCCGATGCCTCGGTCGGAACCTTGCCGCCAACCAAAGCGACGCATTCGCGCAATTCGGCGAGATCCATATTGTCGAGCAGCAGGTGCGTCGCGCCGGCAGCCAGCGCGGGCGCGACCTGCGTAATACGGTCGACCTCGACGATGATGTTATCGATCCCGGCATCGACCGCACGGCGCACGGCTTCCTCGACCGATCCCGCGACCGCGACATGGTTGTCCTTGATCATCGCCGCGTCCCACAGGCCCATACGGTGGTTCGTCGCGCCGCCCATGCGCGTCGCATATTTTTCGAGCACGCGAAGGCCCGGGATCGTCTTGCGCGTGTCGAGCAGGGTTGCGCCGGTGCCGGCGAGCGCATCGACATATTGGCGCGTCATCGTCGCGATCCCCGACAGATGCTGCACCGTATTGAGCGCCGATCGCTCCGCGGTCAGCATCGCGCGGGCATTGCCCGACAGCCGCATCAGGTCGCTGCCCGGCGCGACCTGTGCGCCCTCTTCGACCAGTATCTCGATCTCCATCGCAGGGTCGAGCGCGCGAAAGAATCGCTCGGCGATCGGCAGGCCCGCGACGGTGATCGCATCGCGGCTGTCCATCACGCCGCCGAAGCGCGCATCGGCTGGGATCGTCGCCATCGAGGTGATATCCCCCCCCGCCCCCAAATCCTCGGCCAAAGTGGCGCGAACGAAGGCATCAAGGTCGAAATCGGGCAAGGAGAATTGGGTCATGCCACCTGCGATAATCGCCCCGCCTAGCAAATCAACTTGACGTTTACGTCAACTGGCGCTGACATGGGCGCAAATAGACAAATAGGAGAGGCCCCCATGCAATCCCCCATCTGCGCGATGCTCGGTATCGAATTCCCGCTCCTCGCCTTTTCGCATTGCCGCGACGTCGTCGTTGCCGTGTCGAAGGCCGGGGGAATGGGCGTCTTCGGCGCCGCTGCGCTGCCGCCCGAACGGCTCGAGGAAGAGCTGCAGTGGATCGACGCCCATATCGGCGGCCTCCCCTATGGCGTCGACCTGATCGTCCCCAATAGCTTTGTCGGCAAGGGCGAAGCCCCGTCGTCGGGCGCCGCGAAGATACCCGAAACGCACCTGCAGTTCGCCGCCGACCTGCTCGGCAAGTTCGACGTCGACGCGGCGGGACTCGAAGCCGCGATGGACGCCCGGCAGAGCTTTGGCGACAATATGCACGAAGATGGTGCGGCGAAGCTGCTGGAAGTCGCTTTCCGGCACCCGATCAAGCTGATCGCCAATGCGCTGGGCGTCCCGCCGCCGCTGATGCTCGAACTCGGCAAGCGCCATAACGTCCCCGTCGCGGCGCTGGTCGGCACGCGCGACCATGCGCTGGCGCAGGTCCGTGCCGGCGTCGATATCCTCGTCGTCGCGGGTGGCGAAGCGGGCGGTCATTGCGGCGAGGTCGCGACGATGGTGCTCGTTCCGGAAGTCGCCGCCGCAGTCGAGGCGATCGGTGCGAATACGCCGATCCTTGCAGCGGGCGGGATTGTCACGGGTCGCCAGATGGCGGCGGCGATGGCGATGGGCGCGCACGGTGCATGGACGGGATCCGTGTGGCTGACCACAGCTGAGGCCGAAACCAATCCGGTCGTGAAGGAAAAGATGCTCGCCGCGTCTTCGCGCGACACGGTGCGGTCGAAAAGCCGCACCGGCAAGCCGTCGCGCCAGCTCCGTTCGCCATGGACCGATGCGTGGGAGGCCGACGGCGCGCCCAAGCCGCTCCCGATGCCGCTACAATCGCTGGTCAGCGAGCCCGCGCTGCGCAAGGTCGATAAACTGTCCGAAGGCGGCCACGAAGGCGCGAAAACGCTCGCAACCTATTGGGTCGGGCAGGGCGTCGGCCTGATGAACGAAGCGATGGGCGCCGGGCAGGTCGTGCAGGAATTCAAGCAGGACTGGGTTGCCGCCTGCGAACGGCTCAACGGTTTTATCGGCGACTAGGCAAAAAAGTCCCCGCCGAAGCGGGGACTTTGCAAATCAGCTGACGGTCGCCTTGACGATCTTGCCGGGCTCGCGCGGCGGCTCGCCCTTGGGCAGCGCGTCGACATTTTCCATGCCTTCGATCACTTCGCCCCAGACGGTATACTGGTTGTCGAGGAAGCGGGCGTCGTCGAAGCAGATGAAGAACTGGCTGTTCGCGCTGTTCGGGTTCTGCGCGCGCGCCATCGAACAGACACCCCGAACGTGCGGCTCGCTGTTGAATTCCTGCGGCAGGTCGGGAAGCTCGCTGCCGCCCATGCCGGTACCGGTCGGGTCGCCACCCTGCGCCATGAAACCCGGAATCACACGGTGGAACACGACGCCGTCGTAGAAGCCTTCCTTGGCGAGCGACGAGATGCGCTCGACATGCTGCGGCGCCAGGTCGGGACGGAGGCGGATGACGACATCGCCGGTCGACAGCGAAAGGGTAAGCGTTTCGGACATGGGTGAACTCCTGCGGTCTGCGTTGGCGGTCCCATAGCCGCCACCGCCGTCAAAGCCACGCATTAAATGCGCAAAAGGCGTTCGCGGCGTTGCCATCGGCGGGTGGCGGCACTAGGGGAAAGCTCGCACGCCGCAATTGTCAGGGAGGACCGCGCGATGGACAAACGCGAAGATTCCCTGCCGCCGGAAGAAATCGTCATCACCGACGAGCGCGACCGCGACCCGCCGCCGCGTGAGGCCGAAACCGAGCTCGACGAGGACGACCGGCTGAAGCCCGAGTTCGTCCGCGACGTCATCGATCTCGCCGAAGCCGGCGAGAGCGAAGCCGCTCGCGAGCGGGTGGGCCGCCTCCACCCCGCCGACATCGCCGACCTGTTCGAACTTGCGCGTTCCGACGAGCGCCCGATGCTCGCCGCCGTGCTCGGCAACATGCTGTCCGCCGACGTATTGGCGGAAATGAACGATTATGTTCGCGAGGAACTGATCGACCTGCTCGCGCCCGAGCAGGTCGCCGAACTCGCGTCCGAACTCGATACCGACGACGCCGTCGCGATCATCGAGGACATGGAAGAGGACGAGCAGCAGGCCGTCCTCCAGGCGATGGAACCCGAAGATCGCGCCGCGATCGAAGATGCCCTCTCCTTCCCCGAGGAATCGGCCGGGCGCCTAATGCAGCGCGACCTGGTCGCGGTTCCCGAACATGTGACCGTCGGCGACGTGATCGACCGGCTGCGCGAAGACACCGACCTTGCCAGCGACTTCTGGGAAATCTTTGTCGTCGATCCGATGCACCGGCCCGTTGGCACCTGCCAGTTGAGCTGGATTCTGCGTACCCCGCGCGACATCGCGATCAGCGACGTGATGAAGCGCGAACAGACGCTGATCCCGATCGACATGGATCAGGAAGAGGTCGCGCTGCGATTCCAGAAATATGCGCTGATCTCCGCCGCGGTCGTCGACAAGGGCGGGCGGCTGGTCGGCATGATCACGGTCGACGATATCGTCCACATTATTCAGGAAGAGGCGGGCGAGGACATCTTGCGCCTGTCGGGCGCCGGCGACGGCGACATCAACGAACCGATCCGCGAAACCTACAGCGCGCGCGTGCGCTGGCTGATCGCCAATCTCGGCACCGCACTCGTTGCGTCGACGATCGTCGGCTTCTTCGGCGGCGCGATCGAGCATATGGTCGCGCTGGCGGCGTTGATGCCGATCGTCGCAGGGGTCGGCGGCAATGCCGGGACGCAGACGCTGGCGGTTACGGTGCGCGCGCTCGCGATGAACCAGCTCACCGATTCGAACAGCTGGCGCGCGATCTGGCGCGAGATGAAGATCGCCTTGCTCAATGGCGGGACGATCGCGCTGATCGCAGGGACCGCGACCGCGCTATGGTTCGCCAATCCGCAGCTCGGCGGCGTCATCGCCGCCGCGATGATCGTGAACATCTTTGTTGCAGGGGTCGCGGGGGTAGCGATCCCGCTGCTGCTCGACCGGCTCGACCAGGACCCCGCGGTCGCAAGTTCGATCTTCGTCACCATGACGACCGATTCCATGGGCTTTTTGGCGTTCCTCGGCCTCGCCGTGCTTAGCGGCCTGACCGCGCTCTAACGGCAATATACTGGAATCCGAGCGATTCAGAACGGTCCGAAAAAAAATTCATCGACGTGATTTTTTTTGGGAACCTATCCGGCCAGTCCGTCGTTTCCATTTCGAGCAGCGGTCATCGCCCCCCCGCAGCGCTGCTCAGCAACATTGGCCCGGCCCGCATTCCCTCCCCCCCCTCGAAAGCGTGCCGGGCCATTTTGCACCACTTCCTAAAGAGGTAGAAATATGACGAGTTACCGCGCAATCCTTCTCGCCCTGATGGCAAGCTTTCTGGTCGCTGGCTGCAACACGGTAAAGGGTGCCGGTCGCGACATCGAATCTGTCGGCCAGGCCGGCAGCGATGCCATTAACTGATCGGGACCGAGTAACTTACCCTAAGCCTCTTCGAGAGGCTCGACAGGCGCCTCTTCGGCGCCTGTTTTGCGTCGGCGCTGGGTAAACCAGATCGCGAAGAGCGACATTTCATAGAGGAACACGAGCGGCACCGCGAGCAGGAGCTGGCTGAGGATATCGGGCGGCGTGAACACCGCGGCGATCGCAAAGGCCGCGACGATCATATAGCGGCGCGCAGAAACCAGCTGCTCGCGCGTCACCAATCCGGATCGCTCGATGAGCATCAGCAGGATCGGCAGCAGGAACGCGATGCCGAACGCCATGATGAACTGCATCGTGAAGCTTAGGTAGTTTCCGACCGAAGGCAGCGCCTCCTGCGTGATCCCGCCGATATCACCCTGATATCCGAGCAGGAATTTGAGCGCGATCGGGATGGTAAGGAAATAAGCGAAGCAGGCGCCCGTCGCGAACAGGACGGGAGTCGCGAGCAGGAAGGGCAGCAGTGCGCGCTTTTCCTTGCGATACAGCCCCGGTGCCACGAACTTCCACAGCTGGTTGGCGATCACCGGAAAGGCGATCATCGTTGCCGCAAACAGCGCGACCTTGATCTCGACGAAAAACGCCTCGAACAGCTGCGTATAGATGAGCTTGCCCTGTCCCGCGCGGACGAGCGGCTGCACGAGAACGCCGAATATCGGCTTGGCGTAATAAAGGCACACGCCAAAGGCGATACCGATCGCCAGCAGCGATTTCAGCAGGCGCGAACGCAGCTCGATCAGATGGTCGAGCAGCGGCATCTTGCCGCCGGCGCCGTCATCGTCTCCGCTCGTCACGGGCGCTTCGGCGCTCATGGCAGTGGGCCGTCCTTCGGCGGGATCGCGTGCGTTTCGGGCGGATTCGCGGCGGCCGCTTCGTCAATCTCGGCTTCGGTCGGCGGTTCGGACTTGGGAGCGGCTGTCGATGCCGAGGAGGGTGACGCGCCCGCATCGTCGATGCGCGGAAACTCGCGCATGATCGCATCATTCTGCTCGCGCCACTGTTTTTCGAGCTCCTCGAGCTCGGCCTCGCGCATCATTGTGTCTAGCCCGGCACGAAAATGGCGTGCCATGCCGCGCGCCTTCCCCATCCATTTGCCGACGAAACGCATCGCCTTGGGGAGGTCCTTCGGGCCGATAACGACCAAGGCCACCACCACGACGAGCAGCAACTCGGTGGGCGCAACGTCAAACATGAACTAACACTTCCCCCGCAAGCGGACGGCAATCAGAGCTTGTCGTGCTCGGCAGTCGGGGTCGAAACCGGGGTGGCATCGGGCGCGCGCTGGCCTTCGATGTGCTTGGGTGCGGGCGTCGGCGCGTCATCGTCGGCCATGCCCTTCTTGAAGCTTTTGATGCCCTTGGCGACATCGCCCATCATGTCCGAAAAACGGCCCTTGCCGAACAGCAGCAGGACGAGAATCCCGACCACGAGCCAGTGCCAGATGCTGAAGCTACCCATCTCAAATTCTCCTTGAGGCCGCTATCTAGGCTTCCTCGCCGTCTTTTACTAGGTCCAGTTCGCCCATCGCTTCCTCGAAAGCGAGATCGACCGGGTCGAGCAGTCCCGCCGCGCGCAAATCCTCCACGCCCGGCAGGTCCTTGCGGCTCGTGAGGCCGAAATGTTGCAGAAACGCGTCGGTCGTCTTGTAAATCAGCGGACGCCCCGGCACCTCGCGGCGCCCTGCGGGGGCGATCCATTCGGCCTCCATCAGCACGTCGAGCGTCCCCTTCGATGTCTGGACGCCGCGGATCGCCTCGATTTCGGCGCGGCTTACGGGCTCGTGATACGCGACGATCGCCAGCACTTCGGCGGCGGCGCGCGACAGCTTGCGCGGATCGTCGCGTTCGCGGCGCAGCAGGTGCGCAAGGTCGGCGGGGGTCTGGAAATGCCAATGCCCGCCGCGCTCGACCAGTTCGATCCCGCCGCCCGCGTGCCGTGCAGCGATAGTCTGGATGATCGCACGGACGTCGCCCGGCGTCATCTCGCCGCCCAGCCGATTCGCGACCTGCCGCGCGTCGAGCGCTTCGTCGCTGGCGAAAAGCATCGCCTCTATCGCGCGTTCGAGATCGTCGATCATGCCCCTTGTCCCATTGCCGCGGCCTTCAGATAAAGCGGTTCGAACGCGCCCTCCTGCTTCAGCTCGACCCGCCCCTGCCGCGCCAGTTCGAGCGCGGCGACAAAGCTCGATGCGATCGCCGAGCGGCGGAGCGGACCGTCATAGTCCGGCGGCAGGAAATCAGAAAGCTCGGCCCAGTCGAGCTTTACCCCGAGCATACGCTGGAGATGATGAAGCGCGGCGTCGAGCGTGATCACCGGCCGCCGCGAAACCATGTGCACGACGGGCTCGGCGCGGAGCTTGACCTGACCATAGGCCGAAAGCAGGTCGTAAAGGCTCGCATCCCACCGCCGGACCCGGACATCGCGCAGTCCTTCCGGCTTTGCACGCAGGAAGACGTCGCGACCGACGCGGTCGCGCGCGAGCAGCCGCGCCGCCGCATCGCGCATCGCCGCGAGCCGTTGAAGCCGCAGTTGCAGGCGCAGCGCCAGTTCGTCGGGCGACGGATCTTCCAGCGGGTCCTTGGGGAGCAACAGCGCCGACTTGAGATAGGCGAGCCACGCCGCCATCACGAGATAGTCGGCGGCGACTTCCAGCTTCAGCTCGCGCGCTTCGGCGATGAACGAGAGATATTGTTCGACCAGCGCGAGGATCGAAATCTGCTTGAGGTCGACCTTCTGGTTACGCGCCAGCGCCAGCAAGAGGTCGAGCGGGCCTTCCCAGCTTTCGAGCGAAAGCTGCAAGGCGTCTTCGCGTTCGGGCGCTGCCGGTGCGATCTCGAAATCGAGCGGCAGTTCGTCCATCAGCCGGTCAGGCCGTCGCCAGCAGCGCGTCACGCTGGTCGACCAGCGTCGCAAAGGCCCGGTCATCGCCGACACCCGAAACACGGTCCATCGCGCCTTCGAGGCGCGCGCGCGACACGGTGCTGATCGGATCGAGCGCATTCGCGATCCCGACCATATCGTCCATCTTGCCCCAGCAGTTGAGCGCGATATCGCACCCAGCGGCCACCGCGCGGGCTGCGCGCGAGGGTACATCCCCCGACAGCGCCTCCATATCGAGATCGTCGCTGAGCAGCAGGCCGTGGAACCCGATGCGCTGGCGGATCACGCTGTCGATGACGAGCGGGGAGAGCGTCGCGGGCCTGTCCGGGTCCCAAGCGGTGAAGACGACATGGCAGGTCATCGCCATCGCCGCGTCGCGGAGCGCGGCAAAGGGTGCGAGGTCGGTCTGAAGATCGCGGTCGGGCGCGGTGACGACGGGCAGCTCCTTGTGCGAATCGAGCAGGGCGCGGCCGTGGCCGGGGATATGCTTGACGATCCCGACGACGCCGCCATCCTGCAGTCCGCTGAGGATCGCGCGGCCGAGTGCCGCGACGCGCATCGGCTCGCTGCCGAGCGCACGGTCGCCGATGACGTCGCTGGCGCCCGGCTGGCGGACGTCGAGCAGGGGCAGGCAATCGACCGTGATGCCGACCTCCGACAGCATGGCGGCGAGCGCCATCGCGTTCAGCCGCGCGGCCTCGATCGCGCTCGCGGGCGCGCGTTCGTACAGCGCGTCAAACGCCGCGCCGCTTGGAAAAGCTGGCCATTCGGGCGATTTCATCCGCGCAACACGGCCGCCCTCCTGATCGATCAGGATCGGCAAATTCGCACGCCCGTCGAGCGCCCGCAATTCGTCGGTCAGGCGGCGGACCTGTTCGCGGTTTTCGATGTTGCGCCCGAACAGGATATAGCCCGCGGGGTCGCTGCCGCGAAAAAAGGCGCGCTCATCGTCGGTGAGGGTCAGGCCCGACAGGCCAAAAATCGCGGGTATCATCGTACGTCAAACTCCATCGGTCGCCGTCCCCTCAGACAGCGGCCAAGCTATGATCATGCCATAGTGGAAGCATTGCACCAACGGAGTCTGCGGCCAAACGGGCCGAATCAGCGAACGATGACGCAATTTTCACCCGCAACGCGCAATTTTCCGCATAAATTCGCGGCGTTGGCGGCCGTTCCCGCCGAGACGCGCAAACGATAGACGGTGCTGTCGCCGACCTTCGCGGGCGACACCGACTTGTTGAGTTCGGCGAGATAGGCAAAACGCTTCGACAAATTGGTCCACGCCTTGGCGGCCGCGGCAGCGCTGCTGAACGCGCCGAGCTGGATCATTGCCCCGTTCGAAACCGGCGCGGGCTTTGCAACAGCTTCGGCGGTTTTCACCGGAGCGGCAGCGGGCTTGCCCTTCTCCACAGGGGCGGCCTTGGCTGCCGCCGCCTTCGTCGCGGCTGCCTTGTCCGCAGCGACCTTCTTCGCCGCCGCTTCGCGCTCCTGCGGCGTCACCGCGGGCTCTTCGGGCATCCGCGTCGGATCGACCTTGCCCGCGGGCTCGGCGCCTTCGCTGGCCGAGAAGCTGGCGTCGCCTTCGCCGTCGAACGTCTTCGCGCCGTCATTCTTCGGTGCGACCTTGTAGTCACCCTGCTGCGCGGCGATCAGCTCGCCCTTGCCGCGCGCGCCGCCGTTCTGGACCCACCACAGGCCGCCGAGCACCGCACCGATCAGCAGCAGCCCGCCGAGCACCATCACCAGCAGGCGCGCGGGCGACACTTCGCCGTCTTCCTCGAACCCGTCGGCGGCTTCGAGCCATGGCAGACGGTCGTCGTCTTCCAGTCCCAGCCCCGCATCCGCCTGCCCGGCGCCCCTGTTCTCGGCCATCAAACCATCTCCTCGAGCGCCTCGACCCCCATCAGGTTCAGCCCGTTGCGGATAACCTGCCCGATTCCATCGGCCAAATAAAGGCGCGTCGCGGTCAGTTCGGGATCATTGTCGAGCACGATACGCAGCCCGGGATCGTCGTTGCCCAGATTGTACCATGCGTGGAACGCCGCCGCGACATCGGCGAGGTAGAAGGCGATCCGGTGCGGCTCGCGCGCCGAGGCCGACGCCTCGACCGTCCGCGGGAACTGCGCGAGCAGCTTGATCAGCCCAAGTTCGTGCGCGTTGAGGCGCTCTGGGGCGGGCGCCGGAAGGACGATCCCCGCATCGGCCGCCTTCTTGCGCAGCCGCGCGATCCGGGCATTGGCATATTGCAGATACCAGACCGGGTTGTCGCGCGAGGCCTCGACGACCTTGGCGAAATCGAAATCCATCTGCGCATCGGCCTTGCGCGTCAGCATGGTGAAGCGCACCGCATCCTTGCCGACTTCGTCGACGACGTCGGCGAGCGTGACGAAATTGCCCGCCCGCTTCGACATCTTGAACGGCTCGCCATTCTTGAGCAGGCGGACCATCTGCACCAGCTTGACGTCGAACCGCGTCTTGCCGCCGGTGAGCGCCGCGACCGCCGCCTTGATCCGCTTGACGGTGCCCGCATGGTCGGCGCCCCAGATATCGATCAGTTCGTCGGCATTCTGCGCCTTTTGGTAATGATAGGCGAGGTCGGCGCCGAAATAGGTCCAGCTGCCGTCAGACTTCTTGATCGGCCGATCCTGATCGTCGCCGAACTGCGTCGAGCGGAAAAGCGGCAGTTCCACCGGCTCCCAATCCTCGGGGGTCTCACCTTTCGGCGCCTCGAGCTGGCCGTCGTAAACCAGATCATGCTCGCGCAGCCATTTTTCGGCGGCGGCGGGCTTGCCTTCGGCCTGGAGTTCGGCTTCCGACGAGAAGAGGTCGTGATGAATGCCGAGTTTCGCAAGGTCGGCGCGGATCATGTCCATCATCGCGCTGACCGCCTCGGCGCGGAACAGGCCGAGCCAGGCGCTTTCGGGCGCGCCGACAAACCGGTCGCCATATTCGACCGCAAGCTTGTCTGCGACGGGCATCAGATAATCGCCGGGATAAAGCCCCTCGGGGATCGCATCGATCTCTTCGCCGAGGGCTTCGCGGTACCGCATATGCACCGAACGCGCGAGCACATCGACCTGCGCACCCGCGTCGTTGACATAATATTCGCGGATCACCTCATGCCCGGCATATTCGAGCAGCGCGGCGAGCGCGTCGCCCACGACCGCGCCGCGGCAATGCCCGACGTGCATCGGACCGGTGGGGTTCGCCGAGACATATTCGACGTTGACGCGGCGCCCCTGCCCCATCGTCGAGCGGCCATAATCGCCGCCCTCGCTGAAGATCAGCGCGAGTTCGTCGCGCCAGCTGTCGTCGACGAGGCGCAGGTTGATGAAACCCGGACCGGCGACGCTCGCCTCGGTCACCTCATCGAGCGCGCCGAGTTCGGCGACGAGCAGTTCGGCGAGCGCGCGCGGGTTCATGCCCGCGGGCTTCGCGAGCACCATCGCGGCGTTGGTGGCAACGTCGCCATGCGCGGGATCGCGCGGCGGCTCGACGCTGATCGCCGACCGGTCGAGACCGGCGGGCAAGGCATCGCGGGCGGCAAGCGCGTCGAGCGCGATGCCGATATGGTCGGAAAAACGGCTGAACAGGGTCACGGGGCTTGGCCTATCTTCGATCGGAAAGTCTTGCGCGCGCCCTATCGCAGCTTGGCGCACGCGAAAAGCCCTGCGTCACCGGGCGGCGCGCAGGGCGTGAAGAAGCGAACGGCGCCGGAACGCCGCCGCGGGTCCTATCGTCGGACGTTATATTCGAGCTGGTCCTGTGTCAGCTGGAAGCCGACGAGCAGTTCGAAGCTCGCCCGCTGCACCGCGGCGCGCACTTCGGGCAGGCTGAGCGGATCGACCGCCGCGTCCTGATCGCCCGCCTTGCGCTTGCGCGTGATGCGTTCCTGGATGTCGGCGGGCAGCGTCGCCGCGGCGCGGTCGACATAGGCCGACGCCTGCGCCCGGCCGGTGCCGCGGACCTGGCCCTCGGCAAAGGTCACCGCCACATTACCGAGCCGCTTTGCGACGACGGCCGTGCCACCCTGCAGGACGGTAGCATAATAAGGCAGCGTGACGGTCCGCGCCGGCCCGGCATCGCGGCGCGTCGCGACGACATCGAAACTCGCAAGCTGATAGACTTTTTCGCCGGCGTCGTTGCACTGCGGCGTCACATTGGTGATCGCGGCAACGACGTCGACCGCGCGCGCGTCGCGGCTTGTTGCCGGGTCGAACAGCGTGATGTCGCCGGTGTGCAACGGAACCGCCACCGCCGGGCAGGCGCTGCGCGTCGAGGTGATGCCGACACCGCCTGCAAGGTCGATTTCATTATCCTTCGCACAACCCGCCACCATCGCCATGGCCGCCGTGCCGCACAGCACGGTCAGGAATTTACGCGACGGGAACGAAATGGGCATCATGATAATCAGGCTTTCCAAACAGGCGCTTTGACAGGCGTCGGGACGGTCGATCCCGCTTCATGCGCGCCGCTTCTTATCGGTGCGATGAACAAGGCGCAACAAAGAGAACGACAATGAGACGGGGACGAAGCCGCTTTACCGCAATGCGCCTGCTGCGCTAGAGCGCGCGCATTATGAACGCTCCCCATCCGATGACGCGCCCCGACGGCAATGAAGCGGCAGAACTCAGGGTTTTGATCGCGGCACCGCGCGGCTTTTGCGCCGGCGTCGATCGCGCGATCCGCATCGTCGAACTCGCGCTCCAGAAATATGGCGCGCCGGTCTTCGTCCGGCATGAAATCGTCCATAACCGCTATGTCGTGGACTCGTTGAAGGCAAAGGGCGCGGTTTTCGTCGAATCGCTCGACCAGGTTCCCGACGGCGTCCCTGTGGTTTTCAGCGCGCACGGCGTGCCCAAGGCGGTGCCGGCCAAGGCCGAAATGCGCGGGCTCGACTATATCGACGCGACGTGCCCGCTGGTGTCGAAGGTGCACCGCCAGGCCGAACGCGCGCATGAAACTGGTCGCCATATCGTCTTTGTCGGCCACGCCGGGCACCCCGAAGTGATCGGAACGCTGGGCCAGTTGCCCGAAGGCGCGATGACGCTGGTCGAATCGGTCGACGATGTCGCCGCGCTGGCGCCGCCCGATCCCGACATGCTGTCGTTCCTGACGCAAACCACGCTGTCGGTCGACGACACGCGCGACATTATTGCAGCGTTGCAGCACCGCTTTCCCACGATCTCCGGGCCGCGAGGCGAGGACATCTGTTATGCAACCTCGAACCGGCAGGAAGCGGTCAAGGCGATTGCGGGCGAATGCGACCGTATGATCGTGATCGGCGCACCGAACAGTTCGAACAGCCTGCGCCTGGTCGAGGTTGCCGAACGGCTGGGGACGCCCGCGCATCTCGTCCAGCGCGGGACCGATGTCGATCCGGCGTGGCTGCAGGGCATCGGCACGCTGGGCATCACGGCGGGCGCCAGCGCGCCGGAGACGCTGGTACGCGAAGTGATCGACGCCGTCGCATCGGTTCGTCCTATCGTCGAAAATATCGTCGTGACCGCCGAGGAGAATATGGTGTTCAAGCTGCCGCGCGGCCTCGAAACAGCCTGATGGCAGTCTATACGCACGTCGAACCCGACGACCTTGCCGCCCTGATTTCGCGATACGACATCGGCACCGTCGTCTCGTGCAAGGGGATCGCCGAGGGCGTCGAGAACAGCAATTTCCTGCTCGAAACCACAGGCGGCCGCTTTATCCTGACGCTCTACGAAAAGCGCGTCAGCGAGGGCGACCTCCCCTTCTTCGTCGACCTGCTGAACCATCTCGCCGATCAGGATTGCCCGGTCCCCGCGATGATCCGCGACCGGAGCGGCGTCGCGATCCAGCAGATTTCGGAACGCGCAGCGTGCGTGATCCAGTTTCTGCCCGGCATCTCGCTGACACAGCCGACGCCGGGGCAGTGCGAGGCGGCTGGTTCCGCGCTCGGCCAGATGCACCGCGCGCTCGAAGGTTATGTGGGCGGGCGCGAGAACAGCATGGGTCACAAGCACTGGCGGGCCGTTGCCGAGGCGACGGGAAATCTCGATGCCGTACTGCCGGGCCTGCAGTCGATCGTCGACGAGGAACTGGCCTGGCTCGACGCGCATTGGCCCGACGACCTGCCCGCGCATGTCATCCACGCCGATCTTTTTCCCGACAATGTCCTGATGCTCGGCGAGCGCGTCACCGGGCTGATCGACTTCTATTTCGCGGCGACCGATTTTCGGGCCTACGACCTCGTCATCACCCACGCGTCGTGGTGCTTTTCGGCCGATGGAAGGCATTGCGACCCGGCGCGTGCACGGGCGTTGATGCGCGGCTATGCGCACGAGATCGCGTTGAACGAAGCCGAGGTCGCTGCGCTGCCGCTGCTCGCGCGCGGGGCATCGCTGCGCTTCCTGCTGACCCGCGCGCACGACTGGGTGCACACGCCCGCCGATGCGCTCGTCACACGCAAGGACCCCTCGCCTTTCCTGGCACGTCTGCAGCGCTACAGCGCCGCCGACGCCGCAAGCCTGTTCGCCGCCGCATGACCGAGGGTTCGGGCAAGACGGTGATCGTTGCCACCGACGGCGCGTGCAAGGGCAACCCCGGCCCGGGCGGATGGGGCGCCGTTCTGCGCTGGGGCGACGTCGTGAAAACCTTGTCGGGGGGCGAGCCCGATACGACGAACAACCGCATGGAATTGATGGCGGCGATCGAAGCGCTCGCCGCGCTGAAGCGGAGCTGCAACGTCGAACTGTCGACCGACAGCGTCTATGTCCGCGACGGCATCACCAAATGGGTCTTCGGCTGGCAGAAGAATGGCTGGAAGACCGCGGCGAAAAAGCCGGTGGCCAACGCCGACCTGTGGCAGCGCCTCGTGAAGGAAAACGCCCGGCACAAGGTCGAATGGATCTGGGTCAAGGGCCATGCGGGGCACGGCGACAATGAACTGGCCGACACGCTGGCAAGCGACGCCGCGCTGGAAGTTGCGCGGGCGCGCAGGGCGCCCGCGCGCTAAAGATCATTCGGTTTCGCGAACTTCCGCGCCCGGGCCGTTCTTCAGGATCGACTCGATGGCATTTTTTGCGGAGGCCTTGCTGCTATAGCCTTCAGTCCAGAAGATGGGTTCGCTGTTATATTTGAAATAGGCGACAAACTCGCCGGCCTTGTTCTTCTTGATCTCGAAATAATGGGCCATGCCATCCTCCACAGGTCAGGCCGTGCCGGGGGTGGCACAGCCAACCCCATGTTAAGCCGGTCGTTTCACCGCGCGCAAGCCGCCAGACGCATTCAGCCGAAACGCGATGGCGCAAAGGGTGCCGGATCGATACGCGCGATCGCACCGGCCGGGGGCGGCGCGCCGAGTTGCGCGGCCAGTAACGCGGCGATCGCGGGTGAGGTCTGGATACCGAACCCGCCCTGCCCCGCGCACCAGATGAAGGCGCCTTCGTGCCGATCGGCTCCAAAGACGGGAAGACGGTCGGGCGCGAAGCTGCGCAGCCCCGCCCATTTGCGCTCGACCGCAACGACCGGCCAGTCGACGACCGACTGCATCCGATCGATCGCCAGCGCGACGTCGAGCTCCTCGGGCGCGGCATCGTGCGGCGCGGTCGGGGTCTCGTCGTGCGGGGTCAGCCAGACGCGCCCCTCGCTTTGCCCCTTGAAATAGAATTCACCGCCGACATGGACCACCAGCGGCAGGTCCGCAGGGACCGGTACGCCGAGCCGGACCTGCATCACCGTCCGGCGATAGGGCTGGATGCCGACCGGCGCGATGCCGCAGGCGGCGGCGACCTCGTCCGCCCATGCCCCCGCAGCGTTGACGATCAGAGCTGCGCGGATGCGTTTGTCGCCTAGTTCGACATCCCATCCGCCGCCGACGCGCCGCGCCCGCCGCAATGGCGCGCGCGTGACCAGCACCGCGCCCGCACGCTTCGCCGCGCGAAGATAGGCGGCATGAAGGGCGCCGACGTCGATGTCGCGGCACGCCGCTTCGTAAGCAGCCTCGCTCCACTCGGGACGCAATCCCGGAATCCGCTCCGCCACAGCCGCTCCCGACAGGCGCACGACATCGACGCCCCGGGCGGCGAACTCGGCGGCGAAGGCGTCGACCGCCGCCGCCTCCGACCTTTGGCCCAGCGTCAATGCTCCGCGCGGCAACAGGAAGCCGCGATCGGAAAATTCGGCGGGCGGGTTATCCAGCATCTCCAGCGATGCACGGGTCAGCGGCTGGACCCCTGCGCCGCCATAGCTTTCATGCCAGAAAGCAGCCGATCGGCCGGTCGCGTGATAGCCGGGGGCCTCCTCCGCCTCGACCAGCATGACCCGGCGCCAGGGGGCAAGCGCCGCGGCAAGGCTCGCACCGGCGATCCCGGCGCCGACAATCAGCACATCGGTGGCGGAAGGCGGCGCATCGGTCATGCCCGCCGCATATCCGCTGGACCGGGGAATGCAAGCCGCGCGTACCGAGCGACATGGTTACCCTTTGGTAAGCCATGTTGCGTAGGAGAAAGCCGATGGAAAGCGGCACAATCTCTCTTGGCCTGATGGTCCTGCTCGGCGTGCTGATGATTGCCGCCGCGATCAGCGATTTGCGGTCGCGGACCATTTCGAACGAACTTAACGCGGCGATCGCGCTGCTCGCGATCCCCTTCTGGATCGCTAGCGGGCTTGCCGCATGGCCCGATGTCCCGATCCAGTTCGGGGCCGCGCTTGCCGTGTTCCTCGTCTTTGCCGGACTCTTCGCCATCGGCGCGATGGGCGGCGGCGACGTGAAAATGATCGGCGCGGTGATGCTCTGGATCCCGCTGCCGCTGTTCATGCCGACGCTCACCGTGATGGCCGTCGGCGGCGGAATCCTGTCGGCCATCATGCTTATCTATATGAAATTGCGCCCTTCGGAAAAGGCGGCGGAGGTTCCCTATGGGGTCGCCATCGCCGCAGCAGGCCTTTGGGCGCTTCACCAACAATATCTTAACCAGTTTCAGTCTATCGGTTGAAGCTGAGGGCAAGCACCGCCGGTTCTGGTTGGTGTGAGGAGGCGAAAAATCGTCATGGATACGCGAAAGATTATGCTGATCGTCGGCGCGCTGGTGATTGCCATCAGCGCGGCGTTCGGGGTCAACCTGATGATGCGCGGGGCGGCGGCGCCGCAGGCTCGTGCAGCGGCGGCACCGGAAATTACCGGTCCGATGATTTTGGTGGCGACGCGGCAGCTCCCCGTCGGCACGATTATCGGCCCGGACAGCTTCCGGTTTCAGCCCTGGCCGAAGGAATTGGTCGAAAAGGCCTATTTCATGAAGGAAAAGACCGACGTGAACACGTTGGTCGGCACCGTCGTGCGCTATCCGATCACCGCCGGCCAGCCGCTGACGCAAGGCGCGCTGGTTCACCCCGACGATCGCGGCTTCCTCGCGGCGGCGCTTGGCCCGGGCATGCGTGCCGTGACGGTCAAGGTCAGCCAGGAACAGGGTGTCGCCGGCTTCGTCTTTCCGGGTGACCGCGTCGACGTGATGCTGGCCCAGACGATCGAGGTCCAGGAAGGCAGCGCCTATCCCGACAAGCAGATCTTCACCGCCGAAACGATCGTTCGCAACGTTCGCGTGCTGGCGACCGACCAGCGTTATGACGCCGAGGATGAAACGGGCAAGACCCCGGTTCGCACCTTCGGCTCGGTGACGCTCGAAGCCACGCCGGAAATCGCCGAAAAGATCGCGGTCGCGCAGGACATGGGCAAATTGTCGCTGGCCCTGCGTCCGCTCGCCGAAAGCACCGGCGACCTCGAAAGCGCCATCGCCTCGGGCGAGATCAACGTTCCCGCCAAGGGCGGCGCGGTCGCCGAGCGCAAGATGCTGGCCGAAGCCGCAGCGCGTCCGACGGCGAGCCGTTCGTCGGCGACGACCGGCGGCGACGTGTCGCGCTTCTGGATCCCGGTTCGCGGCCGCGTTTCGTCGCCGCCGCAGGTGCCGGGCAACACCAATTCGGCTCCGTCCTATGTGGATCGCGGTGGCGCCGCTTCGGCCGGTCCGGTCGTTCGCGTGACCCGCGGCGACAAGATGACCGTCGTTCCGGTTGGGGGTAAGTAAGATGAACAGCAAAGCCAATTTCAAGGCGACAGCCTTGGCCCGCACCCTGGCGATCGGTCTGGTCGCGACCCCCCTGGTCGCCGCACCTTCGGCGCCGGTGCACGCCCAGGCTGTGCAGAATGCCAGCAGCAGCATCGACCTGTCGGTCGGCCGCGGCCGCCTCGTCAGCCTGCCGGCCTCGATGTCGGACATCTTCGTCGCCGACGACAGTGTCGCCGACGTCCAGGTCCGCTCGAACCGCCAGCTCTATATCTTTGCCAAGAAGCCTGGCGAGACCAGCATCTATGCCACCGACGCCAGCGGCCGGGTCGTCTTTTCGACCGTCGCCCGCGTCGGCAACAACATCGAGACGATCGACCAGATGCTGTCGCTGGCCATGCCCGGCGCGAGCATTTCGGCGAACACGATGAACGGCTTTGTCCTCCTGACCGGCACGGTCCAGTCGCCCGACGACGCGGCCGAAGCCGAACGGCTGGTGCAGGCATTTGTCGGCGAGCCGACCAAGGTCTTGTCGCGCCTGCGGACGGCGACGCCGCTGCAGGTCAACCTGCAGGTCCGTATCGCCGAAGTGAACCGCTCGCTGGTCAAGGAAATCAGCGGCAATGTCCTGACGCGCGACAGCACAGGGGGTTTCCTCGGCGGCATCTTCAGCGGTCGTCAGGCAGGGACGATCACGCGTAACCCCGACGGCACCACGAACTTTACCGTTAACACGCCTCCCGGCGTAAACAGCCTCGTCGGCGCCGGCCGCCTGTTCGGCCTCGACCTCATCGCCTCGCTCGATGTCGGCGAACGGTCGGGCATGGTCGCAACCCTGGCGCAGCCCAACCTGACGGCGATCTCGGGTGAGACCGCGAACTTCCTCGCGGGGGGTGAATTCCCCGTGCCGATCCCCGGCAACTTCGCCGGGACGACGATCGAATATCGTCAATATGGCGTCAGCCTGGCCTATACGCCGACGGTGCTCTCCAACGGACGGATCAGCCTGCGCGTTCGTCCCGAAGTGTCGGAACTTTCGACCGAAGGCGCGATCCAGATGCAGGGATTTCAGGTCCCCGCGCTGACCGTCCGCCGCGCCGAAACGACAGTCGAACTGGGTTCGGGCGAAAGCTTCATGATCGCCGGGCTGCTGAACAATCGTTCGATCGGGGCGATCGACAAGATCCCGGGCCTCGGCGACATCCCCGTGCTGGGAACCCTGTTCAAATCGGACAGCTTCCGCCGCGGCGAAACCGAACTCGTGATCGTCGTGACTCCCTATCTGGTTCAGCCGGTGTCGGCGAACGAGATCAAGCTGCCGACCGATGCCTTCCAGGATTCGAACGACCTGCAGCGCCTGCTCCTCGGTCAGACGAGCAATGGTGTGACTGGCGGCGACCGTCCGAAGCCGCGGCTGGAAACCAACGTGGGCGATGCCGATCGCCCGCGCGGCAGCGGCGACGCGTCGCCGGGCTTCAGCATCAAGTGACGCGGCGGATTTCAGGAGCAAAGTGATGAAGAAAATCGCAACTTGGACGGTCCTGGCTCTCGCCACGTCGCTCGCGGGCTGCACGGGCGCGGCCTATAGCAACCGCAGCCTCGAATCGGTGCACCAGCCGGTCGTGCGCAACAGCATTTATCAATTCGACGTCGCTGCCTCGAACGGCGAATTGCCGCCCAGCGAACAGGGCCGCCTGCAAGGATGGTTCGACGCGATGGGGGTTCGCTACGGCGACCGTGTCGCGATCGAGGACGGGTCGGCCTATGGCGCCGGCTCTGCCCAGGCGACCGTCCGCTCGATGGTCGAACGCCGCGGCATGCTGCTCAGTACCGAGGTCCCGGTAACGACGGGTGCCGTGCCGCAGGGTTATCTGCGCGTCATCGTGACGCGCGCGACGGCATCGGTCCCCGGTTGCCCGAACTGGGAAAGCAAATCGTCGCTCAATCCCGTCAATGCGACCTCGTCGAATTATGGCTGCGCGGTGAACAGCAACATCGCCTCGATGGTTGCCGATCCCAATGACCTGATCCGCGGCGCCAGCGAAACGGGCAGCGATCCCGCCACCGCGACGCGCGCGATCAAGACCTATCGCACCAAACCCCAGACCGGTGCCGGCGCATTGCCCGGCGTCGCTACGAGCGGAGACAGCAAGTGAACGCTCCTTTCAAATCAGCGGGGCTGCGTGACCCCTTCAACGCCTTCGTCTGCGACGACGATACGCTGGAGTTGATCCGCGCCGCGGCCAACGACATGGGCTGGCCAATCGAAAAATGTAACAAGGGCGGCCTGCGCAACGCCGTGCAGTCGCTGTCGGTGTCGGCAAGCCCGAACATCCTGTTCGTCGACATGTCGGAATCGGGTGACCCGATCAACGACATCAATGCCCTTGCCGAGGTCTGCGAACCCGGCACGGTGGTGATCGCGGCTGGTCAGGTGAACGACGTTCGCCTGTACCGCGACCTCCTGTCGAGCGGCATCCAGGATTATCTCCTGAAGCCGCTGTCGCTCGAACAGGTGCGCGAATCGCTGACCATGGCCCAGGCCATGCTCACCGCGCCGAAACACAGCGACATGTCGGACGACAAGCCGCATCACATGATGGGCGTCGTCGGCGTTCGCGGCGGTGTCGGCGCGTCGCTCGTGTCGACCTCGCTCGCTTGGGCGATCAGCGAACAGGCGGGCCGCCAGACGGCGCTGCTCGATCTCGACGTCCATTTCGGTACCGGCGCGCTGACGCTCGACCTCGAGCCGGGCCGCGGCCTGATCGACGCGATCGACAATCCCAGCCGCATCGACGGCCTGTTCATCGAACGCGCAATGGTGCGGGCGTCGGACAAGCTCAGCCTGCTGTCGGCCGAAGCCCCGATCCACCAGCCGGTGATGACCGACGGTTCGGCCTTCTTCCAGCTCGAAGAAGAGCTTCGGGGCGCGTTCGAGATGACGATCGTCGACATCCCGCGTCAGGTCCTGATCCCCTTCCCGCACCTCGTGTCGGAAGCGGGCACGATCCTGCTCGTCAGCGATGTGACGCTCGCCGCCGCGCGCGACACGATCCGCCTCCTGTCCTGGTTCAAGCAGAATGTCCCTGGCGCGCGCGTGATCCTCGTCGCGAACAAGTTCCAGAACGCCATCGGCGAACTGTCGCGCAAGGAGTTCGAATCGTCCATCGAACGCCAGATCGACATCGTCATCCCGTTCGACCCCAAGATGGTCAGCCAGTCGGCCAAGCTCGGAAAATCCTATGCCGAAATCTGCAAAGGTACGAAATCGGCACAGGTCTGGACCAACCTGACGCGCCTCATTCTCGACGGCGCCGATGTCGAAGCCGAAGATGCCCAGATCGCGGCGAGCAAAGGCAAGTCGGGCGGATCGCTGCTCGGCAAGCTCGGGCTCATGACGAAAAAGGGCGCGAAACAGGCGGCATGACAGCGCCGGGCGCGCCGTCACCTCCACCAGCGATAGAAGCGGACATCAGCCAGTCATGAATCTGCCAGTCATCCTTATCATCGCCGGAGCCTTTCTGGCCTTTGCCCTTCTCGTGATCCTGCTTGGCGGGCCGTCGGCCGGCAAGGCAAAGACGCGGCGACTGGCGTCGGTCAAGGACCGGCACGCCGCATCCACCGAAGCGGTGGTGGCGGCGCAGATGCGCAAGACGATCGCATCGTCGCGGGGCCATTCGACGTTGACGAACCTGATGCCGCGCCGCGAAGAGCTCGAAAAGCGCATACGCCGGACCGGCAAGGGCTGGACCGTCACGCAATATATGTTTGCCTCGATGGCATTGTTCGTTGCCGTCACGGGCGGCCTGCTGGCCGTTCGCGCGCCAATCCTCATGGCCGGTCTCGTCGGATTGATGATCAGCCTCGGCCTGCCTTACCTGGTTGTCGGCATGGCGATCAAAAAGCGCGTCAAGCAGTTCAACACTCGTTTTCCCGACGCCATCGATCTTTTGGTGCGCGGCCTGAAGTCGGGTTTGCCGGTCACCGAGACCTTCCAGGTGGTGAGCCAGGAACTGCCGGGTCCGGTCGGCGAAGAATTCAGGGGCGTCGTCGAACGCATTCGCATCGGCAATACGATGGAAGCCGCGTTGCAGGAATCCGCAGAGATGCTCGGCACGCCCGAGTTCCAGTTTTTCTGCATCACGATCCAGATCCAGCGCGAAACGGGCGGCAATCTGGCCGAGACGCTCGCCAATCTGTCCGAAGTCTTGCGCAAGCGCGCGCAGATGAAGCTGAAGATCAAGGCGATGTCGTCCGAAGCGAAGGCGTCCGCCTATATCGTCGGCGCGCTGCCCTTCTTCGTGTTCGGCGTCGTCTGGTCGATGAACCCCAGCTATCTGGCGGGTTTCTTCACCGAACAGCGGTTGATCGTGACCGGCCTCGGCGGCCTTGTCTGGATGGGCATCGGCGCCGGGATCATGGCCAAGATGATCAGTTTCGAAATCTGAAGGGGCAGACCAAGTGAACAGCAGCCTCCTTCTTTCTTCCGCATTCACCGGCGCGCAGACCGGCCCGATGATACTCGGCGTCGATGTCGTGTGGGCCGGCACCATGCTGGCCGCGGTCGGCGTCTTCGCCGTCCTGTTCGCCATCTACAACGCGCTGACGGTCCGCAATCCGATGACCAAGCGCGTCAAGGCGCTGAACGACCGCCGCGAACAGCTCAAGGCCGGCATCACCGCCTCGACCGCCAAACGCCGCGCCCGGCTGGTTCGCAAGAACCAGCATGCCGACAAGATGCGGACCTTCCTCGGCAAGCTCCAGGTGCTGCAGGAAGAGCAGATCAAGGACGTCCAGCAGAAGCTGGCGCAGGCGGGTATCCGGTCGAAGGACCTGGCAGTCGCGGTGATCTTTGGCCGCATGGTGCTGCCCATCGTTTTCGGCGGGCTTGCGGCTTTCCTGATCTATGGGCTCGACATGTGGCCGGACATGACGCCGTTCAAGCGTTCGGGCATCACGATGGGCGCGCTGCTCCTTGGCTACAAGGCGCCCGACCTCTTCGTGCAGAATAAGCGCCAGAAGCGCACCGATGCGATCCGCAAGGGCCTGCCCGACGCGCTCGACCTGCTCGTCATCTGCGCCGAAGCGGGGCTCACCGTCGACTCCGCCTTTTCGCGCGTGTCGAAAGAGCTCGGCCGCGCCTATCCCGAACTCGGCGAAGAGTTCGCCCTCACCTCGATCGAACTCGGCTTTTTGACCGAGCGTCGCCAGGCCTTTGAAAATCTCGCCTATCGCGTGAACCTGGAATCGGTGAAGGGTGTGGTCACGACCATGATCCAGACCGAAAAATACGGCACGCCGCTCGCCAGCGCGTTGCGCGTGCTGTCGGCCGAATTCCGTAACGAACGCATGATGCGCGCCGAAGAAAAGGCCGCCCGCCTGCCCGCGATCATGACGGTTCCGCTGATCCTTTTCATCCTGCCGGTGCTGTTCATCGTCATTCTGGGGCCCGCGTCGTGCGCGCTCAGCGACGCGCTCTCGGGCGGCAGCTTCGGCGGCGGCTGATCCGGCCGATAACGAGGAACCGAAGGGGCGGGAGTGATCCCGCCCCTTTTTCGTTCAGCCGACCTGCTGCTCGATCGCGCCGAAGATGCTGTGGTGGCGATCGTCATCCATCCAGATGCGGACCGTATCGCCCTTCTGCATGAACGGCGTTTTGGGCTCGCCCTGCTGGATCGTTTCGACCGTCCGCACCTCGGCCAGGCAGCTATAGCCAAGGCCGCCCGCGGCGATCGGTTTGCCCGGACCGCCATCGGCATCGCGGTTCGACACCGTACCCGACCCGATGATCGTGCCGGCGCCAAGGTCGCGCGTCTTCGCGGCATGCGCGATCAGCGCGCCGAAATCGAACGTCATGTCGACGCCCGCGTCGGCTCGCCCCAGCGGCTCGCCGTTGAGGTCGACGGACAAGGTGCCGTGCAGCTTGCCGTCCTTCCAGCGATCGCCCAGCGCGTCGGGCGTCACGAACACCGGCGACATCGCGCTCGACGGCTTCGACTGGAAAAAGCCGAAGCCCTTGGCGAGCTCAGCCGGAATGAGGCCGCGAAGCGACACATCGTTGGTCAATCCGACGAGCAGGATCTTCTTGCGCGCTGCGACCGGATCAATCCCCGCCGGAACGTCGCCGGTCACGACGACGATTTCGGCCTCCATATCGCAACCCCACGCGGGATCGCCGAGCGGGATCGGATCGCGCGGACCGAGGAACGCGTCGCTGCCGCCCTGGTACATCAGTGGATCGTGCCAGAAGCTGTCGGGCATTTCGGCACCGCGTGCCTGCCGTACCAGCGCGACATGGTTCACATAGGCGCTGCCGTCGGCCCATTGATATGCGCGTGGAAGCGGCGAAGCCGCGTCGCGTTCGTGGAACCGTTCCTTGGGAATGGCGTCATGGTTGAGGTCTTCGGCGAGCGCGGCGAGGCGCGGCGCGGCATAGGCCCAATTATCGAGCGCCGCCTGCATCGTCGGGACGATCTGGCCGGCGTCGGCATACCAAGCGAGATCATCCGAAACGACGACGAGGCGTCCGTCGCGGCCCTTTTTGAGCGATGCTAGTTTCACGAATTTTCCTTTTTCTGACGATGCGGCTGGACCGACATCGCCAAAAGAAGGGAGCGACAATCAGCGCGACATCGTGATCGAGGCGAAACAGGTAAAGCCGCTCTGCCCCGCCTGCAAGCGCCGGATATATTGGAGGTAGGCCTGCGACTGGTTGTAGGTCGTTCCGGGCAGCGTCTGACCGCGGAACGCCCGCTTGACCTCTTCGCCGGTGAACGGACGCGCCGAGCCCGGAAATGCGCCCTTGGTGCCCGGGGGCACCAGCTTGCCCGCGGTGTCGATATATTTGCCCGCGCCGGTCGGTCCGGGTACCGGGATCTGGCAATTCATCACCGACACGGCGGTCTGCGCAAAGGCAGGACGGATCGTCAGCGCGGCCGACACGCCGACGGCGCCCAGCGCCAGCATCCGGCGGCGCGTGGGAATGGTTTCACCGGTCTCACCGGTTTCGGCGGGATTGTCGCTCGCATCCATGACGCGCGCATAACCCAATGATGGCGCAAGGAAAAGCAAAACACCGCCGCGCCGTCGACACTTCCCGCTTTGGGACATTCGCAAACGTCGCGTTAATTACCGTAAACATCCTTGCCTCCCCGCATCGCTTCGTGCGACGCACCGCCGCGATGTTCGATCGTCTGTCCAGCCTGGTCATCGCCCTGACGCTCGTCGCCATTGCGGCCATTTTTGCGGCGCTGTCCGGCGGCGATCCGCTGTCGATCGCGATCATGCTACTCGCCGGTTTTATTGCCGCCGCCACTGTTTACAGCGCGCTCCCCACGACGCTGCCCGACGCACAGGGAACCGCCTCGCCGCCGGTCGAAGCGCCGCCCGTGTCGCTGCTTCGCCATCCCGACTTTGCGCATTGGGTCGACCAGGAAAAGGAGCCGCTGCTCGGCACCGCAGACAATATCGTCACGATCGCCAACGATGCCGCGATCCGGCTGCTCGGGCGGCATATCGTCGGCGCCGATGTGCGCACCGCAATCCGCCATCCCGCCGCGACCGACTGGCTCTCGCACATCGACGGCAACGCACCGCTCGACACGATCAGCCTGGTCGATTTTCCGCGCCCGGGGCAGCGCTGGACGATGCGGACGGCGACCCTTTCTGGAAGCGAGCGGATCATCTTCCTGTCGGATCGCTCCGCGATCGACGCCGCCGACCGGATGCGGTCGGATTTTGTCGCCAATGCCAGCCACGAGCTGCGCACCCCGCTCGCCGCCATCCTCGGCTATGTCGAAACATTAGAGGAAATGAACGGCGAGGCCGATGCGCCGACGCGCAATCGTTTCCTGTCGATCATCGATCGCGAGGCGCGGCGGATGCAGCAGCTCGTCATCGACCTCCTGTCGATCTCGCGGGTCGAGGCCGATCGTTTTCGCCGTCCGACGACGCCCGTCGATCTCGCCAGCATCGTCCAGACGACGATCATGCAATTGCGCGACAGCGAACAGGCGCGCGCGAAGGACATTGTTGCGCGGCTCGGCGATGACCCTGCGCCCATGCTGGGGGACGAAGCGCAGCTGAAACAGCTCGCGCACAACATCGTGTCGAACGCGATGAAATATGGCCATGCCGATACGCCCGTCACCGTCGAGCTTGCCCGCGAGGGCCGCCGTATCCGCCTGTCGGTCAGCGACGAGGGCGACGGGATCGCGCCCGACCACTTGCCGCGCCTGACCGAGCGCTTCTACCGCGTCGACGAGGCGCGCAGCCGTTCGGTGGGCGGAACGGGGCTTGGCCTCGCCATCGTCAAGCACATCAGCGAGCGCCATCAGGGCCAGCTCGATATCGAAAGCGAACTGGGCAAAGGCACCCGTGTTTCGGTGACATTCCCGCTGTCCGGCGAGAGCTGAGCGGTGGTCGGGAAAGCGCGAATCGGGCCCTATCCTTGACTTTTGACCCGATAGCGCCCATCTTCCGAAAGCTATCGTCGCCTGCGACGGATTTTTTTGCCTGATCGGCGGACACTTCCATCTTCACGCTACCTGGCGCCATCGGCATCGGCCGGTGGTAACTCCGCTTCCGTGAAAGGAACGACCTATGCCGATCGGCACCGTAAAATTCTTCAACACCGAAAAAGGCTATGGCTTCATCGCCAACGAGGACGGCTCGGGCGACAATTTCGTCCACATCACCGCCCTCGAACGCGCCGGGATGACGACGCTGAACAAGGATCAGCGCGTTTCCTATGAGTTGGAAACCGACCAGCGCGGCAAGACCGCCGCTGTCAACATCCAGCAGGCCTGATCTTTTGGCCAAAGAGGAACTACTGACCCTCGACGGCCAGATCGATGAAATCCTTCCCGACGGGCGCTTTGGCGTCATTCTGGAAAATGATCATCGGATCATCGCTTATACGGCAGGCCGGATGCGACGTTTTCGCATCCGGTCGGTCGTCGGCGACGCCGTTCGCGTCGAAATGACCCCCTATGACTTGACCAAAGGCCGCATCGTTTATCGCGATCGCGGCGCCGGTCCGGCCGGAGGCGGCCCCCGCAAGGGCAACCGGCGCTGAATACCCAACCAGAACAAAACAATGATTACAGGATATTATGAACTTTAGTTTGAATGCATTTCCTTCACTTCTCCGGCCCTATTCCGCGATCGACGCGCGGGCCGACAAGCCAGCGCGGCGATCGCCGACGCTGACGCGGCGGGAACTTCGCCGCCTGATCGCCCAAATGGTCGACTAACTTTCCAGCAAGCCGACCTTTAACCAACCAACCCAAGGATTTCCGTCATGTCGAACACCAGCGATTTCTACCTGATCCAGGCGGATAAATGCGCTGCCGACGCGGCGGAGAGCACGCTGTCGCAGGTTCGCGACCGCAATCTGCGCGCCGAACAGGCGTGGCGCACGATGGCCGAGCGTCTGATCCAGACCGAAGCCACCCGCGCGCGCCAAGTCGCAGCGGCCGCGGCCAAGGCGGAAGCGAATAGCACCGCGGACTGACCGGTTTCCGGTCAGTCGATGCGGCCCAGCAATTCCCCGATCTTCCCGAACATCTCGTCGATCTGCGACTTTTCGACGATCAGCGGCGGCGACAGCGCAATGATGTCTCCCGTCGCGCGGACCAGCAATCCATCATCGAAACAGGCGTGGAACAATTCCATCGCGCGCGCGGTCGGCGCGCCCGCGCGCGGTTCGAGTTCGATGCCGGCGACGAGGCCGATTGTCCTGACGTCAATGACATGGCGCCGGCCCTTCAGGCTGTGCGCCGCATCTTCCCAATAGGCAGAAAGTTCGTTCGCGCGATCGAACAGGCCCTCGCGCGAATAGAGATCGAGCGTCGCAAGCCCCGCGGCGCTCGCGAGCGGATGCCCCGAATAGGTGTAGCCGTGGAACAGCTCGATCCCGCCCGGGGCGCTGTCGATCACCGCATCGTGGAGCTCGCGCTTCACCGCCACCGCGCCCATCGGCACCGCGGCATTGGTCAGCCCCTTCGCCATCGTGATGATGTCGGGCGTCACGCCCCAGACTCCCGCCGCGGTCGCGCCGCCGACGCGGCCGAACGCCGTGATCACTTCGTCGAAGATCAGGATGATGCCGTGCCTGTCACAGATGTCGCGCAGGCGCTGGAGATAGCCGACGGGCGGAACGAGGACGCCGGTCGAACCCGCCATCGGCTCGACGACGACCGCCGCGATTGTGTCCGCGCCGTGCAGGTCGACCAGACGTTGCAGATCGTCAGCCAGCTCGGCACCGTGCTGCGGAAAACCGCGCGCGAAGGCGTTCCGCTCGATATCGTGCGTGTGACGAAGATGATCGACACCCGGCAGTCCGCCGCCGAAGGCGCGGCGATTGTTGACGAGCCCGCCGACGCTGATCCCGCCGAAACCGGTACCATGATAGCCGCGCTCGCGCCCGATCAATCGCGTGCGCGTCCCCTGCCCCTTCGCGCGCTGGATCGCGAGCGCGATCTTGAGCGCAGTATCGACCGATTCCGAACCGCTGTTGGTGAAGAATATCCGGTCGAGCCCTTCGGGCATCAGCGCGGCAACGCGCTGCGCGAGCTCGAAGGGCAGCGGATGGCCCAGCTGGAACGTCGGCGCGAAATCGAGCGTCGCGGCCGCCTTCGCAATCGCGTCGGTGATTTCCGCGCGACAATGGCCCGCGTTGCTGCACCACAGCCCCGCGGTGCCGTCGAGGATCGTCCGTCCGTCGCTGCTCCGGTAGTGCATCCCGCTCGCCGACACGAGCTGGCGCGGGTTAGCCTTGTACGAACGATTGGCGGTGAACGGCATCCAGAAGCTTGCCAGTTGGTCGTTATCACCCCGCATAGCCGCGCATCTCCCTTGCCTCACCGAGTGCGCAATCTGGCCGGGTGCCGCGCCGCTGGCAATGCGGAAAATGGCCGATAACGGCCCCTCTGGCGCATCGCCGAACCATGAGATACGCTGCCTGCTCCACAACGGGCCGACTCCTCGGCCCAATCGGGGGCGCATGTCAGTCAATCTGGAACAATGGATCAGCGACCATAAGATCGACGAAGTCGAATGTATCGTCCCCGACATCAACGGGGTCCAACGCGGCAAGGTGCTGCCCGCCAAGAAGTTCCTCTCCTCGGTCAAGGACAAGTCGCTGCGCATCCCGGGCAGCGTCTTCATCTGCACGATCGACGGCCACTATCCCGAAGATATCGACGACATATGGGACAAGGATCCCGATAAGATATTGATCGCCGATCCGAGCACGATCTGCGTCGCGCCGGGCTTTACCTCGCCGACCGCCTTCGTCATCGCCGACGCCTTCAACGGCGACGGGACCGAGGTCGAGATTGCGCCGCGCACGATCCTGAAAAAGGTGCTGAACCTCTATGCGGAGAAGGGCTGGAAACCGATCATCGCGCCCGAGGTCGAATTCTACCTCGTCTCGCAGAATGCCGACCCCGATTTCCCGCTGACCCCGCCGGTCGGCCAGTCGGGGCGCAGCGAGAGCGCGAGCCAGCCTTACGGGCTCGAGGCGATGAACGAATATGAGGATATCATCGATCATATCTACGACGATTGCGAGCTGATGGGGCTCGATATCGACACGATGATCCACGAAATGGGCGCCGCGCAGCTCGAGGTGAATTTCGAGCACGGCGACCCGCTGCGGCTCGCCGACGAAGTCTTCCTGTTCAAGCGCGTCGTGCGCAATGTCGCCAAGCAGCACGACGTCTATGCGACCTTCATGGCGAACCCGATGGCGGGCCAGCCGGGAAGCGCGATGCATATCCACCAGTCTGTGGTCGACGCCGCCACCGGCAAGAACCTGTTTTCGGTCGCCAACGGCCGCGATAGCGCGATGTTCCGCAGCTATATCGCCGGGCTGGTGCGGTACATGCCGCAAATCTCTCCGCTGTGGGCGCCGAATGTGAACAGCTTCCGCCGGATGCGCCCCGACAGCGCGGCGCCGATTAATGTCCAGTGGGGCGAGGACAATCGGTCGTGCGGGTTCCGCGTGCCGATTTCGGACAAGAACAACCGCCGCGTCGAAAACCGCCTGCCCGGCGCCGACAGCAACCCCTATCTCGCGATCGCGGCCTCGCTGATCTGCGGCTATATCGGGATGGTCGACCGCATGGTGCCGGCCAAGCCGATCACGGGCAGCGCGTACAACCGCGCTCGCACCTTGCCGCGCACGTTGGAGGCGGCACTCGACCGCTTCGCCTCGTGCAAGAAGGTCCGCAATCTGCTCGGCGACGATTTCTTCGAAATCTTCTTCGCGGTGAAGGATTATGAGCTGTTCAATTATCAGTCGGTCGTGTCGAGCTGGGAACGCGAACATCTGTTGATGCGGGTCTGACTCGCGCGCCGGCCATGACCGACCCGCTAAATCATAGCTATTATGCCGCGACCGCACATGAACGGCAGTTGCGCAGCGACATCGGCGACGAACGCTGCGATGTTGCGGTAATCGGCGGTGGCTTCACGGGGCTTAGTGCTGCACTTGCCTGTGCTGAGCGTGGTTTTTCGGTGATCCTGATCGAATTGAAAACCGTCGGCTTCGGTGCCTCTGGACGCAATGGCGGGCAGCTCATCCCGGGCCTTCGCTGGACGGCATCGGAACTCGAAGAAGAATTCGGAAGCGAGCGCGCCAATGCGCTGTTCAACCTTTGCTGGCGGGAGAATCGCGTAAAGGCGCGGATTGCAAAACATGGGATCGCGTGCGACCTGAAGGCGGGGCATCTGGAGGCGGCATGGACGCCAAAAGATTTCGACGCGATGCGGCGCGAGGCCGACTATCTGGCAGCGCGATTCGGCTATGAAAGCGATGTCGTCGCAAAGACCGACATGGACGCTCATATCGCGACCCCGCTCTACCATGGCGGCGTTCATGATCCGCAGGGCGGGCATTTCCACCCGCTGAACTATGCGATCGGACTGGCCAAAGCCGCCGAACGAGCGGGGGTGCGCATACGGGAAGATGAGCGCGTCTGGCTGATTGATTCATCGAGCGCCGATCCCGTCGAGCTCATGACCGAGTGGTCGATTATCAGTGCCCGCTACGTCATCGACGCAACCGACAGCTGGATCGGCGACGTCGAACCCGACCTCGGTCGCTACACCGTTCCGATCATGAATTATAATATCGCGACCGCGCCGCTCGCGAACGCCGACGCGCTGCTCCCCGGCGACGCGGCGGTTGCCGACAGCCGCTTCGTGCTCAACTATTTCCGCCTGTCCGCCGACAAGCGCCTGATCTTCGGCGGCGGCGAGCGTTATTCGCAGACCCCGCCGCGCGACATCGCCGCTTTCGTGCGGCCCTTCATGGCAGAGGTCTTCCCGGAGATCGCCGATGCGAAGATCGACTATGGCTGGGGCGGCGCGGTCGCGGTGACGATGAACCGGCTGCCGCACATCGGACGGCGCGGAAATGTCTTTTACGCGCACGGCTTTTCAGGGCACGGGGCGCTGGTGACGACGCTCGCCGGGGAGTTGATTGCCGAGGCGATGGCCGGGACGGCCGAACGTTTCGATGTCCTCGCAAACCTGCCGTCAAAGCCTTTTCCCGGCGGCAAATGGCTGCGCCAGCCGCTCGCGACGCTCGGGCTGCTCTATTATGCGATGAAGGACAAGCTCGGGTGATATCGAGCACCGCCATCGCTCGCGTCGCGAACCGCGAGGCCGACCGTTTCCGCGACGCCAACCGCCAGGCCTTCGCGCATCACGCGGCCGCGAAGGGCTGGTTCCAGTCGGTCCCGTTCCACTGGATGCGCGACTGGCCGAGCCCGGTGCCGATCGTCGCGGCGTCGGCGTCGGGCGCGACGCTGACGAGCATCGACGGGCAAGCCTATGACGATTTCTGCCTTGGCGACACGGCGAGCCTGTTCGGTCATTCGCCGCCCGCGCTCGCCGCCGCACTCGCGAAGCAAGCTGCCGAAGGTTTGAGCTATATGCTCCCGACGACACGCGGCGCCGCGCTGTCGGAGCGGTTCTCGGCGATGTTCGGCCTGCCCCAGTGGCAGGTCACGACCACCGCCAGCGAGGCCAATCGCGCGGTCATCCGCTGGTGCCGCGGGATCAGCGGGCGAGCCAAAATCCTGACTTTCAACGGCGCCTATCATGGCGCGGTCGACGATGCGTTTGTCGACCTGAAAGGCGGCATGCCGACGATGCGCGCAAGCCTCGTCGGCCAGGTCCATGATTTGCGCGGTACCACCACGGTTATCGAATTCAACGACGAGGAAGCGCTCGCCGCTGCGCTGCGCGGACGCGACATCGCCTGTGTGCTGGCCGAACCGGTGATGACCAATGTCGGCATGGTGCTCGATGCGCCGGGCTTCCTCGCGGCGCTTCGGCGGTTGTGCAACGAGACCGGCACGCTGCTCGTGTTCGACGAAACGCATACCATCTCGTCGGGCTACGGCGGCCATGGCGTCACCCACGGCCCCGCGCCCGACCTGATGGTCGTCGGCAAGTCGATCGGCGGCGGGGTTCCCTGTGCAGTCTACGGGTTCAGCGCGGACGTTGCCGACCGCATGGCCTCGCTCAACGCCGCGCGCGCGCCGGGACATAGCGGGATCGGCACCACATTGTCAGCCAACGCGCTCGCGATCGCGGCGATGGATACCATGTTGTCCGATGTCATCACGCCGGCGGCTTACGACCGGATGCTGCGGGGCGCCGCGCGGCTCGTCGGGGGACTGGAGCAGGTCATCGCGGCTTCCGGCCTCGACTGGCATGTCACACAGGTCGGCGCGCGCGTCGAGTTTCTTACCTGTCCCACGCCGCCCCGAAACGGCGGCGAAGCGAAGGCTGCAATGCACCCCGAACTCGAAGCGGTAATCCACCTCTGCCTCGCCAATCGCGGGATTCTGCTGGCGCCGTTCCACAATATGATGTTGGTGAGCCCCGTGACCGGCGACAATCAGATCGACCGGCTGGTTGGCGCCTTTGCCGACTGCGTGCGGGCATTGAAGGAGTAGAGGGGCGATGTCGAAGTCATCGGGCGTGATCGCGCCGCGTTCGGAGGCCGAAGCCTTTTTCAAGGCGAACCCCGACGTCGATTCGATCGAGATGATCTACACCGACATGGGCGGCGTCCCGCGAGGCAAGCGCCTGCGCCAGCACGAGGTGCTCGCGGTCTACGAGAGCGGCCGCATGTTCCCCGGCTCGATCACCGTCGTCGACATCACGGGGCAGGATACGGTCGAAACCGGGCTCGTCTGGGAAGATGGCGACGCCGACCGGTCGATGAAGCCGATCCCCGGAACGCTCGTCCGCACGCCGTGGGGCGGCGACCATGCCGCGCAGTTCCTTGTCGATTTCTACGAACTCGACGGCACCCCGCACGACCTCGATCCGCGCCACGTGCTTGGCGGCGTGATCGACCGCTTCACCGCTGACGGGCTGACCCCGGTGCTCGCGGTCGAACTCGAATTCTATCTCGTCGATCCCCGCCGCGCGCGCGATGGATCGATCCGTCCTGCCCGCCCCGGATACAGCCGCGACACGCCGCGCCATGTCGAGGTTTATGGCCTCCGCGAACTCGACGATTTCCGCCCCTTCTTCGACGCGCTTTACGCCGCGACCGACGTGCAGGGCCTGCCGCTCGAAAGCGCGATCTCCGAATTCGCGCCCGGCCAGTTCGAACTGACGCTGCGCCACAAGCCCGACGCGCTGCGCGCCTGCGACGATGCCATCATGTACAAGCGGCTCGTCAAGGCGATCGCACAAGCGCAGGGGCTAGAGGCGACCTTCATGGCCAAGCCCTTCGCCGATCAGGCGGGCAGCGGCATGCACATCCATGTCTCGGTCGACGACGGCAAGGGCAACAACATTTTCGCGAGCGACGATCCCGAAGGCACGCCCGCGCTGCGCCAAGCGATCGGCGGGATGATCGGCAGCATCGGCGATGCCTTCGCGCTCTTTGCCCCGCACGCGAACAGCTATCGCCGCTTCAAAGCGAACAGCTATGCCCCCGTCGCGCCGACCTGGGGGGTCAACAACCGCACCGTGTCCTTCCGCATCCCCGCCGGCCCGCCGCCGAGCCGCCATGTCGAGCATCGCGCGTGCGGCGCCGACGCGAACCCCTATCTTGCGGTCGCGGCGGTCCTCGCCGGGATACACCATGGCATGGCAAACAAGGCCGATCCGGGCGCCGCGGTCGTCGGCAACGGATACGACCGCGACAATAGCGGCGACGACAAGCCGCCGTCGAACTGGTTCGCGGCGCTCGACCGCTTCCATGCGTCGAAGCTGATGCGCACCTATCTGGGAGACCGCTTCGTCGACATGTTCAGCATCGTGAAGCGCGTCGAGCAAGATAACTATTTCAGCGTCGTCCCGACGCTCGATTACGATTGGTATCTGCGGAACGCCTGATCGTACTTGGAACAAAGTTTCAAAGAATCTTGGTGCAGCGCAAAAAAGCTCTTTCCAAGCCGCCCGGATTGAGTCAGCTTGACGTCACATACAGGGAGGCTGCGCCATGGATCCGTTCGAACTGATCAAGCAAACCCGCGGGCGTCGCTCGCTCCTTCAGGCGCTGGGTGTGGCGGCGGTCGGGATCAGCTTCGGCGGTCTCGCGGCGTGCAGCAAGGAAGGTGGCAAGAAGCTCTCGAACGGCGAGGAAGCCAAGCTCAACTTCTACAACTGGGACACCTATATCGGCGAGAATACGCTCGACAATTTCAAGGAAGCAACCGGCGTCGACGTCACGATGGACCTGTTCGACAGCAACGATGTGCTGTTCGCCAAGTTCAAGGCGGGCAATCCCGGTTACGATGTCATCGTTCCATCGAACGATTTCGTCGAGCGGATGAGCAAGGCCGATATGCTGCTGCCGCTCGATCATGCGCAGATCCCGAACAAGAAGAATATCGACCCCGCCTACATCAACGTCGAATATGACCTGCAGCGCAAATTTTCGATGCCCTATACGTGGCTCGCGCTCGGTATCGGCTACCGCAAGTCGAAGGTGAAGGCGGCGCCCGATAGCTGGAAGGTGCTGTTCGACAGCCCCGAATATGCGGGGCGCATCGCCTGGCTTTCCGAAGCCGGCGACATGTTCCGCCTCTATGGCAAATATCTGGGCAAATCGGTCAACGCGCTGACTCCAGCGGACATCGCGACGATCGAGAAGATGATGATCAAGCAAAAGCCCAATGTGAAGAAATTCCACGAGGATGACGGGCAGGACCTGCTGCTGAAGGGCGACGTTGACGTCGTGCTCGAATATAATGGCGACATCGCGCAGGCGATGGTCGAGGACAAGGATATCGATTTCGTTATCCCGAAAGAGGGCAGCCAGCTCAATTCGGACAATCTGTGCATCCCGAAAGGCGCGCCGCATCCGAAGAATGCGCACGCCTTCATCAACTATATCCTCGACGCCAATGTCGACAAGGAAATCACCGAGACGATCCTCTATCCGACGCCCAATGCGGCGGCGAAGGCGCTGATGCCCGACAGCTACAAGAACAACCCGGTGATCTTCCCGCCCGCAGAAGCCTTGGCGAAATGCGAATATGCGCGTTTCAACCCCGAACTCCAGCCGCTCTATGAGGAAGCCTTCACACGGGTTCGGGCGGCCTGACAGTCTGAAGGGGGCATCGGGGGGTGGCCGAACAGGACTGGAAAGCGAACAGACGGGTCTTTGCGGCGGTATCGCTGCCGACCTTGTTCTGGATCATCGTCTTCTTCGTCGCCCCGATGGCGATCGTCTGGCTCTACAGCTTTAGCACGAAGGTCGGCGACACGGGCATCGACTTTTCGGGCACGCTCGACAATTACAAACGCGCCACCGAGTGGCTCTACCTCACCATTTTCGGAAAGAGCTTCGCGGTCGCGGCGCTCGTGACGCTGATCTGCCTGATCGTCGGCTTCCCCGTCGCGATGGCGATCACCTTCGCGAGCGAGAAGTGGCGCCCCTGGCTGCTTCTCGGCATCATGCTGCCCTTCTGGACCAATTTGCTCATCCGTACCTATGCGCTGATGATGCTCCTCGGCACGCAGGGCTTTGCGAACAAGGGCCTTGGCGCCTTGTGGGAGGGGACGAGCTGGATCAAGACGCTCGTCGGGCTCCAGCCGCTGCCGACGTGGGAACCGGTGCAGCTGCTCTTCAACAATTTCGCGGTCGTTTTCGGGCTCGTCTATGTCCACCTGCCCTTCATGGTCCTGCCGCTCTATGCCGCGCTCGACCGGCTCGACCGCAGCCTGATCGAGGCGAGCCTCGACCTGGGTGCCGGGCATTTCCGTACGATCATGCGCATCGTCGTTCCGCTCGCCGCGCCCGGCATCGTCGCGGGTGTGATGATCACGCTGATCCCCGCGCTCGGCGCCTACCTCACCCCAGACCTGATGGGGGGCACCGACAGCCAGATGATCGCCAATGTGATCGAGCGCCAGTTCAAGAAAGCAAATGATTGGCCCTTCGGCGCCGCCCTCTCCTTCCTGCTCATCTATGCGATGTTCGCGCTGATCGCGATCCAGTCGATGCGCAGGAAAGTACCCGAGGTCCGCTGATGGCGCTCTTCGCCCGCACGCCCATAGCCCCGCTCGAATATAGCCGCACCTTGTGGATGCGCCTCTGGGTCGGCGCAGTGATGGTCTTCCTCTATGCGCCGCTGGTCGTGCTGATGATCTTCAGCTTCAACGACAGCAAGCGCAACGTCGTGTGGCGCGGCTTCACGACCAAATATTATGAAAAGGCGCTCGGCAACGACCAGCTCGTCGAGGCCTTGCTCAATTCGCTGACGATCGCGGCGCTCGCGACGGTCGTCAGCCTTGTGCTCGGCGCGGTCGCGGCGGTGATGTTGTGGCGTTTCCGCTTCCCGCTCAAGGGGGCGGTCGACGGCACGATTTCGCTGCCGATCATCGTCCCCGAAATCTGCCTCGGCGTCGCCTTCCTGATGTTCTTTGCCGCGGTCGGCTGGCCGACCGACCTCGTCTGGCCGTTCAACCTCGGCGCGATCACGATCGCGCACATCACCTTCTGTTTCCCGTTCGTGACGATGGTCGTGCGGTCGCGCCTCGCGACCTTCAACCGCGAGCAGGAGGAAGCTGCGAAGGATCTCGGCGCGAGCGAGTGGCAGGTGTTCCGCGACGTCCTGATCCCGCACATCAGGCCCGCGCTCGTCGCAGGCGCGCTGCTGTCCTTCACGCTCAGCCTCGACGATTTCGTCATCACCTATTTCACCAGCGGCCCCGACACGATCACCTTCCCGGTGAAGGTCTATTCGATGGTCCGCTTCTCGGTGACGCCCGAGGTCAATGCGGCCTCGACCCTGCTCATCATCCTGACCGTCATCCTGACCTTCGTCGCGCTGAAGCTTCAGGGCGTGAAGGCCATTGCGGAAACCCACTGACCATGACCGAGCCCGCCAAACCGATCATCCAGATCCAGAATGTCTCGAAACGCTTCGGCAAGGTGACCGCGGTCGACAATGTCAGCCTCGATATCAACGCGGGCGAATTCTTCGTGCTGCTCGGCCCATCGGGCTGCGGCAAGACGACTTTGCTCCGCATGATCGCGGGCTTCGAACTTCCGACCGAAGGCAGGATATTGATCGACGGGCAGGATATGGCGGGCATCCCGCCGAACAAACGCCCGGTGAACATGGTGTTCCAGAGCTACGCCGTGTTCCCGCATATGAGTGTCGCCGACAATGTCGCCTATGGCCTGAAGATCGCGGGCGTGAAGGGTGGCGAGGTCAAGGACCGCGTCGCCGAGGCGCTCGAGCTGGTGAAGCTCGGCGGGTTCGAGACGCGGATGCCCGACCAGATGTCGGGTGGCCAGCGCCAGCGCGTCGCGCTCGCCCGCAGCCTCGTGATGCGGCCCAAGGTGCTGCTGCTCGACGAACCGCTCTCGGCGCTCGACGCGAAGCTGCGCGCGCAGATGCAGTTCGAACTCAGCGAACTTCAGGAGAAGGTCGGCATAACCTTCGTCACCGTGACGCACGATCAGGACGAGGCGCTGTCGATGGCGTGCCGCATCGGCGTCATCAACAAGGGCGAGGTGGCGCAACTCGCGACCCCGTCGGACCTGTACGAATATCCCGCGAACCGCTTCGTAGCCGATTTCGTCGGGTCGGTGAATATCTTCGAGGGCAAGCTGACCCTCGATGAACCCGACAAGGCCGCGGTCGATTGCCCGGGGCTCGGCAAGGTCTACCTCAATCACGGCGTCACCGGCCCGCACGGCGCCGACGTCTGGGTCGCGCTGCGGCCCGAGAAAATCTATCTGCACGTCCCCGGCGCGGGCAAGGCGGTCAAGGCGGCCGCGCAGGATGCGCCCGACGGCTACAATTTCGCGCGCGGCAAGATCAAGGGGATGAGCTATCTCGGCGACATCACGCTGTTCGAGATCGAGCTGGAAACCGGCGCGCGCATTCGCGTCTCACGCCCGAACCTGTCGCGCCACGATCAGGAGGATTTCACCTGGGACGACAAGGTCAGCATGCACTGGCGCGCCGATAGCCCGGTGGTGTTGCTGGGGTAATCTGGCTTCTCTCGTCATCCCGGACTTGATCCGGGATCCATCGCAGCGTTGAAGTCATGGACCCCGGATCAAGTCCTGAGTGACGAATTGAATTAATGGGCGCCGACCTTCTTCCCCGGCAGCAGATGCAGAACGCCGACGATCACGCCGCCAAGGACAAGCCCGAAAATTCCCGCGCCGCCGGCATTGATCAGCCATTCCCAAACGCCGGCACCCGGCAGGTTGCCGGCGATGGACTTGGCAAAGGCATCGAGCCCTTCGGCAATGCCGCCGATATGATATTCGTGCAGCCCGTGGAGGAAAATCTGCCCGCCGACCCACAGCATCGCAGCGGTGCCGATCACGGCCAGCGCCGACAGGAGCTTTGGCATGAAAGACACGAGTCCGCGCCCGATCGCGCGGCGCGCGCTATTGCCCTGCTTCGCCATGTGCAGCCCGATGTCGTCCATCTTCACGATCAGCCCGACAACGCCATAGACCGCGATCGTGATCGCGATCGCGACCACCGCAAGCGTCGCCGCACGCATCGCGAAATGCTCGTCGAGCACTTCGTTCAATGCGATGACCATGATCTCAGCCGACAGGATGAAGTCGGTGCGTACCGCGCCCTTCACCATCGCCTCTTCATGGTCCTGATCGGCGACGATCGCGGCGTCTTCGGCGAGGCTCGTCTTGTCCTTCTGCAACGAATGCAGCACCTTTTCGGCGCCCTCGAAGCAAAGATAGGCGCCGCCGACCATCAGCAGCGGCGTGATCGCCCATGGCACGAAGGTCGAAAGCAACAGCAGCGCGGGCAAGATCAGCACCAGCTTGTTGAAGATCGACCCCTTGGTGATCCGCCAGATGATCGGCAGTTCGCGGTCGGGGGTAAAGCCGGTGACGTAGCGCGGGGTCACCGCGGTATCGTCGACGACCACACCCGCCGCCTTGACCCCGGCCTTCGACGCGGCGGCGCCGATATCGTCGATGCTCGCCGCAGCGACCTTGGCGATTGTCGCAATATCGTCGAGCAGGGCAAAAAGGCCGGAGGGCATAGGGTGTTGGTCTTTCCTGTTTAGAGCGCGCGGAGTTTCGGCATCACCTCATCGAGAGATTTACGGATGATGGCAACCATCTCGTCGATCTGTTCGGTGGTAATGATCAAAGGCGGGCACATGACGAGGCTGTCGCGGATGCCGCGCACCATGAGCCCGTTCGCGATGCACGCATCGCGCGCCGTCGGCCCCGCGGTCCCCTCGGCGCCGCCAAAGCGCGCGCGCGTTTCCTTGTCGGCGACGATCTCGACCGCACCGAGCAGGCCGACCGAGCGCGTTTCGCCAACGAGCGGATGGTCATCAAGGGTCGCGAGCGCTTTGGCGAGGTGCGGGCCGGTGATACTGCCGGTGCGCTCGACAAGCCCTTCGCGCTCGATGATCTCGATATTCTTGAGCGCCACCGCCGCGGCGACCGGGTGCCCCGAGTAAGTGAAGCCATGGACGAAATCACCGCCGGTCTTGAGCACGTCGACGACATGGCTCGCCACCGCGGTCGCCGAGATCGGCAGATATCCCGACGACAGACCCTTCGCCATCGGCATCAGATCGGGCGTGAAGCCCATCGTCTCATGCCCCCACATCTTGCCGGTGCGCCCGAAGCCGCAGATCACTTCGTCGGCGACGACCAGCAGGCCATATTTGCGCGCAACGGCCTCGACCTTCGGCCAATAGCCCTTGGGCGGGATAATCACACCGCCCGCGCCCTGTACCGGCTCGCCGATAAAGGCGGCGCAATTTTCGGGGCCGACCTCGAGGATCTTGTCTTCGATCGCCTGCACGCACGCGTCGCAGAATTCCCCCTCGCTCATCCCCTGCCCTTCGCCGAAATGATAGGGCTGGCGGACATGCGCGACGCCGGGGATCGGCAGGTCGCCCTGTGCGTGCATCGCCTTCATCCCGCCCAGCGAGACACCCGCGACGGTCGAACCATGATAGGCGTTCCAGCGGCTGATAAAGACCGTCCGCTTCGGCTTGCCCTTGAGCTTCCAATAATGGCGGACCATGCGGAACACCGTGTCGTTCGCTTCGCTGCCCGAGGCGTTGAAGAAGATGTGCGGCAGGCGATTGCCCGTCAGCTGGGCAATCTTCGCGGCGAGTGTCACCGTCGGCGGCGTCGCGGTCTTGAAGAAGGTGTTGTAAAAGGGCAGCTCGCGCATCTGCGCTGCTGCCGCCTCGACCAGCTCCTCGCGGCCGTAACCGACATTGACGCACCACAGGCCCGCCATGCCGTCGAGGATGCGGTGACCGTCCCCGTCGTGGATATAACAGCCCTCGGCATGGGTGATGATGCGGCTGCCGCCGAGCTTTTCAATCTCGGCCCAGTCGGCCTGTGCAGGAAGATGGTGGGCGACGTCGAGGCGGCGCAGTTCGGCGATATCGTGATTGCGGGGCATGATAAAACTCCTGATTATCTGGAAACGGAAAGAAACCGGATCCGGAACATCAGGGCGAGAAGCTGATCCGCGCAAGATAGCGGTCGTAACGGGTAACGCGCCGGTTCACAGCGCGCCTCGCAAGGCCTGACCGAGCAGGCGGAAATAGGTCTGGCTCTCTTCGTTGCCGTCGACCGCCCATTCGGGGTGCCATTGAACGGCAAGCAAGGGCGCGCCGTTGGGCCGCGCGCTGAACGCCTCGACCAGCCCGTCGGGCGCGCGCGCCTCGACCGACAGCCCGTCGGCCAGCCGTCCGACGCCCTGATAGTGCACCGAATTCACGTCGAGCGACGAAGCGCCATAGGCCGATGCCAGCATCCCGCCCTCGACCAGGTCGACATGGTGGCGATGATCGAACATCGCATCGAACAAGGTGCCGTCGGGCGTATGGTGGCGCAGCAATTCGCCGTTCGTTGCCGTATCGCGGCGCAGGGTCCCGCCGAGTGCGACATTGATATCCTGAAACCCGCGGCAGATACCGAAGAGCGGACGCTGCGCGGCAATCACCGCTTCGACCAGATCACGCATCATGCGATCGCGGTCGGGGTCGAACGGCCCCTCGCCCGCGTCATCCTCGCCATAGCGCGCGGGTTCGACATTCGACGGCGAGCCGGTCAGCAGCACGCCGTCGAGCCGCCCGACGATCTCGTCGGCGCGCATATAGTCAGGAAGCGACGGGATCAGCAGCGCGGCGCAATCGGCGTGGCGCATCGCCGCCTTCGCATAACGGTTCATCACCGCCTGCGCATATTCGGCGCCGACCTGCCGGTTGCAGGCGATGATGCCGAGGACGGGGCGGGCGGACACGGGCGGCGAAATCCTTCAGAAGGCGAGAATAGCTTGCTGCCGATTTTCTCCGGCCGATGCCAGCGATATTTGCGTCAGCCGTGCTGGCGCGCAAAAGCCGCCGCCGCACCGAACAGCCCGGGCTGCGGATGCGTGATCAGCTTGACCGGCAGCGCCGACATGAAACCTTCGAACCGCCCCTTTTCGATAAAGCGTTCGGGGAAGCCCGACCGGACGAGGCTATCACGGATCCGCAGCCCCAGCCCGCCGGCGATCACCACCCCGCTCGCGCCCTGCGCGAGCGCGAGATCGCCCGATACGCTGCCCAGCGACAAGCAGAAGCGGTCGACTGCCGCGGCGGCAAGGCTGTCCTCGCCGCTCAGCGCCTTGGTCCAGATCGCCTTGTCGTCGAGCGGCGTCACCGCGCGCCCTTCGAGCATCGCAAGCGTTTCATAGATGTCGACGATGCCGGGGCCCGACACGATGCGTTCGATCGACACGCGCCGGTGCCGTTTGCGCAGCCGCGCGAGGATCGCATCCTCGATGCTATCGAGCGGCGCGAAATCAATATGCCCGCCCTCGGTCGCCTGAACGCGATAATCGGCGCCGTCGCGCCAGATATGCGCGACGCCCAGCCCGGTTCCGGGGCCGATGACGCTGATCGTACCCGTTGCGGGGAGCGGTTCGTCGGGGCCGGTCAATCGCTCGAAATAGCTTGCGTGGGCCTGCGCGACGGCATGGCCCACCGCCTCGAAATCATTGACCAGCACATAGCGGTCGACGTTCAGCTTCTCATTGATCAGCGCCGGGCGAATGATCCACGGGTTGTTGGTGAAGCGGATAATCTCTCCGCGCGTCGGTCCCGCAATGGCGATCGCAACCGCGCGCGGTAGCGCACCGCCTTGCTGGCGCTCGAAATCCTGCCATGCGGTCTGGAAACTCGCATGGTCCTTGGTGTGCAAGGTCGTCGCCTCGCCGAGCGACAGGACGCGCCCGCCGTCGACCTCGGCAATCGCGAACCGCGCATGGGTGCCACCAATGTCCACCGTGACGATCTGTTCGCTCATGACTCTCCCTCGCCGATCCCGATATGGCCGGACTGCGCGTGGAATGTCGCATGCCCCGGTCCGATGCAACAAGGCATAGCTATGCGCGGCCCCTTGCCCTTTGCCGCCCGCGCGCCTATTTGAGAATCATTCTCAATAATAGAGAGCCGATCGATGCCCGATGTCCAGCCCGCACCCACCCACGACTGGAACGGCGACAGCGGCGCGCGCTGGGCCGCCAACCTGGCGCGGCTCGACCTGATGCTCGAGGATTTCGGCAGCGCCGCGATCGCCGCGGCCAAGGCGCAGCCCGGCGAACAGATACTCGACATCGGCTGCGGGTCGGGGACCTCGACCTTTGCGCTGGCACAGCGGGTCGGGCCGACTGGCCATGTGCTCGGGGTCGATATTTCGGAACAGCTCGTCGAGATGGCCCGCGCTGCGACTCCCGACGGCGCGTCGGTCGCTTTTCGCTGCGCCGACGCCGCGACCGCAGCTTTGCCGCAGGGGCAGTTCGACCTGCTGTTCTCGCGCTTCGGCGTGATGTTCTTCGACGATCCCGTCGCCGCCTTCGCACACATGCGCTGCGCGCTGAAGCCCGGCGGACGCGTGGCGTTCATATGCTGGCGCGGCGCGCAGGAGAATGACTGGGTCCGCTTGCCAATGGCCGCGATCCGCGACATCGTGCAGCCCGCCCCCGCCGACCCCAACGCACCTGGCCCCTTCGCCTTTGGGGACCGCCAGCGGCTCGCCGATATTGTCGCCGCGGCGGGGTTCACGGCGATCGACATCAAGCCCTTCGATACCACCCTGTCCTACGGCCGCGGCGCGAGCCGCGAGGCGGCGATCGACGACGCGCTCGACATGGCATTCCAGGTCGGCCCGCTGTCGCGCGCGCTCGCCGATCAATCCGATGATGTCCACGGCCGGGCGGCCGATGCCGTCCGAGCCGCCTTTACCGGGCGCCCCGGCGAAACATCGGTGCTTATCGACGGCGCCGCATGGGTCGTGACGGCGCAAAACTAGGCGCGCGTAGCCACGCGCATTTTTTTCCAAGGCTGCGCCGACGCTGCTCCGTCTTGTGATTATCGCCGGAACGATGCTCCGGCCCCGATCACAAGAGGAACCCGATGCGCAAGACCTTGCTGGCCTCCACCTGCCTGGCCACCCTCCTTTCGACCACGGCCTATGCCGAAACGACGATCACCACCGCGACGACGGCGCCGGTGCGGACGTCGACGATCAAATCGGGCGCGCCCGACGATATCAAGATCACCTCGGCGGGGTCGATCAAGCTGACGGCCGCGGGTCCCGCCGTCACGATCGACAGCAACCACAAGGTGATCAACGAAGGAACGATCGAGTTCAGCAACGTCAACGGCGCGACCGGCATTTTCGCCGGCGCCGGAACCTCGGGCGGGATCACCAACGCGGGCAAGATCACCATCGACGAAAGCTATGCGCCAACCGATATCGATAATGACGGCGACCTCGACGGCCCCTTTGCGATTGGCAGCAATCGCGTCGGCATCGCCACCGGCGGCGCCTTTACCGGCAACATCGTCAACGGCGGCACAATCGCGATCGAAGGCAATGATTCGGCGGGCATCCGCCTCGGCGGACCGCTGACCGGCAGCTTCATCAATGACGGCACCGTCACCGTCCTCGGCGACCGCGCGCTCGGCGTCGGGTTGCAGGATGTCACGGGCAACGTCCGCCTCGCCGGCACGATCACCGCCACGGGGCTCGACGCGACCGGCGCGCGGCTTGCGGGCAACATTACCGGGGCGCTCGTCGTCCAGGGGAATCTGACCGCCACCGGCTATCGTTTCACGACGCCGCCGGCCGACCCCTCGAAGCTCGACGCCGACGACCTGTTGACCGGCGGCAACGCGCTGTCGGTCGAAGGCAATGTGACGGGCGGCATCGTCCTCGCCGCGGCGCCCAAGGACACAAAGCCCGACGACAAGGACGAGGACAAGGACGGCATCGACGACGACAAGGAAGGCACGGCAGCGGTCCGCTCCTTCGGTTCGGCAGCGGCGGTCCGCATCGGCTCCGCCACCCAGGCGGTCACGATCGGCCCGGTCGCCGGAACCGGAACCGGCCTCGGCCTGATCATCGAAGGGTCGGTGATCGGGAACGGGCTTTATGCTGGCAAGGACGGCAACGGCATACAGATCGGTGGCCTCGGCGGCACGGTCAACATCGCCGGCGGCATCGGCATCAGCGCCACGGGCAGCGTGCTGGCGCTGTCGAAGGATACGGCCGCGACGGCGATCCGCATCGGCAGCGGCGCGACCACTCCCGAACTCCGCAACGCCGGCAAGATCGACGCGACGACCGCGGGCAACACCGCGAACTCGATCGCGACGGCGGTGCTGGTCGAGGCGGGCGGCGACGTGCCGCTGATCCGCAACAGCGGTTCGATCACCGCCAAGACCGGCGGCGACAACGGCACTGCGCGCGCCATTGTCGACCTGTCGGGCAAGGTTGGCACGGTCGAGAACAGCGGCACGATCAGCGCCACGGGCGCCCTCGCTTCGTCGGATCGCAATATCGCGATCGACCTGTCGACGAACAGCACTGGTGCGACGGTCAAGCAGACCGCGGTGGCCGCGGGAATCACCGCGCCCAGCATCATCGGCGACGTCCGCTTCGGCAGCGGCAACGACATATTCGACATCGCCGACGGCTCGGTAAAGGGGAACAGCTTCTTCGGTGCCGGCAACAACAAGCTCGCGCTGTCGGGTGACGCGACCTACGCCGGCAACGCCCGCTTCGGTACCGGCAACGACACGATGACGCTCGCCGGAACGTCGAAGTTCACCGGTCTGGCGGACTTCGGCGGCGGCGCCGATACGTTGACCATCGGCGGCACGTCGATTTTCTCGGGCACGCTCGCCAATTCGCAGGGCCTCGCGGTATCGGTCTCCGGCGGCACCTTCGACGTCGGCGGCGCCGCGACGATTTCGTCGCTCGCGATTACCGACAAGGGCACGCTGGGCGTGATGCTCGATACGGGCACCACCGGAACCAACCTCCAGGTCACCGGCAACGCCAGCTTCGGCGCCGAATCGAAACTCGCGCTGAAGCTGTCGAGCATCGAAAAGGCCGAGGGACAGCATGTCGTGCTGACTGCCGGCAGCCTGACCGGCGCGAACAACCTGACCGCGTCGCAGACCTTGCTGCCCTTCCTGTACAAGGGCACGCTGACGTCGAATGCCACGCAGTTGATCGTCGACGTCTCGCGCAAGAGCACGACCGAACTCGGCCTGAATCGCTCCGAAGCCGGGGCATTCGACGCGGTGCTCGACGCCGTGATCGCCGACAAGAAGGTCGAGGGCGTCTTCCTCGGCATCACCGACGGCGCCCAGTTCCGGGGCCAACTCGGCCAGATGCTTCCCGAACATGAGGGCGGCGTGTTTGAAACCGTCACTTCGGGCTCGCGCGCGCTGTCGCGTTATCTCCAGGACCCCAATGCGCCGTTCCAGGACGAAGGCAAATGGGGCTATTGGGTCAACCAGGCGGTCTGGGGCACCTCGAAGAGCATCGGCAACACCGCGAGCTATGACGTCAGCGGCTGGGGCATTTCGGGCGGCGCCGAAATCAAGAGCGACATCGGCAACTTCGGTGGCTCGATCGCCTATCTCAGCGGCAAGGACGCCAACGGCAGCAACGCCAATGAAGTCAGCACCAGCCAGTTCGAAGGCGCGCTGCACTGGCGCCTGCGCTCGGACGGCTTCATGGCGAACGCCCGCGTTTCGGGTGCGCCGATCAGCATGAAGGGCACGCGCATCTTCCGCGCCGAAGCCGGCGCCGAGGACATCGAAAAGACCATGAAGGGCAAATGGGACGGCACCTTGTGGTCGGCCTCGGGCTCGCTCGCCTATGACGCCCGTGCCGGCGGCCTGACGATCCGCCCGATGGTCGCGGTCGATTACTTCAAGCTGAAGGAAGACGGCTATCAGGAAACCGGCGGCGGCGATGCGCTCGATCTCAAGGTGCTGAGCCGCGACAGCGACGAACTCGCCGTGTCGGGGACCGTTGCCATCGGGCTCGATTTCGGCGGCGCCGACGAATATGACGGCTGGACCCGCTTCGAACTCGAAGGCGGCCGCCGCCAGATCGTCAGCGGCACGCTGGGCGCGACCACCGCGTCGTTCAAGGACGGCACTCCCTTCACTCTCACTCCTGATGATCGCACGAGCGGCTGGATCGGCCGTTTCCGTGGCATCGCCGGAAATTCGGCCTTCCAGGTCGCCGGCGAAGTGTCCGCGGAAGAACAGCAAAGCCATATCGGCTGGGCTTTCCGTGCGAGTCTGCGGGTCGGCCTCTAGCCCCCCTGGCCGGCCCCGCCCGCGAGGGGGAAGCGTTACCCCTACCCACGCTTCCCCCTTGCCTTGGGACATGAACGAAGAAACCGATGCTTGCACTGGCCATCATCCCTCTCCCTCCGCCGCGGTTGCACCGCAGGCCATTGGCGCTATATGACGGCGCAATCAGGGGGACGTATGGCGCAGCAAGAATGGGCGCTGACCGACAGAAGATGGCGTTCCAAAGCAAGCAATCCATGACCGAGCCGCGTGACCGAACCGACGCCGCCCAAGGCATCGAAGGCGTATTGCTCGCCAACCGGGACCGTATCGTCCGCTTTCTGGAGGTTCGCGGCGCCGCCGACGGTGCCGAAGACCTGTTCCAGGACTTGTGGATGCGACTGACCGACCGGCGAAGCGGGCCGATTGCCGACCCCCTGCCCTATATCATGCGCGCCGCGAACAATCTGATGCTCGATCGCTATCGCTCGGCGCGACAGCGCGAGCTGCGTGACAAGGCATGGGGCGAAGCCTCCGCCGCGCACGCGCCGTCGAGCGAAACCTCGCTGATCTCGCGCGAGCAGCTCGTGCTGGTTGAAAAGGCGATCGCCGCGACCGGCGAACGGCCGGCGCGCATCTTCCGCCGCTTTCGCGTCGACGGCCTCAGCCAGCGCGATATAGCCGGTGAAATGGGGGTCAGCCTGAGTACCGTCGAAGCCGATCTGCGCAAGGTCTATGCCGCGCTCGCCGTCATCCGGAGGCAGTTCGATGCAAGCTGACCGGACGACCACCGAAGCGCGCGCGATCGACTGGCTGATCCGCCAGCGCGATCCCCTGTTCGATGACTGGGACGGCTTCGCCGACTGGCTCGCCGAGGATGCGGATCATGCCGCAATCTATGATGCGGTCGCGAGCCTCGACCGCGATCTCGATGCGTTGCCCCCGGTTGAGAAACCTTCGGTGGTGACGGTACCCGACGCCCCGCGCCGCCCGTCGCGGCGTGCGTGGTTCGGCGGTGCGATGGCGGCCGCGCTCGTCGGCGCGATCAGCCTGTCGGGCCTGAACCCGTTCGGCAGTGCGGACCGGATCGAAACCCTGGCGGGCGAACATCGTACGGTCACGCTCGCCGACGGATCGAAGATCGAGATCAACGGCGCGTCGGTGGTCGAAATCGACAAGGACCGTCCGCGCTTTGCCCGGCTGGAATCGGGCGAGGCGATGTTCCACGTCGTGCACCGCGACAATGATCCCTTCGTCGTCGAAACGGGCGGCGCCAGGATCGTCGACCTCGGCACCGCGTTCAATGTCGTGCGCCGCGATCGCCAGACCTCGGTCGCAGTCTCCGAAGGCATCGTCCTTTACAACCCCGACCGCGACAAGGTCCGCCTCGTCGCGGGCAAGGGGATCGAAGCCCGCGATGGCGACCGCAAACCGCCCGTCGTAAAGGATGTCGACGTTGCGAATGTCGGCGGCTGGCGCAGCGGCCTGCTCGTCTATAACGGCACTCCGCTCGCCGTCGTCGCCGAGGACCTGAAGCGCACCGCCGGGATGCAGGTCAGCATCGCGCCCGAGGCGAACGACCTGTCGTTCCGCGGCGCGCTGATTATCGACAAGAACCGCAACCGCACGATCGCCGACCTCGCCGCGCTGTCGGGCACCCGGGCCGAGCGCCAAGGCGATGGCTGGATATTGACCCGCTGAACATGCGATCGCGCCTTTCCCTTGCCGCAGCAGCAATCGCGTTGAGCCTGCCCGCGCAGGCTCTGGCGGCGGAGGAACGCGCCTTCGACGTACCCAAGGGAAGCCTGTCGAGCGTCTTGCCGGTCATCAGCCGGCAGGCCGGGGTCAGCATCAGCGTCGTCGATGCGAAACTCTGGCAGGCGCGCGTCAAGCCGGTACGCGGACGGATGAGCGTCGACGAGGCGATCCGCCGCCTGCTCGCCGGATCCGACGCGCGCGCGGTGCGCGTCAGCGCGACGAGCTGGCGGATCGAGCCGCGCCCCGCTGCACCGCGCGTCGCACGCGCGACACCCGCACCGCGACAGGCCCCCCAACCGCGCGCTCGCGAACCATCGCAGGACGCGGTTGCTTCGGCAGAGGACGAAATCATCGTCACCGCGTCGAAGACCGATCTTCCCTATTCGCACTTTGCGGGCGTCGTCACCCAACTGGATGGCGGCGATTTGACCTTTGGCGGCGAACGCGGGATGGATTCGATCCTGTCACGGACCGCCACCGTCTCTTCGACCCACCTCGGTTCGGGGCGCAACAAGCTGTTCATTCGCGGTATCGCCGATTCGAGCTTCACCGGTCCGACCCAGTCGACCGTCGGCCAATATTTCGGGGACATCCGTCTCAGCTACAACGCCCCCGACCCCGACCTCCGGCTTTACGACGTCGACAATGTCGAAATCCTCGAAGGACCGCAGGGCACGTTGTACGGGGCCGGGTCGCTCGGCGGCATCATCCGCGTCGTGCCCAAGGCACCCGATCCGCGCGCGATGACGATACAGGCGATCGCGGGCGTCTCGATCACCCAGCATGGCGATCCCGGTGGCGACATCGCCGCGATAGCCAACCTTCCCGTCGGCGAAGACGGCCATGCGCTGCGCCTCGTCGGCTATATGCTGACCGACGGCGGCTATATCGACAATCCGCTACGCGGGCAGAACGATGTCAACCGCGTCCATGTGCGCGGCGGGCGTGGGACCTTCCGCTTCGAGGCCGGCGACGACTGGACGGTCGATTTCGGCGGCGTTTACCAGGCGATCACGTCGGACGATGCCCAATATGCCGACAAGGACGGCCCGCCGCTGACGCGCAATTCGATGGTCGAACAGAATGCGACCGCGCGCTACGGCATGGGCACGATCGTCGTCATGAAGGACTGGGACGACCTGCACTTCCAGTCGTCGAACGCCTTCATCGACCACCGCCTGTTCGAGCGCTTCGACGCCAGCCTTCCCGAAGCGCGACAAGGGTCCGATATGTCCAACGGCGGCGTGCCTGCCCCGCCTTCGGTTGCAGCGGTCGATGTCGAGCGCCTGTTCGCGCCCATTCAGGTCATTCCGCTGAACGATGTTCCGCGCGTGCTCGACCAGCATAATGCGACGCGCATGTTCGTCAGCGAAAACCGCCTGTCCCGGCCGTATCGCGATGGGCTGGGCTGGGTCGTCGGCGCCAGCTTCATCGACAATCGGGCGCGGCAGGACCGCGAATATGGCTATGGCCCGCTCCGCGCGGTCCTGCCCGGTGTGACCAACCGGATCACCGAATTCACCGGCTATGCCGAGGCCACGGTCGAGGTGATGCCGAACCTGATCGCTTCGGGCGGCGTCCGCCTGTCGCACGCGAAGCTCGGCGGCGAGGCCGAAGGCGTCTCTTTCGCCCTCTCGCAGGCGGGGCGTGCGACGACCGCCTCGCGCAACGAAACCGACCTGCTACCGTCCTTTTCGCTGCTCGCGACGCCGCTGCACAATGTCCGGATCTATGCGCGCTATCAGGAAGGTTTCCGCCCCGGCGGCCTCGCGGTCGACGGCAATTTCGTACGACGCTTCCTCAACGACCAGGTGCGGACATGGGAAGCCGGAATGCGCTTCGGCGACAAAGGGCAGAGCCTGTTCGACGCCAGCGTCTCGATCTCGCACAGCCGCTGGCGCAACATCCAGGCCGATTTTATCGACAGCACGGGTTTCCCGACCACCGCCAACATCGGCGACGGGCGTATCACCAGCATTTCAGGCGCGCTCGCGATGCGTCCGACCGAAACGCTGACCTTTGAGCTGGGCGCGGTCTATAACCACAGCCGGGTCGACGACCTCGCGCCGCGGATCCTGCCCGTATTCGACACGGCGCCGGGCCGGCTCGGCCGCATTCCCAATGTTGCGAGCCATGCGGTGCGCGGTTCGGTGAACTATGCCACGGTCATCGGCGACGAGGGATTCCGCGTGAACGGCTGGGCCAACTATATCGGCCCGTCGCGGCTCGGCATCGGGCCGGTGCTCGGCGAAAGCCAGGGCGATTATATCGATACGGGCCTCGCGATGCGCGTCGGCAACGAACGCCGCGGGCTGTCATTCACGCTGACCAATTTGTTCGATTCGCGCGGAAACCGCTTTTCGCTGGGTACGCCCTTCGTCGAGGGCAATGAAGGGTTCCTGACCCCGCTGCGCCCGCGCACGCTTCGGATCGCCGTCGACGTCGCCTATTAAGGCGACGCCGCGGCTCTCCCAATCAATCCGCCGGGCCGTCGGTCGGCCGCGACGGCGAAGCCGTCAGTCGGCCAGCGTAATTCGTTCGTAACGGTCCATATGATGATCGACGCTGCCGAACTGACCCTCGATCATCGTCGACCGCTTGAAATAATGGCCGATCGCCAGTTCCTGCGTGATGCCGATGCCGCCGTGCGTCTGGATCGCGTTCTGGCCTACGAAATTGGCGCCGCGCCCGACCTTCGCCTTCGCGGCCGAGACTGCCGCCATGCGCTCGTTCGCAGGCAAGCCCAGCTTCAGCGTGCCCATGATCGTCATCGAGCGCGCCTGTTCGACCTCCATGAACATGTCGACCATGCGGTGCTGGAGTACCTGGAATTTCGCGATCGGCACGCCGAACTGCTTGCGCTGCTGCGTATATTCGAGAGTGCCTTCGTGCAGTTTCTGCATCACGCCGGTCGCCTCGGCGCACACCGCAACGGTGGCCTCGTCGACGATCTGCTCGATCAGCGGCAGCGCGGCCCCTTCGCCGCCCAGCAGCGCGTCACCGGGGATCGCGACATTCTCGAAATAGATTTCCGACGCGCGGCTGCCGTCGACGGTCGGATAGTCGCGGCGAACGATGCCCGGCAGGTTGGCGTCGACCAGGAACAGCGACACGCCATCCTTGTCACGCTGGTTGCCGCCGGTGCGCGCGGTGACGAGCAAGTGGGTCGCCCAGGGCGCGGCATAGACCACACCCTTATGGCCGTTCAGCACATAATCCGCGCCGTCTTTCTTCGCGGTGGTGCGCAGGTTCGCAAGGTCGTAGCGCCCCTGCGGCTCGGCATAGGCGAAGGCGATGATCGCATTGCCCGCGATGATCTCTGGAATGAACGCATCGGCCTGCGCGCCGCCGACGGCCTTGAGCGCGCCGCCCGCGATCACCACGGTCGGCAGATAGGGCTCGATCCCGATGACCTTGCCCAGCTCCTCCATGACAATCGCATTTTCGAGCGCACCGCCGCCGAGGCCGCCATGTTCTTCGGCAAAGGGCGCGCCGAGCATGCCGAGTTCCTGCGCGAGCGCAGTCCAGATCGCGGGGTCGCGACCGCTGTCCGAATGGATGAACTTCTGGCGCGTTTCGAAATCATAGGTGTCGCCGAGGAAGCGGGCGAGCGTGTCGCGGATCATGTCCTGCGTTTCGGTGTAGGTGAAATCCATTCTTCTATTCCCTAATTTCACCGTCACCCCGGCGAAGGCCGGGGTCTCGAGGCCTTGGGGCCGAGATTCCGGCTCCCGCCGGAATGACGTGGATTATCTGATCAGAGTCCGAGCACCATCTTCGCGATGATGTTGCGCTGAATCTCGTTCGACCCGCCATAGATCGTCGTCTTGCGCGTGTTGAAATAGGTCGGCGCGGCGCGGTGCGCGTAATCAGGCCCGATCGGATGCTCGTTGTCGCCCTCGCCAAAGCCGCGAAAATAGGGCGCACCATAATGACCGACGGCTTCGAGCGTCAGTTCGGTGAGGCGCTGCTGGATTTCCGAACCCTTGATCTTGAGCAGGCTCGATTCCGGCCCCGGACCGCGGTTAGCGTTCGGACCGGCAAGGCTGCGCAGTTCGGTGAATTCGAGCGCCGCGAGATCGACTTCGAGGTCGGCGACCTTGCGCTTGAAGAAAGCGTTGGCGAGCAGCGGCTTGTCGCCGTCGAGTTCGGTGCGGGCAATCGCCTTCACCTTCTCGATCCCGCGCTTCGAGGCCGCGACGCCGGCGATGCCGGTGCGCTCGTGCGCGAGCAGGAACTTGGCACAGGTCCAGCCCTTATTCTCTTCGTAAACGCGCTGCGATTGCGGCACGCGGACGTCCTCCAGCCACACTTCGTTGACCTCATGCTCGCCGCCCAAGGTGATGATCGGGCGCACGGTGATGCCGGGTGATTTCATGTCGATGAGGAGGAAGCTGATGCCTTCTTGCTGCTTGGCGTCCTTGTCGGTGCGGACGAGGAAGAAGCCCCAGTCGGCATGCTGTGCCAGCGTCGTCCAGGTCTTTTGACCGTTGACGATATAATCGTCGCCATCGGGAACCGCGGCGGTGCGTAGCGAGGCGAGGTCGGAGCCCGAGCCGGGTTCCGAATAACCCTGACACCACCAATCCTCGCCCGACAGGATGCGCGGCAGGAAATGCGCTTTCTGCTCGGGCGTGCCGAAGGTGTAGATAACGGGACCGACCATCGCGAGGCCGAAAGGCATCAGGCGAATGCAGTCGGCGCGGGCGGTTTCCTCGGACCAGATGAAACGCTGCGTCGGCGTCCAGCCGGTGCCGCCATATTCGACCGGCCAAGCGGGCGCGATCCAGCCCTTCTTGTGCAGGATCTTGTGCCAGACGAGGAAATCCTCCTTGGACAGCTCCTCGCCCTCATCCTGTTTTCCGCGCAGCTCGGCGGGGTAATTTTCGGCGATGAAGTCGCGCACTTCCTTCTGGAAGGCGAGATCTTCGGGGCTGAATTCCATGTCCATCACGAATCTCCCATCGGGTAATGGCGCCCTTATACTGGGCGCTCACCTTTACGTAAACGGCAAGTTGCGACTTGCAACCTTCCTTCCCCGATGATTGCGCGTAACGGGCACGCTTGTCCAGCGCGGCCGCCCTTGCCGATACAGGAATGCCGCCTAACCGGTAGCCCGCGGGGTCGCGAGGATGACCGCCCCGTCGCTCGCATAAGCGCCGCGAACTTCGGCGATCGACAGGGTAACGGGCAGGATCGCGCCGTCGCGCGTGATCATCTCGGAACCGATACGCGCCGGTTCGCCGGTGCGGAACACCGATTCCAGCGCCTCGACAAAGGCCTGCCGCTGGCCGATCGCGAGGAGCGCCGAAAAGCGCACCCGCCGGATCGCGGCCGCATCGACCCCGACCATGGTGGTCAGTGTCTCGTTCGCGGTCTCGACCGTTTCGCGCACGGTGATGCGCGCGTGTCCGATATCGCCGTCGGCCTCGACAGCCGCAAGCAGCGCACTCCGTGCATCGCCCGCGGCACATTCCTCCATCGTTTCGCTGACATCGCGCAGGATGATCGCACCGCCCGTCGGCACGGGTACCAGGTCGACCCGCAGCCATTGGCGCGGGCCCCGCGCGAAAGATACGGATTATTCCGCGGCCTCCAGCTTGTCCTGCGTGCGAAGATCGAAATCCGACGCATCGTGCCGTTCGTGGAGCTGGCTCGCCGGATCGCCCATCACGCGATTGACCATCCGCCCGCGTTTCACCGCCGGGCGCGCGGCAATCTGGTCGGTCCAGCGCTGAACATGCTTGTAATCGTCGACCTGCAGGAACTCGCCGGCGTCATAGACGAGCCCCTTCACGAGCGCGCCGTACCAGGGCCAGATCGCCATGTCGGCGATCGTATAATCGGCGCCGGCGATAAACTCATGGTCCGCAAGGCGGCGGTCGAGCACGTCCAGCTGGCGCTTCACCTCCATCGCATAGCGGTTGATCGGATATTCCTGCTTGAACGGCGCATAGGCATAGAAGTGGCCGAAGCCGCCGCCGAGGAAGGGCGCGCTCCCCATCTGCCACATCAGCCAGGACAGGGTTTCGGCGCGCTTCGCGGTTTCGGTCGGCAGGAATGCGCCGAACTTCTCGGCAAGGTGGATCAGAATCGCGCCCGATTCGAACACGCGGATCGGCTCCGGGCCGCTGCGGTCGACAAGCGCGGGGATCTTGCTGTTCGGGTTGGCGTCGACAAAGCCGCTCGAAAACTGGTCGCCGTCGCCGATCTTGATCAGCCAGGCGTCATATTCGGCGCCGCTGTGCCCTGCGGCCAGCAGCTCCTCGAGCATTACCGTGACCTTCACGCCGTTCGGCGTGCCGAGCGAATAGAGCTGGAGCGGATGCTTGCCGACCGGTAGCTCCTTGTCGTGCGTCGGCCCCGCGATGGGACGGTTGATGTTGGCGAAACGCCCGCCGCTTTCCTTGTCCCACGTCCAGATCTTCGGCGGCACATATTCGCTGTTATCGGTCATCGGAAACTCCTGGGCTGATTTTTATACTGACCGGTAACTTAATTGGCGATTGGCGTTTGTCCACCCTCGCCGGCTCAAATAATCCTTGCCGTCCGCAAAGCCGAAATGGCTTCAGCGTCGTAGCCGAGTTCCGAGAGGATCGCGTCGCTGTGCTCGCCCACCTGCGGCGCGCGTGCGGGATTGACCTTGTCACTGGCCGAAAGGTGGATCGGCGCGCGGATCACCGGAATGCTGCCCGCCGCGCCCGGATATCCGACCGGCTCGACCAGCCCCATCGCCGCGACCTGCGGCTGTGCCAGCGCTTCACCAGCTCGCAGGACGGGAGCCGCGGGAACGCGCGCCGCGGCGAGTTCGGCGATCGCGTCCGCGCTCGTGCGTTCGATGCACCAGCGCTGCATGATCGCGCTCAGCTCCTCGCCATTATTGCCCCGCAGGATATCGCTGGCGTAAAGCGGGTCGTCGACGAGCTCCGGCTGTCCCACAAGGTCGGCCCAGCGCGCGAAGATCGGCGCGCCGACGATCTGGGTGAGGATCCAACCGTCGCGCGTGCGGAACACATCAGTCGGCCCCGAACTGAAGGCGCGATTGCCGATCGGCTGGCGATCGATGCCGTTCAGCGCATGGTCGATGGTGAGCGCATTCGACATCGCGAGCGCGGTGCCGAGCAGCGATCCCGACACGCACTGCCCTTTCCCCGTCGCCTCGCGCTCACGCAGCGCCAGCATGACGCCGAAAGCAGAGTGGAGCGCGGTGCCGAAATCGACATAATTGACCTGCGCGCGGTACGGCTGGTCGGCCGTGCCGGTCAGGTGCACCGTACCCGACATCGCCTGCCCCACCGCGTCGAAGCCGACGCGGCTGGCGAGCGGACCGTCGCTGCCGAACGCTGACGCCGTCGCGAGGATGATGCGCGGGTTGATCGCCGACAGGCTGTCATAATCGAGCCCGAGCTTCACCAGCGCGTCATGCGGCATGTTGGCGATCACGACATCGGCCGTTTTGACGAGGCGGCGGACGATTTCGCGCCCTTCCACGCTACCGGGTTTCAACGTCAGGCACCGCTTCGCGCGGTTCATCTGCATGAACATCGCACCCGATCCGTCGTCGGAGACCGGCACCGTATAGCGGTCGTCGTTGCCGCCCGGCGCCTCGATCCGGATCACGTCGGCGCCATAATCGGCGAGCAGCGCCGCACAATAGGGGCCGGCGATATAGCGACCGAAATCGAGTACCCGGATTCCCTTCAACGGCACGCTCCACCCTCCCGTCTATCCTGTCCTGCATCCGGGCTAGCAGCCGCTCGTCGACGCTGCCAGTTCTTCGTCGAAACCTGTCCCTTGCATGTTCGCGCCCGGACCATATGGTCGGCACATAATTTCAAACGGGGATAATTTCATGGCGCGCATCGCTCTCGCCCTCGCGGCGACTCTGGCTTGTTCCACCTCGGTCTGGGCGCAAAGCGCGCCGGCACCGGCAGCACCCGCCGCCGATGCGAAACCCGACAAATGGGACGTCAACGCGCCGCCGGGCATGGCGACGCGTAAGGTTCAGCTCGCCGTCGACGAAGGCAGCTGGATGAATGTCGACGTCGCCCCCGATGGCCGCACGATCGCGTTCGACCTGCTCGGCGACATTTATACGATGCCAATCGAGGGCGGCACGCCGACGCGTATCGCCGAAGGCCTCGCCTATGAGCACCAGCCGCGCTTTTCGCCCGACGGCAGGCGCATCGCCTTTGTTTCCGACCGTGCGGGCGGCGACAATATCTGGCTGATGAACCGCGACGGCAGCGACAAGCGCCAGATCTCGAAAGAAGATTTTCGACTTCTAAACCAGCCGAGCTGGAGCCCCGACAGCCAGTTCATCGTTGCGAAGAAGCATTTCACGACCGGCCGCTCGCTCGGCACCGGCGAGGTGTGGATGTACCATGTGTCGGGCGGCGCGGGCGTACCGCTCGTCAAGAAGCCCAATGAGCGCCATCAGAAGGAACTCGGCGAGCCGACCTTCGCGCCCGACGGCGAGGGTGTCTATTACACGCGCAACGTCACCCCGGGGCCGATCTTCGAATATGCGCAGGACAGCAACACCGACCTGTTTCATATCGAACGTTATGACCTGAACGACGGCGAGGTCACGACCGTCGCCGCGGGTGCGGGCGGCGCGGTTCGGCCGTCACCCTCGCCCGACGGCAAGAAGCTCGCCTTCGTCCGCCGCGAAGGCACGCAGTCGAAGCTATATGTGAAGGACCTTTCATCGGGCACCGAGAAAAAGGTCTATGACGCGCTCGACCAGGATGTTCAGGAAACTTGGGCGGTTACCGGCGTCTATCCCAACATGGGCTGGACCCCCGACAGCAGCGACATCGTCTTCTGGGCCGGCGGCAAGCTGCGCCGCGTGAGCGCCGCCGGCGGCGAAGCGCGGGTCATCCCCTTCAGCGTCAGCGACAACCGCGTGATCGTCGATGCGACGCACCCGGCGGTCGAGGTCGCGCCCGACAGCTTTGCGACGCAGATGCCGCGCTGGGCCGAAGTGTCGCCCGATGGCCGCTCGGTCGTGTTCGAGACGCTCGGCAAGCTGTGGGTAAAGCCCGCATCGGGCGGCGCGGCGCGGCGCCTCACCGCAGCGAAGGACAATGGCTTCGAACTGTGGCCGAGCTGGTCGCGCGACGGCCGCTCGATCGTGTTCGTGCGCTGGACCGACACCGGGCTCGGCGAAGTCCATGTCGTCGGCGCGGGCGGCGGAACCTCGCGCAAGGTCACCGGAGTGCCCGGCCATTATGCCGAACCCCGCTTCTCGCCCGATGGCAAGACGATCGCCTTCGAACGGCGCGCCGGCGGCGGCCTGCGCTCGGCACGCTGGGGGGAGAATCCCGGTATCTACCGTATTCCCGCGGCCGGCGGCGCGCCCGAGCGGGTCAGCGATAATGGCGCCAAGCCGCAATTCGGTGCGGCGAATGACCGTATCTTCATGGTCACCGCCGCCGACGGCAAGAGCCAGCTCGTCAGCACCGACATGAGCGGGCAGGACAAGCGCGTCCATGCCAATGGCGAACTCGTCAGCGACTATGAAATCTCGCCCGACGGCCGCACCCTCGCCTTCCGGCAGAACTACGACGCCTATGTCACCCCACTGATGCCCGGCGGGCAGGATGTCTCGCTCGGCACCAAGAGCGGTGCGCTGCCCGTCACGCGGGTCAGCGGCAGCGGCGCCGAATATATCCATTGGTCCGACGGCGGTCGCCGCCTTCACTGGAGCCGCGGCGCGACGCTGTTCGGCGCCGACCTCGCCAGCTTCTTCACCAACGCGCCCGCCGACGAAAAGGCACCAAAGTTTGCCCCGCCGACCGACGGCGTATCGCTGTCGATGACGCAGGCGGCGGCGAAGCATAAGGGCGTCGTCGTCGTCACGGGCGCGAAGATCGTGACCATGGCCGACAAGGATGGCGGCGTGATCGAGAATGGCGCGATCGTCATCGACGGCGACCGCATCACCGCAGTCGGACCGGCGGGCGCGATCACCGTTCCCGCGGGCGCGGTGACGGTCGACGCAACGGGCAAAACGATCGTCCCCGGCTTCGTCGACGCGCACGCGCATGGATCGCACGGTGACGACGAGCTGGTTCCGCAGCAGAACTGGTCCGAAATCGTCAATCTCGCGATGGGGACGACGACCAGCCACAATCCTTCGTCGCGCGCGTCGGAAATCTTCGTCTCGTCGGAAATGCAGCGCGCGGGGCTGATCCTTGCGCCGCGCATCTTCTCGACCGGCGAGGTGATCTACGGGGCAAAGGCGGCGGGCGTCTATGCTGAGATCAACGGCTATGACGACGCGCTCGCGCACGTCCGCCGATTGAAGGCGCAGGGAGCGCACAGCGTCAAAAACTACAACCAGCCGCGCCGCGACCAGCGTCAGATGGTCGTGAAGGCCGCGCAGGCCGAAGGCCTGACCGTCGTGCCCGAGGGCGGCTCGCTGTTCACGCAGGACGTCACGCTGATCCAGGACGGCAACTCGACGGTCGAACACAACATCCCGCTCCACACCTTCTACAAGGATCTGGTGCAGCTTTGGGGACAGACGCAGGTCGATTACACGCCGACGCTCGTCGTGACCTATGGCGGCCCCGCGGGCGATCCCTATTGGCGCGCGCACACCAATGTGTGGGAGCATCCGATCCTGTCGCGCCATGCGCCGCCGGCCGAGCTCGCCGCGAACAACAAGCGCCGCGTGATCGCGCCCGAAAGCGATTATGTCGACGATGATTCGGCGCGCGAGGCGGGCAAGATCGCCGCCGCCGGCCGCATGGTGTCGATCGGCGCGCACGGCCAGCAGTCGGGGCTCGGCGCGCATTGGGAAATCTGGTCGTTCGTGCGTGGCGGCTGGAGCAATATCAACGCGCTGCGCGCCGCGACGATCATGCCCGCAACGTCGTTGGGTTATGCGAAGGATGTCGGCTCGCTCGAAGCGGGCAAGCTCGCCGACCTCCTGATCCTCGACGCCGACCCGACCGAAAACATCCGCAACACCGAGCGAATCCACCGCGTGATGCTCGGCGGACGGCTCTACGATCCGCTCACGATGAACGAGGCCGAGACGGGGAATCGCAAGCGCGAAGCCTATTGGTGGGAGGTCGACAAGCCCTGATCGGACGACGAAATCCAGCGGCGGATCGCCTTTTTGTGACGAGAGGGTTGCAAGACGTCCGGACCGCCGCTAGGGGCGTCTCCTCTCAGCGAGGAGAGTTGGCTGAGTGGTCGAAAGCGTCGCACTCGAAATGCGAAGTGCCGGCAACGGTACCGAGGGTTCGAATCCCTCACTCTCCTCCATTTTCTTATTTCCACACATCATCGACCATCGAAAAAGGCCTAGGGAAACCTAGGCTTTTTCGATGATTCGGATCCCCATGCATCCCCACGTGTCCAGACTGATCTGCCCCCTTCTGAGTGGTCCAAAATTGATGATATTTTGGATTACGAAGGAGATTATGAATGCCGAGCAAGAAGCATCGCCCGGAAGAGATTATCGGCAAGCTGCGTGAAGCGGAGGTTGTTC